>JBEDUN010000039.1:0-168955 GCA_040414675.1 Nitrososphaeraceae archaeon | reverse complement strand
ACTGTCAAGCAAATAACATAAACTTTGCAGAACTACGAGATGCATTAAATACAAAATGGAATGTTAATATCCTTGAACCAAGAGATGGAATAGGTGGTCATTGCCTACCAAAAGATACTAAAATGTTCTTGCAATCATCCAAATCCATAAAAAGTAAGATATTGGCATCAGCAATAGAAGTGGATGAGGATTACAGAAGGTATAGACAAACTAGAGATGAATATAATAAAGCATCGATAGTCTAACTAGACCATGTCTATATATTTTAGCCCATGAATAATGGTGTCGAGATAATACTACTTCATACTTATGTTATTTATTGAAGTATCTATACCACAATTATGGCATTTCCAAATATTTATAAGAATCGGCCATCGATTTCTAAGACTGAGGTTGTAATGACTTGCCTATCAATCAAGTTTAAAACCCAGGTTTGATTTTCTATTATTGTTAGGAAGTCAAGAATTACTGCGTGAAAATTATAAGTAGGTAAATTTGCCAATAATAGATATTGCCGATTCATGATCTACGTAACTTAATCGAAGATTGGAGGAGCAACGTAGCGAATGCAATCTCGGCCCCTGCTAATACTGACGATTTATCATTGTATGCATTACATTTAGCAAGATTAATGGCGTATCCGAACTTAGAAGTACCGCATTATATGGAGAGTATTGACGCGTTGGGAAAAGAACTCCAATCATCCTTAAAAAAACGTATGCCACTTCGACCAACACAAATGATTGGAGAAATCAATAATTATCTCTTTAGAAGTGTGGGATTCCGAGGAAATGAACAAGACTACTTCAATCCATCAAATAATTTTCTTAATGTCGTAATGGAGCGAAAACTAGGCATTCCAATAACATTGTCGATTCTATATATGCGTACTGCTTATCTACTAAATTTCAAGCTATATCCAGTTAGCTTTCCCGCACATTTTCTTGTGAAATATATTTTGGAAGATGATAATAGCGAAATAATTATAGATCCATATAATGAAGGTAGGATAATGGATGATTACGCACTGAAGCAGTTATTGGAACAATTTTATCCTAACCAGAATATTGCGCTTACCAAAGATTTTGTTCGAAAAGCGACGACCATTCAAGTTTTAGTACGGCTCCTGAATAATCTAAAATCTAGCTATTATGAGTCTCAAGACCTTCACAGCACAGAGCTCGCAAATGAAATGATCCTAGCTATTGATAAATACAATCCCAATGCAATACGAGACAAGGGCCTTCTGTTATTAAAGAATCAAAGACCAGAGGAGGCGTTGGAAATGCTTAATTTATATTTAGAATTGGATCCTGAGGCAGAAGATGTGGATATGGTATTAGATACAATCCATAAGGCCAGATCAGGCATAAATAATAGATGAATCTAGCCAACTTTAATACTAGATTTATGCTACGTCTAGTAGTTGCGATTAGTTACTAATTAGTTACTAATCTCAAAATTCATACTAAAGGGAATAGGATGTGTCTACTTGATTCTATAATATTCGTATCTTGACACATCCTTTGATTCTTTAATTCTATCTAAAGAATGCCTATTAGATTTAAATGCCAAGATGCTTTTGTAATTTTAGAAAAAGTTCTTTTGCGCTCTTTCTGGACTCCTCTGTCAGCTCTTCATTGAATATAGTGTTACTCAATGAATTCAGTATTACTTGCCACTCAGACTCGGTCAATGATACACTGAACTTACTGCTATTCATTACCTCAATTAGAGCCTAATGATGTGTAATAAAATTCTATTCTTGATTAGTTGAGAATCTGGTCCAAGCTATTACGGATCGAGAGTTAAACATCGGGAGTTTTTGAAGCCTCTGGATCTGGATTGATTAATGATATCCATTCTCTCAGATTACTGTATGATAAATGTCTCATCTGAATATTTGTTTCTTTTAGGACTTCTGTCACATCCTCAGGATAATTGTCAAGAACTACTATCCTTTTTATGCCAACGCCGATTGCCATTTTGCTGCATTCCATGCAAGGAGTAAATGTTGAATATAACGTGGCCCCCTTGGTGCTTCCAGCATTACCAAACAACGCACATTGCATTATTGCATTTGCTTCTGCATGAGTACACAGGCATCTGTCTAGTTGGTCACCAGATCGAACGTTTCCTTGAATTCTTTCCTTACATCTTAAGCATCCTCCTTCAAAACAATTCTTGATCCCTGATGGAGTCCCATTGTACCCTGTTGCAATCTGTCTATTCTCTTTAACAATTACGGCACCCACATGCCTAGTCATGCAGTTTGAACGGAGTTTAGCTATCTCGGCATAGAGCATGAAATATTCATCCCAGTCTGGTCTGCGCATGGGAATAATGGTATTTAATAGCTATAAAAGTTTCAGTTCCTGATTTAAATTGAACAATAAAACATTACTATTACACAATGCTCATTATTCTGGTAAGATATCTTATCCTTACTCCTAATGCCTTGCAATAATGCATATAATTCCGTTCACTTCCGTTATACGTCAAAATACTGATATATCCACGAAAGTAAATTTATTTATAAAGTTTGGTGTGAAATTCTATCTAAATGGTATTAACCTAGTTGTACTTACACTTTCGCATTTCGCGACTAAAATCATAAGATTGTAATGATTTTAACATTTTAATTCAATATATCAAATTAGATTGAAAAAGATGTTTATCAATACGAATTGCTCTTAAAGAAACTTGCGAGAATCGCTTCAAAAACTAGAATCATGCTATTATCTAAAAAATAATCACAGCATCAATTATCCTCTCAATCATCATTCCTCTAATATAATGTTGGTCATGACTAGATGAGTTTACCGACGTTGCACTTATAATATTATGAAAGCATAATCATTGCCTTAAAGTGATTTAGTGATATCAATGTATTGCGATAGCACAGTCTATCGGATTCCGATCCCGTTAAAAAATATGATTTCATTACGAGCTTGATTCATACTTAATGCTATTCTCATGAATAGAATTGACGTCAATATGTTCTATGCTAGCAAATTGAATAGTTCGTTCTAATAATAGTTCTATTACTATTACTGATTCAATTTGTTCTTGTAGAAATGTTTTTATTCCAACACCTTCATTGCAGTAGATAGTTAGTGTGACACCGGTGTTACACCGGTGTAACGTATACTTGATTAGATATGATCTTGAGAACAAAATGGATTTGTCCTAATTGTACTGAGTTATCACCTACTAGACATTGGAGCGTGGAAAGACACATTAGAAGAAAACATATCGGTTCTGGAGAACCGATTAGCATTAATACGCACCAAACTAGAACTCAAATGAATATCGAGTCAGGATATAACTCGAGTAGTTCTAGTAACATAAGGCAAGTCAATCATAATCCAAATAATGTAAATGAAAACAACCTCCGGTATGATCGCAATAGTCGTTTGAAGAGCAGTGACAATCATGGTACACCTAGTCAGATTTTTCCAAAGATAGTTAATAGTAATAGTCCTCGTTCCGCTACGAGTAAGGCTTATGCTGAAGAAACAAGGAAAGAATCTCCATCAGGACCTACTACAAAAAGGGGTATAATAGATCAAGAAACCTTTGATTTGCTGCGTCAATTAGTTCAACTAAGAAATTTCTTTGGCCAAAATCAATTAGGGTCATCGGTTAATGCATTAGGTATGTCAAACACGTTTATGAATAGCCAATTTAATAGTGAAGCAGCTACTCTTTCTCGTATACATAAGGACATTTATGAAAATAATAGAAATCTTGGATTGAGAGGCCGACTGTGTTCCAAATGTTGTCATTATTGGATCGATTTTGCACATAATAACAGAGATGAAGGAATGAAATCGCTATTATTGGATAAGCTTCCTAGCCATGTATGTGACGAGAAAAAATTGCTGGAGAATAGCAAGTATGATTCTCAAGTACTTGCAAATAAGAGAAATGAACTGCGTAATCAGCTGAATACCTTTCTTACAGTAATGATTTCTGGCTTTATCTTTTTTGGCCACAAGCCAATTTATTTGAATGTGGAAAAACTAAGGTCTTCGTCGACATCATCTTCACAACAGCAACGACTACAACGAACACATCGGATGAATTGTACTTCATTTGTAGTCAGATCAGTTACTGATGCACAAAGCCGTGTAGATTTAGCAAGCAGTATGAGGACAGAACCTAGTAATGACCTACACAATCTAGAATCGACCCTGGAGATTCGAGAAGAAGATTGTATTAACCTAGGTGCATTAAACGAAAGAAAGAAAAATCATTGGGCTTATCGAGCAACTAGAGCACTGACTGAGGGAAATAAGAATAGCATCATAATAAGTGAGGTAGAGTTAATTGACTTTGTCTGGACTGCGAGAGCAACTTTTGGTGCTTTTGTAGTCCAAATGGGAGATGATGAAATACCGAACTATTATTTTATGTATTTTAGCATTTCAAACTGAAGGACTGTTTGTGTCGCAATTGTTCCCTTTGTTATGTTGATCAATTTCGGAAATACGTGTGACTGCTAAATGAATAATATTATTTATTTAGATGCTTTTCAAGTACACATTATATTTTTCACTTAACCAAATCACTGATACATATCTAACCATCATCTACAAAGTCAGTTATTGTAAAGTAAAATGTTATCCACCAAACTTTTCTGAAACTATCTCATCTGGGAATCTGATATTGGAGATCCGTCCTTCCATGGCCGATGATTGTTCAAATTCATCTGATTATTTCGGCAAATATCAGTCAGATCGTGATCCTGATACGTGTTATACTAGCCACACAATAATTAAATATCTATTATATTTTCAAACTTTGCATGAATGCTACCGGAAGGGTCCTCGTTTGTGACACAATTGATCAGGCTGGATTACATAGTTTAGAAAGTGCAGGATTAGAGGTAACATATCAGCCTGAAGTTACTACCGAGAAGTTGTTAGATTCTGTTGCTAATTATGATATACTGATTGTCAGAAGTAGAACAAAAATAACTAAAGCTGTCATTGATCTCGCAACTTCCGCAAAAATAATAGCCAGAGTTGGAGTGGGATTAGATAATGTAGATGTAGTAGCTGCAGAGGCAAAGAATATTCGCGTAATTAATGCTCCAGAAGCTGCAATAAGCGCAGTTTCAGAACTTGTGATAGGTTTTATGTTGTGCCTTAGCAGAAACATCATTTTTGCAGATGCAGAAACGAGAAAAGGAAATTGGGTAAAGAAAAGCTTGATGGGATCAGAGCTTAGTGGCAAATATTTGGGAATAGTTGGAGTAGGTAGTATAGGTAGAAATACTGCACGTATCGCAAAGGCGCTAAGAATGAACCTGATTGGATATGATCCAATCCCCATAAATCAAGATTTTGTTAAAGAAGTTGGATTAATAAAAACAGATCTTGATACATTAATTGAAAGTTCTGATTTTATAACTTGTCACGTACCTCTTAATGCCCAGACTCGATATATGTTCGATTCAAATCGTCTCTCGAAAATGAAGTCAACTGCTTATATTATTAATACTTCTAGGGGAGGGGTCGTTGATGAGAATGCATTATATGGTGTACTAAAGGAGGGAAAGATTGCGGGGGCAGCCTTAGATGTATTTGAAATCGAACCGCCTGTGAACAGATTGCTCTTTGAGTTACCTAATGTCATATGTACACCACATATTGGTGCCCAAACTGTGGAAGCACAGCGACTGGCATCTATAATAATTGCCGAAAAAATAATCCACATATTGAATGAGGTGACATGACCGAATAGTGATATCATGAGAAATTAGCCTACAGACTGATATACCTTATGTATTGACAACTTACCAAATATCAAATAAATGATATATACACCAATTCTGCTGATTATCATGGTTCATAATACACACTGGAATGTTCTAATTATTGGACAATAATGAAGTACCTTTGTGGAAATATACAGATATAAAGGGCTCCTTCAACCAAACCTCTAATCATGTACTCCCATATTGGCACCACTTGGAAAATGATGTGGAAACATAATTCCGAAGTAAAATCAAAAGCTATAGGATGGAGACTCGAACCAGCCGTCACTAGAATTGAAAAACCAAGTAGAATAGACAGAGCAAGGAGATTAGGATATAAAGCTAAGCAAGGGATAATCGTAGTTCGAACGAGAGTTGGTAGGGGAGGCATGCGGAAAAAAAGACCAGTTGCAGGTAGAAGACCTAAACATATGGGTGTAGTACGCATAAAACAGGGAATAAGTATGCAAAAGGTCGCAGAAAAAAGGGTTAACGAAAAATTTCCAAATATGGAAGTGTTAGGTTCATATTATTTATACAAAGATGGGACTCATTTATGGTATGAAATTCTTCTTGCAGATCCGAATCATCCATCGATTTATGGAGATAAAGAATTGCAAAGGAAATTGAAGTCTCTATCCTAGCTGATCTTTTGCTGCTATATGAGCATAGGTAGTCTATTAAGAACTACTCTCAAGCAAGGTCACAGTAAATTATTGATCAACTTTGTTTGAAATAAAAGATTTCCTAATGGCGTCGACTATTTGTTCTACTTCAGTTAGCTCCGCTTCCTTATCCAAAGTTACATAGCAAAAATTAGTTTCACCAGGAATTACTAAAATCTTTACCTTTTCATTTTCAGTAAATGTAAAGTTAGTCTTACCGATTGACTTATCAAAATTTCTTCTGAAACGTGTTCTCGTTGCTTCTATATAATTCTCATTTCTCGCCTCAACTGGTGTAAATAGGGGAACTACATTTTTACGCAACTGACCTGCTATCGTTCGCCCGAATTCATTCATTACTGCTGCATATCGTATTTTAGATGATATCCCAAGTATTCTACTGCAAAACTCTTTTGTTTTTAATATGTCTTCACGAAGTTGATCTCGATTAGGCATACTAAGCAATATCCCCTGCGACTTAAGAATATATATCATTATGGATTTTTATTAAGTTAAATAAATCGAATTTTAGTTTGTTTCGTCGAAAAAGCATGAAATAACTGTAAAATTTACTTATATGGAAGCAGTTTTTCAAATTTGTAATAATTTTTCTATTTAGCAATATTTTAGTCGAGTTTCGATCATAACTTGGTACATCGAACTACGCGACACATTCGGAGTACTACGTATCAGTTGCGATAAATTCAAAAATCCATTTATGTTATCTATTAACATGAGTCTAGAAAAACTGCGTTCAAAGGCATTCTTTCAAAATACTATCGATGTATGGATTATCTTTTGTGAGGAAAAGGGATGGAATTGGTACGACCCTGAAGCCTACCGACGTTTCATTTCGTACCTTCGCTCCAAAAATATTAGTTTGCAAAAGTTTCCCTTATGTATTAAGGAATCAGGCGGCCTCTATGAACGGGGAAGAGACAAGACGAAATTTCTAGAGGATCTTTCTCACCTTTCTTCTGATGATACTGCAGCTTACACAATAAAACTCAGTGAGCCTCATTTATTTACAATTCGAACATTTGAACTAGCTTCAAATGTGTAGATAGTATGCGCGGCACAACAGATTTACTGGTGCCTACATATGATTAGATGTCCTTATCGAATTAGTAAAGGTTGGATATTGCTTGGTATTCAAATGAAAATAAAAATATTTATCAAGTTATATGAGCAGTATAATCTGATGAATGCAAAGCAATACAAGAATACTGGCATCGGTATAGGCACATTCTTTGCCTTGACTGTGATGTTAATTTTGCCCGTGTTATTGCTGCCAGGGTCACCCATCGGAACTCAAAAGGTGTATGCAGCGAATAACTGGTACTTAGGCATAGGTGCTAAACCGGGTACATATTACACTTATAAGGTGCAGGATCACGACACGAAGGAAGGCCAGCCCTTCACTATGACTATCTATTTTAAAGAATTCGATAAAAACAAGGGCTATTGGATAGCTCCTGTATATGTAGTAGAACCTAATGGCAATGTCCTTAACGGTACATTCCACCTGAGCGATCTTGATCTTTCTGCTCTAGGAAGTTCACAAATACCTGTCGCAATGAGGCCATATCGAAGTGGTTATGTCAATACGCTAGACTGGTTGGCATCATTTGTTCCAAAACCTGGACTATCACTAACCGCTCCTTACTGGGGTAAGCTCGCGGCCATAGGTGGTTCGCCTATTGCTCCGAATGGCGCAGCAAAGGTGACAGTTCCAGCAGGAACATTTGATACTACAGCCGTGTCTTGGCACTATGGGGCTGACAATAACATATATGTGAATCCAAATATGCCCTATCCGGTTAAGGCACAAGCTTTCGCAGCCGTAACGAGTGGCACTCCTCCAATACAATTTGCTTTTGATCTTCAATCAACTGGCCAAGGCCCTCCTAAGTTACCAAAGAGTCAAGTCGAAGTACCCAAACCTCCGATAACTCTGCAAACTGGACGCGGAACATATAATATCCAGCTGTTTTGGGAGCCAGCGATTATTACACATGGTACGCCTACAAAATTTGGTATACTCTTCATGGATAGCACAAAATCCCCAGTAAGCCAAGTAAGTTACACTTTTACTGTGACAGCCCCTGGCGGTAAGACAATCAAACAAGCTGCAGATCAAAAAGCCGCTGATGGAACTGGGATTCAAACCGTGACTATTCCACAAGCAGGACCATTTCAGGTGAAAGTTAGTGTTGACGCCGTAGAGGGTACTCCAAGCGGAGAATTTATAGAAAGCACAACTTTCAATTTGGTTGCAAAGTAGTTATCTGCAATCAATCCTTCTTTTTTTGGTGTTCCGATTCTAAGTATTGTATCATAATTGCCATGTAATAGGATGATCTATGTTCTGATACTTGCTTTGTTTATCTGAACAAGACTTCAACTTGAATTCTATATTTGTATGGTAGGTGACGATGATGCAAAACATATTCAAGATCTAATTTAAACGGCCTATTCTAACTATTGAGAAAGTATCTCCTGTATTTTATGACGCCATACAATCAGTATCTCGTTATTATTGCGATCTTGACTGTCGAATTATTACTAGTTCAAATGCTACTCTATTGAAAAAGTGTGCTAAGGAAAAATAATTCCATTCGCCAAGGAGTTTGAAAGCTTACATAGACTGAAGCATGTTTTGTGTGCGAAAAAGAATATAATTAAATGATAATTGAAATTCGAATTTTATTTCATATTGTATTATGGGTGATACTATATCATTTCTATTGAACTATGCATTCATATGATCCGATCTAATTTACATCTATGTGGAAAGGCAAGATATCATCTCAAGTATAGATAATATTATAAGAGAGTTATCACATCTGAATTCAGCTCAAAAGGAAAGCTCTGAATCACAACTACTTGAAAATGAGATTGACAAGGATGACGTATTGAAACTATCGAGTTTATTTGAAGATATTGTAGTTCTACTAAAAGATGATCCTGAAAATAAAGTCAAGATAAGGACAATATGGAATAGAATTATGAATGGATATGGGCATATAGAACCGATTTCTCAAATTTTGAAATCAGTCGAAAAATCATTCTTGTAGTCTATTTTGAAATCCATGTACATTGATTTGAGATTACAGCAAGTTAAAGTTTGCTGATTTCAGTCAGTATATCTACCGATCGATGCTAAATTTTGCTATTCCAACATCAATAGCAATACTCTTTACTCAATATGGATTATTGGGCCTATTTTTAAACGGCTTACTTTCTTCAGTTATTCCTATTCCAACTGAATTAACGATCTCTGCTTTGCTAGCCTCCGGACAAAATCAATTAGATGTATTTATAGTGCTAACTATGGCCTCAATCATTGGAGGGCTTCTTGCGTACTATCTGGGTTATACTGGCAAAAAACTGTCTCTTCAAATTCGTAAGAACCGATCTGAGGGAACTGATACAAATTATGTTGGTAATCCTGATACCACATATCGAACCGAGAAGGAAAAACGTAGTAGCATTATGTTGGAAAGATATGGATGGTTTATAATTTTCTTGTCCCCATGGATCCCAATTTTTGGAGATGTTATCCCAATTATAGCAGGAGTTAAGAAGTATGACTTTAAGAAATTTGTTATCGTAATGAGTATAGGCAAGACGGTGAAGGCGGTGGCAATAGTTTATTTCCTTGCGATTATTGTTTCTTCTATTTTTCATCAAGGCTAACAATGGCGGCAAACACATAATATCTAGTATTGCACAAATTCGAAATATTTGACAATTGTGTTTCTAATTTACGATACTAGAAAATGAATTAATGTATGATGATTCATGCACACTATTGTCCAGTAATTTCTAATTTAGCATATCAACTAGAATTCTTCAATCTACATCTGCCTTCATTTTTATCATGCATGCGCCAATGTGTTATGCAACCTACCAAACTGTGTTCAGTGCAACCGCATATAACGCACCTCTTAATTGAATTCTTTGACATATTAGACTAGTTTCTACATATGAGTACATTAATATTAATTAGCATACCTATCAAGTCAAGAACTATATTTCAATCGTCATCTTCTTATAAGTCCTGAAGTTACCCGATCCGTTAATTTATTGAATTATTACAACCGTTAATTTGATTTGGCTGTCAATACACACAAGTTGTATTGTTCTTAAAGTATACAAATTTCTATTAATATGCAATGCACTCTGTCACCACCTACTCAGCTTGAGGAACGGCAATTATGGAATAGTACGCTAATCATATAAATTTACCATCTTCGACAATACGAAATCAAATAACGTACAACTTTCCCTTGATGTTGTCTATCTGTGATCAATTGACTTCATTTTGTACTTGTCTACTTAAAAATTCCAATATTTAGCATTCTTTTTTTATGTATGCATAGGGAGAAAACAATATCGTCGTCTTTGAAGCTACTATGTCTGATAATTTCCGTTCAAGTTTTATCATCTAAGTTGTGATAAATGTGTGATAATCATTTTCATTTTTCAATTCATTGGAAGTAGAAAGGAACTTGTAACTCCGATATGTATTCCTCCTTTAGCTACGGCTAACTCTAATTAGCTTCCTGAAGTTGACAATCTGAATTCACCTTTAGCGCAGCTGAGTTGCTATATCCTCGTGCTCTAGCAGGTTTGAAAACAGTAAGGAATTTCACCACTAACGATATCACTTACCAAAATTAGAACTGGAGTATAAAGATTGGAAGTAGTCGAATATTCTTTAGTACATCGACTGAAACAAAAAATATTCGTGCGAATCTATCTCTGATCGGAATTGCCAGAACCTTAGTAACTGAATGTACTTTGAATTCAACTCTCATGACGCCAGCAAAGAAGCTTCTGTTACAACTGATATTCTAATTACAGATGCTACAAAAGATAGCACAGATGCTACTCCTAGTATGGCCATTATGGGTAAATCCGATTGATTTATGCTAGCTACGTAACTCACAATCCTCGGTATAATTCGGAAATCTATAAAATACACCTACAATAAATGTCGAAACGGAGTGGATGGATATTACTAATTCACTAACCGAAGACTGTTTCACACCTGTGGAGGTTATAGATTGTAATATTGCAGGCATTGAATTGTAGTAACGTCCTCAATAATAGCCACCTCCTGTCGCCAGAAATTATCCGGGTGCACACATTTCGAGACAAAACCATGCTTATAGCCAAAGCATTCCCGAGAAAC
This sequence comes from Nitrososphaeraceae archaeon, assembly GCA_040414675.1. Taxonomy (GTDB): domain Archaea; phylum Thermoproteota; class Nitrososphaeria; order Nitrososphaerales; family Nitrososphaeraceae; genus JARBAU01. The sequence goes on along the minus strand of JBEDUN010000039.1, from coordinate 157,326 downwards.
TAAATTAAAGTGTCCGGCAAACCTCTTCCTGTATTATATTAATAAGAATAAAGTCATCTATACAATTGTAATTCCGCTTTGTTCAACTGGAAATTCAGCGATTCATCCAATAGCTGTATTAATTGATTCCCTAAGAACGACAGTGGTATGGTTCAATGATGGTCGCGTATGACATAGTCACTCCAATTTCAAATAGCACCTATTAATCTCCTGTTATCCTGCTAAGTTGGCTCAAATCCCATTCCTATATGACAATCATGTATACACATCTACACAAAAGTTCAAGTCTATGAGCACCAAGATAACTAAACCTCTCCATGGATGGACAAGTTACCGTAGGAGTTGCTTTTGAAAATGGCAAGAATATGAAAATGAGAATAGATGATAAAACCATCTTGTCAAGGTCACTGATTTCCTAATTTTTCATCTAGTTATAATAATATAATGGTATTATGAATTTTTAAACCCAACTTTGGCTCTTAACTGAAAATTTTGGTTGGCCGCAGCTTTCCAAGTATACTAGTATTAAATCAGATACTTACAAGTCATCCTGTAATCGAAGTACAAAGATGATATTTTACTGATATGATGATCATATTTCAAGATATTGGTTACGTTAATTCCATAGTTAATCTGATAAAAACACACTTCGTCGTAGAAATATTAAATTGAATGATACTATTATCAAAAATGTTTTCTATAATCAATTAAAGAATCTACCCACTCTTACCCAATCCAAGAAAACCAAGACTTGAATTCTTTCTTTCTTGAGCATAGCATCTTTCATAGTATTTACATGAAAGGCAGAGCTCTGATGGCTCTACTATCGGGACTCTTTCTTCTTTAAGCAATGTACTTAGTACTTTAGCTCTTCTGATTATTTCCTGAAGCATCCTATTATTTCTTGTAAGCGAAAACTCAACCGTTTCGCCATCAATATTTGTGTATATTAGAATGCCATCTATCTTTTCAAATGCAAATAGACATGCATTCAAGTATAGTAGATCCCTAGGATGAGGCATAGCAGGCAGCTTACTAACGATCTCGAATTTCACCACGTATTCCTTGTCTACGATCATATCTGCTGAACTCAATATAGATAAGGTGTCAACTTTGTATTCTGAGGAAATATTGCCAAATAGTCGTCTAATGTTATCCTTCATCAGTACTGAAATTGCAGTGTTAGAATCAGGTGGTAAAGGATTTTTTCGTTCGTAGTAAGCCAAACGCGTACAACGCGATGCTTCGCTAGCATGTATTTTCTCTGGACTTAAATCGGACTCTTTAATCTGAATATTATAAGCATTTTCAAATTCCTTGTGTATCATTTTCTTCACGTCTTTACTGCCAAGCATTACATGCAAGATAGAACTATGCAATATATATTTGGAATCTCACCTATTTTTGACAATACGCCATAGAATATTTGGAGTCTTTTTGGAAGTTTTTTTTAGCTCAAACGTACCACCTTTCAAAGACTGAGATCCTCTTCTAATGATTCTTAAATGCGATCGAGTTCGTAATCTCTTTCCATCAGAGAAGATTCGATCTAGTCTCAACTGATCTCTGGCAATACTGATGAAGAAATATGTTAAATAGTAGATTTTTTGTGTTGCATATCTGTATTATTAAATTATTAGTGTCGTCACTACATTAGTGTTATTGGCCCTGTTAAGTTAAGCTTTTTCACCTCTCATAATTCGTATTAGATTCATAAATTTGATATGTAGAATGTCTGCATTATGCATGAACACAAACAGACTGAGCCAGTTGTGTAAATGTGACAATTTGTATTTAATTTTGTGTTTGCATGGATAGTAATCTTCAAAAGTTTTAGTTCTATCTTTGAAATATCCAATTGTTCTTTCTATGATACTTTTTTCAAAAGATGTATGAACTAGGTGTTTTATACCAAGATAAGAACATGCTTGTGGATACCATGTTCCACCATCACTATATACTGTATGCTTTCCATAAATCTTGATTAAAAATCTTAGAAATGATTCATCTAAGATCATATTCCTATGTCTTCAGACGTATACTCCAAATACTTGCTTATATACAGATTCTATAGATACTCATAACCATGCATAGCCTGAACCAATCTGCAACATGGTTTCATCTAATAAAGGCAGTAACCCTGGTTCGTTTTAGATAGAATTTATTTGGATGAAATAATTGTACTCAATTTCCATACAGCAGCAACATGACTTCTCTTTTCTACAAATGGATCCAATGTCTTTGCAGTACTTCTGAAACTTAGTCCTAGAAAGTACAAGTACAGTGCATACATGATTAGTCCTGTGGATGTTCTCTTCCGTTGGAAGATTAACATATACAATAGAAGAGACATTCACAGCTAAAGCTCTATCGGCTTAACTTAACAGGGCCGTGTTATTGTTAGGAATGTTTTTATATTGGATCGCGAATGGAGCACTTCTGGCTTTATGAGAATTGATAATCTTCTCCTCTAGATTCAAAAACTCGATTAACCAGACTAACATTTATCAAAATAAGATAATACGATTCTAAATAATAATTCTAAGATAATTAAGTTCCTTAAGGCAGATAAATCAATAAAAGGATTTTCATAACGGAATTGGTTACATAACATGGTTGATATTAAATCTGATCAGATAATAGAGACGCCAGAAGAGAGGAAAGAGCGCTTTTTACTAGAGTTTGAGAAACCGTTTAAATGCGAGAAATGTAACGAGAGATTTAAGAAAAAGAAATACTTACGCGAGCACAAATCCGAGGTACACTCCTACTGATTAATCTATTATCTGACCCAAAAATGTAAAAATTTGAATCAATTACTTTAAATGAGTTCATTAAGGTTCGTTAGCTAGACGTACGAACCATGAAGATATATACCAAAACCGGGGACAGAGGAGAAACCGGCTTAATTGGCGGAGCTAGAGTATTGAAAAACAGTCAGAGGATAATTGCTTATGGACTTGTAGATGAGTTGAATTCTAGTATAGGTTTCTCAATTTCCTTACTTAAGGAAAATTCAAAGGATATATTTACGGATATTATAGGTTTATTGACTAGAATTCAAAATGATCTTTTTATTATTGGGGCGGATTTAGCCGATCCGTCATATGATCCTGATAAAAACTTCACACGGATGCATAATAAAACACCTAGGGCGAAAGCAGATATGACGATATTCCTAGAATCTGCCATCGATCGATTTGAAGCAATTTTGCCCCCAATTACATACTTTTTGCTTCCTGGAGGAAGCTTGGGTAGCTCATCATTACACGTAAACAGGACAGCTGCACGTAGATCTGAAATAGCGGTAGTCACACTTTCCCAAAAAGAGAGTATAAATCCATCAATTCTGGTATACCTGAATAGATTATCTGATCTTTTATTTGTAATTTCAAGAATAGTGAACCAACGTGTCGGAGTATCTGACATCAAATGGGAAAGCATAAAGGAATAACAGATCAAAGCGTATTTCAAGAAAGTGAATAAATTAACAGTACATCACGACTTGCAATTATATTAAATATTTGTATAGTTGTCATAGTCAAGTATCTAGATCATGCTAAAATTTGGATCGCTGAACACTGATCTACTCGAATATTTTATCCAATGCCCGTTATGTACTCCAGAATTGAGGAAATCGTGAATTGAACCTGATATATTCAGATCTGCACAAGTTTTTCGAATATGGTTTAAAACTCAAGTCTACAAAGAGGTCAGGTTGGATTAGTAAGGTGGGAGTCAATGATCCTGAATCGGTAGCAGATCATTCCTATTCAACGTGTCTCATAAGCATGGTATTATCTGATTTATTAGGACTGAAAACAGAAAAAGTCCTAAAGATGACAATTCTCCATGATCTGGCAGAATCAATAATAGGAGACTACATGCCGGACGAGATAGATAAGAAATCCAAGCACGATTTGGAACAGAATGCTATGAAATTGATTTTGCAATCAGTACCTGCTTCCGTGCGTACAGAATATCATAAGATCTGGGAGGAGTACTCACAAAATATAACTCGAACAGCAAATTTTGTGCATTCGGTGGATAAGCTGGATTTGGCAATGCAAGCCAAGGAATATGAGACTGAATATCCTAAACATTTACTCGCTCAATTCATACGTACTTCAAGGAAGGTCTTGAAGTCAAAGAACAAGTTTCCCATATTGTTAGAGATCCTAAATACTTTAAAATGACTGTATCAGGTAGAACAAATATGCAATATTTCACTGCATTGAAACTAGGTGAAAAGCGTGTCAAGCTAGCACAGGAGCTTCTGAATTCATTTGCTGGACATGCATTACCAGCGTTGGCTTTGAAAGATAATCAAGATAATAAATGGGAGCCAGTGGGCGAAGAAAACTTGATCGCAGTAAAAAATGAGTCTAATGGATATTTAATCGCAATTTGTGATAAGAATGGTATTGCAAAATCGATTTCTCAATGGTTTTCTGAAGCTGATATGAATAGGATCATTTCAAAAATTAAAACAGAGAGAAGGCTAGAAGAGTATACTGGCAAATTATCCTTACCGATTTAAGTAAAAATCATATAAAGTCAAAAAGTCAAATTTTCATAATAGCTAAGCCTACTCCAATCCTATTTATGCGGTGATTTATTTAATTCTAAAGCTGTTCTCTAAAATCTAATATTCTGATAGATTGTATTTGTATCAATCGAAATTGGATCCTAATCCTCATGATTCGATGTGGGTAGGTAGGAATAATATCTGAGTTTGATTTATCCTCTAGGATATGGTTAGAGAAAGTTTAACGAAATATTAATACGTGCTAAATGTCGCAGTACACACTAAATGACAATGAACTGCCCACTGTGTGGCTCGCTTATGGTATGGTTGAATGGATCTATTATTCATGAACGTCCACTAAAACAATACCAGTGCAGAGTTTGCAACATATATGTATACAAACAGCTTGATGATTCCTATGAGATAGAGGAAATTAAATATCAGGAATAAGATGATAAGTAGTTATATACTGCTATTATTCGGAAATCGACAATTAGCCAATTCGAATATGCTTTCAAAGTAAGCATTTATGGATTGTTCTTAGGGCATAATTGACAGGCTTAATTTTTTATGGTAAACGTGGTACAAATATTAAGTTTCAAGGTGCATTCTATGTCATTACATTTATCTGGGAATAGTCTATTAGATATCCGACCTCGAATTTAGTTCTTTTCTTTGAATTTTTGTTCTACAGATTATCCTAGTACAGACAGCTGGGGATATCTTTGATAGATCTCTTTATAGTAGATACTCTAATGTCTAGTAATATAGCGTATGAAAATTCGATGCAAATGGGCTGAAGAAGGCACTCTACTTGATGTCAAATATCATGATAACGAATGGGGGGTTCCAGTCCATGATGACAATAAGCTATTCGAATTTTTGTTACTTGAAACGGCTCAGGCGGGTCTAAGCTGGTCGATAATTCTAAAGAAAAGGGAAGCCTATCGTGAATCATTTGACAATTTTGATGTTAATAAGATTGCGCAATATGATCAAGAAAAGCTTCAGGAACTTTTCGTGAATTCTTCTATTATTAGAAATAAATCGAAGATACAATCTGTTGTAAAAAATGCTAATGCCTTTATAAAAGTACAAGACCAATTCGGAACATTTGATTCCTATTTATGGAGCTTCGTTGATGGAGTACCAATACAAAATCAATGGATCAACTACGAAGACGTCCCTTCAAGAACAAAGATTTCTGACAAATTAAGCGATGATTTGAAAAAGAGGAGTTTTAAATTTGTAGGATCTGTCACTTGTTATGCCATTATGCAAGCGATTGGAATGGTAAATGATCATGTTACCAGTTGCTTTAGACACGATGAGCTGAGGTAATAACTGTGAGCCACTCTATGTTAGTATCTACTTTGTGATGTGGACATGTATAAGGAATTGATAAGTATTCATTATGACAACTACTAAGAAGATCTACATTGTTTGGTAATCCATAAGATCTTTATCAGACTTATCGAAATAGTATACATGAAACAAACATTTAGATTTAGTTCTAATGCAGCATAATTCATATAGACATATTTCGACTTAACACGTATCTACTGCTAACTAAATAGCTTCTTTTTCATACTTCATTTTTTAGGTCCATACTGTTCGTCCGAGAATTCTGCCCATTAGTATAAGCGAGCTTTGCTGCCTCTGTATTTTTCATATATTGTATCGAGTATTCTATAGGTTGCAAATTCAGATAAAATAGTGTATCCTTTGATGTGTGCTCAATTGAATTTGGTCTTCGAAAGCCATTCCACAATGACGACAATGGTATATGCCTAATTTTTCTGCGTGAGCTTTGTCTACGATCTTCAATTGACTATCCGTATTTGTGTCATCTATTACAACATAGTCTCTTATTCTGAGCTTGATAAGAGCGTCCTTAACCTTTTGTTTAATTTCATGAATTTTGCTCTTATCTTGATCAACAGTTATGATATTGTTTTTATTGTTTTGACCATGCATATCAGTTTCGGTTTTTTCTCTGTTTTTAGCATAGACCCTATTGGAGTGGATAGTACTCTTTATTTCGTCAATAATCGGTCGAAGATCCTCCGGCAAAATGGATACATCAATAGTAATAACCATACATAATATTGATTATTGTAAGTTTTATCTCTATTGGTGTTACTATTTATAAAACATATTTATTGCATATGTCGAATCATAATCATTGTTTCAAAATCAATTCCTACAAGCAAATTGTCAATGAACTTCAGAATGTTTTCTTATATAAGCGAGGAGAGTTTTCTGGAGCGATATCGTATGATCATTTGTGCCCACCTTTTGGTAAGCAACTTTTACACTATTGATTCTTAAAGGACATTTTTGTTAATGGTTATCAATATAATTTGAGATTTAATGCATGAGGTAGTTCCATACTCTTGATAATGGACGACTTAATGAGTCAACTATAATAGCCAATGTTATGATTTAATTCTTGTCCACTAATATTTTTCTATCATGCTAGGAACTATATTGAGGTAACTTATTCTAGTCGACTCTAAAAATCCACAGCAATAACAGTGACTATGATTAATGATACTGTATGAGGGGTTTGTCGTTACTATAAATGTCGAAATACAACTCACTCTGGTAGATGTAACAATGAGATAACTTGAACTTTTTAGAATGGATCATAAATTCAAATCCGTAATCAGAATTCATAGAGTTACTGCTCTACTTTTATTAGTAGCGGCAGACAGACTCAATTTGCTCCTAATTTACACTAGCCAATTACTTATTAATTTGAATTCCGGATTATTTCAATAGCGAATTACTAATACTAGGTTCATTCCTGTTCTGCAATAGATACTTTTATTTAGAATTAGAGAAGCGATTATCTTAATCGCAGGCTACCCAGAATAATTCACCATAAAAAGTGAACTACAACAAGCGACAGTGTTAACACCTCAAATGATGCAAGCAACATTCGTAGATTGTTACCTCCAAATAGACAGATGATGGCGATTAAATCTATCGTAATAATTTAACATCTAAAGGTGATCGATTCGATATAATGACTAGTAAATTCTGACGTAAGCTTGGAATAAAGTTATCTAGCCTTAATATTCCAACTTCTAGTATCGAAACCTGACATTTGAGACATTTAGGACTGTAATTGGACTAAAACATTTCTCTAAATAATAATTGTCAAATAGGAGGTATAAACTTTGTCACTATTTCTTACCTATTATAGTTCAGATGTCTCTAAATAATAAAACCTCCACGTTGGAGAATGGCCGCAAGTAATAGAACTACTATCGACATTATGACAGTGATTCGACCTAATAATATTATCTTCGAGCGGATAGACTGAACATACAGACTATAAACGTTCTCACTCTTGATCTTCTTCTCGACATTGTTGCCAAGCAGTTTGATATGTATAAAATAGGTAATTAGAATCCCGATTACTACTATGATCTTGATCAAGAGAATGATACCGTAATCAGTTCTAACTATCATACTAGGTTCTGCCAAGTATGTACGCGAATTGTATAAACCAGTTAGGACCAAAATTAAAAGTGAAGGCAATGCAACCATGTTGAATCTTCTTCCGACTCTTATCATGATAGATAGACGTTCTTCCATGCTACTTGTAATCGAACCAAGCATTGGTGCAAGGATTAAACCAAGGAAAATGGAGCCACCCACCCATATTGAGGCACAAATCAAGTGCACCCAGATAACAAGGACGTCGATCAGTGGCATTTAGAATATTTGATGTGCAATGATAATATTATCTATACTGTCAGAAGAAAATAAGAAAGATTTTAATTCACTTTGATTACTTAGCTATATTAAAATATGTTATTTAGTAGGCGTAGGATCATACTTATTGGGGTAATAGCAGCGGTAGTAGTTACAATAGTCTTGCTTCCGTTGATTTTAACAATCACACTACCTACAGACGTGAGCGATGTTACAATAAAATTGGAAAAGGTAGAAGTCGTGAAAAATGCCACTGCGGTCAACCCTAGAATAGTTCAATTAAATCTAGTTTTTGGCGTACATAATCCTACTGATAAATCACTAACTACTTCAAGAATCGAATACCAATTATATGCTAATGGCCGCCCGTTGGGTGATGGGATTCTTTCCTATGAGGATGTTCCTGTAAACGGAAGACCTCAACTCCTCTCCAAAACTGATACCCAATTACAGTCCCAATTTACTATTACTCCTTCAAACTCTAATTCCGAAATACTGAGGCAAATTACGAATCAGTCTACAGGAAGAAATATAACATGGAAAGTGATTGGCAACGCTGACATAGATTCTGGGTTCAGTTCAGCCTCAAAATCATTTAATAATGGAATCTAGTACATGTCCTTACCTTTTAATTATTAAAACGTTTATATATTGTTTCATCAAGGTCATGCAACCTTATGTTGCAAACCAAATGAACTCTTGTCAGCACATTAATACCTAGTTCAGTAACCTTCTAAAAATTCGAATAGCATGTGCAGCAACTATACTGAATATCGATTAACTTCAAATAGATGCTTATGAGTGTTAATTGTTTGACGATGATCACTTGTATGTTCCAAATAATATAGGAACGTGAATTCAGATCTCGGAGTTCTGCTGGTTATCCATCGCTCGACCAAAGCTTGCTAGAACCCATTCCTCAATCCATGAGCATCTTGCCGGACTGTATTGACTAGTTTCATCATCTGACGAGCAAAGATGCTGAAAGGTGCAGCTAAAACAAGGAGCACCCTCCACGCAAGTTACTTCTATTGGCCTCTTTATGGAATCTGGAGAAGCAACGGACTTTCTTAGTACCAACTTATACGTCCATCTGCCCTTGTAGAGGATTTTTTCGCGAGAAATAAGCGATTGCTTTTCCAAATTACCAACCAATCTTGAACCGTCTCTACTATCCAAAGAAAAAACCTTGCACAGTTCTGTTTGGAAGATTCCATTCTCACCACTCTTTGAAATGGCATCATACGCCTGATCTAGTAGATCGCTCTTTGATTTAACGGAAACTTTTATAGGTTTAATTATGTTTGATGACAAAAGATGTACTGTTAATACAATTTATTCATATAAAAGTCTTCATGTAATAATTGAAACCGTTACTTAATCCAGCTAATCATTAGTATTTGATACAAAAGTATGACCAATACGTACTTGAGCTTTAGAATTGCTATTCTCAGTTGTAATTTCATTTGTTGATGTTAGCAGTGATACACAATCTAAAAATCGTATTACCTTTTTTACATAGCCTCGAGTATTAGTCATGCTTGTGTAAGACTTAGCTGATCAAATTATTTACTGTCAATGTGGGGTCCCGTATTTTTTGACTCTAAAAAAATATGTAGAAAAAGATATGAATATAAGTCTACACTACAAAATTTCACCGGTGATCATGACTAATACTGGTGATCCGAGACCGTCATTAGCACAATTGCAAGGTATGGCGGAAAACATGGAAAATAAATCTGCTTATGATGTTTTGAAATGGGCAATTGATACATATGGCTCGTGCGTAGGACTAGCGTCGAGCTTTGGTGCTGAGGATGTTGTAATCATAGACCTTATGAACAAGATCGATAGTAAGAACGCCAAAGTATTTACGCTTGATACTGGTCGGCTTAATCAAGAAACTTACGACATAATTGACATAATTCGAAAGAAGTATGATATTCCAGTTGAAATATACTTTCCAGAACGAGACGACGTCGAGGAAATGGTAAGAACAAGGGGCCTAAACTTGATGTATGATAGTATAGATAACAGGAAGCTCTGTTGTGATGTTCGGAAGGTTCGGCCTCTCGCAAGGGCATTAGACAACCTTGATGCATGGATTACAGGTTTAAGAAGAGACCAGACAAGTACTAGACAAACTATTAAGAAGGTAGAAATAGATGAATTGCACCGAAATATCGTTAAAATTAATCCTTTGGCGGATTGGACTACGGATATGGTCTGGGACTACATTAAAGCAAATAATGTACCTTATAATAAGCTGCATGACCTCGGATTTCCAAGTATAGGCTGTGAACCTTGCACACGATCGATAAAGCCTGGAGAGGATCAAAGGTCTGGTAGATGGTGGTGGGAAAGCTCGGCTCATAAGGAATGTGGTTTGCACTGGAAAACTCAAAAAGGCTAGGTTGAATACATGGGTCATCACAATCCGATATCTCCCCATGGAGGAAGACTTGTAAATAGGATCATAGAAACTAACAAAAACTTTGATGGTATGACATCACTTGAAATCAGTAATGATTTAAGAAATGATATCGAAAACATAGCTGATGGCATTTTTAGTCCGTTAGAAGGCTTTGTTGGAAGCGATGAATTCAGAAAAATTTTCCAACATGGAAGATTGTGGAATGATTTAGCGTGGACCATCCCAATCATGTTGGATGTTGACAAAAAGACCTCTGTGAGTATGAAGGACGCAGGAGAAGTATTATTGAAGAACAATAATGAATCTTTTGGCTTGTTATATGTTGATGATATATATTCTCTGGAAAAGCTTCCGGTATCGAGGGCTCTGTACAATACTGACGACTTGAGACACCCTGGAGTCTCGAAGATCTCTGCTATGAATGATTATCTAATTGGAGGGAAAGTGGAAGTTATCTCAAGAATATCAGAATCTCCGAAAAGAAAATTCAGAATGACACCTTTGGAAGTTAGATCTGAAATACAGAAGCGAGGATGGGAAACTGTTGTAGGTTTCCAAACTAGAAACGTCCCACATATTGCACATGAAATGGTACAAAAGGCAGCATTAAATATTTACGACGGCCTTTTTCTTAATCCTTTGATCGGTAAGAAGAAGCAGGGAGATTTCAAAGATGAGTTGATTTTGAATGCATATAATTCATTGATCAATAACTATTATCCTGAGTATAGTACTATATTTGCGACTCTTCATACCGAAATGAGGTACGCTGGTCCCAAAGAAGCAATTCATCATGCAATTATGAGAAAAAATTTCGGTTGTTCTCACTTTATAGTTGGCAGAGATCATGCAGGGGTCGGTCAATTCTATCAACCGTTTGCCGCGCACGAAATCTTTAATGATTATCCAGATCTTGAAATTGAGCCAATTTTTTTTCCAGAGTTTTATTATTGCAAAAGATGTCTAGGATACTCAAATGCCAAGAATTGTCCACACGGACAAGAGTTTAGAGAAGTCCTAAGTGGTACTAAGATGAGGAAAATGGTTAGCTCTGGCGAAATGCCTTCTGAATACTTAATGAGACCTGAAATTTCAAGAATAATTTTGTCATATGCAGATCCTTTCATCAGTACATCTTGATAAGCAAATAACCTCAGAGTGTATTGATAGTCCAAAATCGATTTATTTGATTTTTCATTTTCAAATTTGTTTGTCCGTGATTCTCAACCTATATTTTATATCTATGTGAATCATTAGACGTTATCTTCTTAACAGTATTCCCTATTCCTGTTGAATCAACCTGGCCAATTACTAGAATTTGATGTTGGATATCATGTTGTATAGGATTTATTATATAAATTGGATAATCAGCTTGGATAATTGTAAAGTCATAAGAAGGCCCATCCATTATATTGGAAATCAGCATGATATGATGGCTTTGTGGCATCGAATAATCTACGGATTTGCTCACACTAGGTCGTTGTATCTCATTGATTTTATTATAGGAAGGATCTAATGCTCCAATATGATTAAATGCAGTCAAAAGAGTCCAGGTCGACATAGCTGATAACAACAGAATACATGCAATTATCGAACCACGCACGGATGGCACTAAGACAGATTTCTTTTCAGATACCGATTTGGTTTGTACTTTAGCCGTAACTTTTGAATTACTAGAAGTGTCACAATGTGGGTGCTGATTCCTGGCGTCTATCTCGGCCCCAATTAAGCTTAACACCTCTCTTCTCATCCGCGTGTTTAAGTAGACATAATTATTTCCTTCTGGTGAATGATAAATCGAAACATATCCGAGAGTCTGTAAATGAAAGACTGCAGATGAAACCTCGTCTTTAAAATAATTCGGAAATCCACTAATCAAGTTCGATATTTCAATTGGATTCTCTTGACGTTTTACTAATATGCGAAGAATCGCAGTTTTGTACGAATCCATCATTGCAATAAATATTATTTAGATATTTATTCGTTGATGTATAGACATATGTGTCAATTGAATGTTTATATGAAGTACACTATGATTAGGTTCGAGTTCATAGAAAGAGACAAATATGGCAGGGTTGTAGCTAAGATGTGATAATCGATGGTTATGACGATCAATCAGATTGCGGTATTTTGACTAGATTGTTCTCTTCAAAAGCTGTTGCTCAGATATTAGATTTCTTCCTTGATCACAAGGAATTTGATTATTCTGCGAACGAGATCTCTCAAAAAACAGGTTTATCATTTAGAACTGTGTTTAGAGAAGTACCTGATCTTGAAAGAATTCAGGTGATTTATAATAGCCGAAGAATTGGAAAAACCAATATGTATAAACTCAATACTGACTTTAATGCCGTACTGCTACTAGAGAAATTTGTTTTAGAGTTATCACAACTGCGACCTTATGTTGAAAGTCAAGTGGACCCAGACCACTTGACCAGCCAAGGAAAAGCTCAGAATGCGAATACTATGATATAGATTGAACACGGGGTTTGAACATGGTATCATTTACAGAAGAATAAGGATAACTTTTTAATAAGATTCGTTAATGTGCTATGTGTCCGGGTTCTATGTCTACAGATGAGCCCATTTATTCATAGAATTAATCTGCAAATTGCGATAAATACTATCCAATGAACGTTTATTCATATAGTTAAGCTCAGTATAGCTTGAGCAATGTCACCCTTCGAGTCTACGAGTGCTTGAATTGCTTTTTCTTTTGCGACATTCGCCTGTTGCATTACAAGGACTACATCTTCGTCTTTAAAAAACGGAATCTCTCGCTGTCTTTCCTGAATATCGCTTGCAACAACTTGGAAGATGGTATTATCTTTCCCTTTCATTTCAATAATTTGAGGTTTTATGAGATAAAGTTCCTTAGTTTCAGTTTTGATAATAACTTCTTCAATGTTACCCATATCCTTCATCTCCAATCCCATCTTGTCTAACATTCGTCTCATCTCGCGATTGCCTCCGCGCATCATTTCAATCATCATTTCTTAATTCAGTCGCCTTTTTATTCCTTCTCTAACCTTAACAGCTACCCCTTTCTGATATCCTTTCATTAGTTTAGCTCCAAGTAGAGCCCGTCCTACAGCTATCACATTTTCATTGAAATCTACTATCGCCACGTCTGATCCTACCTCAACATTTGACCCACACCATTCCACGTGTTTAGCAAATAGCGATCGGCCTTCAGAGATAAATTCAAGGAAATCTGAATTAGGTATCACGCAATTCTCTTTAAAACCCTTGGTATTCATCAACTCTTTTGCCCCGAATATCGTTAAGGCAAGTCCTCCATCAGTTCTCAGAGTTGCAAATAAATTCCCTTCTATACTAAAATTTTTTATACGTCCAGTTTTTTTAGAGTACTCAAATTGCAAATCTCCTTTTGGGAATGTATCTATTTTAAATAGAGCCCTTAGATGATGATAGATTTTTTCATCAGAGTTCATAAGTACAGATCACAATGCCACTGTGGATTAGAATACAAAATAAATCTTATGAGATTTGGCCATGGGCCAAACTAGTCACGGGCTAAGACAATTAAAGAACTACCTTTTTATTGAAAATTATCAATAGAGTTAGATTTTGTCTCCTTTGACTATCCTAGTTCACAAAGATTAAAGATCACATCTAGCGGGATTCATGAGGATTTAATGAATGCCCTTAAAGAAAAGACTAAATTCACATTAGTCTATTCTAATGCTATGCCGTCATATTGTGAATTGTGTGGGCGCCAACTGACGACCGGTAAGAAAACTGTGTTGATAGATGGCAGTTTATTTAATGTCTGTATTCCCTGCTCAAAACATGGGAAACCCCACGAAGTAGATCCTTCAAATAGCAACATATTGAGTCGTGGAGGAAAAGCCACAACTACAAATGAATCTACAGTAGTTAGACGTAGTTATCCCTCTAGCAAACCTTCTATAAATAAAAATCGTAGTGCTTTACATAAAATTCAGATGACTGATGATACTTTACTTGCTTCCAATTTTTCAAAGTTAATAAGAGATGCCCGCATGAAGAAGGGTCTTACACATGAGCAATTGGCAAATCTATTGAATGAAAGAGCTGCTTTGTTAAAGAAATATGAAACAGGATCTTTGAAACCAGACGAATCTTTAGCCAAAAAACTTGAAAGGCAATTAGGTATCAAGTTATATGTTGATCCCAATTCCGAAGAATAATCATCTATTTTTAAATAGTTTGGAATACCACGAATGTTCCCTAGTAAATCAAATTCTACAGAAGACCTGCCTATCTATGCTATTCGATTTTGCATAATGATGGATATAACGCTACAAATTCTTGTGTCTGCTTGTGGATATTTCTACTTGCTATAAAGAGAAAACTGATCAATTCAACAGAGATAAAATATGCTATATTCTTATCTTAACGAGCCAATTTGACAGCAGTGTACTTGATTAGCCTTTCCAGCCTGATAAAAACTAGACTATTTTTCCGAACTTTTAGTTAAGTTCATTGTATGATTAGAAATATTAAAATGATGTGAATTTTGGCAATTATTATAGTAGGTTTCAAAAGTTTGTTTATTAGGCAGTATTTTCCTATATATCGTGTCAATAAGATTAGGATTAAGTGATTATTGGGAGTGTTATGAATGTCTGAAAATTTCTGGGATCAAGTATATAGTTACAGGAAGGAAGGAATTGATCCTTTACGATGGATTCCTACCTGCTCTAATGAACCTGACAACGAATTGTTGAAGCATGTACTGGGTAAAGTTAAGAGGTGCAACGTAAAGTTAGACCCTAATTGGTTTGATGCTTTTCATTATTCAGAAAAGAAGTCCCCTGAACTTACTCGAAGAGTTTTTACTTTCGACGGAGCAGTGTTGGAAAAAGAAGTCATGATTCGTCACGCTCTCTCCCTATTTCAAGTCCATAATGAAATAGGAGAGGATCCATTGTTACTCGAAAATACAGTTATCAATTTTTTTAAAAAATTTAAGTCAAAAGTTCTAATAAGGAAGAACACGGTCTCTTTGACATCCCATGTGGATTCTCAATTCGCACTTCTTGATTATGTCCAATTACATAAAGGAGATAAGGTAGGATTTAGTGTTGCCACTAATTCCGCAACTCAAATTTTTGATCCAATGTTGAATCTGGATTCGGAAATTAATAGTAACATTGCTATGGTTAGGACAATTGATCATCTAAATTTACTTGGGTGTACTTCGGGATTCGTGCTTTACCCCATATATGATGCCTCTACTGAAAACATGTTAGATAAGATTAGAGAAAATCTCGACAAGTTTACGTCACGATATAATTTGGGCATGGAAGACTATAGCTCGCTCAAAATAGGAAAGCCTTTTTTTGGTAACACCGCGTTAGCGAATACATTAAAAGAGTTACCTGTAAATTATCATCAAGTCGAGACAGGAATGCAGGTAATAATTTCTAACAAGCTAGGTATGCTGTCCGCATTTGCACTTTTTATGTTAGCACAGATAGATCCTAGCCTTTCCGACAGACTCGATAAGACAGATATTAAAATCTCCGATCTTAACACTGCCAGGGATCAAACTTTAAAAAGCCTCGGCGAACCCAAGTTCTCATTGGGCAGGGTGATTTCGAAATATTGCCCAGATTTTGGTATGAGTTTTGACAAGTCTGAACATATAATGGCAGTTTATCCAGTCTCTAGCGAGGGGATTCTTGCGGTGAAAACACTTTCACAGCTGACTAATTCAGAGATTATGATAGATGACATTCCGATTTTGAGTAATGATATTGCTAAATTTGTGACTAGTGAAAATTTAATCTCAAATTCCACTATCCCAGCGAATGGTTGTCATCTAATAATTGCATCGCCAAATATTTCAAACTTGATTATGGATGACTTGCGAAAACATAATTATGAACCATTCATAATCGGTCATATTGCCAATAGAGAAAGGCCCTCTGTTAAATACAATACTAATGTTGATACATTTATGATGTCTAATTTTAAATTACAAAATCAGATTTTATGACTGTTCGAACTAAATCTTAATTGTTTTGAAGTAGATATTTATATCTGCCAAATTGCTAATTCTTTATTAGCTAGTTTGGAGAACCTGAACTAGTTTCAGGTGATACTTCTCCGGAGTTATCAAGGAACAATATATTATGGAAGTTTGACAATTTGAAAATAAACTTGTATTAGGCAAGTTCGCTCATCTTGGCCAATCAGTACCATTGGATTGAAAGACTAATAAGTACTTACATATCGAATTCTCAAAACTGTCATCAGTCCTTACAATAATATATGGCATCAAAATAGCATATCTTATGGAAGGTCAGGATTAATAGTAATATGAATAAAAATAACAAACGGCCAGGATTTGTACTACTTTTGTCAATAATCGTATTGACCTGTATCTTTCTTCAACAAATTAACAATGTACGCGGTAATACCTTAAATCATCAATCTTCACTTAATGAACTGTTTAAGCGGGTAGAGGGTTCTGTTGTTCAAATTACGAGCAAGGTATCCCCAACAAGTTCGACTGATAATCAGCAACCAGTAGACGAAAACCAAACAGCCTTGGGCTCAGGGTTTGTTTACGATAGACTAGGACACATAGTTACGAATAGTCATGTAGTAGCAAATGCAAAGTCTGTTGATGTAACGTCTATAGATGGAAATAGATATACTGCAAAAGTGATTGGACGAGATCCATATGGAGATTTGGCAGTATTAAAGATCGTTAGTCCTAACGGTAACATTAATCAAAATTCATCACAATTTGTATTTAATCCCCTAAAATTGGGTAATTCTTCTGAGCTAGAAGTTGGTGATCAGGTAATAGCTATAGGTAATCCTTACGGGTTAGATAATACCATGACATCTGGTATTGTAAGTCAAGTTGGAAGAGCAGTACAAGCTCCTGTAGGCGCATACTCGATCCCAGATGTGCTTCAGACAGATGCAGCACTTAATCCTGGTAATTCCGGAGGACCACTATTTAATAATAGAGGTCAAGTAGTTGGCGTTACCTTTGGAGGGATACCTGGAGGGATAAATTTTGCAATACCTTCTGATATCGTCAAACATATTGTCCCTTTATTGATCAGCAAAGGAAATTATACACATCCATATCTTGGTTTTAAAGTTGCTACTCTGACCTCTGATTTGGCAAGTAGTGAAGGCAATTTGCCACCAAATCTTAGGGGTGTCTTTGTGGATTCACTTGTTCGAGGTAGTTCCGCAGACAAAGCTGGAATTAAGGCTTCTACTACAGATCAGTACGGTAAGAAACATGGCGGTGATATAATAACTGCAATTGATGGGAAAAATATTACTCGATCTGAGGATATGATATCTTATTTAGAAAAGACAAAATCTCCTGGAGAGCCAGTGACTTTCACCATTTACAGAGATGGGCACTTTATGAAGCTAGAAACTACAGTCGGATCCAGACCAGTTATCAAATGACATATAACAAATTTCAGTATATATAGTAATTAGCTGATATAAAGCTTCTATCGAAAGTATAATGAAATTCTAATTGGGAATGGTATAGTAAAACTCAATCGAACTGATTATTATGTTGAAATTGCTGTTTCTGGATTAGATGGAGGAAAGAACATTTCTATGCAAGATTTGCACTGCAGCAATATCTGCTAGTAAATTCGTAAACTTCGCCGGTGTACTTGATGTAGAAGGCAAGCTTATCGTTGCCAAGAGCAGAGATGTTTCAACCAAACAAATCGATTCAATCACACGCTACCCTAAAAGCTATCTGTTTTACTTGAATTACTTGGCACCTGCAATAAGAAAGAGAAGTCTGTGTTCTACTTCGAATGACAGTGTAAAACTACAATTCCAATCAGTAGAAATTGTCGATAATATAAAGATAGCAACAATAAGATTACCTAAAAGTAATGATAAGTACTTATGTGTATGTTTAGACGCAAATTCCAATCGCAAGAAGATATAGTTCTTGGTGGTAACTGCTAGAATATAATGATAAGAGATTAGCATGGTATATCTCTACTAGTACCTAGGTACTCGATGATATCGTTATAATATACCAATAAATTCAAACTATTTACAATTTTGATGCAAGTACGATAAAAGTTTACATATTTGGACTAGAATAGACTCCTACAATCACTAATTTCGAGGATGTATGACTTTCTAAAATAATGATTTCTATGAACATTATGTTACAAATAGGTGTTCAATTGATACAATTGAGTGATGCCAATCAATAAATACTATTTAGGGTAACACTACACTCAATCTTGATCCATAGTCATTATTTTTAAATCTCCGGTTGGCTGAGTTTAATTCGTCATAATAGTTGGGATGACAACTAGATAAAGGGAATTATTAATGTGGTTTTTAGGAATAGGCGTCTAATTTCACCGGTAACTAATGCTTTCAACTTATAATACTAATAACGTGTTTTATATTTACCATTTAAATTCAGTGTTTATGAATTCCAGAAGTGTATAAAACAAAATTAGGATGATCCTTTAGAATACCGTTCAGTAAATCAATGTTGCAATCTTATCAATTAATAGTATTTTAGTGATAGGGATCTATATTATCAATGAAATTAAAGTATACATTTTTCACGTCATTCGTCTAGAGAATATATCTTTAAAGTTTAATTGCATTATTTGTTCTGCTTTAGTCATAAATATACATATGACATATTCGGTGACTGTTGTAGATGAATCTGATAAACCAGTAAGTTCGGCAAGCTCATATCAAATTTATAGTAAGGGGTTATTACATCGATTTGCTTCAATCTTCCTAATTGATATCGATTCAGGAGGATGCCGACTTTTGCTTCAGAAAAGAGGGATTGGAAAGACCCATGGAGGCCTTTTTTCTGAATCAGTAAGTGCACATGTACGCGCTGACGAAAATTATTTCGACGCAGCTACTCGTAGACTCGGAGAAGAATTAGGAGTTTATTCTCGACCTACCCTGAAAGAGATCTGCAAAATTCACGTTAACGTGTGTGAACCTGAAACTGAGTGGAGAAAGAACGCTTTCGTAACTGTTTATGAATGTTTTATCTCAGAGAAGGACGTTATGAGCCAACTCAGTATAAATCCTGCAGAAGTATTAAATGTATATTTCCTTCCACTCGAAAAAGTAATAAAGTTCTTTAGCGCTAGCCCTGGGTTCTTTGTGCCATGTTTTAGATATACACTACATGCTTACCTCGACTACGTAGGTACAAGGTTGATATCATGAAAAACGTTGCTATTTTGATATAGCATGTGATCCAATCTCTATAAGAAATATACATGATAATTTTAAAAATCACAGTTAGAGAAATTGTGATTTCTAGTTATGTTACTTGGATATGTTGTTGGAGTTGAACAATCTAAAGACAGAACTTCATTTTTTGATTGCAGAATCGATTAACATCAATATGTATTCCTTTGGAGTTAGCTCGGCGCCTTGTTGTTCTTTATATTTTGTACAAATATCTAAAAGGGCATGATATCTATCTTTATCTAAAACAAGATTAATTTCGTATTTATCCTTGCCTTCCATTTGATTTCTTTATGAATACTCCCTTATAAACGACGCATAATTGCATTTTTGGAAAAATCAGATATTGGAGATCTAATTCATATCCAGAGAGATGGCTTGATGGCCAACCTTAGCTGTCTTCTAATTCCTGACCCGTAGCTTTTATTAGAATCAATACTTTGGTCATATTCTAAAATTCAAGTGTTAAGGGGTGACAGAACATTCTTGATTGCCAATCAAAATCTATGCGAAAATATTATTGAGCATAATACTTTTGATAAAACACAAGTACAGAAAATCAGATGGATATTTGTTGACGAGATCCTAGACGAAATAGGTATTTTTGGATATTGGCTTCGGACAGCATTTCCGCCTAACATGGATGTCAGTTTGACGATAATGCATCACCTAACAAGGGATATGACAATTTGTATGCTTTCATCTATTCAAGTGAATGACATATACATATGAGATGAAGTCCCGTTTCAAGGATGGCGCCAATTGGTACAATACAATACAATACAGTCTGTAAATGGTAAGGTTATCTTACCATTATATATGGCGCCGAATTGATAAACATGATAGAACTGTTCATAAAATTTATCAAGGATTAGAATCAAATGTTTAGACAGCCATTTTCCTTGCAGAATGCCACAATGTAACCGGCAGCATATCCAGAACGGTAAAAATTTCTTATCCTATATATTCAAATGGATTTTAATAGAACAAGATTTACAAAATTCTTGGCTGTGGATCGAGGATAGATTCACATAGTGTAAACATATAATTTAAGTATATGCAAGTCTTCACTAAAATATTATGAGAGGCACGGATTCAGAAGTAGATTCTAGACCTTTTATTTTAACACTCGATGATGATTTCGACGTTGTAAATGTTTTTAGATTAGGATTAGAAAAATATAATCTGAAGGTCTTTGCCTTTACTGATCCGCTATTAGCATTGGAGCATTTCAAAATAAATTCTAGTAACTATGCAATAGTTGTGTCAGATATACGTATGCCAACAATGAATGGGTATGAATTTGTAAAGAAGGTAAAAGAGATTAAACCTGAAATTAAGATTTTCTTAATGACAGCATTTGAAATAAATGATCTAGAATTTTCCAGGGCATTGCCATCCATAAGGATAGATGAATTTATTCAAAAACCAGTATCTGTAAGCAATCTTGCTGCCACAATTCAAAAATACATCAATGAAGTAAAGATATCCTAAACATTTAGAGGTTACCTTATTCAAGACCTTTTCTAATTATTAGAATCCAACTTGAACCTATTTCTAAAACGGCTAGCATTTATCATTAATGTTTGACAGAAATCTGAATCCAAGTGAAAATGTGCTTTATGAATCAAATTTCCGTCAATATCTGTAAAATATAGCAACCAATGCAACCAAGTACTAGATGACGCACAGTAGTTAAGGTACTAAATCAGAGGGTCAGATAATGTTGTTGAGCTAATCTAAACATAGCTTGAATCCCAATCCAGTCAATAAAAACATGAAAACATTACTGATTTCGACTCTGATTTGACCAAGTTACAGCTTGAAGAATCATAATAAATCAAAGATCATTGTAAGCATATATAAATATCTTTGAAGATCCGTCCAATATGCAGGAAAAGGAAAGAGATGAACCTCGAAAGGAACCAGCCAAGGACTATTATGCAGGGTATGTATTCGGTAGTCACCCCTATACCAGTAATGAATTGCCTGGTCGCAAGAGCGATGATGAATTGAAGAAGGACATTATTTCGAACATTAGCAAAAATCTGGGCTCTCGGGGAAGTAACATCAATGTATCAGTTTTTGATGCAACAGTAACTCTTTCTGGAGTGGTTAAAACATATGATGATAGATCTCTGGCTGGACAGACAACCTGGAATACCCCGGGTGTGGTCAAAGTACTTAATGATCTTGATGTTACTGAACCAGATACTGCAGGTCCAAAAAAGAGAATTTGAGATTCATATGCCATATAGTCGATAGGATCCAATTTGCAAGTGAATGGAATGCAGCTAGAAATATCAATACAATTCGAAAATCTGACATAATCGACTATAGTTTCCCTTAATCTAGTAAACACCTAAACTTAAACAATCTAGAGCTTAACACAGATATAGATTTAACCGAATCTAATCACTAGAGCTAAAGAATCGATTGCCTCATTTTATGAGTACCAAAAATGCCTATAAGTCTTCATCTTTGCAAAACCTGTATTATATTTTTATTCTTTTGTTTTCGTAGCCGTAATTTCAGGAGCGCTCCAGCTATGAGCCCATTTGCTTAGTTCTAGTAAAATTAATTCCAACTCTTTTGCTTGAAGTGTCAGGCGATATTCAACTTTTGGTGGTATTTGAGGATAGATTTTTTTTGAAACTAATCCCTCACGTTCTAGTTCCAGCAGTCTAGCTGCCAGGACCGTGCTACTAATCCCCTTTAACATTTTCTTGAGCTCGTTGAATCTTATCACTTCTTTACTACTCAGATTCTTTAGAATCGCCAATGCCCACCTTCTACCGAGAACCTCCCAGATATTCGAAATTTCACAATTTTCTTCGTGTATTTGCTGTTTCTTTGAACCTAATTAAGCCTCACACCTTCCACTTTTCTCAATTATTTATTAGGAGTTTTAAGTTCTATTTAACTACTATGCTAACTTAGGCTCTGGAGAAACCATGTATTGAACACCAGAGATTTGTAAGAGCATAATCCAATATGGTTGGTGAAAGAATCAAGATGTGTTAGGTTGGCAAATACTATGTACAGTGTTCTAATTCATGGATACCGTTGTTCCTTCATCGAATGAGCAATCATGTCTTTACGATGTGGCAGCATTAGTATCACTCACAATATGACAGTATGAAGGTAAGAGGTATAGAATGTTTGTAGATTGGTTAATCGAAGCGCATTATCTAAGACTATTTTTAGGCTTATTACGTATTCCTCATCATACAACATTGCAAAAGTTTACAGATAGAGTTAGCAATTCATTGCTTGAGAAGATAATTTCCTCATTAATTGTAATATGCGGTACTAAACATATCTTTGCAGAAATAGATTTGACGGGATTTAAGATAACTCGTGCTTTACAGTATTATACTAAACAAACAGGATTAAGAAGTAAATATGTGAAATTATGTATCTATTAGAGCAGATGTATTACAACAAATCATATGTACTATTAAGATAAGACGAGTTCATTCAAGAATTGACAACACAGATTTCCGGCCAATCATAACTAGAATATCAGACATTCTTCCATTGTCTTTAGTTACAGCAGACAAGGGTTATGATAGTGAGGACAATCATCATTTCGTAAGAGCGCATTTATATACATTAAGTATAATCCCAGCTCGATATGAACACGTATCTATATGGAGAACACGTGGCAAATACAGAAAGCATATGAAACGTGGTTACTCCAAATTGCTGAACAATCAGCGAAACAAGGATGAAACTATGGTCTCGGTCATAAAAAGATTGTTTGGGGCGCATCTTATGTCTGGATTGACCTGAACACAGAACAGGGAATTATCGTTCAGATGCATAATCTATAACTGCACAGACTGACTATCCTTGTAATATTGATGATGTTTTCTACAAAGCCGTTAATTTATCATAAATAATCATTGACTGGGCCACTGTGATCAGTCTAAATGTTAATTTAGCTTTCCACAGGAAGCATGGTTAGATAAATTCAGTGAAGTTAGATCAATATCTTAGCATTTTACCCATATATGTCTCGTAGATGTAAGATTGTGAGACGAATTTTATCTTTCAAGAATTATCGAACTCACTTGTTCGACCTTTATATCAAGTGTCCGCATAGGAAGAACTTTAAACAAATTGTTTCTGGCTTTTGCATAAATTCTTAGTTAAATGATTCCATAATGTCCTAATTAAATCGCATATTCTTAAATGATAGATAATCTTCACATCATGCTCATTCATACGGCGCAAATGTTCGATGGATCTGGTTAATTTTGACCAAATGTCAAATCAGGGCTTATCTCGAGATGATATTCAGAGCATATTGTTGTATAAACCGTTGGAATTCAATCCAGTCGGCTATAGTATTTGAATCTTAGACCAATCATATGATCTGACCGATTGCAACATTATTAAGAACCGCCTGACAACTGGTCTGGCTTATGAATTTCTAAATTGATAGAATTTGATAAATGTTAAATCAAAGGTATTTGAGTTTCTATGCTTGCCACTCTTGTCTTTATGACTCCTGCAAAGTATGTGTTTCAGCCCGACACGAGCGAACTAAATTATTGAAATCTGACAAGGTCGATCTGGTTATTCTTAAAGTAAGAATACTTATTAGAATCATAATTATAGTTACACATTAGAAATATGGATTTTGACATGCTATGCAAAAGTATACTCGATATCGATCCTCTAGTGCGTTTCGCCGGAGTTTGCGATCATACTGGAGAAATAAAACATGGAGGTCACGCTAAAGGGATACAGAACCTACTCTCAGCGGATGAAACTAAAAGATCAAATTTACAAGCATTGGCTAGATGGGGATTACGCAATACATTAGCTCCAAAGATCGGTTATGGCAAATACTCGATGACCGAATATGAGAAGATTAAACGCATAACAATGCCTTTGAAAGGAGAACATTTGCTTTTAGTCACTACAGAAATACGTGCAGATCATGTAAAAATTATACGAGCCGTACTTGATCTCATCTAATGTTGCAGGATGCTAGGCGATGATCTAACGCTGTCTTCGGTACTACGATTAAATCTAAATTCCATGCTCCATATATTTGGCCAAGTACAAAAAAGTTAATGAGGCGACTAAGAAAAAAGACTAGAAATATCTTATCCTCACGGGACTCGAAATAAGAATTTATCCTCAAGTAACTTATATATATTACTATTCTCGCAAACATGAAGCCACAATATCCACAGCGCTAGAAAAAGAACTGCCAATTGTATCCCAAAACAACTTCAATGAGTACAACTTCTGTCTCACATTGTATATTACCGCCGGTTCGGCTTTGCTCGCTTGTTCAATTTGAGTATTATCAAGCCAGCTACTCCCCATAACATTATTGCTACTATGTTTTGACGAAAAAACCAGGCTATGCCCCCTAGTACCGCAAAAATCATGCCCAGTATCCCAATAGCTTGTCTCTGACCTACCAATTCAAGAATATCTACCAAAATGCCCTTTTTATACTATAATATACTCAAAAGAATTCTATCGTGGAAGTCGATATTGCTGTTAACATTGAGTTTTTATTAGTGTCCCAACGCATAATTTTCCATAATTACTTAATAATATTTGTATATGTCTACAAATATATTGTATTCATTTTGTCTCCTGTGTCTAACTTTACTCTAAGCCACTAGCTTTATCATTCATTTGATCGATACCCTCTGAGGATTGGCAAGATTTTGATTCCTGACATAACTATCTTATTATCTTGACATAAAAATTGTTATGTCAAGACAGTCTCGAACATATAGAAAACTAGTTTTACTATAGTAAATAGATCATGATCAAATTTGCATACACCAGATGCTATCAAATACTATAATTCTGTGAGGGGGCAGCATATTATCTTATAGTAACACTTTGGGTAACCAGATTATCCCAAATACTAATGAAGCCTTCATCCACAAATAATCCATCAATCTTATCATGAGTTTACGTCAAATACAGTCATAAGTGCAAATATTTCAAAGCTAATCCGATTGGAATATGAACTACAATTTTGTCACTAGTCCTATCATATACTCCCCAAGAGGATCCCAGATCTACTTTATCATACTTTAGATTGACGCCATCTGTTACTGTGACATTACGTGCCAACATGGTTGGTATGTCAATTCTAGTCTTTGTTGAATCAATAGCTGAAGGACTAACTCGAAGTTTTATATCATGCGCTGTAATTTGATACCCAAGGAGATTATATTTTAAGCTCGAAATATTATATGTAGACTGTTCGTAATCTTTTACTATCTTATCCTTTAGAGTGTTGTTCGGAAATATTTGGTTGCCATCTAATGTGACTGAATATCCAAGTTGATTATTCAAATCGTTAACGCCACCTCTAAAAAGATCGAGTAGACCACCACCTGAAGTTGTACTATTATTTGCTACTTGTGAATATACATTCGTCAAACCAGTTTGTTCAATTGACATAAAGAGAATCAACAATATTGATGGAAAAAGAAGAATGAATGATGTTTTCATTGTATTATTAACTTTTATTTTTTAATACCATATATAATTTGCCCTGGATTCGAAGTATTCTTGCGTATATCTTACAAAGAATCATGACTCGAACGAATGAACATTCAATATATTTCTGGTATAAAACTAAAGTGATAACGTCTTTCCCCTAGATGATTTATTTATATCTTGATTCCTCCTGATTTTTAGATCACTGTTAAAAGTGATATGGTATCGATGCAACCGTGATCTAGAAAGCGTATTTGTTTGTCCACTTTCCAAGCCCTATCTTTATTTATCGATATTTAAAACCTGAATCTATTTTATCATCTAGTTCATGATCAATTTCGTTCGTAAATTAAATATTCCACTTGACATGTCGAGGTTAACTTATCTTTGCACGGAATGATTAGTTTGAACGTAGGTAGTAATTCTTTGATCGGCTATCGCAATATATTGGGGATCTATTTCAGTACCAATGTAATTAACCTTAAGATGAATGCAAGCTAGAGCAGTACTGCCTATTCCCATAAAGGGATCATAAACAAGCATATTCTCCCTAGTTCCGTGCAATTCTATACAACGCTCAGGTAACTTAACTGGAAAGACTGCGGGATGGGGCCGAGATTGTTGAATTGTTGGATAAGGTATAAACCATACATTACCCCTGTCCCGTTTATCCTTAGTCGCTGTTTTCCATCTGCCGATATTGGTTTTATCTTGGTATGTCACACCAACCTGTAGTTTATCTATTTTTACCTTCCCTGTTTTAGTAAAATGAAAAATATACTCGTGAAGATCGCTTAAATATCTTGCACTAACTATAGGTTTAAAATGACCTATCGATACATTTTCATCATTATGGATTCCATTCTTTCTACCAACGTCTTCAGAATCGAACGAAATAGATTTTATCCAGTGAATAGTATTTTGTAATTTAAAGCCTAAATTATCAGTGAGCCTTGTGACCAATTTAAACGGTAGCGCAGAGTCAGATGGCCGTCCAGCTATATTCAGAAAGAATGACCCATCTTTTTTTAATCCTATT
This sequence comes from Nitrososphaeraceae archaeon, assembly GCA_040414675.1. Taxonomy (GTDB): domain Archaea; phylum Thermoproteota; class Nitrososphaeria; order Nitrososphaerales; family Nitrososphaeraceae; genus JARBAU01. Next base: position 129,855 of record JBEDUN010000039.1, on the reverse strand, counting down.
TTGACTTTTTTACATACATTTTCTAACCAAGTCAAGTAGTCATCTTCACTCCTGTTATCTTGGTACGATCTATATTCTTTATTCATGTTATATGGAGGAGAAGTAACGATGACATCCATCAAAACTTTCTGGGCGCTCAACCTATCCATGAATACACAACAATCTTCATTATAGATTTGGTTTAAATTTATCAAAGGTTATACCCTTTTTCGCAGTTTGAATTATGCTGATCCACTTATTATCCGCTTCTTTTTTTATTCAGCATCTAGAAACTTCGTATTCTACTATTAACTTAATTGAATCCTCGAGAAATCAATTCAAGTTATTATCCCGAATTACAGAATCGATATCATCTGTACATCTCCCATCATGAACAGATTTTAACCTAGAAAGAGACATATAGTTCATTGAATCTTGCAAGCATTCGAGATCTAACGTGTCTTCAATAAAAAAATTTAGATTTTATTAATATTACGCTGTTCCAACATCATATCTCAAGTCAAATAGTAAACTAAGAACCAAGATTCATATACACAAAATTGAAAGGTCATTCAATTCTGTACTTAGACGCTGATATTAGTATCGTTATTCGAACCATCTTCCTCATTCTTTAATATTGTGAAGAGAGATCTTAGGAGGTCGCTAGTGATCTATAACTAGTGCTAAGTTTTGTATTTGCTAGAGTATTTCTATTATCGATCGCTATTACTACCGCTGTGAGGGAATTCTTTGTCGTAGCAAATATTAGCATCATCAAGAGTAAATTTTCCATTTTTATTTACTTCCCTTATTACACAATTAAAATATCTAGTCAATGCAAATGCTGGATAACTAAATATGGACGCAAGAATGAGAGATCCAATTAGGAAAGCCCCTATTGTAAAGATTGTCATTTTATTATTGACCAAAACCATGGCAAATATTCAAAAATCTAAACCACGAATTGTCATATAAGAAATACGGATCTTAATATGATATTTTTATTACTTAAAAAATATCAGGTCCGAGAATCTACACAATTGATTGATACGAATATTTGTTAATATGATGTCGCATTCTACTAAGTTGAGATATCAAGAGAACATTGTTACTACTTCATTTTACTACTGTTTGTCAACTTAACCTTAAATAGCATTTAATTTATTCGATGTTAAGATATGTGTTATATGGGAGATAAGCATGGCTATTCGATGGGATTTCCTGTAACTTTTGTTATTGTCTCTTTCTTGGTATCGATGTTGTTAGTTGCTGCTGGATCTGCAAATGTGTTCCTACCCAACTCTTATTTTGGATATTTATATGCCAATGCTAAAACAGAATCATCAGGAGACTCAAATCATGCTGGGGCAGTGCCTTTGGTAGCATTGAATTCTGGAAACGATCAGCTAGACAATCAAGTCGGGCATTTCTTTAAATGCATCAAGAAAACTGGTCATACGGGGGGAGCAAACGGAGAACCGAGTAAAGGAGAAATAGATACTTGTTATGATGCTGTGTTTATAAGTGGTGATTCTGGCGATTCGAGCGCTGGAAATGGGCATAATACTCATAATACACACGATCATAGCTCTACAAAGCACACAATTAATCAAAGTCATAGACACAGTTCACATGCAGACATCAACGTATGATTCAATTCGTGACTCTGATTGTCACCGAAAAGTTAATACCAATCACTTCAGAACTTGATAGTGTACCAGTATTTAGAACTTTGTCGTAGGTAGTAATAATCCTAAGAACCTGTATTGAATGTCTCAATTCCTCCTTCTTATTCCTAGTTCTGCTCTCATGTTAATTGGCGAATCTCAAATAGTCTACACAGTATTATTTATTCGACGATATATGAATACCATCTGATATATAAATTCCGAATCATATAAACTAGTCTTCAAGAATTTTTATATTAGGTAGAATTAAACAATAATATGATTTATGCTTTTCAAATCTATGGGTGTAATAGCTTTTTTTATAACTTCATTTGTTGTACTAATAACATTACAATACCACTTACAGCTTAAAAATATTGAGCCGTTTTCTCCATTTGATCTGCAATTCGTAACAGCGGACTCAAAATCATCGACTGTTCATAACACAACTAACAACACTAATAGCAAACATACGAATAGCGACAAATTTGGGATAAGGGAAATATACCCCACTAAACCCCAAGGGAGAGAATGGTATGTTAACATGACTAATCCTAAGAACGATACCCTGCTTTCATTTACATTCGACGCTCCAATTAATAGAGAGAAAGATGGTTCATGGCAAATAACAAATCCAAAGGTTAGAATGAATGTCGAGACTCCTACAGGCATGGAACCTTGGAAGAATGTTGAGATCACAGGGTATGCCAAAGTAATATCAGTAAAGTCATCTAAGAACAGTAGCGACAACAATAAGACCAATTCTGCAAACCAAGATTACAGCCAAACGCTCAACGACATTGCTTGGTATGCAAGAAGTGGAAGACATAATAGCGAAACTCCATGTGAAGGTACGGCACTAATAGGCGGAATCCATACTGACGGAAGTGTTGGATGGAAAAAGAGCATTTGGTTCACGGGAGGGTACACAGATGAAAGAGCACTAAATCAGGTGACAAAGCCTCTATTAGGCCGATGGATCGGTTGGAAGGTAGTGATATACAATATTGATAATGATACCTCGGTTAAAATGGAATCATACATAGATGAGAATAATACTAACCATTGGAAGAAAGTAACTGGCTTTGTTGACAACGGAGGCTGGTACGCCAACACTGATGACGTTACTTTTTTTAGTGCCGGATGTGGGAAGCCAAAAGACTATATAATTACAAATCCTGGAGACTTTGTAACTTTCAGAACAGATAACATTATCTGGGATTTCAAAAATCTAAGTGTTAGGGAAATTAAACCTCCCGAGCCGCTTTGATCTATAATGAAGTAGACGTTATTCCTCCTCATAAATATGGACCCAAATAATTAATCTACGAATAGTACTCAAAATCACCATCGTGATAGTGAACATTCCTTCAATTTAATTTTCACTAGTACTCGTCTAATCTTTAGATTGATTCTATATGTAGAGTCAGAAATAATGTTATATAGTAATTATCGTATTTAGGAAGTAATGACAAGATCTATCCAGATTTGTTCTACATTTTGCTTTGTCTTCTTTGCAAGTATGCTTCTCAGTGCAACAATCGGAAATTTTAACACAGTACCTTCAGCCTTAGCTCAGACCAACGCTGCCGCGATATCTGCATTGTACTCTAATTCTACTAATGCATCCAGTGCACAGGGTTTGGTAATAAAGAAAATGATTAACTATTTCGATAACTCCTCTGGATATCTAGTCTACCCCAGTTCGATTAGCAGCACAAGCAAAAAAGTTCCTGGAGTAATTATGATTCACGAAAATCGCGGTTTAAATAGCTATATTAAAGATATGGCAAATACACTTTCAAAACAAGGATACGCAGTGCTAGCTGTAGATTTATTCAAAGGTCAAATAGCTACAAATAATGATCAAGCTAGATTACTATCTACTTCTGTTCGAAATAATCAATTGAATGCAATAAACAATTTGCAATCAGCCGTGAAATATTTAAGCTCTCTTCCATTCGTGGATTCCACTAAAATTGCATCAATTGGATGGTGTTTTGGTGGTGGACAATCATTGCAGTTGGCGTTAAACAGTCAGAATCATCCACTCGTTGCTACGATTCTTTATTATGGAACACCCTTGATTACTGACTCCCAGCAGCTTTCAAAGATTAAGTGGCCATTGCTAGGAATCTTTGGAGATAAAGATCAAGCCAATCCCTTACCTTTAATAAATAAATTTAAAGCGGCACTGGATTCAGATAAGATAAGCAACGAAATTCTTATCTACAAAGGTTTAGGTCATGCTTTTGCAAATCCTTCTAACCAGAATTACGCTCCTAAAGAAACTGCAGAGGCTTGGCAAAAAACACTGGCATTCCTTAAGAGAAATGTTTCTCAATAAATACCAACAATGCTTTAATTTTTGTTCTTTTCTCGTATGTGAATTTCGCATACAAATTATGTTGTAATGATCTGACATCAGTTATGGAATTGAAGATCTACAATGAGACATTCAAACATTGGCCCATTGATTAAAAGAATTCAGAAATCCTAAATGCTCTAGCAAAATATCCAAATCGTTGCCAATAGATTATACATGTTAATTTGAAATCAAGTCGGTGTTTTTTCTGCTTTAGCATGAGTTCGAGGATAACTAGTGAAACTTCATTTGCTTTGAATCTCTCTGACACTAAAGTCTTTTATGTCTACGTCCTTTGCATTGTCCCACCTAAATACAGCAATTGGCCCTCCCCAGGTAATGATTTCATCAGACGAACCCATGCAATGCTGACCTTTAGTACCCCATCCACCATTGTCTATTTTCTCATCCACTTTTTTCCAAGTCAAACCGTCAGCATTTTCATTAATCCAGTTTTCCATTTTTGAGACCGTACTGCCATTTTTTAAATGAATATTATACACGACAAACTTAAATCCAAACCATTTTCCTTTTAGTGGAGAAGTGACATTTACCTTTGTATCTGTAAAATCGTAATTCACAAAATACTGTTCCTTTGCGAATCTGCTATCACCATTATATGAGAGTAGTCCCTTATATGCAGACCCTTCACATCCCTTATCTGAGGTTTCGTGATCCCCGCCTCTAGCATACCATGTAAATTGATCGGGGTTATCATTCTTCTCCCTTTTGCCCTCGTTATATTTTACGAACCCTGTCATTTCTACATTTTTCCAGTCCCTAGGTGATTGCATATACCCCTTAGATGACAATTCCGTCTGATTAAAGGTAGCAATCTTGCTTTCATTGTAGCCATCAGACGTGAGTACCTCTAACCTAACTTGAGGCGATCGTTCCTTCCATGATCCATCGCCATTATCTATCAGGATTGACTTCTTATCAAACCGTTCATCATGGGCAATGTCGAATCGTGCGTCACTGTTGGGCGCGGTCATATTCATATACCATTCTTCGCCTTTGTGGCTTGTAGGATATATTTTTAGAATTCCGAATTTATCATAAAATTCTTGTAGATTACTATCAAGCATCATGGGACTTATGTATGATGGTAAATAGTGTACTGCGTAGAAGAGTTGACCTATAGAGGGATAATATATGCCATGCGATATTTTAGTTACATTGACTAGACTGGCATGATTGGAATTCGTATCATATACACTAGATTTGACACCTTTCATTCCGTTTAGGTCTGGTACGACAACAAAGGAAAAGTAAACTGATAGAAAAATTGCTATCATACACAAATACTGTAAAAAACACTTATTTGACAATCTCTGGCCTCGCGCTTAAAGCTACGAGTGATTTCATAATATGTAAGCAGTATGAAATCTTTGTATTCTATTCGATAATCTATGAAATCTATGAATAAATGTTCTCTTTTGGAAATTCCTGTAAATGCTTAAGGACTACTTAGAAAGTTCTTAATGGGAAGTTGGATTATTAAAATAATCTAATGTTTGTTTGGGAGAATGAGAATTAAGGGACTTTTCTCAATTTCAGCATGCTTCAGATTAAACTTAGACTGAAAAATAAATCAGATTTGTCGACTCGTTTAACGCTTTAAGAGCTATTTAATTGGCAATATGTAGTTTGAAGACCATCGTTGTATGAAATAGCTTTGAGTGTTGGCATCAGCTAATTTAATATATTTCTGGATCATCTAACAATAAGGATGGATCTACATGCTGGAGTAAGGAATAATGGAAGACTTGGAATTGTCAAACTAATCGCAGCTCTGACACTCTTATCTTTAGTATTAACGGTACCGCTGCCATATTTGACTAAATTTGATAACATGAATTCTGGTAGTAGTGTAGCTTATGCGGTCGGCCAGGCAAAACCAATATCAATAAAGTTGAATTATGCCCATTTTGTTCCGCTTACCAACAATAGCAAGTCACATCAAGTTAAGGTGATAGTATTGTATTCGGTAATGCCGTCAGCTAGTACAATAAATATGGCGCAAAATGCGATGATGAAAGTCTTTGCGCATAATGGAACACTCCTAAAGACAACTTCATTTCCCGGAGGCTTGAAAATCAATGCCACCGGTGGCAAGGCACAGCTCGCAACTACGCTGACTGATAGCAAAATCAAGAATATAACTGCCTCTGTGATGTTTACTGATTCTTCAAAGACAGCAAACTTCTCGAATCCTCTTAACGTAAAGCTCAATCTTGGACAAACAATTCAGCCTTAAGGCTGAATCGTTAAATCTGGGTTAGCTGAATCCCGACATAAAGTCAACAACTACAATTAGCAAAAATGAATGTAGCTAATTAATTCAATTATTAAGAAACATTTTTGATATCTGCCCGACCTCGTAATACTAAACTATATTATGTCTATCAGAATAAAAAAAGCGTGGAGATGGAACCTCGATTATTCTCGTCTTGTTGAGATGAGGGTATAATAAAATCAAATAATAAATGATTATCTCTTTTTAATTAACTAGAGCTTCAAATTTACTTATATATTTCCTTTTGGAAATTGCTTCATAGCTATCAAATATTCAGTACTACTTTGCAACCTGTAACATAACAAATCAGGTTAATATTAGATTCTTTTCTAATATACCTTTCAATCTTGCCAATGCCAATACTTGTCTGTATATACTGATAAATACAAATGTCGTGATAAACCCATATTGTTGAGAAGACACGAGGAAAATAATTACTCACAATTCTATGTCTACGAACAAAAGTCTAGCAAAATATTTGATCTGCAATAATGTATCAGAAGTACGATTTTCGGATAAACCTTATAATTGAGTGGAATAGTGAATATTGAGGCTGGATCAGCTGACAAGGATAGCATGACTCAATCGTGCTTCTTCTTAATTCAGTGTATTTAATAGCTGCTTCACTTACTGTCATAATCACAGGGAGCCTGTCACTATTATCTGAAGCTGGCCATGTGTTAGCTGATGTCTGGGGAATTGCTCTAGCATTATACGCCATCATTTTTACTCAAATGTCTGCTACACCGCAAAGGACATTCGGCTATTACAGGATAGAAATACTCCCATCATTTCTGAATAGCCTCATCTTAGTTCTCCTTTCAATCTGTATTTTTTATGAGAGATTTATACGCATATTTGAGCCACCAGAAATTCCAGGACTTACCCTTATACTAACTCCCACGATAGGAATAGCAGTGAATTTTGCTGGAATGAGACTGCTATCTCATTCTAATGCGCATTCCCCATTCGAACACCTACCATGGTAATCAACACTAGCTGGAAGATTTACAAAATTTGAATATTCAGACGGTATATTTGGAATCACTTAGTAACATTTTAGGTTCAGTGGGCGTTCTAGTTGCTGGTGTAATAATGCTAACTACAAAGTTTTACTTGGCAGATGCCCTAAATCAGTATTGGACTAGCGTTATTTATGATTCCCAGGGCTTGGTCTATCATTAAGAATGCTGTTGATATACTTATGGAGGTCGTTCCTGCAAATTTGTCTCATGAAGTAAAAAAGGCAGTACTCCAAATAAAGTGTGTAACAGGCGTGTTCGAATTACGTATATAGTTTTTACTTCTGGTATGAATGCGTCATATGCTCATGTGGTAATCATAGACCTCACCAAATCACAGCTTATTCTGCAAGACATTAATTCAGTCTTGGAAAAGAAGTTTAAAAGAAATTTAAAATTACCTATGCAACAATCCAGATAGAAAGATATCACCAAGATTCTGGAACTTATCGACATTGCATCAAATATGTGATTATAAATTTATCTATGCGAATATTGGATAAACTTTTTATATCAATAATAACCATTAATTGTAGGGATTTATAGGAATCTCTTTTCTGAAGGTTGGACGCTCCAACAAATGGAGTTTGGTAGCTACCAACGCTTAACCTTCGGAACGATTTTTGAATTTTGGATTATTTTCCACTCAGTCTTCGAATGCATAAATTGTTAGTTTAATGACATACTCACTGAAGTATTATTGTTCTAGAATTTCTCTGTGTTTTATAAAATATCTCAATTGATTTTCATTCACAAACTTGACAGACAGAACCGTGCCGGAATGTATCTTATGAGTCACATAGTACTCTAATTACCGAAGGTACGCACTTCTAAATTTATTAATATGTATAAATTTATGCAGAATTAAGAATTCTGATATATTTGGATGTATCTGAGTAGATAATGAGTACTGAACAAATTTATTTTCAATTTTATTCTACCCACCTATAACATAATTTTATGATTCTTCAATTCTTTAAAGCCGGAATCTAATTAGCGTTTTTTATTACGGGAAACTAGTTTCTAACTTGAGAATTTTCGAGATGCAGATTTTGTTTTGTAGACATAAATATTTGTAATATGAAAACTGAATTTAACAATAAGAGATTAATACTTCAAACTATCGATAACGTGCAAGTTAGAATGATTATTTTGAAAAAAGCAACAAGGTATCAAAATAACATTTTCCGGCTAATAAACTTTTTACAGTGAACTTAATTTAAAGATGTGACTATTTATTATCCATTTCTGCTTTGTACCTCTACATGCTACTTAATTTGCTGAAAGAAGGACTAAATCAAACCAACCCCTATTATCGATGAAATTCTTTTCCACATTAAAGCCACTATTCTGTGCTAGTTCTCGTATTTGATCGATTGAATATTTGTACGAGTTTTCAGTGTGGATTGACTCGCCTTTCTTAAACGTAACGGTTTTTCCGAGATTATTTATCTTAATATTCTGATCTATCTTCGAAACTAAGTGCATCTCTACCCTCCTCTTCATAAAATTATAAACTGCCGAATGGTAAAATGTATCTAGATCAAATTCTCCTCCTAATTCTCTATTTATTCTGGCTAGAATATTGAGATTAAATTTTGCGGTGATGCCATTCCTATCATTGTACGCAGCTTCTAGAATTTCTGCGTTTTTGTGAAGATCGAAGCCAATCAAGAATTTACTGCTTCGTTTATTTCTAATTAATGAGTGAATTTGTCTAAGGAACACCGTAGCTTCATTAGGTTCAAAATTACCAATGCTTGAGCCAAGAAATATCACAAGCTTATTAAATGACTCTTTTGCACCGAGGTCTTTATTCAGAATGACTTCTTCGACCATTCTGATCCCATGAATATAGTCGGAATGTATTGCTAAAATTTCTATACTAGGAAATTCATCAGGAAGCTTGTTAATCGCTTCTTCTAGAATCGAGTTGGAGAGATCCACTGGAAAATAATACAGTTGCTTCGCATTTCGAATATTCACAAAATGCTGCAAAAGGATCCTGGTTTTAGTGGAGCTCCCACTACCAAGTTCTACCATTGCAATTTGATTAAAATCTTTGAACAAACTAGCAATTTCAGTTGAAAACTTATTTAATATCTCGATCTCGACCCGAGTCAGATAGTACTCAGGTTGCAGACATATTTGTTCAAATAGTCGCGAGCCTTCTTGATCGTAAAGGTATTTGGGATTAGTCTTCTTTGCTATATTACTAAATCGTCCTCCTAGATTGTCCCCAATGTGGGATGCAAAGTCATCCTTGACTTCTACCTGGGGAAATGAGGTGATATTCAAACTCTGGTTATTGATGACGTCTTAACTATTATAATAAAATAACTGTCACTTCATATAAAGACAATCACCTATTAAGTAGGTACAAAAACAAGTTTAATAAAATTGAAATATAGAACTCAAATTACAAAAGTTTTGACTATGTTATTGTAATTCGGTATAAGCGCATGATTATCTTGGCAAATGAATTATATTTACATAAACCCCTTTTATATGGATTATGAAACAGATTGAATCTAGTAATGAAGCTATCTTTGAGTCTTCTCATATTAAGGAGAATATTAGATTAGATGATCTGATTAGGGATTTCATCATAGTGAGAAAGAGAACTGTGGACCTCTTCAAACCTTTAAGAATTGAAGATGCTGTCATACAGTCTCACACATTTGGCAGTCCACCAAACTGGCATCTAGCCCATGTCAGCTGGTTCTTTCATAAAATATTAGAACGATACGGTAGAATCATTCAGGTCATTGGCGATCCAATTAACTTGGACTATTTAAACTCGTATTATCAGAAATTTGGCAATATACTTCCAAAAGTAGAGCGTGGCAAGTTCCCAAGACCGACCGTTGAGCAAACCTTGCGTTATAGAGCCTTCATAGATGAAAGTGTTGTTTTGTTTCTTAGAGAAGAGCAGCAAAAAGAGTTTGATCAAGAAATTGTGAAACAGCAGCTAGATAATCTAAAGTATGACATGCTATTGGGGATTCAACATGAGATGCAGCATCAAGAACTAATGATATATGATTTTCAACATTATTTCCAGAGATTTGTAGATGTTGAAGATAATTACAAACCATTGACCGTAAAATCTAGACCGTCTAAACCCAGAACAATACTGCCCCCATCTGTTTCAGGGAGTAGTAATGTCAGAGCTAAGAATCAAATGGACTCATCGAGCATGGTAACGATAGACTGCGGTATATATGAATTAGGATTTCATGGAAAGGGATTCTGTTACGACAACGAGCTACCTGAAAATAAAACCTATCTTCAACAGTATGAAATTGACACATTTCTTGTTACCAACGGAGAGTATATTCAATTTATAAACGACGATGGATATCACAATTACAAGTATTGGCTTGCAGACGGATGGGATCAAGTACAGGAGAATGGTTGGAAGTCTCCACTATATTGGGAACAATCGGAAAACAGAAGTACCGGTCAACAAAACAAATGGATTAAGAAGGATTTTCGAGGATTATGTGAAATTAATCCAAGAGAACCAGTAGTGAATATAAGTTACTATGAAGCTGATGCGTATGCAACATGGGCTGGTAAAAGGCTTCCATCTGAGGCTGAGTGGGAAAAGGCAGCTTGTTGGAATGATAAACTACAGAAAAAGACATTGTTTCCGTGGGGTGACGATAGGCCCGATCCTTATGTCCATGCAAACCTTTTAGAGTCATATATATGGGCTCCATCGGAGATTGGACAATATCCCAAAGGCATCAGCTTTTATGGATGCCACCAAATGATAGGAGATGTATGGGAATGGACGTCTTCAGAGTACACCCTCTATCCAGGGTTTCGATCGAAATTCAGCGAGTATACTGACAAATGGTCTATAAATCAGAAAGTACTCCGAGGTGGTTCATTCGCCACTTCATCTGGTCAAATTAGGAATAGCTATAGAAATTATTTCAAACCACACGAAAGATTACCGTTCGCAGGATTTAGATGCGCCAGGTATATCTAGATTCAATATGGTTAAATGAATTCATTATAAATATCAAATAAGCATCTATAATGAAAAGCTAGCTTAGTAAAAGCATTAATATTGTCTCTGGTAAGGATGCCAGGTGTTGGGAAAAAGGGAACTTGCAACTTTATTTGCTTCAGATCCTGAAAAATATTACAAGGTCGCTTTATTTGAGCAAGAGGGATTCAAGCGCTATAAATGTAGTAAGTGTACTAAATATTTCTGGTCCCAGGTAGACCGCGATTTTTGTCCTGATCATGAATACTACAGCTTCATAGGGAATCCGCCTACAAATAAGAGATTTGATTACATAAATGCTTGGAAACAGATTGAATCCTTTTTTGAATCAAGTAGTCATTCTATTATAAGGCGATATCCAGTAGTTTGCAGATGGCGTGAGGATTTGTACTTCACGATAGCTTCTGTCGTCGATTTTCAAAGGATCATGGAAGATAAGGTTGTTTTTGAACTACCATCTAACCCACTTCTGGTTCCTCAAATGAGTTTGCGGTTTAACGACATCGAGAATGTGGGGCTCACGGGTAGACACTATACTGGTTTTTGTATGATAGGACAGACATGTAACGCGGATGCCAACGGTGGGTATTGGAAGGATCGATGTGTCGAGTTGGATTATCAAATGTTAACCAATATACTAGGCATTCGTTCGCATGAGATTGTCTTTGTAGAAGATGTGTGGCTAGGTGCTGGTGCGTTTGGGTATTCACTAGAATTCTATGTAAATGGCCTTGAGCTTGGGAATGCCGTCTTCACAGAATTCGAAGGTAACGAGAATAACTATCGCATTATGGATAACAGGATAATCGATATGGGAGCGGGGTTAGAGCGTCTATCGTGGATAACAATGGGAACACCTACGAGCTACGATTGTGCATTTGGACCAGTTATACAAAAGCTGGTAGACAGATTGTCCATTAACGAAAATTCTGATGTACTATCAAAATATTTTACAGCTGCCTCCGGTAGAATAGATGATCAAAATAATGATATGGTCCTTTTGAAGCAATCAGTTGCGAAATCCTTGGATTTGTCCTACGATGACCTTTCTAAAACTGTATCTCCGTATGAAGCTATTTACACTGTCGCTGATCATACTCGTACGTTACTATTCGCAATAGCTGATGGTGCTATTCCGTCCAACGTTGGTGGCGGGTATAATCTTCGGGTGATCTTACGGCGAGCGATTTCAATATTGGAGAAAATGGGATGGAATCTTAGGCTTGATGATGTAACAGATCTACACATCGATTATTTGAAGCGAATGTATCCAGAACTTGAGGAACATATCAATGACGTGAGAACTATTTTGCAAATAGAATCAGATAGATATGTGGGATCCAATGAAAGGATGCATGCTGTTGCGACTAGCATCAAGAATTCGAATAGACGGTTATCTGTAGATGATTTGATAAGGATGTATGAGTCAGATGGTATAACTCCCGATTATCTGGAGAGAGCCGGTTCTATTGACAAGATCCCTTCTACGTTTTATACTAGGCTTGCGGATTTACACACAGATCAAAAAGTTGCCCAGACACACAAGCAGTCATTCAACTTAGGTAGTATTGCGCCTACCAGAACTCTTTATTACGAAGATATGTCAATGCGTAGTTTTCGCGCAAAGGTGAACAGAATAATTAATGGTAAATATATAATACTGGATCAAACCGCATTTTATCCCCGTGGTGGAGGACAGGAACCAGATAGAGGTGTTTTGGGTTCCATACCTGTAATAGACGTAACCAAGCAGAGAGACGTCATAATTCACAAATTACAAAATAGACCTGATTTTATAGAAGGACAAGTGATCGATGGAATAGTTAGCAGTATAAGAAGGGATTCGATCACCAAACACCATACTGCAACTCATATTTTGAATTCGTCAGCTAGACACGAGCTTGGATCTTGGGTTTGGCAAAATTCTGCATTCAAAGAAGAAGATTATGGCAGATTAGATATTACACATCATTCTGCCCTAAGCAATGAGGAATTGTGGAATATAGAACAAAAGGCTAATGAAATAGTTCGACAGAACTTGCCTGTACTCATTAATACCTATGGTCGAGGTATAGCTGAAAATCTCTATACATTCAGGATCTATCAAGGAGGAGTAGTTCCTTCTAATTCTGTTAGGATCGTAAATATCAACAATTGGGATATTGAGGCTTGCGGAGGAACACATGTGGCTAAGACCGGAGAGATTGGCATCATTAAGATAGTGAAATCTGAAAGAATACAAGATGGAATTATAAGATTGGAGTTTGTTGCTGGCGAAGCTGCATTAAAACATTTACAGAGACAAGAAAGTCAGCTGACTTCTATATCCAAGTCTCTAGGTTCTAGTAAGGAGAACGTAGTGGAATCTCTTCATAAAATGATTTCAGAATCAGAATCTAATAAGAAAAAGATCAAAACCATACTCCGAAAGACTTCTCCTCTCGTAGCAACGTATATTTCAAACACTGCAAGAGAACTCCAGAATAGAAATATCAAAGTTTTTAGTACATTTGATGAGGAACTGGATGAAGAATATCATATTACAATTGGGGAAAAGTCAATTGAGGTAGACCCTAATCTAATCTACATAGCTTTAATCTCAAGAGGTCAAGGATTAAGGGTAATAGTTTTCGTAGGTGAGAATGCCAGGGAAAAGATTTACGCAGGAGCTATTGCAAAACAGCTTTCGGTAGAACTTGGAGGCTCAGGAAGAGGTGATGAAAGGTTTGGTCAAGGGGGCGGCAAATATAAAGACAAAATAGGTGATACTCTCAAATCTATTGAACAATTGATAATCAAGGAGTATATCCGCACTGACAACAAGGGCAGTCAGCATGAATAGTCGTTTTTCTAAAGATTTAGATTGGAATGTGCTCGAGAAGAAATGGACTACCAAGTGGAGATCTGAAAAAATATTTCAGGCCAACATTGATCCAAAGAGAAAAAAGTACTTTGTTACAGTAGCTTATCCTTATCCAAATTCCCCACAACACATAGGACATGGAAGAACTTACACACTAGCTGATGTTCATGCCAGATACATGAGAATGAAGGGATACAATGTTTTGTTTCCGATGGGATTTCATTATACTGGGACACCGATATTAGCAATGTCTCGTAGAATTGCTTCGCAAGACAAAGAGCTGATTGACACTTTTCGAAATGTTTACAATATTTCTGATACTGTTATTCAAAATTTTATTGATCCGGTCAATATTGCGAGATATTTTCATGCTGAAATCAAAATGGGAATGGAGGAAATGGGATACTCGATTGATTGGAGATGTGAATTTACTACAATAGATGAGCTTTATTCGAAATTTATCTCTTGGCAGTTCAGAGTTTTAAAGAGCAAAGGACTAATTGTACAAGGATCTCATCCAGTTGGATGGTGTCCCAACGATCAGAATCCAGTAAGTCAGCATGATACAATTGGCGATGTTGAGCCAGATTTTAGTGAGTACATCTTGATAAAATTTCGATTCAAGCTTGATAATGGGGATTATTGTTATCTTCCAGCTGCCACTCTTAGACCTGAGACAATTTATGGAGTGACAAATCTTTGGCTTAATCCTGGAATTAATTACCTACTAATATCGCTTGACGATCCCAGTGAAACCTGGATCGTTACTGAAGATGCTGCAAGAAAACTTGAATTCCTAAATCGTAAAATCATAATATGCACTAAGCTACGTGGAAGAGAATTAGTTGGTAAGTATGTCGAGAATCCCGTTACCAATAAAAAATTGCCAATATATCCTGCTTCGTTCATTAAATCTGATAATGGAACAGGTGTCGTAATGTCAGTTCCCGGCCACGCACCTTACGACTATCAAGCACTGGAGGATCTGAAGAATGATCATTCTATTCAAGATAATTTCCATCTTGGGACGATAGTGGAGCCAGTAACTATTATTAGATCTGAAACTCAGAATACCGGACTACTGCCTGTACAAGAAATTATTAAGAAATATCAAATTACGAACCAGTCAGACGGAAATCTAGACATAGCAACCAACGAATTGTATTCACAAGAGTTTTACAAAGGGAAAATGATGTCGAATACCGGCACGTACGAAGGGATGTCAGTACCAGAGGCTAAGGATATGATAAAGAACGAATTAGTTATGAGTGGGATTGCTGATACGATGTTTGAGCTGACAAATCGGCCTGTGAAGTGTAGATGTGGTACTGAATGCGTAGTAAAGATTTTAGATGATCAATGGTTTATTAATTATGGAGATCATAAATGGAAAACCTTAGCACATGATTGCGTTAACGAGATGGACATCCTTCCTGAGGAGATAAGACAAGAATTCAATTATGTGATCGATTGGCTCAAAGAGCGGGCATGTGCTAGAAAGTCAGGCTTGGGAACTAAATTGCCCTGGGACACAAACTGGATTATCGAAAGCCTTTCTGATTCAGTCATTTATATGGCATATTACATAATTTCAAAATTTAGTTCGAGTTACAGTGGAATACAGTCCCTCGATCCTGAGCAGATCAACGATGCTTTTTTTGACTATATACTTCTTGGGAACGGGAGCAGTGAGATTGTGGCAAGGAATTGCAGCTTGTCTGTAGACTTCGTGGAAGATCTTAGAGATGAATTTTGTTACTTCTATCCAGTAGATGCAAGACATTCAGGAAGAGATTTAGTTGCTAACCACCTCTCATTTTTTGTATTTAATCATGTTGCAATTTTTGAACGAGCAAAATGGCCTAAACAGATCGTCGTCAATGGTTCAGTGCTTATGCAAGGAAAGAAAATGTCAAAGTCGATTGGAAACATAGTGCCGTTACGTTCAGCAGTTAGAGAGCATAGTGCAGACGCCATACGTATTGGAATGCTTATCTCAGCAGAGCTCTTGCAGGATGCTGATTTTAGTTTTGATGCACTTGAAGGAATTAAGTCCAAATTGATTGATTTGTACCATATGACCATCGACTCCTCACAGTCAAATAAGGAATTGCTAATCGGGAATGGAGACTCTAACACGTTAGAGGATAGGTGGCTAGACAGTAGATTGCAAAGGGCAATTTCGGAGATAACTTTCTGCATAGATAAACTGCGAGTACGAGAAGCTCTACATGTTTTGCTCTATTCTCTGGATCAAGACCTGCAGTGGTACAGAAAAAGGACCAACGCCAAAGCTAGAGATTATAATTCAACATTACCGTATGTTATACGATTCTTAGAAGCTCGGATCAAGATGCTTTCTCCATTTGCACCCTTCATCTCAGAAGAAATCTGGGAAAAACTTGGAAATTCGAGTTCAGTTATCTTTGGTGGCTGGCCAGTAATAGACAATAACAAATTAGATCAAATTGCAGAGGAATCTGAACACTTAATCTCAAATCTTATTGATGATATACAAGCCATTATCAAGGTCACCAAAATAGACCCTTCAAGCATCAGGATTTACGTGGCTTCAAGTTGGAAAACGTCAATTTATAACAAAATTTTAGAAATGATAGTTCTTGGACGCAAGACTAACTTCGGAGATATAATGAAACAGCTGATCAGCGACTCTTCTACAGTAAAAGCTAAATCCGATCCTAACTTCGTAAAGAAGACGATAGATGATATCTTATCTGAGACTATGGATGTCAGAAATAGACGGATCAGCTTGAAGAATTTTGATGAAATTCCCATATTTAAAGACGCGGAATCTTTGATAAAATCGGATATTGGGAAGGCTAACGCGGAGATTCTAGTATGTTCAGAAGATGATCTTGCTTTACAAAAATATGATCCAAAATCAAAGGCCAAATCTGCTAGGCCATACAAACCTGCGATTTATTTACAAGGCTAAGATATTCAACGCATAATACTAATTCTTTTTCCTTCTTGCTACTATAATTGATGAGATCATATATGTTGAAAATCCTATGATAACAAGTATCAAACCATAAAGGGAAATTGCTCCCCTATTCACATATGTTCCTACTCCTACCAATATAGCTCCTACTAGGAGTAGTGTTAAGCCCATGCGAGCAGATCCTGGCATACGCTTTATCCTCTTATTACTATTCGACGATGTCAATTCCTAACAATATGGTGTAGTTGCGATGGTTATATGTGTAAATCGATTTTTACTAATAGCCAACCGACGCTCAAGATTTCATTCGTAGAGTATTTCATTTGTTTAAGCAATAATACGTTTCTAATATTCTAAAATATATGAGATAGTAGTCATTTCTTATTTTGTATCTAGCGCATTTTGCAATGTTTTTATTTGGACCTTAACTTTATACTATTTGAATGAGGATTGCCGTTGTTGGCATAGGTGTTGCAGGAGCTTACCTTATGAACAGGCTAAGCAATGTATCTGGCAATCATGTTGTCGGTTTTGAGAGAATGCCTGAAAGCAAGCATGATGCAGTATGTGCATGGGCTACATGCGAAAATGTAATGTCCGATATGATGAAAAAATGCGGATTGAATTTCGAAACTTATGTGATGCATAAGGGGAAACACATGCTTGTAGATTTTGATGATCAAATAGAGCATGGCCGCGATAAAACAATCGATATTCGACTTAGGGGAATGGTAGTTTATGATAAATTGAAGTTAATACAAGATATGGTAAGAGGTACAAGGATCGAATTCGGCAAAGTACCTAAGAAAGAGAATTTGGAATCTGACTTTGATCTAATTGTTGATGCTACCGGATTTCATCGGAACTATCTACCGAAGCTAAAAAATGAGATGTGGATCCCTTGTGTTCAGTATAAAGTAAAATATGCAGCAGATAGAATTCCTTTTCATGATTTTTATTTGAAGGCATTCCCGTCTATGAATGGATACTTTTGGTTCTTTCCTTTAGGTAACGGCTATGCTCACATAGGAGCAGGTGATTTTGAACGAAAGCAGAACAACGCTTTTGTTGAATTATTTTTAAAGAGATATGAATGTGAAATTCTAAAAAAAGTTGGAAGACCAGTAAGAATTAGTCCTCCTGCTTTTTGTGAACCTTTTACTGATGGCAAGAAATCTATCGGTGTGGGTGAATCTATAGGTACTGTCTATGCACTCTTAGGAGAAGGCATTATTCCTGCCACTTGGTGTGCAGAATTATTTGTTAGACACATAAATGATTTAAACGCTTACAGAAATGAAGTCATAAAAAAATTTAAGATCTATACGTCTGTTTATAAATTTATTCAGCTGAAAATCCTAGGAAAGTTTAGTATATTAAAGCATTGGCCAGAACTTATTAAAATATATAAACACATGAAAAGTGAGGAGGATCGATATGGTATGGAAATTAAGTTAACGAGTATGATCAAAGTTTCAAAAATTTGACAGTTCGCAATGAATTGATAAGTATAGTTAAAATCACGAATGGTTAGCAACTAAATTATCATAAATATGTATTGCGCTAGCGAAATTGGCACAAACACCGTTTCGAGGGATCAAGTTGAAGTACGTCTTAATAGGAGAAAAAACATTAATATTATCTGTTTCGGATAAAATATTGTAGCAAGATACTGGAATATGAAAAGATGTCCAATAATTCTAAGATATGGCGCGAAATAAGAAAATTTCTGAGTTCCAAATAATTAGAAATTTTCTAATATATTTACTAAAAGTATAAAATTAAGTATGGTATAATAATGTTGTAAAATGACTTGTAAAGGCATATGTATACGTCACAAGGCACAAAAACCAGTTGGCTCTGGCCGTTACGCTTTAGGACAGAGGAGATGCCAGATTTGTGAAATATTCATCAACTGGGTCGGTTTATGGTGTCCCTGTTGTGGCTATAGGCTTAGAACAAAGCCACGAAATTTGAAGTATAAAGATAAGCTTAGAACTAGGAAACAGTTGGAGGAGACTAATAAATCTCTTTTATCATTAAGGCCTGTAGATAACATTACATCAGTTCCAATGGAGACTACTATAACTACGGTTTGGAATACCTCTAAAAAGGATACAAAGAATAAAAGTCAATGAAGCAGTGTACGTGTAATTAATCATTATCTGAACCACTGAACAACTAAAATGTATTATCGCCTCAATAGGGCTGGACTGCTGATGGTATTCGGAGTCTTGGATCTAGGCTTTACGAATCAAATCTTTTTACAATGTTGAAATATGAGTCCCTTAGTGCAGGTTCTTTCTTTACCTCTCTAATCAAGCTTATTAGTTCTTCTATTGAAGTTGCAGTGCCTTTACCGCTCGCTTTAAAGATTTCTTCAGAAAATGCAGTACCAACTAGGTCATTGCCGCCATAAGATAATGCAACTTGCGCCAGTTTTTTTCCTAATGCAACCCAGTATATAGAGATGTTGTTAAGTACATTTGAGAGGAGTAGCCTTGACACCGCAATTATTCTCAAATCATATGTCGATGGACTTTCCATGGTTATTGTTCCATCCTGTTCCAATTCGGTATTGTCGAGACTAAACTTCAGCGGAATAAAGGTGTTAAATCCATTTGTCTTTTTTTGAAGATCTCTTATCTTCAAGACATGATCGACTATGTCCTCTATTCTTTCCACATGGCCAAAAAGCATTGTTGAATTGCTCGTCAATCCCAATTCGTGTGCCTGGCGTACGGTATCGAGCCATTCCTCACCTGAACATTTTCCCCTGACAATCTTGTCCCTTGATTCAGTACCGAAAATCTCGGCTCCACCACCAGGTAATGTATCTAATCCTGCATCCTTTAGCCTAAGCAGCACTTCCTTTATCGAGTTTTTTGTCAGTCTTGCAATGAAGAAAATTTCTGCTGGAGTTAGAGCCTTGATTGTTACTTCTGGATATCTACTCTTTATTGTTTTCATCATTCTCTCATAATATTCTAAACCCAGCTTCGGATGAAATCCGCCAACGATATGAAGTTCATTGGCTCCCATTTGTTTGACAGCTATTCCAGCTCTCGTGACAATCTGTTCGATTGTTAAGGTGTACGCGTCTTCCTCGTCGCCTTTTCGATAGAAAGCGCATAGCGGACAACTTGCAGCACAGACGTTCGTATAATTCAAGTAATATGAGGATGTAAATGTAACTACATTTCCGCAAGTTTTTTTTCGGATCATGTCTGCTGCCACTCCAAGGGAAAACAAATTCTCTTCTTTCATCAGCTGCAAACCATCCTGGAACGATAGCTCTTCCCCACTGAGGGCCTTTTCTAACGCATCTGTAACACCTTGAATATTACTGAGCAACTATGTTCTATCAGTATGAATATAACATATAAGTTACTCGTAGTTTGCTCACGTGTTTGTAAGGATTAAATAGTATTAATAGGTCAGAAATCATCAGTATTGAACAATATCGGACTAGCACAAGATTTGATCATAAAGTCTGACTTAAGCGATATACTAGAAGAAATACTTCGTGGTCAACGAATCAGGATAAATGAATGTATTCGACTAGTTAAATCTATTGACGTAGTTAAATTAGGAGCAATTGCGAATTTGTTGAGACAAAAATTATTCGGCAATACTGCCTCGTTCATTAACAATATTATACTAAATTATACAAACGTCTGCGTAACTTATTGCAAATTTTGTGCATTTTATAGGCCCCCTGGAAATAACGAAACTTATACTTTGTCTAAAGAAGATGTGCTCAAGCGTGTCTTGATCTCAGCACAAACTCTAGGCACTACTCAAGTGCTATTTCAAGGAGGACATAATCCGAACTTGGGATTAGAATACTACGAAGACATCTTCGATGCGATAAGGAAATCTTCAAAAATAGCCATCCATGGATTATCACCTTCTGAAATAGATATGATCGCCAAGATCGAACGAAGTAGTACAAAAGAGGTTCTCGCTAGACTTAAAGAATCTGGATTGGACTCGTTACCAGGTGCAGGAGCAGAGATACTTGATGACGATGTCAAATCATACATTAGCCCTCTTAAAATTAAGAGCTCTGAATGGCTTAGGATTATGGAAGAGGCACATGAGCTTGGATTGAAATCATCAGCGACTATGATGTATGGTACTATTGAAACCGAAGAACAGCAAGCCAGACACATTATAAAAATTGCAGAATTACAAGAAAAAACCAATGGATTTATGGCTTTTATTCCTTGGAGTTTTGAACCCAATGCTACAGATTTGCAGTCTGAGGGCAGAATACGATACCCGTCAGGAGGGCTTAATTTAGTAAAGATGATTGCGGTTTCACGCATAGCATATTTCGGCTTGATTGATCATTTGCAATCCTCATGGTTGACGAATGGAATAGGTATGGCCCAACTAGCGTTATATTATGGCGCCGATGACTTTGGTGGTACACTAATCGGAGAAGAAGTCGTTAGCGCAACGGGGGCGAGATCAACGGAATTGACCTCTAAGAAGATCATAAATGCCATAAAGCAAATTGGTTACGAGCCTGTGGAGAGGGACAATTTCTATAATATTTTGAAGACTTACTAGTTAAATTCTTGAACATATTCGATTTGGTTTGTACAATTGACAAACTTGACACTAACGGTAGAGTGCGAGTGTGAAGTGGAAGTGGAAGTCGGGATTTCTTAAGAAGGATAAGGACTTAATTATTTTTTTATTTATGGGTGGTTCTTACTTTTATTAATTTCAGCATCAATAGCAAACCTCAGCTCCTCATCATTCTTGTTTGTATAATCAATCCCCAAGGTTTCGGCTATAGATTCTAGTTTTTCTCTACCTACGGCATCACCACTTTTGCTTTTAACTCTCTGAAGTTCATTCTTTGCTTCCATCTTGGCTTTTTCATATTCAGACGACGCCTTACCAAAACTTCTTGCAAGTTCAGGAATTTTCTTTACACCGAATATAAGTACTACTACAATAACAATGATAATAACCCATTCAAACCCTCCAACCCCAACCTGAAGTATCAATTCTGATAATCCAGTCATTCTTAGTTATAATATATACAATCAAGATTTAAGTGTTCATTTCGAATTTGTTAATAATTTCAATGTAATGCATCCTAACTAAACTAACTATCCTATTTAATCGGACTGTATCCAATTCTATTCTGAACAATTATCTTACTCTAGTCAAATCAAAGCCTATGGCTAGGTCGGAATCAATTATACTTTTATGCAAGTAAGCTTCGGACTCTCTTATTGAAAAATGGTAGGATAATTGTGATTGAAGGTACTGATAAAGTTGGAAAAGCGACTCAGTCCAACATGCTCATGAATTCTCTAAAACAATCAGGCAGGAATTGTTTGATACTAAGCTTTCCTGATTATACTACACCAATAGGATCAGAAATCCGTGCCTTCTTGAATCACAAACGCGAGTATCCTAACGAATTAAAACACATGCTGCTCTCTGCTAACCGATGGGAAAAAAAGAAGGATATAGAGCTTGCAAGGGATAATGGAACGATTTTGATTATGAATAGATACTATCAGTCTAATCTGGTTTATGGATTATCCAATGGTTTAGATCTTACCTGGTTACTAACTCTAGATCAAGGCATGCCTAGGGAAGATTTGGTCATAATCCTGAGGGCAAAACCATTGATTATCCAAGATAGAGGGGTCGAAGCAGACGATGTATTTGAACAAGATCAAGAATTGTTGGATCGTGTGCATAAAAATTACCATAAACTTGCAATTCAATTCAACTGGAAGGAAATTGATGGGGAAAGAAGTAGAGAACACGTCCATAAAGACATTCTTAAACTTGTAAACGAAGTAGTACCAAGTTACTCATTATAATCATGAAATATGTTGGAGAGATAACCGATCCGATACATAAACATATTCGGTTTACAGAGGCTGAACACGATATCCTCGATAGTCCAATATTTCAAAGACTGAGGAGGATTAGACAACTTGCTGGAGCTCATCTAATATATCCAAGTGCACAGCACTCTCGTTTTGAGCATTCTCTTGGAACAATGCATATAGCTGGATATGCTGGTGAAACACTGTTATCAAAAGGCTATTTGAAAAGTGAAGAAGAAATACAAGAACTCAGATTGGCAGCATTGCTCCATGACATAGGCCACGGACCATTTTCACATTTATTTGAAGAAGTCTTGAATGAAAAGAGCAAAAAAAATCACGAAGATATCGGGAAGGAGATCATTTTAAAGAGTGAAATAAGTGACATCATTTCAAGATATGGCTACGACCCGACAATGGTTTCTAATCTATCGTGTGGCCAGTCAAAAGTAAAGTTCCTTAATGAAATAATTGCTGGAAGCTTGTCTGCTGATATAATGGATTATCTGCCTAGGGATGGTATGTTTACAGGCGCAGAGTACGGAAATATTGACTATCATAGACTGGTTACCTCATTTCAGGTAGTATCTAACGGCCATTTGGCATTGGATAGATCGGCATTGTATTCCTTCGAATCGATGTTAATTTCAAGATATGAAATGTTCAAAGCCGTTTATTTTCATAAAACAGTAAGATCCGCTGAAGTCATGCTATTCCATTCCATGCTTCTCGCTGATGACCAACTAAATCTAACAGATATATCTTTGGAAAACTTGTCCGAATTGACTGACGAGAAAGTGCTAGAGAGAATTGCTTCACTTAAAGATCAGAATAAAATTGCATCAACGCTTGCTATATCCTATAAATGCCGGAAACTTTTAAAATGCGTTTATGAGAAGTTCCTGCATAGACATGATCCAACCTTCAAAAAAATTAATAGAGGCACCTTAAACGATTTAGGGTTAAGAATTGCAGAGACTGCCGGCGTTAGTGGTTCTTCAGTGTTTGTGGATTCGTCAAGAGCATCATCAATGCCCTTAACTCCAAATAAAAAGGAAATAAGTTCCGTGATACTGTCTGATAGAAAGCGGGCTTATGAAATTCCTGTATCAGAAATACCAATTATTGATTCCATAACAGGATTTCTTAACATGCTAAGAGTGTATACAACAGCGGAAAGTAGAAATCGTGTTGAAAAGTGCATTAGGAGTGTAATTGAAAGGGGAAGAGACCATGATTGAACACAGTCGAAAATCCTATACCTCTAATCGGGTAGTAATCAAACTAAGTGGTAGTATTTTTGGTGAAGATACGACTGAGAGGAAGATTAGAGCATACGCTGATATGTTCTCCTCGATTAAGGAGGTTCAACCTATTGTTATATCTGGAGGAGGAAGAATTGCCCGGCATTACATTGATCTCGCAAGGGCATTAGGTTCAGACGAAGCAAATTTAGATATCATGGGGATTAATGTTTCGAGGTTGAATGCAAAGTTGTTGTTAGCTGCATTGCAAGACAAAGCCTATCCAAAGATCCCTAAAGATTTAGAGGAAGTAGCATTGGCCGCGGAGAGTGGAAAGATAGTAATATCAGGTGGCCTGCATCCCGGACAAAGTACAAACGCAACATCAGCATTAATTGCTGAAATAGTAAACGCTTCAAGATTTCTTAATGCTACTGACGTTGATGGTATATATGATTCAGATCCCAATATTAATAACAATGCTAAACTCCTTAAGAGAATCACAGTACAACAATGCCTTAGGCTTCTCGAAAGTGAAAGCTCGATGGCAGGTACTTATGACTTAATGGATATAGTTGCCCTTAAAGTCATAGAGCGCTCCAAAATACCTACTAGAATCCTAAAGGCAGAAATCCCTAATATTCTGAATTCAATTCAAGGTGGGATCCAAATCGGGACTGAAATTGTCTCTTAATAGTCAATCGTGTGACCAAGAATCTGCTTATTTACACGATTTGCCAATTCGGCGACAGTAAAATATAAAAAGTGCATCTGTGACAAGCCGATGGATATTCGAATTTCGACAGCGGTTTTGGTTAGTAAACAATTAGGATGTACTTACAAATCTCTAATACTTTGATAATGTTCGTAAAGGTAGATCAGTATGCTCGCCTGTCAAAAAATAGAAATTCTAAAATTTGAGGCTTTACCATTTTATAAAATACACTTTTGATCGTAAATGAATAGTTAGTATGTTGAGGGTTAATTAGTGGACTTTGGTGATGGTTGGTCTAAACTGCAATCGATTTTGGATTATTTTCAATTTGCTTCTATCTAATATCTGGGGTGTGGAAAGATCTGATAGCCACTAATAGGAACCGTGGCATTGTATAAATTTGTACTGATCAGAATCGTAATTACCATTAATGGTTTCATAGTTCCATAAAAATCACACTTAGTTGTTACCATTGATGAAAATATGCTTAAATATTGAAGAGAGATAATTTTCTTTGGCAATGATCGTCTTTAATCGTTCGTTCTCACAGTACAATTCTGTAACCAATTCCATAGAGGCCCGAGTAAAGAGCCCGTCTAAATCACCCAAACATTGATACCGGTCATCTTCGTCTAGCCGATTAGCATCGCAATATTTTGTCGCTGCATCATATAAAAGCTTGTCAATCTATGTCATGGTTAGTCCATCCTTTAATCCCACTTTCAATAATTTTGATATATTATTGGACTGATTTCTTAGAATGTGTTTCATTTCCTCCTCTGTCAATTCCGTTGGTATTGAGTACTTATTGCCATCAACAGGTTCGTTGGTCTCCACGGATGCAGTCATCGGTGGCGCTTCCTCTGAATTGGCAGAATTCTGCCAATTGGTTGTAGACTTATCTGCTTTCTTTCTTGTTTCGGGGTAATTTTTTAGTCTCAACTCCCTAGGCATTCTGTCTCTAATGGTTCTATCAGAAAGCCCACTCGCCCTAAGTTTTGTTACAATTATTTGTCTGATTTTCTCCTTATCAAATCCTTCCTTTATCGCCTGTTCAATAATCCGATTAGGTAGTTCAGTAACGTATACGAAACTTGTGACCCACGTATCTATCATTGCTGCCAGCTCCTCTGACATGATTCTATTAGTGTTTACATCTGTATTTGAGGTGGTCAAATATCTGTCCTTTTTCTTCTTTGTGTAAACCATAATAAAAAGTCAACCGTTAGTTCATTAGTTCATTTAGAGTTCCTCTTTTTGATACTATATCTGTTATTGGTTATTTTAACTAGAACATGATGGATTTACATATCCAATCGGCTACCACTATTTGGAAATACAGGCAAAGGATCTGATACTCACAGAAAAATTTAGATGGAATAATTGAATTTACAATTAGGTCTTTCAGGTCACAGTTTTGATTTCACCTACAAATTCAGACATTCCGTCGCTTACTATTTTTCTGTAGATTTCTTCGCCTTTACTAGTAGATAGCGGCTTCGATTGAGCTTTTGCATAGCCATCCTGATCACATATAAATAACATTGTCTCTTCTCCTCTAGTCATTTTTCCGACAAGCATTTCTTCTCCAACTGGTTGAAAATCATTTTTAATATTTTTGATTGTATAAGTTAACATTGCGAACCCAGTATAATCAAATAGTTTGATTTGAGCTTTTTTTGACCTTTCGGAACCTAGAAAGGCAGCTTTATGGTATTGCATGCTGATACTATGATCAGAAAATGCTGATAATATTAACATTTTTTATGCAGAGTGAAATTCTATTAACAACAAGTATAAACACTTTAGTTACAAGGACCAATTTAATATTCTGGTAAGTAAATAATTTCTGACAGATAACGATGAATAATCCCCATTTCTGACAGATTGGAGTCACATTTTTGGTATTCGAACTAATAATCCTACTGAGCATTTCACCTTGGTTTGTAGGATTGTGGTATCCCTTTCAAGAAGGTTATTCAAAACTTGTAATATAATTTCCCTATCAATCAGAATTTATATGTGGCCAATTCTAATGATTAGAAACTGGTTTATGTGTGTAGACAGATGATACCAACGGTCACTGTTATAAGGTCGACACCAACTACTTCGTGGTAGTGCGAATTCTATCGAATATATTTGGTATAAATCGAACTTGAATCAATGACAATAACAATTCGCAGAAATAAAGATTTTACTGATCTCCTTAATATAAACCTCCAACAGAGATACGAGGGTAGAAGAAGAATTGATGATAAAGTACACGTTTCAGATATTATACCAACAACATGTATTAGAAAGCAGTATTTTTCTAGAAAGCATCCCGAAATGGATCCTATTTCTAGCGATTCTATGCATAATTTTATTAGAGGAGAGGCCAGCGAATTTGTTATCACCAATCTTGTGAATATTGGGGTTGCGCAGCCTGACATAGAGTCTGATGGAATAATTGCACATCCTGATGTGATGGTTAGCAACGAAGTAGTCATAGAGTTAAAGGATACTCTTAGCGGAAAACGTTTGGATATAACTGACGAGAAGTTCAGATCTTATTTGAGGCAGCTGCTCTATTATCTAGTGATAACCAATATCGAAAAAGGCATACTGTCTATCAGATATAATTGCAAAGAGTTTAGATGGATACGGAGTGACTCCGAAGGTGATTATTATTTTAAACCACGGAGTGGCAAGGAACCCGGGATAGAAAGCTGGTCTGTATTTCTTCCTAAAGGAGATATTTCAAGAGAAATTCTCAAGAACGAAATGGTGAGGCGTAAAAACCTTTTCCTTAATGCGTTGCATAAAAATGATGTTTCAATGCTGCCAAAGCTTACCGAGCGCTACAGAGACAATAAATGCACGCTATGTAAATTTTACGATCTATGTATGGATAATTCTAATGAAGAAGCTGATGAGGCCAAGGAGATGGCTAATGAGATTGATCTATTTGACATAAGTGGAGTGCTCGACTTTAAACCTCTATAAGCAACTAATGGGCCTTGCTTCATAAATTTCTCTTGCATATCGACTAACTTGTCTCATGTACTGATTAGTACAAGATTAAAGTATTTGTCCTGAATCACATGCAGCATTATTTGTATGTCTCTATGTTGTCTGCATTTTTGGATCATCGTAATTTCAATCAAGCTGAGCACACTCCGTGTTGCTTTCTGAGATTGGCATCCAGACAAGTTTTCATTGTGTATCTTAACATTGTTTTTTATGCTATCGCTGGCATACCACGTCTCCGTAGAAAGGATTCACAACATCAAACAATTCATCTGTCTTAAGTCCGACATCAATGATGACGTTTCGTCCGCATACTCCTACTATAGAAATAGGTGCAAAGAGAGCCGGATTACACAATTTAATTTTCTCCTTGAGATTGTGAGTTTCACCCGTGACATTGTAATGCAATGAGTTTGCACTACCTGTGAATATTGGACCTCCAGTTACAACTGAACCGGACTGAAATGGGTCGCTAAAATCGTTAAGGCTCCAATTACCTTTAAGATTGCCCTGGTATTTAGGGTTGGCTATTATAAACGAAATATCTGATTGAACTGTCGAACCATCTACGCATACAATAGTCCCCCGACCACCTCCATGGACTAAAATTGGAGAATTGTTCTGGGCACTGGCTATGTGATAGTCAGGCAGATTCCACAGAATTAGCGATATACTGAAAAAGGTAGCAAGCAGTATCGCCTCTGATTTCTTATTATTAATGCATGTTCGTTCCATACAATAATGAAATGGCTGAGATCATATAAGGTATTACATAGTATTATCGTAGACAAATTAAGGCACGAGACAAACTGAACATGAGAAAATTAATTAGTTTATGAAAAATGCGTGAGATCATATATTTCTTGAATTCATGCTCCACCAATGCTTGCCTTATGCCATGAGTAACAAGATGTGCATAATATTTTCCCACACTCGCATCTACGATCTACTAAAAGATAACTTTGTTCGCATTCATCGCATACTTCAATTTCCCTTTCTACCCCATATATTATCACAATCTTTAGCAAGTCTTTTGAAATAATCTGGTTCTATTTTTATTAGGTATGATCTTTACATTTTGCCACAATAATGTGCGAAAACTTTCACAAGGAATTATACAGTAAGCTAAAATCCATTTATTCATGCGGCGAAATAAATCGATTGTTGAGACAGCTAAAGCTTTTAGTTCTTACCCAGGGCTAGATATGTTTGATCTAAATCCCTTCTGTCAATTTATCAAAAATCTAGTCACGAACTATGAAGCTGATTGATTAGTCCGATTTTCTTAATTGGAACTTTAGAATATTCAACTAAAATCCATATGATTTCAATACATCGTGAGAGATAGTTAGATAGAAATACGTGCCATCGAATCGTTCGATTATTGATTTTGGCACCAGATACTCTCGCAGATTTGAAGAATCAAAATCTATTAGTACTATGTTATCGTTATACTCTGCTACTACGTTCCCACACAACATGCCTTCCATGGTCTTTGCAAGAGCTTTCGAACTGTATATATTGGACCACTCGCCTCTTTGGATGGAGTAATCAGAATCATTAAAATTGGCGTTACGGTCGTCACTTTTGATCAGGTTTGTTGTTTCCTTAAGTAAAGATCCATATGCTACATCCTTATTTTCCTTATCCATTTATTTTTTGTATTATAGTTCTTAGAATGTGACTATATGTATACAATGAAAAATAGTTCGAGTTTGAAGTCAATATTTTTAGTTCAAAATCATGACATGGCCGTAATGATGGGAAATAATATAACACTGGTATACAGTGAGGCGTAGTCATATGAACTCTCAACCCTGTGATGTCTTTTCAATTAGTACATTCAGCTAAAGGTAATGGCAAGTACAACATTTTAGACCATTCGCTATTGTATCGATTAAGTGATCATAATACGAATTCCTATTTGGGATTATCGATTTTTTTTAGTATGATCATGTTTGACATGGTTAGATTAAGTAAAATCTATCATCAAATTATGATGATGAGAATTAACAATTAGGAGAATCTAGAATAAATCAAATGGAATATTCAAGTAAAAAACGATATCTGAGTAGTGCCAAAAGAGTTTAGCGAGTTCTGCATTTTGATTGTATTTGTGCTTTCGTCATACTCCGCCTTAATGCTGTATAGAATAAGTATTTAGTATCATGTAAAGTGTGCAGCATTATCTTATTATTAAGAGATAACTTCGTAGACGAGAAATTCAAAAGCCCTGACATTGGATCATCCGAAGATTTCATCTTGATATGACTCTAAAGTATGGAAAATATATGAGGCAGGATCCCAAAATAGGAGCTAAATGCCTTTAGATAGTCGCTATCAAATAACTGCATCGATAAGATCAACATCAAATGAAGACTTTTAGTTTTGGAAAGTACTTCCTTACCAGCAAGTTATAGGACTAATCAATTTGTTTGCTTGTTCTAATGTTCGGTTATCTCGCTGATTTACAGTATTCGTTACGCTTCTAGTAGTCATGGATGAAGTGCAAAATCTGTAGCTTGGAAATTCAAAAAATGGAAAATCGTCATCCCAGATAAGATCTAGATCGATAAGATCATGCACATCTTGTCTAGTATTGACAACAGAAGCTAATTACTCACTATTTACGCTCATAGTGGTTGGTAGATCTTTCGACAATTTCATCAATGCTTGTATGTCAATATAAACCAATATCATGTCTGTTGGCTCGTCTAGAATCTTGCATTTCACAAGTACTTCTTCATTTTTCTCAGTCTCAAACAGGACATTGCCTGGACCTGAATCTATTTGCAGATCATCCGGAATTACCAACTTATTTTCCAATGATTCTTGAATGTTTATTTTGAATGACTTTTGGCCGAGATTTGCAGTTCCCGAAATATAGCCATCCCCTAAATTTACAGCCAAACTGAGTTTCAAGGATAATATGCTATTGATGTCATCATTATTATTCTATTCTCATCTTTTCGAAGGTAAATTATCAATAATCTCTTTAGCAGACGTCAGTGTTAGCTCGCCTATTATACTTGCGAAGTTAAGTATTAATAAAATTTTTGTTGGATTTATTATAAACTTTCAGATTTAATGGATCTTATAATGACTCTCTCAGACAATATTTCTTGATCAAAATGTCATAAAGTGGAGTTCTGCATAAGTATTAACATCATCAGTTGTGAGTGACATTGCAATATCTTAATTTAAATCACCTGTACATATTCGATTCCTCTTTGTCTAGTTGAGACCGTCGAATATAATGGCTCGACTGTACTTGTCTCTAGGATTTTATGATGGTTAGCATTCATAATAAATCCACCATCACTTGATTAAATAGAAATGGCTTGCTAGTTAGTCTATTAGACAGTCCTTACTTTATAGATCCAACTGTCCTGATAACAATGCATACTCGTACATGTGCGACTTATTGGGCAAGCGATCTGCATATACTGTGCTTTAGACGAAGTTGTAAAACTCCCTGATTCCTCATGGAGTTACTGAAGTCAGTAACAAAGTATTATAATTTTATTAATTAGCCTCAGTTGCTTAATTGACAGAAAAATGAGTACGCAGAGGTAATTATTACTTTGGCAATTGAGATTAAGGATAAAGACAAAATTGGATAGCTAAAAACTTGTCAGATTAAGTCTAAACTCATGTTAATAAAGATCAGAATAATAAATTTTAATACGATCATATCCGGATTATAAAAGAACAAACAATGCGCGACAATGGATTTTGATTCGTTGGAATCGGATAGTGATTAAATCGAATTATCATTCTACCAATTCCGTTCTTAATATAGCGAATTAAGCTACTGTAACCTGAATTTGTACCAAAATGTCAACATGAGAATCTTGATCATCGCCATATATACTGATTTTCAGTTTATTTATCTGTTTTTAGTCAGTCTTGAAGTAACATTTAAGAATAATCCTATTCCAAGAAGTAAGGTGCCTATAAGAATCGTGACATATCCATTGACTGTCCACTCGGGATTACGGTACATAAATGATGCGGTTGGACCAATAACAGATTTGCTTTGAAGGAGAAAAATAGTCCCTAAAACCATAGTGAGTGCTCCAATAAGTGATAAAATATTTGCTAGTGAAGAATATGATTTCATATGTGCTACCTAATTATTCGATAGGTGAATTACTAAACCAATACTAATATCTTCCAGATTCTTAGAAAATTCATTCTCGATATTTTTCAGCACATCTTTACGATTATATTCTATATGGCATATATAGTGAATCTCGTTAACCATTCCACCCCGTAATTAACTGATATGTTACCTTAGTCTGACAAGTGAATGAAGGTGTTAAGTTCAACAATGTACGTTTGACCTGTCCAATCAAAAAATACTTGATTTAAAAATAATGTGATATTTCGAGTCAATCTTATTTATGAGATCCACTCAGGCTAGCAACCGACCAAATCTAAGCAATGTAAATCATAGGCCAAGGATTTTTCTCGCCAAATGTGCAGCAAGCAGTATTACATTTGGATACTTGCTAATTACTAGTCACTTTCTGTATCGCCAGATTCCTCCTCAATTTCTTCATCATCCGCTTCATCCTGCTCTTCATCTTCCAGGGCATGATTTTCATCTTTTATTTCATCTCTTTCCGCTTCAGACATTTTGTAAGATATATCTTGGGACCAGGTGATTTAAATTATACCCAAATCACCTATCACGAACTTCAATAGATTATGACATGTGCTGGCCAATAAACTGTTAACAACGTAGTGAGGCAGATTCATTTTTCAGTTGTACAAATCAGACTTATGGAAAATTGACGCTGAACTCCTCAAGTCTAAATCGTTATTAAACAATAGCCGCTACGTTTGCAAACTTTTAAACACATATGCCTTTGTGCTCTAAAGATAGTCATGATGAGAATTTAGTTTTAATAACTAATTAATCTAATATCTGAATATCAAGTTAAGAACTTATTCATGTATCATGCATACACTTGATCAATTTAATGTCTAATCAGTCTACCATATAGAGTAATAAGATGTTGTAAGATAGCTATCTGTAACCACTATTTGTCTCCATTTAATTCAACTAGTAATAATGTTAAGTCTCAAATCAATTGATGATTGAAAGTCTTAATGATTATTATTTAGTTATCAACTATTAATTGGTACGGCTAGATTGATTAGAAAAGAAGCAAAAAGTCCTATGGAAGTTAAAATAGTGAATATAAGAAATTGGATATGTACGGAGCACGTATGAATCAACCATTTTGTTTTGGCTTGCATAAAAAGATCTTGGGTGAATTAGAAGGCTAGGTATACAAATACAATTCAATTGGATCAAGAATTGAAATCATGTAGACAGATGCAGAAATCACTGACCTTTATCTATATAAACCGAATGTCTAGTGATACTATATTATAGTACTACTGGTAAATAGACGTATATTCGAGTAACATAAGCCACACCTTTCACAATTATTATGATGAGTCAGACTGACCTTTATCTGTCCCACGCGCGTTAAGTAAATACAATTTGATAGTATGGGTAGATAATTATGTAAAGTATCATGATATTTAACCTCTATTTGACTCTGTAAAGTTAAGACAACAAATTACTGTTATAAAGTCTGACAAATAGATTCAACCATTTTTGTATATGTTGTAATTTGCATTTACTTTTTCTGCAAGGAAAATAATCATCGAAACCTTCTGTCCTATCTTTGATATATTGTACTGTCCTTTCTATGACACTTTTTTCGTATGAAGAATGAATATGATGATGGCTTAGTTTCAAGAATCTGCAAGCCTGTAGATACCATGTACCACCATCAGTTGAAACAGGACGTTCCCCGTATCTTTTTACAAGCTTTAATATAAAACATTCTGCAACAAACATATTTCTTTCCTTGGATATGCTTATTTGAAGGATTTCTCGGTTATCATTTTCAATGGCTATCCATAACCAGATATATTAAGAACCAACCTTAATGATAGCTTCATCAATTATAAAATTGGTAATACGTATCTTTCTGGAACTTGACATCTCTGGTTTGTAATTTTGAATCCAGTCTCTTATGGCAGTATGACTTCTTTTTACAAATCTAGACACAGCTTTGGAAGTATTTCTCAGTGAAAGGCCTGGGAAATAAAGATACAGAGAATATGCTATATCCTCGGGTTCTGTCCCCTTTCTTATTTGACACAGCTTAGCTTATACCGGAATCATATAACTATAGATTTTTCCTTAACTTTACAGAGCCCTCTATTTCGTCGCATATTTATTGCATATCCTTGAAGTTATCACGCTGCTTTGCTATGCTAAAGAAAAATTATTGTCAACCATCATGCATCGAATATCAACTCTAATCTCTTCATGGAGTGTCCGATTACCTAATTAATCGAATTGCATCAAATGATTCATTTTCATAATCAAATGCGTCTGCTAGTGACTGCATTGATGCCTCACTTTCAGTTGAGTTCGCAGTAGATAGATAGTTTCGGAAGTGCATATAGCTTTGAAGCTCAGACTCTAAACTCTTTGTGTAAAGCGTCGATGCATTATAGTACTGTCCCGTAATTTGTAAATTTTTGGAGTCGTCAACTACTTTTTGAAATTTAGGTAGATAATCATTCGTAATTGCTATCATAGTTTTATTATTGTATCTCCCGTTAGCAAATTTCGAGGTTTCGCTTTGGTAACTCTGGGTTAGGTTTCCTGATTTATTTATCAAATCCTTAAACGAAATTGGCAACGAAGAAATATCGTGTGTTACAATGGCCGCGTTGATATGACCTGGACTCAGTGGGGAGAAGCTAAATATCAAGAATGTCGTTATTATTAATATTGTAGATATTGAGTTAAATCTATCATCGTACTGGAACATAGAATATTACATGAACTATTTATTTATATTCTGGTTAGGCAGATTTGGGAACGTTTTGCATCAATTATAGTAATCCTTGTTCTTCTTACAAAGGATTGGTATGCTAAATGTTCCTAAATTCGTGTGATGAAATTATGCATTTTTTGATAGAAAGATGTATAGCCAGATCAACCTTCATCTGATCAGCTCGAATCGATCTGTTTATTTATACCCTTCTGATTTAATTTGTACCTATTTGGCATTATTAGTCCAGATGCATTAGCTTTTAGTCACACCTTCTATCTTTTGCCTAAACCTTTTACTTTAAAGTCCTATGAATTGCCTCAGGATGAATAGGCTAGTAGGATGCACATGCATCCTACGATGATCGCAATGTAGTCTCGAATCCTTTGGACAAATTCGATTATTAACTTTATCTCAGTCTACAAAGATAACGTTTCGAACAAATTTGTAGAACCTCAATTTGTACGTGAGATCCGCATAGAGAAGTTAAATTCTACCTGATCAATAATCAGATTTCATGAATTAGACCAATTAAACTCCTTTTGGATTTGGGCTGCAAAATCTTTCGGGGATATCCAATGCATAGGATCGACGATGGAGTGTATTTGGTTTCGAGGGCGTTCATGACCTTGATCTCATCAATCATACCAATCCAAATCGAGCTTAATCCAAGAGCGTGAGCTGCAAGCTGTGCATATGCCGCAGCCAATGTAGCGTCTTGTAATGAAAATTTCTTTAGAATATCTTGTGGAAAATTCATTCTTACCCGCTCTGGATTCATACAAAATACGAGAACTACTGGTGCATTGACATAAGGTTGCTTATTGGCAGCTTCGACAAGCTTAATTTTGATCTCATCTCTCTTTACATTAAAAATTTCAAAGCCTTGAAATCCTCCTGCAGTTGGGGCTGTATCGGCGGCTGCGAATATCATCTCCATTTTTGAATCCTCGACTGGCTTTGTCTCATCAAATTTTCTCTGAGATCTTCTTCCCAACATCACGTTAAAAATATTAGTTCTTAGTGCCTCATCTACTTCCTCGAAATCGATATTTGCTTCTTCGACTTTCGGATAAAGTAGGTCTTGACTAGTCTTATGAGATCCAGCAAACATCCTAGAAAATACGTCTTTAGGATAGGACACCAATCATAATATCATAACATGCTCTAAAAAAGAGTTTCTATAACCAATATCTGGACTCGCACCAAACATTTATTGTCTAGATGTATCGCTAAGAATCTAGCAAGAATTTAATAGATCAAGTATGAATCATAAACCAATCCAAAATAATTTCTACCTGTTCCTAGAAAAGTGTACGTTACGGTGTTACATACCACTCTTCCTGAATTAGAAATAGAACTATTTATCAAGACTCAATTCAATTCCCTACTTATTTGAGTACTTATTTATTCTAGCCTCCATGTCGAAATTAGAGAGTTAGGTTAAGGTACTTTTATTGGCAAATTGCGGACAAAGATTTTTATACATCATATATGCAGCTTACGATAAATTTGATACTTGATACTCAAAGAATTATCATGATCGTGTCTGTAGTTTATCTTGTTCTCTTTTTTGCATTAGGTGCTGGACTATTTAATTCTATTATTGAAGGTGCATCCCGAGGCGCTAGGTCTTTTATTCTACCTACGAGATCGATTCAGACCATTGGAGAAACTATTGTGACAACGATGATCTTATTTATTGGCATGGGAGGAGCGTTTCTTCTATATAAAGCTGGAAACTCGATCAATCCAAAAAATCAAGGGGGGTTGCTATTAGCTGGCTTTGCGACAATCGGTATAGCCATGCTTTTGGGATTCCGATTAGTAGATATCAAAGTTTGAATTTTAGACCGTGGTATCAGATAATGTGATTTCGAATAACATGCCAAACTGATAATCCAATTTTTCGATATATATGACATGGTATTACTTTCACAATTAGAATTAGGCTTCCGATTTCTTTCCTGATTTATAATATACTTTGTAATAACAAAAGTCATATTTCATGCATTTACCTCTGTGCCGATACTGCCAATCCATAATCGGTTGCGTAAACCCTGGCAGTTCGACGTAATTATTTATTACAGACTATTGCTTGACTTATTCTAAAGCACTATTGGAAATTTAGTTTATTTATTTTTTCCTTTGTCACCTTGACCTTCTATTACTATCATGGTCAAAGTTGATCTAACCTTGTCTATTCTCCTTACATGCCACGTAATAGTTTCTCTAAGTTTATCCATTGTGTCCGATCTAATTTTCAGTATTATATCATATACTCCATAAACTCCACTTACCTCGATGATTTCTGGTAATTTTTTTAATTCCCTTAGTATTTCTTCTTCCGATCCAAGATCACAGTTAATCAAAACATATGCAGTTGGCATTATGATTTACCATTTAACTAGTCTTGGAACTATTAAACTCTTTTGAAACTTCAGAATAATTATATCGATTCTTGTTGAATTCAGATGCTTGGCTCTGAATATTGTGTCAAAAAAGAAGAAGGCTTAATGACTTACTGTTTGTAGTTAAATGTGATTCTAGTATTCACCCATTCCACCCGGAGGCATTCCACCCGGAGGCCCTCCTGCAGATTTACTTGATGCTATAACATCGTCAATTCTTAGGATCATCGAAGCGGCCTCTGTAGCAGATTTTATTATTTGTTCCTTGACACTAAGTGGTTCCAAAATTTCGAGCTTAGATATATCTGCAATCTTGGCATTTCTAACATCGATTCCTGTCCATTTGGAACCCTTGCTTTGTCTCGCACGCAAATCCGTCATTGCGTCTATCGGATCCATGCCAGCATTTTGAGCTAAAGTCAATGGGATAATTTCCAAAGACTCTGCATATTTCTCAGCAGCGAGCTGTTCCCTACCAGATAATGTACTTACCCAATCGCGAATCTTTGATGCTGCATATGCTTCTGGAGCTCCTCCGCCGGCAACTATTACTGGCTTTTCAATTACATCTTTTGTAACCATCAAGGCATCATGTATAGATCTATCAGCTTCGTCCACAACCCTCTGAGACCCACCTCTAATTAATATCGTCACAGATTTCGGATGCTTCGCCCCTTCTACGAACACCCATTTATCGGTCTCGACCTTGCGCTCTTCTACAGTATCCGCAGACCCGAGTTCTTTAACTGTGAGGTCTTCAATATTGGTCACAATACTGGCTCCAGTTGCTTTAGATAACTTAGTCATATCGCTTTCCTTTACTCGCCGCACGGTTAGAATATTTGCTTTTGCTAGATAATGCTGAGCTATGTCGTCAATCCCTTTCTGACACACGACGACATTAGCGCCTACTCCAATTATTTTGTCTACCATTCCTTTTAACATCTTGTTCTCTTCCTCCAAGAACATTTTCATTTGATCTGGTGAACTTATGTTGATCTTAGCATCGAACTCCGTTTTTTCGATTTCTAACGCGGAGTTGATTAACGCAATTTTTGCCTTTTCTATTCTTTTTGGCATACCACCATGAACAACTTCCTTATCAAGCACTATACCTTTGATTAATCTTGTATCACGAAGTGATCCTCCGGCCTTTTTTTCTACCTTAACATCATCAATATCTACCCTAAAACCAGAATCGGATTGATCAGAAACTTGCAAAATTGCGTTCACTACCAATTCTGAAAGTGCCTCCGAATCCTTAGAGACTAACTTAGTTTGCATAGAAGTCTTTGCAATTTTCATCAGTTGTTCTTTGTCATTGTTGCTAACTTTTTGAGCCATATTATTGAAGATTTCGATAACCTTGTTTGCACTCTTTCTGTAGCCATCTACGATAATCGTAGGATGTACATCCTTTGCAATCAACTGCTCTGCCTTCTCTATAAGTGCACCAGCCAAGACCACTGCTGAAGTCGTACCATCACCGACTTCGTTATCAACCGACTTAGCAACTTCTACCATCATCTTTGCTGCAGGATGTTGTACGTCTATTTCCTTAAGGATAGTTGCTCCGTCATTTGTAACAGTCACATCTCCCAAAGAATCTACTAGCATTTTGTCCATTCCTCTTGGACCTAAACTAGATCGCACTACTTCTGCAATCAACTTGGCCGCTGTTATGTTATTCTTCTGGGCGTCCCTACCCTTAGTTTGAGTAGCACCTTCTTTGAGTATTAATACTGGTACTCCACCAGGCGCATTTTGATTTGACATTTTCACATATTCACCTAAAATTAATAGACTAGATGGCACACTTTGGGATATTTTAAATTTACTAAATTAGTTATCAAATTCCTAACCCAGAATTACAGAATAATTCCTGTCAGAGTAATTTTAGCGGTAGTGTTTATCTAGAAGTTTTGAGCATTACCAAAGTTGCAAAGTGAGCAATCAGAATAGATCTTTAAACTTGCCCTGTTTAATTTCATTATAAGTTTCCATTGGAGTCTTATCATCAACTAAAATGCCGAGACTAAGACAAGAACCAACTACTTCCTTGACTGCACTTTTCAAGCTGCTAGCGTATGAATTATCAATCTTCATTTTTGCAATTTTTACAATGCTATTCATTGTGATTTTCCCCACACTCGCAGTCCCGGCATTGCCCGAACCTTTAGTTATTCCTGCCTCTTTTAATATCAATGCTGCAGTGGGCGGGATTCCTACTTCAACAGTGAATTGCTTGGTCTCTGAGTCCACTTCAACTTTTACTGGAACCTTCATTCCAGGAAATTCCTTTGTCTTCTCGTTAATTGCATTCACTACTTGTAATACGTTAACTCCAATTGGGCCCAAAGCCGGACCAAGTGGTGGTCCTGCACTTGCTTCCCCCCCACTAACAAGAGCATTTATCGATTTCTTTTCAGACATGTTTTCCACGAATCCCATACCTAGATATAAATGTCTTTGAACATGCTCACACAAATCACCATCGGATGGCATAAGACAATAACAAAATTATATTATCTGTAAGCAATTTGCCTCTAATCAATTCACCCAAATGGCGAATTAAACCCAATCATAATGAGTCACCTCTAGTTAGGAACTGATTTAAATTAAAATAGTGAGTCAATTTTTCGGAATTGTAAGTATAGATAACATTACCTATATTTAACACCCTATACAAGTGTGAAAAAGGTGTGAACAAAACACTTGCAATTGATCTAGATTCAGTGCTAGCAGACACTATGAAAATATGGACTTTGATATACAGTAATATTCATAACACTACGATATCAAAAGATGACATAAAAGCGTGGGATATTCACAAGATTCTACCAATATCTACTCATGAGATATCTGAAATTTTTATATATGTTTGGACTCACCGATGGAGGGAAATCCCTCCAACAGAGCCAAATCTTTCATATATTATTAGACAATTGCATAAAAAAGGCTACCGGATTTCCATCCTCACAAAACGTGAAAGGCAGACTGTACCTTATGTTGCGAACTGGTTGGATTACCATGACATCTTGTCAGATGATCTTATATTCATATACGACGCGACACCCAAAGCAATGTATCAATTTGATATTTTAGTTGATGATGCTCCAATTAACTTGATTGATGTCGTGTCACCAAAAATTGGAATACTGTTCAATCAACCTTGGAACCTTGAATTTGATTGGCCAATCAGGGTCAATTCCATTAGCAGCGTAGAAAGCAAGTTGTAGGTGTTCATAAAAGCGATTATGTATCAAAATATGGCTGTAGAATGTAAACATTTATACCGTCAAATGTGAAACTACAGAGACCTACACAGAACAAAGAGCTTCCTTCCAGTGAATTATCCACGGTGATCCTTTTTGATGCAATCAGATTGTCATTAAAATAAATAGCACGATTAATGGAGCCTAGTTCAATCTTCACTAAATATGGACTATACGTGTTCTAACATTTTTCATATTTCCATTATTGTTTGATGTGATATCTGTCTGTTCTCTCATTTTAGTCAATTTAGCTTCACCTGGTACACTGACTGGATGCAGATAAACAAAACTATAAAGCAAGATAATTAGGATGATGCCACTAATAATAAGAGCAATCCCTGCATATATTAATAATCTTTTTTTATCTTTTCTATTTGACAGTTTGCTATGACACCATTTCTTTTTGGTTTTATTTTAAATCTGTGATAAAACTCAAGTTATCTCTCCAGAACAAACAGTCACTAGATAAAAAATAAAAATTACAAAAAAGCGCTTTTTCTTAGGCACGAATCCTGATGACCTGCTCTGAAGTATCCGCGAATCTTGTACTCGATACATAATAATCGATCTAAAAGAGCCGACTAGTGTGACACCTTTTTCAAGTAATTTGCATCGACGGTGACAGGAATTTGATATGGTGAATCAAGTAATACCACAGTAGCCTCTTGTTTTTCGTAGTCTACTCTTGTTATTTTGGCCTTCATTGATTTGAATGGACCGCCGATAACTTCTACGGTGTCATCTACATTTAATTCAGTTACTACTGGCTTTTTCACAATGTATCCTTCAATGTCTTTAAATGGCAATTCTCCACGAATTTGACCTCTTACATGTCTAACACCAGACAACGCCTCAAAGGCCACCATTGAATCTGGCGCTTCGATTATTATATATCCCTTAAAGTTATCTAGCACAAGTATAGAATAAATTCCAATTTTTTTAGCAGCGACTTTATTCTGAATAATACTAGCAACAACACGTTCCTGTCCTCCCGTAGTTCTTATTGCAAAGAACTTAGATTCGATCGTCCTCGTATTCTCTTGTGGCAAGTTATAATCAGAATTTTGGGAAGTTTCTTCATCAGGTACAGGCATAGATGAACCCTCATCTTGAACACCAAGAGTTTCATTATCCTCTTGT
Source organism: Nitrososphaeraceae archaeon (assembly GCA_040414675.1). GTDB lineage: Archaea > Thermoproteota > Nitrososphaeria > Nitrososphaerales > Nitrososphaeraceae > JARBAU01. The sequence continues at coordinate 88,144 of JBEDUN010000039.1, read as the reverse complement.
ATTATTGGATTATCTTTATCGCTGTCTTGCTCAAAATCAGACAAATTACTAAAAACCTCATCATCAGAATGTTTATTTTTTTCAAGATAATTGTTCATAATTCCTATTTCATTAATCGATACTCAAATGCAATTTATAAATTTACTTAAGTTGAATCATATAATTTCGCTATTTTGAAACTACATTATGCACAATAATTCACTTTTGGCACAATTTGGATCTGTTCGGACACATTTAAACTATGGGTCTATTGAGTTCAGAAGAAAGTGTATGCTACGAGTTCAGTATGTAATCAAAGTATTACGATATATACAAGATCATATGCTGTGTCTTGGCAAGGAGCACTTCTTAAAGCCTCTAAAAAACATAATCGTAGGATTGCTATCTCATGGATGAAAGATAATCTAAGAACATCAATTTTTTGTAAACGAAGGCATTCTGGAAGATAAAAATAAGCGATATTGGCCTCAAGTACAGATACCTTTGAAGGAAAATTATTATACTCTTATGGCTTCGGAAGCCGATCTTGCAAGCAGGACTATGCTAAATTATCTGATTAATTACAGAGGTTTCGAGCCTGTAAATGACAGATCGAACATCTTTGAATCCAAGTTTCACGAAGATGTCAAGCTTTATGTTTCCAAGTTCGAACTCATTCACTTTAAGGATGTCAATTCGCAAATTCAAAATTCAAAAGCGGTTATTTTCCTGTCTAGACATGAATCATCGAAGAAAAGGCCAGCTCTTACATGTCATTCCACAGGAAATTTTATGGATAATAAATATGGAGGAAGATCGAAAGAACTTGGGTTATGCTTTCCATCCCTCCAAAAAGATTTCTTAAAACGAATTAATAATAAGAAATCTTTGGTTCCAAACTATGAAATATGCATTGAAGCAACACATCACGGACCAACATCCCTGACATGCCCAATTTTATTCGTGGAGATAGGATCATCTTACACTCAGTGGACTGACACCAATGCAGCTTCACTTGTTTGTGACACAATACTTGAGGTAATCACTTTCGGCTTAAATTGTGATAAGATAGGTATTGGACTTGGTGGACCACATTATCCTGTCAAATTTAATAAATTGTTGATAGAATCAGATTATGCTCTTGCTGCAATAGCTCCGAAGTATAATCTTAGTTTTATTGATCATGCTATGCTAACTCAAATGTACTCCAAGAGTATCGAAAAGGTTACTCATATTGTGGTCGATAGGAAGGGTCTAGGGGAAGAAAAAAGTCGAATAATGAACCTCGTTGGCAAATTCGGTCTTAAGATTCTATATTTGTAACAGCTGTATATCCTGTTTTCAGTTTAAAGGCATATTTTATACGACGATGTTTTACGCTACAGGATTATTAATGTTAGTTAAATTCTATTAGTAGCTACTAATTGAAATCATTTATGAATGCAGGGGATAAAGCCGAAAACAGAATAAAGGTAGTCACGGTTTTCTTGATTTATAAAGGAAAAATATTGCTTCTCAAACGCAGCGCAAAAGTCAGAACTATGAATGGTGTGTGGGCAGGAATAAGTGGCTATCTAGAGGACGTAAATCCATTGGTTCAAGCATTTAAAGAGATACGTGAGGAATGTGGGCTCACGGAAGGTCAAGTTAATCTTCTCAAGATTGCAGAGCCACTAGAGGTTAGAGATGAGCTATCTTCTAATATTATTTGGATAGTGTATCCTTTCTTATTCGAATCATCAACAAAGTCAATTAGACTAGATTGGGAACATGATGAATATGATTGGATAAATCCAATTAATCTTGGAAATTACAAGACCGTTCCGAAGCTGAATGAAGCTTTGGGAAGATTATTGTATTAATATTGTTATGAAATTTGGTATAGGTCATATTGCCCTTTTAGAAAGATTTTTACAAATGTTTGATATGTGTCTATACAACGGATCAAGTTATTTCCACATGAAAGGCGACTCAAAATCGTTATCTTCAAAACTCATTTAACTGCGGTTGGCTTAGATCGTTGCTGGTTAGACTCATTTAGATTGAATACCAAAGTATGAACCGTGCTATCTGGTGTAAAATATGATTCCCTTATGTTCTTGGGAAAATATTCTTTGTGGTGTCTACCAGAATTTAAATGAAAGCCAAACTTCGTACCAATCAATTCGAGATCGTTAAAGTAATTATTAGATTCTTCAACGTCAGTCAGAATTTGGAGCGTGCCATTAGTTCGTAATTTCGATGGCATGTGCGAAATCAATGATGTCAATTCTGAACTGTCATTTATGCCATTAGAGAAATGCCTTTTAGGTAAAACTAGAAAAAAATTATCTACAGATCTATTTGAAATACTGGGAATTAATTTGTTAGTGTCTCCCCAAAAGGATGACGCATTCGGTGGATCAAGATCCGAAAATCTTAACTTAGCTCTTGAAACCTCAGTCTGATCTTTTCCAATTCCAATGAAATACTCTGCCCAATTATTTACTGCGATTTCTTCCAAGATGTCACCCCTTCGCATGTCTACCTCAACATTAACTTTGAGGTATAGTTTTCTTGCCTTGTTAATCGTCCTGTTGAGCTGTGTAGAAGGGTTACCTTCATGGAAAAATTGGAAAATAAGATTCCATCTTTGCCTAAAGATATCAGGAAACTGCCTGTTCTTAATGAGCCCTTTAAAAAGTTCAGTTTCGGCAAAATCCGAAAAAAACTCATCTGTTCTTGATACTGCCTCGAACTTGGGAAGGTATAATTCTTCATATAAATTGGTTACTCTGTCCCAAGCCCTAATTGGATCTGAGCCCATGTATGTAACTGACAAGTCAGCTAACCATAGCACCTCGCCAATTAGTTTTATTTTAAATGAGTCTAATCCCATCTTATCAAGATAGTCTAAATGTTCTACGAATTTTTTCTGAGCAAGGGCCTGCTTGAAATACGGGAAATCCGTCCGCCAAATCAGTGCTTCGATATTTCTACTTTCAATTTTGTTATTGTCTTCAGGTTTGATATATTCAGGGTGTATTGTGGCAAACTCGATAGGCGGCAATAGTGCAGATTTGTACTCTCTAAAATAATTCTCAAACTCATATTTATTCATGGTAAAATACGCAACATGGATCCCAGTTTTTTGCAATTCGCTAATGGTTCTAACAACATTTGGTCCTTTTGGACCCGCAGCAGGACTTCGATTGGCCTCTAGCTGAGCTGGATCATAATCATGTAAGAGACCTGCTATAAGAAGCAATTCGTAATCAGCCGAGTTAAACCTATAATTGTGAAACTCTCGGGGAAGCATTTGTAAGCTTAAATAAGATACCTCTAAGGTGTGATGGAAATTATGATATTCGCTTGATCCCTCTCCAATACCTTGTGACGTGTACGAATTTTGGAGAAATCGCAATAACATGCGAATTTTTGCGATCTTGTCAACAGATATTCCTCTTTGTTCCGCAGCTAAGATTAGAGCTGAAATTAGGTCATTATCTTTTGTATTTGCAAGATTTTCGTTGGTATACGCAATAATTCTTTTTTTAGCTCCTGGTAAATGTCGAATGGCTTCGTGATAAACAAGTCTGATAGGTAGGCTCTTATTTAAATAAATCACCAGCGTCATGAAACTGCCTGGGTACTTGATCCTTGGCTTTTCTCTCTCGATAATTTCTTCCGATGCCAAAACGAGTTTTCTGTTTAGTTCAGCAATTAGTGTAGAAATGTTTTCATCCTCAAACTGAAGACCTCTTAGATTAATTAGTCGAGTTCGTTCGGTATTCATGACTATCCACTGCGGTATCTTCACCCTATATCTAAATCGCTTACGCGTTTTGCGTTGAGATCCATATTGTGATATTATTTCTTTATAGGTAACAGCAACATTCCTTCTGTCCACCAAAAATGGTAAATCGCTATCCCGTACAACTTGAAGAATAATTTCTTTAGTGCCAGTTTGAAGGCCTAGTAAAACATGCCAATATTTGCCTTTATCAAGCCACGCAGGGACTTGAGTTTCTTTGTCCCAAAAGTCTATTGGACCAAGTGGAAGATAGCCATTTTCATATTCTTTTGTTTCGGGGTTATACGATCGATAATCGTATGCTCCAATGTGTGGATCAAGGTCACGTGCAAGTGCTCTTACATTCACTATGAGGTCTGCCGACCTTGTCAACTCACGATATGCCATTACTCCCCAAATTGTACCCAATGCACTAAATAACGTGAAAATTTCAGCTAGAATATCTATTTGATGTAGTGCTAGATATCTAGGTGCAAGTGGTATTCCAAACCAGCCAGTTGCTAAAATACCCATAAATGCTAAGGTTATGAACAGCCATCTTGCGAGATCGTTATACGCTAGACTGAAGGAATAGCTATTAGGTTGAATAGGTACACGAAGATACTCACAATCCTTAGGATCCTTGGCTCGTCCACTATCTTCTGACAGAAATTGGGAGACTGTCATATGAATTATTCTTAGAATTGCAGTTCTCCCATTTCCTCTATTCATTATTACTTGCTTAGTGTGTTACAATCAACGACATTATATATTTGCAAAGTTTATCGAATGTCGAATTTAGAGTAACTAGTCTTAGGAATGCTGTGACAGAGAATTGATATCCAAACGACAAATTATAAACAAATTTGTCTAGGCATATGCAAGTGGCTATAGTTCAAAAATGCTAAACTGAATTATATTAGGCTCTGTCATGACAATATTCCTTGTCTATGACTTGACCACGATCTTTCCTCTCATTACTTGTGGATGCAAGGAGCAGTAATACTCATATACTCCTGCCTTATTCGTAGCGATTGCGGTTATAAAGGATTGATCGGCAGTCAAGTATGAAGTGTTTATACCTAAAGGATCAACTATGAAATCATGTCTTACAAAATCCTTGTTCAAAACGACTAGTTTCTTTGCATGACTTGTGCTCGCATAAATCGTCGGATTGGTCCCATTAAATCGATTATCTTGTGCTATGAGTAATATTCCATTGGCAGTCTTTACTCTTGATTCAATAGTGGTGTGGGTTAAATTACCAATTGCCCATATTATACCAACTGACATAAATGACACAGCAATAATGGCTATTATGTTAATATTCATCGCACTACTCACCCTACTATATGATAAGCAAATTATCATCTATCCATATTTGGTATATTAATCTAATCTCTTGACCCTGAGATAAAATGCTACTAGAAAGAATTCTCGAAAAACACACATTTCAATTTATCTATTCCTTACATAATAGAACCAGAAACTAAGATTAATAATTACCTATCTCCAACCCAAATTCGTGACTAAACTAGAGAGTGTGAATACCAAAATGTTGATTCTCTCATTTATCTCTCTGAGTTTGATATATACCGTCATGCTTTTTGGAGTTTATATAGCTGCATCTCATCAGGGATTATCTTGTAACAGTTGGCCACTATGTCCCAATGGCTTTGGATTTCCTCAAGAGAAATACTTTTTTGAACATTTCCATAGGATGCTTGCAATCATCACTTCAGCTATTGTGGTCGTAACTGCCGTTTATGCCTTAAAGAAAGTCAGATCTGCACGAAAACTTTCAGCTTTAGCTGTATTAGTGATTATTGTCCAGATAACGCTAGGCATGTTGGTAGTCAACTCTAAACTAGAGCCTTTGTTAGTTGCAGCTCATTTATCAATTGGGGTGCTTTTGTTTGCAACCATGTTGACCACCTTTCTTACAACCTATAGACTTCCGCGATAAGAATAATCAATAATCTATAGATGGCATAGTGAGCTAGTAACAAAATTGATATTTTTGTCCCTAGCACAATGTATCTTACATAGGGACTGAGATTTTTGAGCAAATTATTTATAACATAATAAATGTGATATTCTAGCAAATCAGTGGCAACCAAAAGCTAAATGTAGCTCCTATGCCATTTTCATTATTAATCGCCCAAATTCTGCCTCCGTGAGCTTCAATAATATTTTTTGATATAAATAGACCTAATCCCGTTCCCCCCTCTGAGCTAGATGCAAACTTAGTGAAAAGCTTTGGTAATATCACAGGATCTATGCCAGATCCGCTGTCTTTTATGGAAACTATTACACCATCACGATCATTGAATTCGCCATTGACTAAACCTTCCTGCATTTTAGTTGAAATGGTTATTATCCCTTGCCTGGTGAACTTAATGGCATTGATCATTAGGTTTAACGTTACCTGATTAATTCTATTCTTATCCGCTTCTATATTAATCTCCTCCTTGCCGAAGACTGATTCTATTTTTATATCGTTATTTTTACTTTTATTTGCTATATAATTCTTGGAATCTGCTACAGCATTCAGTATCAGCAAATTTAAATTGAATTTTTCCTTATTCAGTATCAAAGAATTACTTTCAATTCTGGTAACATCTAGAATATCTTCCGAAAGGATCTGAAGTCTTTTTGCATTTCTGATTATAACATCCAGGATTTTATTTCGTTGTACTTCCCCTTCAGTTTGCTTATATCTAAGAACCTCAGACAAACCAATGATTGGTTGGATCGGGGTCCTTAATTCATGTGCGGCGACATTGATAAATTCCTCCTGCATTTTATCACGAATCTTCAGTTTTTCGTTTGCTGATGCTAGCTGACTATTTGAAATATCCAGTTGCTTAGTCCTTCTTTTCACTTCCTTGTTTAAGCTGCCTGTCCATTTCAACAGTATTATTATTAAAACTCCTATGGCAGCAATAGTACCACCAAACAGAGCGAACATCTTGACATTTTCGATTGAAAGTAATCCGTTTACATCCGAGTATATCTGTGTGGTTGGTGTTACCACTTGCACAAAGTATGTTGGTTTACCATTGACTACAATAGGTGAACCAGTAGTTAACCTCTCTCCTTTTCCGTAATCATAAATTCCAGTGCCTAGACCCCCAGCTAGTAATGCACGAGTTAGATTGTTTAGAACGGGATTATGCTTGATAAACTGTTGGGTATATTTACCAAAGAAATTTTGCCCTACCAACATCTGACTCGCACCATTTGCCAGCATTGTACCGTTTGCGTCGTATGAGACTAAAAACTGTCTATCAATATGCTCAACATTTCCATAGCGGGCAAAGAAGGGGACCGTGGGTATTGAGGTAGCAATAATTCCAAGAAATTCTCCATTATTTCTATTAATTATTGGATATGATACAAAAATCGTGTACATGCCTTCTCTCTCAAAACCACTTGAAAATACGGGTTTTCTGATATTTTTTGTATCTGCGACCCAGTTTCTTTGCGAATAGTCTGCACCCAAAATAGCCCCCTCAGAACCTGCAGGAGAATAGCTAAGTTTTACAATGTTATCTTTATCAAGAAGAAACAACCTATCTATAACCTTGCTAAATTGAGTATACTTTTCACCAACTAGTTTTGAGGCATTATCGCTAGAAAAATCACCTTGTTGTAGGTACAGTGAGTTGGCTAATCCCTCAAGCATTCCAACAACTAAATTAAGATCTGAACTCGAATGAAGAGAAATATCCTTGGTAGACGCAATTTGACGTTGTTTTTGTTGTGAAAGCAAATTGGATTTAATATCCTGTTCGGTGATACTTTGAATATAAAATAACAATCCTATAGAAAAAGCAACAATCAAAATTATAGAAATGACACCTATTTCCCTTATTCTTTTGGAAACCAAGTCCATATCTACAAGGTCCTCACAACGATGTGTAGTAATACCTTAGTGTTCCTATAAGGCTTTTTATTCTGCCTCATAAAATATTAAACTAAATTAGCTCACGAAGATGGCTTCAAGACAACTAAGGATATCAGACAAGCAGAATAGATTTTCAGGGATGTTAACTTAACCTCGATTCATAGCGAAGAATGTCGTAAACCTTACTCTATCCATATCCATATGAATATACAGTAAATATAATTTTAGCCAATTCCAAATATGTTGTCTGTTACAATCTGGCTTTCTACAGGGGAATGGTCATCGAAGCATTCTGTCCTGTCCTTGATATGCTGAATGAACCTTTCCATCACGTTCTTCAATTCAGTACCATACATTTGATGAGGCAATCTTAACCATCTACATGCTACATTGTAGCAGCGTGCACCATCTGTAAAAATGGGCTTCTTAGTCATGTCTTACCTGCTTGAAGAACTGATAGTATACAAAAATTGTCCTTTCCCTCGATAGATGTACCATCAAACAGACATTCATGTTAGGCTCGTAAGCGACCTATAGTCAATATTCCAAGCTATCTATTTTAACTAGAGTCTCGTCAACAAATATCTGTCTGAATTTATGCCTATTTATTCTGAATCTATCCGCCAAGTAGGCATATCTCTGAACCCATTTCCATATGGATACATGACTCCTTTTTACTATGAACGATGATAACAAACATTTGACTGCTAACCTGAAGCTTCTGGAACTATAATAAAGGTACTAGTCATAACTAACTACAGCTGGGTATATTCTGGCTCTATTCATAGACTAAACTAGGACATGCCTAGCTATACAGATTACCATAAGTTAACAGAGCCGACGATAAGATGCGAATGATTATTAGGGATTACGTTCTTAGATGGTATTGATTGTGTTTGGAAAGTCAACTATTAGCGGGATTCTAGTAGCTGGACTGGTTCTAAGTATTACTCTTGCTTCTGTTTATCCGACGACGATATCTGCACTAACTCCACAGAAAAAGGGAGTCACGATAACGGCAATTCTCGATAATTTAGGTGGTGTCATAAAATGGGATGATCTCTTACGACCTGCGGCGGAGGAATTGAAATCGAGACATCCCGAACTAAATATTCAATTAAACTATAGTACAATACCTTACAATGAGACTAGGAATAAGCTACTTGATTTCTTGGGAAATAAAAGTGCTATTGATTTAGTCTCGGTAGATCAGATTTGGCTGGGTGACTTTGCTCAAAGAGGGTATTTAGCAGATTTGTCAGACTACGTAAAACTTTGGGGCAGATCTACTGATTGGTATCAAACAAATTTTGACGGCGGAGTGTACAAAGGTAGGATATATGGTTTATGGGCGTGGACAGACGTGAGAGGAATATGGTACTGGAAGGATTTATTAAGCAAGGCAGATGTAGATCCGAATACATTAAGAACTTGGGATGGTTATATAGCAGCAGCGAGGAAAATCAATACTAATATTGGATTTGAAGGCGTGTCAGGTGCAGTTCTCGCTGGATTAAACTACTCTCCGGACCTCTGGTATCCTTATCTTTGGATGCTGGGAGGTGATATTCTTGTTATGAAAAGTGGACATCCAATAAAGGGAAGTTATTGGTTTCCTGCTTACAATTCTTCAGCAGGTGTTAAAGCATTAGAGTTTATAAAAGAGCAGATTGATTCTGGTATCAAACCACTTAAGAGCAATCCAGATAAGATGTTCGTAAACAGGAAGCTTGCGGTACTACAAAGTGGATCTTGGGTCCCAGGTATTTTTCCACATCAATCTTTGTCATCTTTTGTTCAGAGAATTGGTTTTATTCCAGTGTTTCCGGCACCTGGTGGACTAAATCGAACTTCTACTATGACTGGTGGATGGGAATTCGCCATTCCTCAAACTTCAAAGAACAAGGAATTAGCATGGGAGTTAATTACACTAATGGTAGATCCCAGAATAATGAGTCCATGGCTAAAACAAACAGGTTTCCTTCCTACCCAGAAGAGTATTGGTTCCGGTCCTGAATTGAACCTTTTAAACGAATCCATTCCTTATTATGGTGACATGGTGTCAATGATACCAATCGGAAAAAGTAGACCAGTAGCACCTGAGTATCCGCAGATTGCAGAACAGATTCGGCATGCAATTGAAGAAGTTTATTATGGTATAAAACAACCCAAACAGGCACTAAATGATGCTGCGAGAGAATCCGCCAAGTCGCTTGGCTGGTAACGCTATTATATTTAGAGATCACGGAAAAAGGAGGATACAATTCATTCCTATCTCAATTATTATGTTTTATTAGTAATATCAAATATTGAGAATACGGCTATGTGCTAACAATTTTCTTCATTTATGAGAAACTTGCTTCGTCTATATCTTATATGGTATTAGAATCCAAGATAGAACCTTATGAATATGCATCCACATAATACACTATCTACTGATCTTACTCAAGGGTAGATGATAATTATATCGTAGGTTCTACAAGTATTGACTTCTACTGAGTTCTCAATTACTTGTATGATAAATACACTGAGGTTTAGTGACTTTGTAACTACCAATAAATCGAATTTAACAAAATTACTCATTAGACAACAATATAATGTCTGCAGAATTAAGAATTTGACAGCGAGACAAGCTATAATAGGCTGTTATAACATACGATTTTGCACTTATGAGTAATAAGAACCCTGAAAAGAAGAAACGAGATGACAGCTTTGTTTCTGTCAATCGACGTAAGAGAAATAGATATCTAAAGATTGTGGGGATTCCTATTGGTATCGCCATAATTATTTTAGGAGTGATTGTTGCTACTCAAGCCCAAGAACATGGGTTGGGCGCTAAGATCGTATATCATATACATCCTCATCTCAATATGACCGTTGATGGCAAATCGGTCGTTGTCCCTCAAGGCATCGGAATTAATTCTACATTATATAAGGATCATTCCCTAGACAAATATAGTACTCCAGAACTTGCTCCTTTACACACACACGATAGTACAGGAACTATTCATGTGGAATCTACAGTAAATAGACCCTATACTTTAGGCCAATTACTAAGTATATGGGGATTAAATTTGAATAACAAATCCGTTAATGTTACCATAGATGGAAAGACAATCTCACCACCAGATAGTTTTAGAAACCATGTCTTTAAAGATAGAGAAAATATCACTATGGCCATTGGGAAGGCTTGAGGTTTTGAAATCCGAAAACGAAATAGGATCTACATCGAGATATTTATCGATCACACAGCAGACTGCTAAATATCAACGTTATTGTAAGAGACTAGAATGGTATTCAGTAATACCTATAATCTAGGTATAATATACTGACGTATGGAAGATGTAAATGCCATCGATGCCATGGATGGAGTGAGTACTGAGATGAACGAATACTCCGTAAACAAATACATTGAAAGTACTAATAATGTCTCTGGTACTAGTATTTCTAACGAGACATTAAACGATCTGTTTGACAACATAGTGGGTCACGGTGATGTAAAGAAACTATTCAAAATGTCGATATCATCGGATATGCCTGTTCATATTTTGTTGGTAGGCCCGCCAGCATCAGCAAAAACCCTTTTTATGCTTGAATGTATGAAGCTTGAACGTTCGCACTTTATCGTTGGGAGTCAGAGTACAAAATCTGGAATGATTGATTACTTGTTCGAGGCACGCCCTCGGTACCTGGTCGTGGATGAAATTGAGCATATGCCTATGAGAGATCAAACAGCACTGCTGAGTTTGATGGAAACTGGGATCATATCTGAAATGAAATACCAAAAGACTCGCAAAACTCAGCTCAAAACCTGGGTTTACGCCACAAGTAATGGAACTGAACGGATGTTGACTCCATTACTCTCTAGATTTGTAGTTCTTCGTTTTAAACGGTATAAATTTGATGAATTCCTGAAGGTTGCTACACACTTACTTGTAAATTCCGGCGTCGCAGATGAAATCGCATCTACAATCGCAAATGCTGTATGGTATAAAATGAAATCAAAGGACATTAGAGATTGCATGAAGATAGGACGCCTTGTGAAAACTAATGAAGATGTTGACTGGATTATCGATGCTCTACGAAAATATAGCCACTAAATTCATAGGTTTTTGGCCTTTGTTATACTCTAACAACATGGTTGAATTTCAATCTTTACTAGATCTCTTGAAGGGAAAACAATATTGATCGAAGCGCAAGGACAAAGTGATTGGTATTTAGAATTCCCAGTCAAAAGAATGATGAATACAGTCTATAGGTGTCTAGCTCACACCAGCTGGTTCGTGGCTGTGTTCGCTATGATCCATTTGTTTATGTGCATTCAAATCTTCAGCATTGTTGAAGACCCTTCCGCATAGACTGCATCGTTCTTGTTTCGACGGCTTGTTAGGGGAGGAGGCCGCATAACCCATAATATTTAATCGATAAACTTATAATTAAAGTTGATACCACTGACCGTCGACCATCCTTGAAACCCACTGCAGAGTAATTTCAATTCGCAAAGATTTGTACTACTGTGATGGTCCAAGATTTTATCTCAATCTATCTATATTTAATATTTTGATAATAAAACTTCTCTCGAATTGTGAATGTATGGATTATCTGAGGCGAATCTGACTATTCTTTCAAACCCAATTAATCTTAGAGATAATTAAAATTTTTATTCCCAAGAGTCTACATGAGTATATGTCAAAAATTATCCAAGATATAATGACTAAAAAAATTGTAACTATAAAACACGAAAAAACTGGTTTGGACGCGGCTAAGTTGATGGACGAGAATGGTATTAGTTCATTGATTGTAGAAAATGATAAAAAGCATATGGGGATAGTAACTGAAAAAGATATTGTCAGCAAGATCTGCTGCAAGGATTTACAGTCCTCAAAGGTCAAAGTCGCTGACATCATGTCCGATATTCGAGTTTATGCGAATCCGGGTACTCCGATCGAAGTCGCAGTACAAAGAATGATCAATCACAAGCTCCGACGATTGCCAGTAATCGAAGATGGCAAAATTGTAGGGATAGTTACAGTTACTGATCTAGCCAAGGAGCTAAGAAAGACTATATTGGAAGAGGGATTGTTATCAGAATTATCAGAATAGGAAACACTCCTGGATCGTATGCGTAATGCTTCATTGATATTCTCTAACATTCAATTGATAAATCATAATCCATCATTATCAATCACATAAAATGGGCTCTACTGAAAGTTTAGAGCCTCTCCGACATGACCTGAAGTAGGAGTTTATTAGCGGGGGGTTGATTTGAACTTGCGGCCGATTGCCACAGGCAATTACGGTAACCGCTCTGCGGGTTATGAGCCCGCCGGGATAACCTAGCCTCCATTTATGGTATGGAACTGGCTTCCCCACCCCGCTGAAACCAAATCGCTGAGGCGATAATATATCTATTTTCCTCCTAATACCGCAAGAAATAGTACTCTTATACAACAAATACTTTAAAATGGATGACTATAAGTAAAAATAATTCGTATTAATTGGACTATTTACTGATTATTTGGATTCACTGGTGTAATTATATGAAGAGCCATGCTTTCCAATCTGCAGCCTATTTAAAGTACTCTTACCATATCATCATAAGCTATGGCCCATCCCTTTGGACCTATTCCGGCCACTTTGATAACTCCTTTAACATCAATATCAGACCAAGAACCATCTGTCTTCTGAACCAATAGTGGGCGATCCATATGCCGCAACATCGAAGCATCATTTTCACTATCTCCTATCCCGAAGAATATGATGCTCTCATTGTACTTTTTCTTGAATAATTTGACTAGCAATTCAACAGCCTTTCCCTTATCATTACCCATCGTCACATCAAAAAATCTACCGCCATGAATTATATTAAGATCCATATCCCTGGCTATACTAGTAAGTTTAACCAAATCCCTTTCATCTATTTGTAGTATTGTTTCACCGTATTCTCTACGTGACATCTCTTGTGCATATTTAATGCTTAGATTTGTCAATCTGGCTAGTTCTTCCAATGAAGTATCTGCAACACCTTTAAATTTTAGATTAAATTTCCTCCTAATATCATTAAGTATTTCTCTAATTTTCGTAGCTGGTTTTCCGAGTTCTATAATATACTCATCATTACGCTCTACAAAGCGGTAATTTTCAAGTATTAGTGAATTATCAAAGTAGCCTTTTTCAAAAATTATAGCACCACCATTTTCGACAATGAATGGATCATTTAATCCGAGCTCTTTTCTGATCCGAGCTTGTTCAGCTAAAGTTTTTGCAGAACATAAAATTACGGGGACGTTATCCTTTACGAGAGAACTGATAATTCTAGGAGTATTTCCGTACTCACCATATTCATCTAATATGGTCCCATCTATGTCAGTGAAAATAATCTTTTGAGTCATACTTGAAGTTTATCTTATATGCTTTGGTTAGTTAAGTTATCTATTCAAGTAAATGGGACTGCGGGAGGTGGGATTCGAACCCACGAACCCCTAAGGGATGAGGTATCCCAGTCAAACTAAACCTCTGAGCTACGTGCATACGAATTGTCTCACGCCGTTGACCAGGCTTGGCGACCCCCGCACTAAGCTCATACTATTTCACACATTATTTATATTATGACAATAATTCTTACTTCAGAAATACTCTAGAATACAGTAGCGTACTGTTCCTTGATCACCGAAACTAAGATGAAATGGCGTCCGCTATTAATAAACGAAATTGATTTGACCGCACAACAATATCTCCAGAATAAAATATTGTTATTTGGTCAACCCACCGCAAAAATACAAAATCAAAATCAAACATTAGATGTGTCCTTGTTATAACAGTATAATAGGTTACGATTATGATCTGGAAAGTTGTACTAGATACACCCTCAATTGAACCATTTAATAAATTATATATTCTTGCAGGCACAAAAGCCGCATACCTAATAGAAGTTAATGTTATATAATTACAAGATCGAGAATGTATCATGATAGCTGACTCAAGCCACGTACATTGCAAGATTTAGCAGCTAAATGCTATTCAGATTGGATCCTATCCCTATTTCAGGAACTCTGTTTTGATGCTTATACTTTATGGCCTGCGATGCGCCAGACTTAGGATAAACCCCATATACCAAGTTGGCTTCTGCTACAACAGAATCCTTCAAAGTAACCATGATTATCTGGTTATCTCGTGATCTCTGCAATAACACTTTAGAAAGTCTTTCTGTATTTTCAGCATCTAGATGGGCATCAACTTCGTCCATAATGTAAAATGGAGAAGGCCTCAAAGATTGTAGTGCCAACAAAAATATGGTTGCAGCCATGGTCTTTTCACCACCGGATAGAGATGTGGACTCGCGTGCATTTTTTCCAGGAAATTGCACCATCAATAAAATGCCACTTGATATGTCGTCTGCATTTTCTAGTTCAAGTCTAGCCGAGCCTCCAGTAATGTCAGAGAATGTTTTTCTTATGTTGTTGTCTACCTTTGTAAATGCATCCATGAAAACTTCTCTCTTTTCCTTGACTGTCTCTTCTATGAAACGGATGATAGAGTTTCGTTCAGTTTCTAACTCATTTCGTCTGGTTGACATATCTCTATAACCATACACTACCTCTCCATAGCTTTCGACAGCTTTCAAATTTATCGTATTTCGAATTTGCTCATACTCAGTAGTTAGCTCTTTGATTGTGGTATCGACATCGAATGAGTCTAACAAATTAGCATAGCCCAGATCAGCAAGTTCCTTTGTGCGTTCTGAATTCTCATTTCGAAGACTTGAAATGTCTTTTTGATTAATTGCATGATCTCTTTCTAGAGTATTCAGTTCCTTGGAGAGTTTTTTCTCGCTTTCTATCAGGGTTTTTATTCGAGCTTCATACTTTTGGAGAATTGTATAGGAAGTTCCTGATGCGTCTATTGATTGTTGTTCTTGATCTCTGCAGGTCTGAATTTCGCTTTCAATTGATTGCACGATATTCCGAAGCTCACTCACGTCCAAATTTTTCTTAGATATTTCATCTTCAATTTGTCTTATTTCTTCATCAATCGTATTGCTCCGTTCAATTTGCTTTTCTACACCAGTTTTTAGTGGTGTGGAATTAGTTATTTGCTGGCGCAAATCAATGTCTGTTGCTTCAATTAGTTTGATAAGTTGATTTTTTTGATATGTCGCTTCAGCTAATTCTTCATTGTAGGTATTGATTTCATTATGTTCTAATCTCTGAATTATTTTATCTGTTGTTGTGTTTATAACGGACAATCTGTTTTGGTATTTTTCAAGTTCTGCAAATAACTGATCTTTTTCAGTTAGCATTGTTTGATGGTTCAAATCGAGCTGACTAAGTGATGCCTGGGCATCAGAATATGACTTTTGTATGAATGCCAATTCACTATTAATATTTTCTATCTTTGCTTCGCTTCTAATTATTGATGGCTCAAGAGCGCTCAACTTGGATTTTAAATCAACATGGCGTTCTGATTTCTTTTTTATTAGTTCGTCAAGACTGCTAAGGCGCTGCCTCATCACCCCTATCGAGTCGCGAAGCACTATAGCTTCACTAAGATCAGAAATCTTAGATCCGAAGTCGAAACATGTAGAAGTTAGTTCTGGTTCGAAAAAGTCACCCAAAACTGAGACAACTCTGTATCCTCTTTTTGCAAGTAAATACGCAACAGTGGGTGTCCTTACAATGAACGTAGTTCCAAATATAAAGTCTACTAGGCTAATGTAATCAGACTTTACGAAATCCGCTAGATTTCCAATGATTCCTGTGACATCATGACGGTCTTTCCTATTTATCGACTTCTTTTTGATAGTACTGAGTACTTCGAGAGGAATAATCTTGAGTTTAGGCAGTTTTCTTGATTTGGCATACCGCGCCACAGAGATCATAGACTTGACGTCCTTTACCACAAACGCTTTCATCCAATCTGAACCAGCCGCCAAGATTGCTCTTTCGTATGACTTATCCCAACTCAACAATTCATGAACTAGACCTAAAACCTCGAATTCATAATATTTTGGCCTTAATTCCGCGATAGAAGTATCTTCGTTCATTATATCCTTGGCAATATTTGTCTGAGCTTCATATTCTAACGTTATAATTTCAGCTCTTGATAGCACTTCTAGAGATTTGGATATTGTATTTTCATCAGAGATATGTAGGTCTTTCAAGTCCTTTTGCAATATTTTCTGAGAATCCAAAATCGTTATTTCTGAATCTCTTTTTTCTAGCCGGGTCGATAAAATGGTTCTAATATTTTCAATATCTTGTGTTAGTGAATCAACCCTATCAAGGTGTTCTTTTGATCTTTCTTCATTTATTCTTATTTTTTCTTCAGCTTTCAATTTTAATATTTCTATATTATTCTTAATTTTTTCCAATCTCTTGTATTTCAGGTCTAAGATAGAGCTATTCTTTCTAATAGTATCCAACCTGGTAACAATCTCGTCAATTTTATAATTAGCATTTTCTAGTTCAGTTCTTAATCTAGATAATGACCCCGTTTTTTCGACGATGATGTTATTAACATTATTCAGATTAACACTATTAGTGACAATCTTTTCTGCCAGTCCATCTCTTTCTAACTTGAGTAACGGGATCCGCTTCTCCAGATAATCGATTCTCTGCTCAGTTTCCTTTAGTAAAGCCCCTTTCCGTTCAGAGTCGTACACTATGTTGGATAGTTTGCTTGCTATTTTGGCCTTAGCCTTGTTAGCGGCATCTACCTCTTGAATGAATCGAGTTTTTTCGACGTTTATCTCCTCTAGTTTGGTCTGGACATCACTTAACGTTAATGATAATTCTGACATGCCCATCGTGGTGGAATCCAATATTTTTTGCCGATCTTCAATTCCTGTACGAATTGATCTCAGACTATTAGAGAGTTTGATCGCCCTAAATTTCGAAATTTCCTTTTCCAACTGACTATATCTGAGCTGATTATTTCTCTCAATCTCCAGCTCGTCTATCCTCTTCCTAATCTCTCCAATTCTTGCAAATGCAACCTCTAAACGACGATCAGCTTCTTCTAGATGTTTGATCGCCTCTGCCTTTTTTTCATCAAAATAAGAAAGGCCAACAATATCTTCTATTATCCTTCTACGCTCATCTAAATTTAATTCAGAAATCCTAGTTATCATCCCTTGTTGAACTATGTTCAGTTTATTCGATGCTCCCATCACGATTTCGAGTAACTCGATGATAGTAAATCTAGTTACTTTTTTGCCATTTAGATAGTACTGGCTGTCACCCGTCTTGCCTTCCATTTCTCTGGCTATAGTTACAGAGTCAGAATCTACAGGAATTCCACGGTCATTGTTGTCGAAACTCAATCCAACCCGAATTAGTCCTGAAGATGTACTTTGGCTATCGTGAAATAGCGACTGGAATCTGTCGACTCTTAGAGCTTTTGGACTGTTTTCGCCCATTGCAAATAAAATAGCATCCATAATATTGCTCTTTCCAGAGCCATTAGGACCAGTTACTGCAACGAGTCCTTTATCGAAATTTAAGGTAGTATTTTTTAGACCAAATGACTTGAAACCATATATTTCTAGTTTCCTAATATGTACCAATGATGGATTATCACTATCTTTTCATCGTATCTAATATATGTTCTAGATCAATCTGCAACATCTATCAGGAATAGGTTATTCCATGATGTTCATGTCCTAGATAAGCATGGCATCATAAATTATAAACCATATCATTTTGCATCTTGATGTCACAAATCGATCTATAACCTGGTGCTTATGTTCAGGCTCCGTGACCTGCGAAATCTAAAAAAGGTATTACTTAACCTAATTATTTCTTATAGACAGAATGATCAGAACTCAGATTATGACTACAAATGACTACAAATGCATATTGGAATAGTTTCAATTGATAAACACAAGAACTTCTGTTGATTTAAATTTCATGAATGATTGGTGGGATGTGCAGCATCTTTTATACACAATTGCAAAAATTGTATTGGATGTCTACCTATTCCAATAACTAGACAAATTTTTTAGGACCTATGCTAAATGTTCTATTGAAGTGACATTTGCGTAAAATTCTCATAACAGGTACGCAACAACTTGTAGATAGACTTGAATCAAAGCTACGAAACACATATGACGTTACGACCGAAATAGTACCAGATAATCCTAATGAGGTTTGTCAAATTAGTGCCAAGATACGAAGAAACTGGATCACAATCTGCAGCTTCTCCTCTAAAGAAGATCTGAAGAATATAATTACAATGTTTGAAGTAAATTATGCTATACGATCTCGTTAGACTGAAAAATTTTACGACCATTAATATTGTGAAGTATGTGATAAAAAACTAGATCAATGTAGAAGCCGATTCGCACTATTGAAACTTGTGAACTTTTATGATCAAAAGACTTATTATTCCAATTTCGCAGATGTTATTTTTAAGCTTAACATATCGTACATGTCTATGTGATTAATTCTAGGTGGAATAGACTATTCGAAAAACATTGAGGCCAGCATGGGAGTTGTGATAAATAATGAGAGTAATTAAATATACACAGAGAGTACTAAAATCGAATATGATTGATACGATATAACTTTGGATATCGGGACGTAAATTAGCATTAATAAATCTAGTATAATGAGCTGAAAATTTACTTGAGAACCTTAAAAAAGTTCCTTACAACCTCCTGTTCTACTGGATGTGAGTTAATAAAAGCTTCAAGAAGATCCCTTTCTACCCCGATTTTGCTAGATATTACATTTCGAAACTTTTTGATATCAATTGGTGTTATGTTTTGAATTGTCCCAGTCGTATAAGCATAAATGTATTCATTGATGATTTTCGAGATAAATGAAGGAGCTATATCCATAAGCAAAAGCAGACCCTTGAACAAGGTACTATCGTCTTTATCAGTGCATGGAATAGTTGAAATGTAATCTTTTAATAGCCTCATTCTGTCATCTATCTCTTCGATAGATGAAGCAACAACCACTCCTGCTTCCGTGAGTTCATAAAATGGTACTCCTTCCAACTGAAGAGCCCGCGGACCTCGTCGAAGAGGCAATCTTCCTCCTTCTTTTACTACTCCAGCGGGTATGAGTACCTCGTCCAAGTCTCTAAATATACCAGAATAGATGTTTTGCCATAATATTCCGTGCCTATTTGCTATAAAATGAGCAATGGAAGTTCTTGTACGCAGCTCAGGACTTTGTTCAGTGGCAAGATGAGCTAATATACCTCGTTGTCTTTTGGCTTCCCCAGTAAACTTATTTCGTTTTGTCTTAAAGGTATTGAATATCGCAATATTGTTTTTTTTCTTCAGAGTTAAACTAACCTCCCTCCTCATTTCACGTGTAAATATATATTATTTTAATTTGTTGGTGATTTTCGATATAATTCAAAATGAATACTCTGTGAAAAATAGTTTCTAGAAAAAAAATACTAAATTATCAGAAAATATATTGAGACCATCCTGATTAAGATCGGATTCCAAATTCTGAATTGGGCAGAATTAACCTTAATCAATTAGGGGAAAACGCTTATAACGCCACAAAGGGACTAAGTAATAATGTAATTTTGACTCTTAAAGAGGGCCTGACCTTTGACGATGTGCTTCTAGTTCCCAAACGATCGCATATAATCTCGAGAACTCAAACAAATTTAAAAACAAAACTTTCAAGGAATATAACACTGAATATTCCCTTTGTGAGTGCCAATATGGATACTGTTACAGAGTCGTCCATGGCTATCGCTTTGGCAAGAGAGGGGGGAATCGGAATAATTCATAGATTCATGAGTATTCAAGATCAAGTCGACGAAGTACTTAGAGTAAAGCGATCAGAATCAGTTATCATCGAACAACCTTATACCATTAAGCCAGATGCAACTGCAAAAGAAGCCAGAGTGGCCATGAACACATATGGCGTCTCAGGTTTGTTGGTAGAAGAAAGGGAGAATCTGATCGGAATAATAACTAGACGCGATATAACGTTCTTGGATAGTCTAGATACTAAAGTTTCAAATCTAATGAGCAAGGATGTCGTAACTGCTAAAGAGGGAATTAGCATTGAAAAGGCAAAAGAGGTGCTTCATCAGCATAGGATCGAAAAGCTCCCAGTACTTAATAGCAATAAGCGTATCATCGGGCTAATTACAAGCAAAGATATTTTGAAGATGGAAGAATATCCATTTGCCTCAAAAGACAAGAAAGGAAGACTACTAGTAGGTGCTGCAGTTGGTGTAAAGGGAGATTACTTGGAACGGACTGAAGCACTTTTAGAAAGTGGTGCAGACTCCGTTGTAGTTGACATAGCACACGGCCATAGTGATAATGCAATTAATACTGTTCGAAACATCAAAAAGGCATTTCCAAAATGCGAATTAATAGCTGGAAATGTAGCTACAGGAGAGGGTACTAAGGATCTAATATCTGCTGGAGTAGATGCAGTCAAAATTGGAGTAGGTTCGGGCTCAATTTGTATAACTAGGGTCGTTACTGGCTCAGGGGTTCCACAATTAACTGCAGTTATGGATAGTGTAAAGATCGCCAAGGATCATGATGTACCTTTGATATCTGATGGTGGAATCAGAACTTCTGGTGATGCAACAAAGGCTATTGCTGCAGGCTCTTCTTCAGTAATGGTTGGAAGCTTATTTGGAGGTACTGATGAAAGCCCTGGTAAGACTTTGGTCAAAAACGGGAAAAAGTTCAAAATGTATAGAGGTATGGCTTCATTCTATGCTTCACTTGGAAGAAAATTTAGAGAAGAAGGTCCGGAAATTGTTGATTCTGATGATCTTAACGATTATGTTCCAGAAGGGGTTGAGGCTATGGTACCATACAAGGGTAGTGTAGTCGAAATTATTAGACAACTAGTAGGTGGATTACGATCTGGATTAAGCTATTGTGGAGCTAAGACGATATTGGATATGCAGAATAATGCAAGTTTTGTAAAAATATCTTCAGCTGGTTTTCTGGAAAGTCAGCCTCATGATGTGGATGTAATGTAATTTCAATAATCCAAACTGTTATTGAAATTACACTTGCCGAGTCTAACTAGACAGTACGAATTGTTATCATACCAATAAAATCATTAAATTGTCATACCATAAATGATATGATGTAAACTAGTGTGCAGGTAAATATGACTTAATTTTTTTAATCCTCGTCATTATTAATATGTAGAAATTGGTAGATTATTGGCTCGTAGAATAGTAGTTGGTCGTACTTTTAGTCAATTTTAGAAACCAACATCTGTTGATTGACACAGTAATTGAACCCCGCAAGGTGCTTTTTGGGATCGGTTAAGATTAAAATCATTGGCACTATCTTCCAGCCTGTTTCTGAGGCCTTTCGCATGTCACTGCCGAGACTATTAATCTAGGAATATTTATCAATTAATAGTAGGACAGGATATGGTGAGACTTACACAGAGTTGTTTATCTATAATCTAAATTGTTAGCGTAACTTTGGGCAGTGATTTTGATGTCTTGAATTTATGAATCGTATATATGAGACTATGTACTCCGTATGACTTGGCTTCAATTACATGCCAAATAAAGTTAGATCGAAAGTTGGCACGTGGGACTTGCGAGATCTTGATCATTTATATAATAAGGGATTTGAAAAATTTTTGCAATCAGTAGAAGAGAAGGTAAAAAAAGTAGAATCTAAGAAGGAATTACTCGTAGATACAATATCCACGGATGATTTTAAAAATCTTCTATTTGAGATTGAAGATATTTCAGAGAGTATGGGTATAGGAGCTGGATATTCCCATTTGTTATACGCATCAGATACTTCTTCCAATAAAGGCGCTGCTCTTATGACAAAAATGGATGGGCTCTCATCCAAACTCGCTAATAGACTTTTGTTCTTTGATACATGGTTTAAGAAGCAATTAAATGAGGATGCGTCTCGAAGGCTGATAAATTCTGTACCAGAAGTATACCAAGAATTTCTTCTGCACAAAAGATTGCTGTCAAAGTACACACTAACAGAGCCAGAAGAAAGAATTATCAATACTCTGGAGGTAACAGGGACCAATGCATTAATCAAGATTTATGATCGATATTCCAATGCATTAGAATTTATAGTTACCATAAAGAAGAATAGAACTACCATTAAGAAGAAATTTTTCAATAAGGAAAAATTGATCTCTTTGGTAAGAAGTCATAGAAAGGAAGAGAGGGAAGCTGCATATAGATCATTATTGCAGGTATACGAGAAAAATTCTGGTGTATTATCAGAAATCTACATAAATCGAGTTATCCAGTGGCGAGACGAATACATGAACATGAGAGGATTTGATTCTGCCATTTCAGTACGAAACATGTATAATAATATAGCCGATTCTACGGTCCAAACATTATTAGATGTATGCAGACGTAACTCTCCTATTTTTCATATACACTTCAAAAAAAAGGCAAAGGCGCTAGGCGTAAAAAAGCTTCATAGGTATCATCTATATGCCCCAATACTCTTGAATGGAAGCAATAGGAAGAAAATTTCCTACGATCGAGCCAAGAATTTAGTCCTAAGAACATTTGAAGATTTCAGTCCTTCATTTAGAGAGTTTGCGGAAAAACTGTTCGTTACTAAACACCTAGACTATGAAATAAGGAAAAATAAACAGAGTGGAGCGTTTTGTTCTACACTTTCGCCCAAAGTAACCCCCTATGTACTACTCAATTTTGACGGCAAGCGTAGAGACATTTCTACTATGTCTCATGAGTTAGGTCATGCAGTTCATAGTATCTGCGCCTCGTCTAATCCATATTTTGTGGCTCATGCCCCGCTTCCGCTCGCGGAAACGGCATCTGTATTCGCAGAGATGCTCTTAAATGATAAGCTGTGTAGTGGACTAGAATCTGATGAGCGTATATCATTTCTGGCTCAGCAGATTGATGATTTCTACGCTACAATATTGCGGCAGGCATATTTCACGATATTCGAGATCGATGCGCATAAGGCTATTGCAGAATCCAATACGCCCGCCGATGGAATATCTGAAATATATCTAGACAATCTAAGAGAACAGTTTGGTAAATCGGTTGATGTTTCTGTGGACTTTAAATGGGAATGGTTGTTCATACCACACTTTTATCATACTCCGTTCTATTGCTATGCATATTCATTTGGTAATTTACTCGCATTGTCACTTTATAGCCAGTACATGAGGGAGGGTAAAGAGTTTATACCGAAATATATGGGAATGTTATCTGCCGGTGGTTCACGAAAACCTGAGACCCTGTTAAAAGAGGCTGGCATTGATATTACTTCCGAGAACTTTTGGCAACAAGGTTTCGACTTAGTTTCAGATAGAATCGAGTCATTAAGAGGCACGGGATGACTTGAATGGTATGATGAAATTGTACATCTAGGTAACGTTTGATAATCCGGAACATATTTGGAGATCAAATGCTTACAAGAGGATTCAGAAGTGGCGTTGGATTTGATCTCGTGTGAAGCATGCAATGATGTTTGCCTAGTTTGACTTGTAGATTTTAGTTACTCTTAATGAGTATCATAAAAAATTTGAAAGCGGTTTAAAATACACTATTGAACATGGCCGTCTTGCATTGTAGAAATCAGGCGAGATTTGCTCGCTCTATTCTAATTTGCTATGGATATACTTGCTCTCCGGTGTATCTGTCTATAATTTTGATTGCTTTTGTCGGACAAGTTTGGGCTGCGGCTAGTATCTCATCGAAGGTGGCATCTACTTCCGAGACAACTTTTGCTTTAGGATTTATCCTCTTATTTTTTTCCACTACGAACACCTTTGGTGCAAGTGTTTCGCAACTACCGAAAGCCATACAAAGTGAAGGCTCTACAATTAGATGGAATCGACCTTTCGGGATATCCAGTAGACCTGAAATCAATGTAGAATTAGTGTTAAATTCCGCAAATTGGACATATCTGTTCTGACTATCTGATCGTCTGCGACTCGCTTCGTTCCTGTTCGCGAAGCCATAATCGTTCGAATTGGACGAATTGAAATTCGTATTACTGTGTGCAAAACCATCTTCTTCCTGTTTACTACTTATATGTTGATCCGACTCTTGATGACTCACTGATCGATCCATCTCGTAGTCTTGGGAATGGTCATAATTGTGTCGCTTATCTTTATCTGATAGAATCTCAAATGCGGCATTGATCTTCTTTATCATTTCATCAGAAATACCCGAAGTATTCCTATCAGGATGGTATTTTTTAGCAAGTCGTCTGTATGCCTTTTTTATCTCGTGATAACTAGCATGTTCGGACACACCAAAAACAGCATAATAGCCCTTGCTATCCAATAATTCTACAAATACTTATCAATACTTATCTCTTTTGATAGCTCGATTTTTTTGAGCCATATTATATTTCGGCTGATTATTTTTATTCGTATCACTGGTTTTAAATCTGATTGGTCGTGCAAAAGAAACTCGAAATATATCACTCCTCTCTTCTGTCTCTATTTAAATGGAACTTGCCATTCAAGGATCTCTTCGCTTTTGACAGCTTCATCCGAAGCTTATTTGAGGGCTGGATCTACTGTGATCTTACAATACATTTAGAGTAGTGATTGGTTGAAACAGCAGAAGAAGCAATTAAGATTTGTTAAGACTACATTATTCAAAAAAAACTTCGGTAGCATTTGAAAGATATTAAATTAACCAACCATACGCATTAATTTCCAAATCTTTGCTTTTACTAATTATCTAGACTTGGTCTTGCAATGTATTGGTCTTAAACTGTGTGTATTATGCTGCAACTATAGAATCTTTAAGATAATTGCTTCGTTGCTTTATTAGCTGGAAATTTTTTGCGGAAATAAAAATTATCTTGGCAACATACTGTTCTATACCCAGAATAGTAGAAATCTCATCTATACCATAATGAAGGATTGAATCCACAGTGAATCCAGCATCTATCAGCATTTTCTTTAAACCAGAGGCGATTTCCAATTCCTCAATGCTAGAGTTCATGTTAAGTTGACATTATGCAAGCATAGTATATAATAATTCCCTAAAATATTCTTATAGTAATAGTTTCTGGACTAATTTATCTTCCGGGATTGATTTGTAGTGTTACAATGAATCATGCGAAAAGTACTGATATGAAGTCTGTAAGTCGAATATTAATAGACGATCGAATTCACATTAGATTTGAAACTGATAGGAATCTGGACTGGTTATTCTTACTCCATATAACCAATCTCATGATATCATCTTTATTAAGACGTTATTTAGATATACCAACCATAATATGTTCTGTAGGTATGATGATTGTGCCAATGAAATCATTGGAGATGTACTTTATGGCAAACTTGATATAGAAATTGTTAATCCTATATTCAGCCATTTGTCTCTAAGACGGCATATGTGTCTATTCGATCTTTTTGGGTTTGAAAAATCTTATAAGTTCTTATATATTTACCAAGGCATTTCGGAGGAACAAATATGTCAAATCATGACTTTGTGAACACGACAAATGTTAGTGTCTCAGTTGCCGTTGGAGACATAAAAGTACAATTCAATGGGTCTGCCGAATCTGTTCTACAATCCGTCATTGCGTTTATGTCGAAGCAGATTCCCAGTTTAGATCTCGCCAAAAGAATTTCCCTAAATTACTCAGCTACAGAATTGATAGAATCCTTTGCAAAGTTCATAAAGATTACAGAGGAGGGGCCAAGAATAATATTGGATCCCGGTGAGGTAGCAGTAAAAAAACTTTCTGATAAACAATTTGTCGCATTGCAGTTGGTAGCATCAAGAATTTTAAAAGAGCTTGGCAAGTCGAATACAGATGGAATGAGTCTCTCACAAATTCAATTTGCCACTGCTTTAAATCCAAAGTCTGTGAGTTCCCGTTTATCTGAGTTGGTTAAATCTGGATTTGTCCTAAGAAATAGCACAAACGATGGACTTGACACTCTTTTTAATATAACCACGTCAGGCATTTACTGGCTGAAACAGATGTTATCAAAAAAATCAGCTTAATTCATAATCTGAACAAGCCCTTAGTCCTGTGGTCCCATATAATATGTGGGCATTAACAATAACTTGGCTTGTTGGCTCTCAAGTTGCTAAGTCTTATTCCGATTACTATAATTAAATGAACTTTGCATAATTCATTAATTCATGTCCAGTATTCGTACCCTCGATTAGGTTAGCCTGCAGAGCATCCAGACTTTCTTTTGCCCGTATTATTAGCGAATCGTCCGAACTGACGATATGTCACAAACACTATTACGAACCTGCTCGAATAAATGATTGATGATCTATGTATCCCTTTCATTGAAAAATACTACATCAAGTTAAGTGACCTTCTAACAATTATATCAGTTAGTATTCCAGTTTGTACTACAAGTTTATTGTCTAATAATAAATAAAATTTTCAATATTGTTTAGATAAAGTGCAAGATATTAAATTTGTTTAATTTACAGTAATAAAATGCATCTAATTAGTACGCCAAGACTATTATTTTGTCCAACATATGTCATACTTATTAACTAAGTATCTTATACTAATTCGATGTAGTGATTACTCAAGTTTAGAACAGTTTATTAAGATTGTGACAAAGTGTTTATCACTATCTGGACTATGGTTGATCGGAATCTTGTAGAAATGGCATATCTATTACAAGAATCGAATAATCTTTGAATAATGTAGTTAAGTTATTATTATGACTTGGAAGATTATCTCTTGATAGTTAAGAGAGTAAGTTAATTTCTGATGGCAGATTCCCAATCTACATATCGAGACAGGATATATATTGTCAAAGACTTAATTCTCAAACTCGTTGAATATGGCGAAATGAATCAGACAGCATTAATAAGCTTCTGTGGACTAAATCTTAAAAAGCACAAATTTATTCTTGATGACTTGGAGCTAAATGGCTTAATTTCCAAGAATGAAGTCAGATCGAATAAACGAATGATTACAATTTATAGACCCACTGAAAAGGGAATCGATTTTTCTAGAACAATACTTGAACCCTATGAAAGAATGTTTCCGCGTAGAAGGAATCGACGTGATGAAACCAGAGCACCTATCTACTCAGGCGAAAGCGAAAACAATTGACAACAGAAAATTTCTCTTTCTAGTTATCCTTAAGTCAAGTGACCTTGAACTATGAGTTAGTATGAAACTTTTCATTCTTCGACCTACGATTTGTTTTCATCTCTGTCCAAAACAAACTGGGCAGCAATCTTCCTATCCAATTCCTGTTTATCTTGTTGATACGCCTTGTATTTCTTATTCCAAGATCCTACCGAACGATATTGTCTGATGCCGGCGATCAACCATAAAGATGAAATCACTATAACTGATCCCAGAAGTATGCTTAGTATCAGACCGAATTCGTTTTCTATCTCCAAAATAACGAAAAAAGAAGGATGTCGCAACAAGAATACAGAAAGGCCGATTGCAAGGGGAGCCAGTATTAAAGAAGAGATGGATACGCCAAGCAAAGTTCGTCTGATCTTCAAAATCTGCTCTATGAAGCTATCTAATACGGAAAGAACTTGCTGGCGGGATGATGACATATTCTGTGCATCATTATATTCAGAGTTATCATCCTCATGATCTCGCTCATTCATTATCAGTATATCATGATTAATACTTCTTCCTTATTTAGATACTGTTTAACATTGTTATCTGCATTTAATGAGTAAACAAACCAAATATTGAATCAACAAACATATCACTAGATGGTAGTGCCTAAATTTGTAGATTTCTCACTTACTGAAAGCTAGGAAAAATTCCGTTTGAAAGGCTGCCGTTAACCTCTCTATAGTTTCATATGTGGAGTCTTAATGGTTGGAGCAAACAATTTTTGCGAAAACTCCAAATGAGTTCGATTTCTATCCTATAAGAAGAGGATCATTGAAAATTTTCTTTTTCTTATTAAAATTGATTTTTTTAAAGGTAAAATCATATGGTAACAAGTATCAGTATCGTTATATGCGACTTCATTTTTTCACATTTTGACTAGATGTTTTCTATTATGCAATAGTTAGAAATTTTGCAGATATTTTTTTATTCAAGAGTTTTTAGCACAATATGTTTGCTAAAGAAACTGCAATTCAATATTCTTGCAATTCTCAAATAGGTTGACTGTCTAGGTTTAGTTTGAGTAAGTAGAACTTCAAATCATATTATTTGTGAATTTGAGTCAGATGTATGGGGCGGAATAAACTTGAAGTAGGTGGAGTTAGATAATCACAATTATTTTTCAACTTCTGGTCGATAAAGTGATATCTGAGTAGTTAGCAAGATATTCATATGTATCTATCTTTAGTAATTTATGTGCAGCATAGTCTTCAACCTACGAATTTGCAAAAATATTGTATCAAATTTTGGAATCGCTTTTTGGTTCAGCGATTCCAATCACAAAGTGCGTTAACCGACTAACTGGATAGACCAAATTACAGTTAGAATATATCATATCTCATTCTATGAACCAATAATCTTGAAATATAATGTGAAAAATGTTAGTCATAAACTCGTAGTATAAGAGTATCAATTGATAGAATCTGACATTACAACAAGAATTTGTGAGAGCTTGTTATAAATAGCAGATCTAGAGTAACTAGTTGATTTCATGACAATTGGTAGCCCTAGTGACATAATAGAGTTTATTCTGGAAGCAGCCACTGTAGGTATCAAATCGTCGGCAATAACTTCTAGAACGTCATTGTCCTCAACAGATCTTGCCAAATACCTTCATACACTATTAGTATACGACTTGATAATGTATAGGCACATTGATAAAATATACTTAACAACATCTAAGGGTATGTCATATTTACAAACCTACAATGAGATTCGTTCCCAAACCACACCTAACTTTGCTCAGTGATATCCTCTTAAATTGTATAAGAATCACAAAGCAATAAGTTAGCTACATTATGTGGGTGGCAAGAACAAAAAACACAGATACAACTAAACCAAATTACTTGAATCGATGCTATTTCGAATCTAACCATCCGTGTATCACGGATTGTCGAGTTAATCCTGCAGAGTCAATTAATTTGAGTTTTGTTGCCAATCGATCTTTGTTTATCAAATGTACTTGGGATCTTATGTGCTCGTCTAGGTCAGGAATCTTTATTGATACATCACACATATTACAATTTGCATCATCTAGATCAATCACATTTTTTATATTTTTATTCATATTGACACACAATCTAAATTACTCTCAATGAATAACAACGATCTCATTATAAAAAAGTTTAACAAGCTAATGTGTAATACTGCATGATGGACAAATCCACAAACTCATTATACCCCCCTAAGTGAATCTTTGGCCCCACAATATTCATAGTCAAGTTTTTGACCTCACCTACCATTCATTGATGTTCGCGATTTGAGTTAAATCTAGTCTAATTTTCAATTTACGTAGTATTTTTAATCATTCAGTCTGACCAGAAAATTGATCATGTAACCTTCAGATCTCTACGGATTTTGGGTATGATATTTTTGGTTCTAGTATAGTGTATTTAGATACAATTTCGACTACGAACAATGGTATTGAGATATCTGAATAATTTAGTTTCACATCGGCCTTTTAATACATTAACTCCAGGTGACTCTCATATTTCTAATTGAATTATAACGCATATTCAATACATTTTTGTGAGTACGGGTGAGTGTTTTTAATAATGAACATCCTATTAATATATTCGAAAATCGACTGCCATACATGCATCACCAGCTTTTAGTTAAAGCTATGTACGCAATGATGCCAGTGATCACGCTAGATGAATTTCAGGAAAAGTCATGTATTGCTAGTCAACGTGTCAGTAAACAAACTCTACAATATATGCTAGCTAATGGGATTGGACACGAATCTCGAAATATCTACACGTTTTCCGATTCCGATCGAATAAAGCTTGCAATCCTTGGAATAAAGAATGGTGTTGACATTGAATCTATATCGAAAATTCTAAATTGGAGGGATTTTGAGGCATTTGCTTCGGAGATTCTTGGTTTGTCAGGCTATGACACTGAGCGTAATGTAAGGTTCAACAAGCCACGTAGAGTAGAGATTGATGTTGTTGCAACGAACAAATCTGCTAAACGAGCAGTATTAATAGATTGTAAGCATTGGCATCGAAATGACTTAAAATCTATATCGAAATATGCAGTTAAGCAAATTCAGAGGGCTTCAATATTAATGTCCAATCGAAAAGAAGTAACTTCATCGATCCCGTTAATACTCACACTTTATCCTGTGATTCCAAAAATAGTTGAAGAGATCCCAATCGTATCAATACGCGATTTCGGATCCTTTCTTGATGTAATGCCTCTGTATCTTGATAAGATCAAGATAATATCCAAATGACGATTAGATGGCTTTTAATGACTTTAAATTTAGACATCAAACAGGTATAATGTGACAAATTGAAGATTGTGTAAATTACTATATAATATTAAATTGCAATTTTTAACTTTGCTCTGCAAATCTGTGGTTAGAGCTGGTGATTTAATTGAAACTAGGTTGCTTAAATTATAACAGCAATAGGATTGCTCAGATAGATAAAAATGTCGAATATGTGTGAACCTTTACGATAAAAAATAATGGGTGGAAGAAGAAGACGGAAACTAATAAGACCTCAAACAAAGAGTCGTAGTGTCCAAGGTAGATGTCCTAAATGCACAACTGTGGTAAAATTCAACGTATCAGGACCAGTTGGAAAAGAGATCTACGAATGCTCTGCATGTTTATCTAAATATCCTATCGATGATCTATGAATTATGATTTAAATATCATAATAAATATGCAAGTCAGTTCTAACTGTAGATCATCATAGTGTAAATGAATCTAAACTGACATTCGACTAAATTTCGAATTTAGTTCTGATGAACTGCAATACGTGTAACGTTGGTGTGGACAGAATTATCCTGGTTCGATCTACTTTAGTCCATTAAGGTAGCCATCCTGTTCAAGCTTATCTGCGTGTGCTGCAATATATCTCCAAATAATATCTGCCTTATCAGACTGAAAGTCCCAAGGAGCGATTAATACTAAATCATGATCACGTATCCACATTCGTCTTTTGATCTTTCCTCTAATCCGGCATGTCCTGACTCTACCATCTGTGCATTTAACAATAACATTATCCCCCCCTACTAGCTTTATCACACGCCCTAGTAATTCGCCAGTTTGAGGCTTTACTAGTTCCTTAAGATGGGATTCAGTTAGTACTTTTCTTTTGCCTAAGTCTCAAACACCATCCGTTATTCTTTTTAATCAGGTTAAAAATGTATCTAGTCAGTGTTTGTAGGTTAAAAAATGTTTCCCAAATTTGTCTAATAAATTTCATAAATCTTATTTGTAAATTTAGTTTTCTTACTTTTGTCCAACTTACTATATGAATTACTATATCCAATGGCGTAGTGTCTTGACTATAATACACTCGCTCTTTCTAGATATATTTCATTAGTATGAACCTGAACACAATAACATCTACATTGAAATCAAATTTAGCAAGACTAAAATAAGTCTTAATCGTTTGAATCGTTAATTTATGGCTAGTAATGGACTATCTGACAATTGCAAGAAAGGTAGCCATATAGATTGTAGCGATTGCATTTGCAATTGTCATGTACCAGGAACTATGGAATATATGGCAAGAAATATAGCTAAATTGGAGAAGGAAAGACCTGGTCTAGGTGATTCTTTACCAGGATTCTAATTTTTGCATGCATTACGTTGAGCCCTTCATTGCAACTGCCTAGTTGTAATATATGAATACCTCCACCCTCAACTACGCAATCAATCAATCAATCAATCAATCAATCAATCAATCAATCAATCAATCAATTTCATAGTGAATACAACTTCAGTTAGCAAGATATAAGAGATAAGAATGCATTTCTCTAGAGATGCAGATTCCTGGCTTAATTCACTTAGTAGGCAAGGATAATATCTCCAACAGTATCCTATTGCTGACTGGTGCATCCGGGACTGGAAAGAGCATCTATTGCAGGCAATTTTTGCTTGAAGGTATATCTCAAAATGATTACTGCATATACATGAGTTCTAATTTGACTGCAGATCAATACGATGAACTTGTTTCTAATCTTGAAAAGGATATTGTTTCCAAAAATTCTCTGTTTATTAATCCGTATTTTAACGAAATAGAAGAAAGTAAGAAATTATCATTTACTCTGAAGGAGATGACTAGTGCACTCAACCGAGCGGGAGTACCATTGAAACGACGATTCGTGGATCCACCATCTTCTACTGCTACTAATCCTGCGAAAAACGTTCGATTCATCTGTGATTCACTGACACATCTACTTGCATTATTTGGCGAGAAATTAATAGAGACATTTATCACAGAGCTTTATTTCAGTTTGAAATCATATAATGCTTCGGCCATATTTACTCTTAGTACTCCATCAACGAGTGAATACGAAACCAATCGCATAAGCTCTATTTTTGATGGAATATTGGAGATGAAGCTAGAAGATAATGGTGATGCACTAATTAGGAGGATTAGAATGCTCTCGATAAAAGGAATGCATCATGATCCCTTGTGGATCCAATTTAATATATCTAATGAAGGGAACATTTCGTTTCACAAACGATCGAATTATGTTTTTTGTTTCCTTTGTAAGGATCCAATATATGATACTCCAGTCATCTATACAGAACTTCCCTTTCATGCACACCATTTAGAGATTTATAAGAAACTTGTTAAGATTTATGATTTTGACTTATCAGGAATAGGCATTCCAACTGAGCCGATAAATGCAAATTTTTTCTTCATAGATATAGTTGGCCTTTCTGATCCCTTATTATCCGTTAATAAACAGAGAGAAAAAATAGAGACTCTGAATAGTCTTATCCTTTCATGCGAAGCATTTAAGATAGACGACAAGAAGATAATTCTACCTACGGGTGACGGCATGGTAGTTGGTTTTCCACTGAATCCAGAATCACCTTTACAACTTGCCATGCAGCTACATCGTGAGCTACGAAAGTATAATTATGAAAAAATTAATGAAGACTCCATCATTGTCCGAATTGGTCTCAGTACAGGACCTGTATTTACAGTGAATGATATAAAAAATAATCAGAATTATTGGGGACCAGGTATAATATTGGCACGCAGAGTTATGGATATCGGTAACGAATGGCATATCCTGATTGCCGACAATCTAGCAGAAACATTGATCGCCTTAAAGGAAGAATATAAAAGAACAATAAATCTCATTGGAAATTATCGAATTAAGCATGGTCAAGAGATAAGACTTTATTCACTGTATTCTAATGAGTTTGGAAACGCTGAATTGCCTATAAGAAAAGATTTCTAATGACAATGAAGTGTCGAATGATTGACGTCTATTAGCGTGACGAGGCCTTATTTAAACAAACTATGTTATTATATGATATAATCGCTAAGGTAAAATCAGTTTTCGAGCACCCGTTAGAATAGACCGTAATTAGTCAATAAAATCAATTATTCCCATAACCGCCCTATTAAACTCCATCTTATTATTCTTTTTAAGAGAAAAATAGTAAGAATTGAGGGAGGAATCATAGACGCGACCATAGAGAATAATGCAGTTTGTCCAGAAAGTTTTGGAGTTATATAGATAATAGTGAAAAAAAGAAATACACTCGTAATAAAAAGATAGAATAAGACGGTCACAATCAAGATCGAACTTTTGACTATCAATGCACGTCTCAATAAGTATTTTCATATCATTAACGTTAATAACGGTAATTGATATTCTGCTAAAGCATGAATGAAAAGCGCAAAATTGAGTCTACGTCGTGGGATCCCTCTCTAGAATTGAAAATTCTCAATAAATGGCGTAAGGATAATATCTATAGTTACTCAGATTCTAATCTAAAGAGTACTCCCTTTGTCATTGATACTCCTCCACCATACCCCTCTGGTAGACCGTGGCACATTGGAGCGGCGGCTCATTATGCTCAGATAGATATGATCGCCAGGACCGCGCGAATGAGGGATTATTTCGTATACTTTCCTATAGGCATTGATAGGAATGGACTTCCTGTGGAGATTTATACCGAAAAAAAATACAAAATTCAAATGCGCAAGACTGATAGAGAAAAATTTCTTGACCTTTGTAGTCATGCATTAGACGATCTTGAATCAGAGATGCTCCAAATTATGAGGAATATGGGGATTAGTGGGAATTTTGATGAATACTACAGAACTGACTCATCTGAATTTAGAGAACTGACTCAAAGCACGTTCATAGATCTTTGGAAAAGGGATCTAATATACATAGCTAATAGACCAAATAATTATTGTTATGATTGCGGCACAACTTTAGCAGATGCCGAAATCGCGTACCAAGAGATTCCTACCAAATTGGTTTATATGAAATTTGATATGAAGGAGACTGGAAGTATAATTGTGGCTTCCACTAGGCCAGAACTCCTCTTTGCATGTCAAGCAATAATAGTGAATCCTGAAGATGAACGGTATAGCGGTCTAGTGGGGAAGCACGCGGTCTTACCTCTATTTGATCGACAAGTCGAAATTCTCGCTCACCGGAGTGCAAATCCCTCCTTTGGCTCTGGTGCTGTTATGGTTTGTAGTTATGGTGATCGAAATGATGTTCAGCTATTTCGGGAATTGGGTCTTCAAGAGATTGTCTCTTTAACAGAATATGGAACGACGACTGAAATGGCAAAGCCATATGCTAAGCTTAAGATCTCACAAGCTAGGTCTAGAATCACCGAAGATCTTAGAAAAGATCAACGTGTTGAGAAGGAAGAAAATATCATGCATAGAACACCTATTTGTGAACGAAGCAGAACTCCGATTGAAATATTGTCCATGCAAGATTACTATCTGAAGCAGATGACTTTTATTCCAACACTAAAGAAACTCTCATCGAAATTAAGATTTTATCCAGAAACTCATCGACAAATATTGAATAGTTGGCTGGACTCAGTTTCGATAGACTGGCCAATTTCAAGACGGAGATTTTATGGTACAGAAATTCCGATTTGGTTCTGTAATGCTTGCAACACGCCTAATCTTCCAGAGGCAGGTCAATACTATAGGCCTTGGAAGGAAAAGCCGCCATTCGAAAGCTGTAGCAATTGTGGAAGCAACGAATTCACAGGAGAGGATCGGATATTTGATACGTGGATGGACTCCAGTATCACTCCACTGTTTATCACAAGATATCTAAAGGACCAAAAAATATTTGAACATCTATATCCTACAAACCTAAGACCACAAGCTAAAGATATCATAAGAACTTGGCTATACTATAGTATGTTACGATGTTACCAACAGACTGACCATCTGCCATGGTCTGAAGCCTGGATAATGGGTTATGGTGTGGATGAGAAGGGCGAAAAAATGAGTAAGAGTAAGGGAAATGTCGTAGATCCCTTTCCAATTATTCACAAATATGGTGCTGACGCATTTCGATTCTGGTCTGCTTCTGAAGGTAATTTGGGACAGGACTTTAGGTGCTCTGAACAAAGAATTGCAATATCAAAAAATTTTCTCTCAAAGTTGTGGAATATCGCAAGGTTTGTATCTTCCTTTAAGATAACTCTCGAATTGCCTCAACAACTTAATGACTCAGACAAGTGGATTCTTGGAGAGTTGTCAAAGTTGATCAAGGAATGTGTGCTGGGGTACAATGACTATAATTTCTTTGTACCTGCAAATGCAATCAAGGAATTCACATGGAATTTGTTTGCGTCCAATTACTTAGAAATGGTAAAGTGGCGTATTTACGAAGGTGAAAAAAAGTATGATGAGTCGGCGATCTCTACCGTGAATAAGTGCTTGTCTACAATTCTCTTACTTCTATCCCCGATTTGTCCGTTTATTACTGAGGAGATTTGGACAAATATGTATTCTGACACGAGCATTCATTTGCAGAAAATGCCAAAATTAGAAACAGAATTTCAAGAGCTAACAAAATATACAAAGTCGCTTCTCGAATTTAATTCCATGGTATGGACAAAAAAGAAGGAAACAATTTCACTTGAAACAGGAAGGCCGCTTTCGTTAAAGGATCCAATTCAGATGGAAATACCGACAACTATTATCTCGTTTGCACCAGATTTACGAAAAATGCACAATCTAAAATAGTTGACATATCGAATATTGTAAAGTTAAAATATGCAAATCAACTTTGCTTTTATGACAACAGCAAGACTCAATTAGTCATATATAGACTAACTAGGTTCTGATTTGCAATCAACATTGACACTGACAATTCATTTTTACACTAGCTGAGTGTGTTGATAATATCTCACATTATTATAGGATCAATTAACGTTGTTACCTAAGTAATTTATATACTCAACTAAGAAATTTCATTTACGATTACGAATAGGCTCACATAAGAGAAAAAGAGAAAGGTTCAATGCTTTTCTCTTTTTCTCTTCTTCACCTTCGATTAATAGACTATAACTTTTTCCATCCTTTGAGGATTATCCAGTTGTGCTCACTTTTTGAGTAGTTGATTTAATTTATTTATTTATTACCCGAATTTCAAGTATCAATATAATAACATATGTCGTTGAATGGATTAACCGTTGCTGTTACGGCCAGTAGAAGAGCCTCCGAGCTAGCTAAATTGATTACAGCATTTGGAGGAAGGGCATACATTGCGCCAACAGTTGGAATCAACGTAACTACAGACTTTGAAGAAATTAAGAAATTTATAGACAAGATTTACGAACATCCTGACTTCCTGATATTCATGTCTGGTCCAGGTGTTTACTCTCTAATGTCTGTTGCAAAGAGGCTTGGAGTAGAGCAAAAATTGAGAGATGCACTAAAAACGGTATTATTAATCGCTCGAAGCGCGAAACCACAAGCGGCATTAGCTAAATATGATATTTATACGAAGCTGATACCACAAAAGAATACCACAGATGGAATTCTAGATCTTCTCAAAGTATATGGAATATCAGGCAAAAAAATAGGCATTCTTTGGCATGGGTCCTACTCAAAATCCTTTATAGATGATCTTGTTAACGGTGGTGCAGAATTCTTTGAACTAACGATCTACAAATATTCTCATGATCTCAACCATGAAAGCGCAACAATCTTAAGCGAAATGGGATTTCGTTATCTTCCTCCAGAAGAGTCACAGGTTATAAAACTTATAGGAGATTTAAATAAGGGAGCTATTGATGTTATCACTTTTACGAGTCCACCTGCAGCCAAAGAGCTATTCGTAATTGCAGAAAAGAATAATTTAAGACAGCTGCTAATGTCAACATTAAATAGTAATGTTATTGTTACCTCCGTTGGGCCCTCTACTAGAAGAGTACTCGAAGATTATGGGGTTGTTACTGATGTGATGCCAAATAGGTATAAGATGGGAGATATGATCAAATCTCTTGAGGATTACGTTCGTCAGAATCAGAAGTCGAAGAAAAAATGATTTGTTAGCTCCCTTGTACGTAGAGGAAATGAAGACTGGTAAGGGATAGGCTCAGAGCGGCAAAATTGCATTTAACAGCGCATTTTGTAAGTCGTCAGTTTCGACTCGGACTCCTATATTCAATATTGATAACGTAGCAAAATATCTCTTTCATAATCTTTCATACCAAATCAAACATAATATTGTGCTTGCTATTGAATACTCAATCTCTGATATTTCAAGATTTTTGGTCTCAAACGGCGATCTATAGTTAGCTTTGGATCAGATGGATAAATGGCTTGGATATTCGATGAAAATTATATACTGACTAATTCATTGGTTATGTCTAGATTTTGAGGTTTCTCCTTACATACATTTTCTTAAACCTGCTTAGAAATAGTATCAACAATATTACCACTACAATTGAAATTAATGCTTGGATTGTAGATATGATTAATCTATTGACTCCATTGTGAATGAACACGACCTCCAAAGGAGCTACTACAATCACTAGAAATGCTGCTGCAGCCAGTATCATCAGCCACATTATAATTATGAATCCTAAAAGGCCGATGTTATTCATTTGGGGATTAGTCCAGTAACAAAGTAGTATTGAATGATTATAGAGATCACAGCTAGAATGGAAGAGAATATTCCTAACTTAAAAACCTGAGCAACAATCTGTTTTTCAGACAAAGGTCCTCGTGCTAGGATTAATCTTAAAAGAGTTGTAGGCGCATCACTTTCTTTTGATGCAGCCAGTTTGTAGTCTTCCATTAATACGGTTGGCCTTGCTTTAACCTGTCGGTGTTCGACTATCTTCTTTACGCTGGCAAGAAAAAGAAATGAATTCATAACTGCAGGTAGCAAAGCAATTACGCCTATTACCTCAGAGCTTCCAGCTATTGCAACAGCACCGTACATAGAACCGATTAACAAGGTTCCAGAGTCTCCTGGGAAGATCTTGCTGGGATATTTATGAAACTTGTACAATGCTAAAGTTCCAAACAACAATGGAAGAGCTGCAACGAACACATCATTGCTACCGAATATTGCAATACTTATCAGAAGAGGTATAGTACAAATTATAACAAACCCACTTGCTACACCATTTAATACATCAATAGAATTAACCGTATTTCCTACAACAGGAACAATAACTAAGATTAGTGGGATGTACAGTATGGGAATGAAGACTGCACCAAAAATGAGATTCAAATGAGAACCGTAAGCACCTAGAACTATCAGAGGAATAGCTGCTAATATTAGCGCAACTGGCTTAAATGATCCCGGCATTACTCGCTTATCGTCAACGAGACCAATAATGTAGCCTATAACTGTAGTTAGTAGAATTGCAAGAACTTTTGTGTTAAACGTTAGCAAAAATAGTATCATCTCAGCGACTGCGATTCCAGCAAGAAGCGTGGGACCGGCTGGCCTTGGTATGAGAGGCAATTCTCGTTTATGGAAATCCTTAACTACCCTTCCTTTAGAGATTAATGATTGGATTGCTCTGGGCATAATAATTGCTACTACACCAAATGAGATAATTGAAACAATTATTGCTTGGATGAATATTGTATTGTCCGCGAAATTTAGCAAATATCTATCAATTCAGATAATACAAAAGATTTGTAATATAACTGCAGCATTAAATGAACCAATTGACTCGATCCAGATTATTTAAGCAGATCTTAGAATTGAAAATAATTCAAGTGTTGTGCGTTATATTATTTGAATCATTCTTTAAAATCTTAGCCAACGTCATCCCAATTTTCGGAATCGCAGACAATTTTGACTCTGGAGTGTTCGCAAGTTTGTAAGTGTCAGTAATACCAGCATTATATAATGACCTGGCCTTAATTCTTCCTATCCCTTTGAACTGAACAAGAGATAATAGCTCTCCTTTTATTCCGTATCGAATTCTGATTCTTAAGTTATATATTTCATTAAGCAAATCATTTCGGCCAAGTGTCTTTGCTACTTTGTATAACGAATGTGCCAACCAATCACTGGACTCTACAATTCTATACATGTCACCGGGCTCGATTCCAAGTCTTTCGCTAAGCTTTCTATCACTACTTTCATTGATCCATTCAAACAAAGCCCATAGACTTCTGGAAAAACCATTGTCACTATATTTAAATATAAATTGATCTGCATAGTTTAAGAAAATTTCAGATATAGTGTCATAATCGTTACTCCTTAGTGGCAGGCGTGGAAAAAAATCAATGCTATTAGTTATCAAATATAAGAAGCTCAAAGTGTGATCCTCATTGTTAGGACTTTTGATAGATTCTAGAGCCTTTCTGAAATCTATACCTGTTGTGGGATCAATGTACAAGAGTGATATATTCTTACCAAATTCTGATGCAATATATCTATTCTTCCTAGTTTTGATCAACTGTTCAGATTCCAGATAATCTAAACCATTAATGATTTTTGAAGATAGTATAGATTCCTTGGAATATTGTCCTAGCAACGTATTTTGGAACATCTCCAATATTTCATCCTTTTTTATTCCGGGAAACATAACAATAGTACTTAAAACATGTATTCGAATCATTCTATTATTTGCAAGTTGTGATCTTATCGGTTCGGGTGATCCTAGTATATAATGATCGTAAATGTCATCACGATTAAAATTTGATCCAGAAATGATTATTGATTCTCCCTTATTGTCATATTTTGGCCTGCCGCCGCGGCCGGATATTTGTTTATATTCCAATATGCTGATGGGGATCTTATTACCGATAGTTGAATCATAACGTAAGAAACTTGCCAAGATAACCCGTCGAGCCGGTAAATTGACGCCTGCGGCAAGGGTAGGTGTTGTAAAAAGAATTCTGATAATTCCTTTTTTAAATGCTTCTTCTACGATTTTCCGACTAGATGGACCTATTCCTGCGTGATGAAAAGCTACTCCATTTGATACCAGGTGAGCAAGGGTCGATGTAATTTCTGAATCCTCTCCATGGGAACGAATCTTAGATGCTTCCTCCGCTGCCTTTTTCCTGATATTTTCGTCTAGTTGTTTAAATACGATCCCTTCTACTTTTTTTGCAAGGTACGATGTGCTTTTGCGAGTTTCGGTAAATACTAAAGTTTGATATCTGTTTATCATAGAATCTTGGATAAGATCTACTATTGCAGAACTGTAATAGGATTTAATTTTAATGTTCTTGCCATCATTCATTTTAATAGTGCCATCCTGATAAACACCTTCTGCTAATTTAGTAGGCCTCCAATCACTGTCTACCAAATCACATCTTAGCCAAGATGCGATATCCTCTGAATTACTGATAGTAGCGCTAAGCACAAGGATCTGAGCCTTAGGATAGGCTTTTCGTATTTTAGTTAACATCATTTCTAATACGGGGCCCCTCTCAGAATCAACGAGCAAATGCACTTCATCGATTAC
Source organism: Nitrososphaeraceae archaeon (assembly GCA_040414675.1). Taxonomy (GTDB): domain Archaea; phylum Thermoproteota; class Nitrososphaeria; order Nitrososphaerales; family Nitrososphaeraceae; genus JARBAU01. Next base: position 46,701 of record JBEDUN010000039.1, on the reverse strand, counting down.
AAATAGACCTACTTCTGATATCCAATCTGATCTATGTCTCATTAATGAATCCATCTTCTCGTTGGTCAATATTATAACGTCGGCACTAGCATTCTCTTTGTCTCGAGAATCGTAATCGTTATTCTCCAAGTTAATCTTAACTTTTCCATCAAATATGTTCGAATTTTTGAGGATTTGAAAATCTTCAAATTTTTCTGCTGCTAAAGCTCGTAAAGGTGTTAGGTATGCAACCTTGGACCCCTTTTCGATTACTTGAATGGCTGCCATTAGGGCTATCAAGGTTTTTCCGCTTGCAGTCGGGGTCGTGATGAGTAGACTTTTACCTTCCAATACGCCTTTGGATATAGATTGCTCTTGTGGAGGATACAATGATTGATATCCTAAAGAGGTGAGAAGTGAAAATACCTTACGATCTAATTTTGCCTCCATTCCTATTTCTTTTTATTGTCGCTGTGTATAAAATGCATCGAACTCAGCCTCTTCGTTAGGCTACGAACTCAAATTGATACATATTAATGGAGATTATCTTCCAACTATCTGCCCATGTTTTCAGTTATTGTAAACCTAATACAATCCAGAAATCCTATTTACTAGCTTCATAAAGAATTATCTGGAGTCACTTAGGAAAAATTGCAGTTGCTTCAATAGACGTGATATTGACCTTTAGACTATGCAGAATGCTTCCTGCGGAAATTGTAGATAGATCCCCTTATCTCGTATATTATCCATTGTCTAGATCCAATGAATTGCTGTTTACGAGATAGTGGTAGAAGATTAGGATCCAATCTAAGTTTTGAAGAGCGTTTGAAATCATCCCCAATTCAACCCAATCACTAACCAAAGTTGCTATCTTCGCCTGTCTCATACTGCTTACGACACAAATCCTATCTAGATCTATCTGAGTTATGAAGTCGTATGACATGGATTATTAATACCCAACTTTCGAAATTCATTGACCAAGTTCTTGATATGGAGTAATACTTCTCTGTATTTCTGCCTCAGAAGTAAAATGTAGTCTTAACCAATAAACGCCATGCTGCAAATTTTGTTATCAAAGTATCGCACAGTTTGTTGACAGCACTATATCCACCTTCCACTATCGTGTGTAGAATTTAATGCTGTAAGTATATGCCCTTAATGTCTTTACTATGTGTTTAAATTCTACGACGAGCTATTCTATTTGTAAATATTAGGTTAAGCCAACAAAATATCTTAATAAAATTGTCGAATATATCTTCACTATTTATCCCGCTTGCACGGATCGCATGATCAGAAGAATGATGTGATGTAGATTCAAATGCTTAACCCCACGTAACTTAATCCTCTTAGGTAAAAGATATTTGTTTTTGTGACCTTGTTAATTCTCTATCTGTGCGAATTCGACAATAAAACTCTGATGATTGCATCAGCGTGAATTGGTTGTACGCCTATACATGAAGCTAATTTGTTTGTCACAATTCCACAGTTGACGCCCCTTCGAATGCTATTTAATTGATCATCAAATTTTTTGACTGGTTCTGATGAACATAATGCGAGCGTAATAACAAGAGCTTCCAAATTCATTTTCGTTCTCTGATCACATCTATTTGATAGTAGTCGTTCTAATTCCTCAACCCGAGGTGCCAATTTCGATAATATATCATTTCGCAAGACTTCCTCTGAATCATCGTTATTTAGATTTTGCCGATTAAGCCCACCTTGTAAGAAATTCAGACGATTACTTTTTCTTAGCAAGACTTCGCCCAAAGGGATTATTTCTGCTATGCCTTGATGTTGCTGATTTCTATGACGAGTGGCATTCCACTTTCTTGTAAAATCTTTCCTACATGTACTGCAAATATACCGAGGTCTACCCATCTTGTCTATTATTCAGCATCTCTGGCTTAAAAAGTTGGGGTTTAAGGAGTAACTCAGAGTCGCTCTTTTGATCCAAAGGCGACTCATGTAATTGAGTAGGAGCCAGAGCTATTAAATTACTAGCGATATGTTTTTCCAATTTATTTTGTACACCAAATGACTATTGGAAATCGCGTCATCGGTATGCAATAGAAATTCCTGTGTTTATCAATGCTTACAATATACAAAACTAGATTCTACTAACAGTATTTAGTATCCATATAATTTAAATAAATAATATTAAGAAGGGTTATACATTGGCATGTACTAATCATTTATCTCTAATTGACAAGTGGAATCAGAATTATGGATCACTGAATACAACGACTTGACAGCAAGTAATTCCAAATTTCAATTAATCGATTAGTCGTTACCTTTACTGAATAGATTGATGTTAGATGTACCATAATGAATTTAAAGCAATATTCTACTTATTCTCATGAAAATTAATTACCGTCTGACGTTATTAGACTGATTCAGACGTAGTTAATCTCTATACCTGGCAGCAAATGTTGCAACTTCGTTGCTAGCAATATCACTTAGAAATTGATCTCTTATTATTTTACCGTAAATAACCAAGTCTCTAGCAAGCATTTTCAAGCGTTTCTCCAAAGCGATGTCCACTATATGTCCATTTTCGTCAAAACCTTGATCGCCATTAAACGATGCTCCATATGGCATGCTCCATCCATAACATTGTCTCACAGCTGTACGCATCTGGTCCATAACTGTCAAACCCCTTTCATGGGATGTACAAACATAAGCGAAGGTCTTACCTGCAAATTCACTCCAAAAATGATCTAGAAAATTCTTTATCGTACCTGACATAGAACCATGATAATCCGGAGATGCTAGTACGATAGCATCAGCCCAGTTCACATCTTGGGTTATTGTTCCAATATTGTGTCCCTCGCTATTATCGGGTCTATTGGGATCATAGAACGGCAAAGGGTATTTACTTAATTCGAGTAATTTAGTCTCTGCGCCAAATATTTTTCCAGCATCCAAGATAATTTTTAGTGCGAGAGTGCTTCGTGAGGTTTCTCGCATACTGCCAGCTACTCCCAATATCTTTAACGACATACCGAGATATTCGATTTTGTGATTATTTTACCTATCGTATTATTGTGTTATTCTGATAATCAACATATCATCGAATCGGACCTAGTGATAATCAAAAAACCTATATGCTAACGATCTAACGTTTGAACTTAAGAAAGATCAAGTAGCATTAGTAATAAGTCATTTGAAATTGGGACTACTAGTTTTCCATAAATTGATGATTTATTCAATATTGTTAGTTCCTGTTATTGTTCTAATTCTTTTCAAACAGAAGTGGAACTTTGCCCTAATCTTGTTAATAGATGATTTTTCTCATCTTATCGGTTAACTTTACAATAGCATTAGAAGGTTTGATTATTTAATCTACAATGTCGTGACCTAGGAAATCCAAGTGGATATAATAATCATTTACATCCCAATTGATTGACAATGACTCGCTATTATTTATCTTCTAGATCCACATATTGATCAAAATTTGTTGAATACTAGACAATCCGTAATTTTTGTTCTACGCAATATTTATCAGAATTGGCTATTCGCCTTATTATTAGTCTTGTTAGGTAGGATTTTCAGGAGGCTTGTTATGGAAATGGTAATAGTTTGCTCAGGAAGAGCATAGGAATTTCAAGAGTTTCAACTCTAATGTTGTAATGTACCTCATTCAACTGTCCTTAACGCGTTGACTTGATAGAATCGAACTGCTAGAATTATGCCCTTTAGAATAAGTCACACATTGGAATTGATATTTCATAAATGACATTATTGTATCTCTATATGAGTTTAGCCGAACTTGTAGCGAAGCTGACAGATGTATGTAAATGCTAATTACAACAACATAGAATATTAGAACTGATATATTATTAATCTGCTTTTCTTAAGCATTCGAATTGCCATATCTTCTCGTATATTTATCGACAAATTATAGTCAATAACAAACGGAATAAAACGAAAACACTATTATTTATTCGTCATAGTTGTAAATTGTAAGTAGTATGTACAAGTAGACAGTTAATCAGTCAGTCGTATTTTCTTAATTTTCTAAATAGTGAGTAATGCACTATATGATCAAGTACCAAGACGAAGGAATTTAGATTTATATTTGAACATTTCAAAATACTACTTAAGATTGGACAGAAAAATGATCCTATCTTTCGGAATTGGAATCGGAGCACTGATCTTAGTCTATTTTGCTTTAACAGGTTCTCTTGACAGGCCTGTTATTAATCGAATGCCAATCCCACCTGAGGCTGCAGTTTCTATTGTTATTGCTCACAAGAGTTCAATGCATTTAAATCCAAAGGATTTCGCAGTCGGTTATGTCTACATTAAAGGAAATGGTGAATTTTATGAATCCAATGAAGATTCAAATTCCATAGGACAATACTTAGGTACCGCATCATCCACAATCAGTGGTGGCAATTACTTTGCTTGGAAGGTTGAAAATAAGTTAGACGGTTCAATGTATTTTATCGAACCCATAAATGGCGATATCATTTCTCAATCTAAATAGTTCTGTGACACGCTGTGATTGTACGTGAATAAAATTATTATTATGTTAGAACTTCGAATCGACTCGAACTAATGATTGTCATTCCATTGTCTTTATTTCTAGATTAGTTTTTTGACTGCCGTAAATAGATGATGCTCCTTATTAAAACCAGTTTAACAGCTATTGTATGCAATATTTAATGTTATTTACTCAAATTTATAGTAAATTTTGCTCAACTGCAAATCATAGAATATTGGAAATATGAGTATGATTTCTTCATTGTTGACCAAAACGGATTTGTTATCTCCGCTAATCAGGACATATTATACTCTCGTATAAATCATCTAAATAACTATTCATCTATGTATTTAGTTAATATTAGAGATAGTACAATGATTTTATTTCATTCTTGTTATTGTCGGGTGATACTAATTCGGATTGAAATATAAGAGAAAAAAAGGAAAAATTACTTCTCCAGGATTATTTACAAATGAGCAATTGAACTATTTTTTGACAACTTTGAAAAGTAACCATGGCTATCCTAAGATCAGAAATCTTCAAAACTTGCTAACCCCAAAATTGACACTAGACACGATTAACTCAATTCTGAGCTACCTTAAGAATTCAAAGCAAATTGAGATAGATCTTGATGGAAACATAATTTGGATTAAGGAACATCTTACAAACGAACGACTTAGCCTTGCAGATGCTGCAAACATTTCTCAGGAATTTAGGGAGTACTACTCTGGAATAGAAGAAAGGAAGTGAATTTATTGAATTCTTACAAAAGCTTTTCGTTAGTTGCACTTTTATAATCGTAATAAACTGGGATTGCTGAACTCTTTCACAGGAATTATTCGTACATTAGTGGTACGTTGTACTATCCAATGAAATTATCAACATATACAGGCATTACCACCTTAAAGTAGGTTGAGTTACATCACATCACATTAGACTAGTTCTACTTTATGTCTGGAATACTCCACTTTCGAGTCTGATCTAAATTTTTAGTGGCTGCTCACAAATATCCTATAAGCCATAGAAAGTTTCCGACTTAGATAATTTAATTAGTCATGTCATATTATTAGTGTTGAACCATTGACTAAATCTAACAACGAATCTGCAATGCTTTTTAAACCTTTCTTAATAGCCGGCATAGTTATATTGGCCTTTGGAATTGTCTGTATTTGGATTGGAATTAGCTTCATTTCCATTAAGGAAGAGGCTGATGGATTCAAAATTATTGGCTTACGATTTATTGTCGGAGGCATAGTTTCAATAGCTCTAGGTTTTATCGCCAAGCATTTCTTACTGATAAAGTATTTGTGGAAACAAAGAGTTTGGTCAAGAAATAGGTCAGAAGAAAACAATTTTTCTAATTGGTACAGACCATGAACATTTTACATAAATAGTATTCTATTAATACACATTCTATTAATACACATCTAAAGTTAAGCTACTTTTAAACCCAGCCAAGTTTGATCTTAATACTAAGGTAGAAATAAATCAGCGACTTAACGATAATGAAAAACCTATTCTTGGTTATTCTCCTCATTCTCATAAGGCGGTATCTGATAAGAGATAATCGCATACATGTTACACTATGTGTATCTTGCTCTATTAATGTATCTGCATACTACTCCTTACGATCTAATGAATCTATCATGTTTTCGGCTTAGTCTTTGTTCTTGTTCAGCAGTAACTGAACTTAAATCAATACTGGAATAACTGCAATAAAATTTAATAGGAAGTGATTTGAGAGAGGATATTTCTTCCTCATGTCTTACGAGGTCCTGTATCCTTAAAAGAGGATGGAAAAAGTTTCCCATGTCTGCAACAACCATTATCCCATCTTTGCATAAATTAGCTCTACGCGTGAGCAACATTTTTAGCATTATTGTGATCCCTACAAATTCACTTTTGATATTAAACCAGGCCTTTTTCGAATCTATGATCACTAGGGAGCCGTCAGCTTTATGAATCTCAATAGAATTAATGTTCTTCTTAAGATGGTCGAATATCTTGGCGGCAGGTTCGTGATGCGTCAAGATAAGAATAATCTCATTTGAGGAAAATGAACTTTTACAGTAATTTGTAAATATGTCTAGAAGATCTACAATATTTGAATAAACGATAATATTATGTTCTATTTTTCTTCGTCTGATAGATGCGTTATGATATATTTATAGGTTCATTCTATTCATATGGAAAATTTCTGGGTCATAGTATACTTGATAAGTATTATTACATGTCAATTCATATTATTACGAATAAATGAATCTAAAGGTAAATAGTGCTATTGATTCTAATATGCATGATGTCATATCTGATCTTCAAAGTCTCATCAAGCAGCCAAGTATTTCATACGATAGGCAAAACCTAACTAAATGCGCACAACTTGTGGCAAGTATTATGACTAGATCTAATATCAAGACAGAGTTAATTTATTTAAGTGACAATGAAGAAGATGGAGTGCCTCCTATCGTCTTTGGAGAGGTTAAATCGCGATCAAATCCTTCGGGAAAAACCATTTTATTTTATAACCATTATGATGTTCAGCCGGTGGGACCTATCGAATTATGGAAAACTGCAAATCCTTTCAGCGGTCATGTTGAAGGCAACTATATTTTTGGTCGTGGTGCCTCAGACGACAAAGGCGAGCTAATTACTCGAATTAAAGCCGTTGAATATTTTTTGAAGGAGACGGGCGATGTTCCATGTGATGTAAAGTTTATTGTAGAGGGAGAAGAAGAACTAGGAAGTTTACATATCGTGGATTTTCTTACCAAATACAAGAAGAAGTTTGCTTGTGATAGCGTAATTTGGGAATTTGGCTCCGTAGATTCGAACGATAATGCAATCATACATCTAGGATTAAAGGGAATATTGACTGTTGACTTGATCGCTACGGGTCCCTCTCATGATATTCACTCTAGCTTAGCAGTCTTGGTAGAAAACCCAACTTGGTTGTTAGTGCGAGTTTTAGGGACAATCTGTGACGATAGCGGAAATATTCTGGTAAAAAATTGGTTTAAAGAGGTGAAACCCACGACGGATGAAGAGATTAGTGCAATAGAGAATGAGCCGTTTGATGTAGATAATTTTAAGACTGAATACGGAATATGGAAATTTACAAATAATCTAGAAGGAGTTCAATTAAGGAAGGCACTGATTGAACGGCCGACTTGTAATATCTGTGGTATTACATCCGGTTACACTGGTCAAGGTAGCAAGACAGTACTACCGGCAAAAGCCATCGCGAGACTAGAATTTAGATTAGTCCCTGACATGGATCCTGCAGCACAATTCTCTCGACTTCAGAATCATATCTTTGAAAAGGGATTCGGTAATTCCATAGAATTGAGAATGATTGATGGCGAAATGCCCTCAAGAACATCAATATCTGACCCATTTGTAATGTTAGTTAAGAGAGCTGCAATGGATGCCTTTGGAAATGCAGTGATTAGCGTTTCTTCTACAGGCTCAGGTCCGATGTATAATTTTAAGAAAATACTAGGAGTTGTATGCGTTTGTATAGGCGGATCTTATATATATAACAAGGCACATTCTCCTAACGAGTTCGCTAGATTGGATTTAATCAATAAGTCAACTAAATGCATGGCGAATATAATGCAAGCTTGTGGTGATATTGGTTAGTTCTTCCAAGATTTGTTCACTATAGTATTTATTGATCCTTGAATTATTAACAGCCTTAATTCCGATACTGTAGTTAGGTAACTTCATTGTTCACTTCATTTGTCAAACCTATTATTGCTACTCTCTCTTTGTGTTTTATACCGTGATTTAAATTAACGGTCTTATGACCTCGCCTGCCTCAATTGTCTTGTCATTTCCTTAATGATAAATTCCGGATTGGAGATACCTTATGAAAACAAGTACTCTTTAGGGATGATTTATTATTGTCATTCTACAAACTTACCATTTTTGCTATTTGGACAATGGATCTCTTCAACATACTACGCAACTCGTAGCACTGTTTCGTAAATCGCAACAAGGTGATTCGTATTCGGTCCTTTAGCCGAAGACCCTGCTGATTTACCAACATCGTCATATGTTAAAGATATGAGGAGCAAGTAGTTGTTTGGATGAGTATCGATGCCAACGAGTAGCTTATTATTTGCTAATGCTTTCTTCATATTCTTTCCATGTTCCACATTGAAACTCGATATCGGTTTGCTTACAGTATTAATCTGTGATAGCGTACCATTCACATCTACATTAGCTTTCAGCAATTCTGCTTTTGCAGTTGTTGGCATGGTTCCACCGCCTATTTGAATGCCTATTGTGTCATTCGGCCTGACACTCAATGAATTTAGTGCAACTGTGGCACCAGTACCGCTTGAGAAATTACCGAGAAAGAAACCATTAGTGAGAATCCCCATAAGTTGCGTGGATCTGATAGCCTTCCAAGTAAGACGACCCTCAGTTTGACTTTGTAAAGATTCATTTTGTACAATCTTGACCTTGGGTATCGTAATTCCTGTTACGTTTCCTCTCAATTGGCCATAACTAGTGCTATCCAAGGTACAATTACAAGTGCTATTTGTACCGACCCTTTGTGCAAAAGCAGGCTTAATTAACAAATTCAAAGACGGTTCAATTGGTGCAAAAAAGAGATGAAAGGGACTTGCAGTTGGAATTCCTGGCAAAATCTGAATCACTAGACATGTAACCAAAAATGCAGCAACGCATCTTACTCTGGCAAGTCGTGTCTTTGAATTCCTTTGGAATTTGAGTTTAATTGAATTTGGTATCCACAATTTGCTCTATAATTGTCGTAATGTTGCAGGACTATAAATTCACTACGGTTGTATAATCAGAAACTTCACTAAGGCATTCTTTCCATCTGTATATGAGAGTTACCTAGTGTCTACCAAGGTTGTCTCCACTACTGGTTCATGAAGCGTAATCGGGACATCTCTGCATTTCTCAGCACCAGTTATCTAGCACTTGTAATTATGCCCTTTGATGGAACAATGATTAGTAGATTTTAATATCAATAACAATCTAGATAGTATTGGTATAAATATTTTGATGACTGTTGAATGATGATCTTGTTTTTGCCATAATTACTGTAAAATTATTTACAGTACCAACAACATTCCAATTCAATTGACCATTTTTAGCAAAGTGGAAGTAAAGGCTTCAAGTACTTCATAGGTATATTGCAAAGCCATCTTAGTATTTTTTCCATGCTACAAAGAAGACTGGGGTGGACTTGATTTGCTTTGTACCTGATGCGTTTATACCGAGAAATTCAGAGTAAATATGTAAACAACTGAGATTATTACAGGTGTTGATTCAGATCAATAGAGAAGAGAAAAGGATCAGAAAGGACTTTGATGCCGCATTCAACCACTAAGTATGAACTAAAGGACTGGAATTATTTTATATATGGTTCCTCTACCGAGCGAAACTATGTATAGGTATCCATCAGGACCAACTTCCATATCTGATATACCGCCAAAATTAGACCCAAAAATAAGTCCGCTTGTTTCGTTATCTGCGTCGGCCACTCGATCAATAAGCGGACCTTGTAGTGCTAGACTTGTTCTATTTACGTTAAGCTTAAAATGAAATATTCTACCATGATGAATATCGGATACGAAAATATCATTCTCATAATTTTTTCCCAGTTTTGAAGAGTTAAAGAACAGTATCTTGGTAGGACCTGTTGTATCATGCCATGTAAACTCAGGATCATGATATTTCCCTTTACCGCCAAAGGTAACTAGCGTAGAGTAGTCAAAATCCGGAGGAGCTTTTCCCTGCACTTGCACCCAACCACTATTGAATCCTGGCTTCACTACATTAATTTCATCATTGGAACCAGCTCCATTTTCAGTGTCCCACAATAGTTTGGTCAAGGGATCGAAATTCAAACCAAAGGTGTTACGAATGCCGTATGCATAATATTTGTTTAAAGGACTCTCAGCCCCTAGGATTCCATTTCCTACAGGTTTACCATTCTGAGTAATTCTAAGTATTCCTCCAGTGCCATCAGCTGGACCTCCGTCTGCTACATTTTGTGCTTGACTACTGTGACCATCTACATCTCCTATAGGAACGTACAAATTATTGTCTGGACCAATTATTATAGAACCAGCATTGTGTCGTGGTCCTGGATTAGCAGGGAGATCCAAGACAAGTTTCGGATTAGTTAGTCTCCCATCAACATACTCATATCTATAAACACGATTTGCCACAGATGTAGCACCATCAGTATGTGCACTCGTCGAAGGGCTTGTATTTTCAGTAAAATACAAAAATACGTTCTTATGCCCACTGCTATTATTAGCAACGGCTATGCCAAGCATCCCCCTCTCAACCTGAGATTCAACATTTACCTTTAGAAGTGGTGTGCTCAATAACTTCCCGTTTAGGATCCTCTCTACAGTTCCCTTTGCCTTCTCCAAAACAAGAATGTCGTTATTTCCTACGAAGGCCATAGTTGTAGGGAGGTTTAAACCACTTACTACTTTTTCTACCTTCAGGTGTGAATCGTTTAATGTAGGTTCCCCAGAATTGTGAGCAAACAATGAACCTGGTATCTCCATAACTCTTGCAGGTACATTGCTCGTAGAATTTACACTATTGCCCTGCGCTTGTGTCATATGATATTTTAAAGGAAGTGTAATGTTCAAACCTATGGATGCCAAGATAATAACACTAAATAACAGACATAGCCTCATCCGCATTTCCAACTTGTTACTTAAATTCGGGCTTTATTATTAAATGCATCTCATGTTTTCAATTTTAAGGTGTACTCGAATCGCTGGTTATCTTCTGTAACGTATTGAAATGGGAAAAAATGATGAATAAATTGTTTGACTATTGATCACTTGCATGACATACTGTGCAAAGAAAGGAAATGCGAATTCGGGTATAATGATCAGGTTCCATAAATTTCGAACCTACTTGGCTACTGAGAAATATTGGACCCTGCTATTTCCACCATCGACAACATATACAATACCCTTGGGATCGACAGTAATTCCTATCGGGCTTTCGAACTGGCCATCGCCATTACCAGTAGATCCCCATTTTGTTATAAAGTTTCCATTGCTATCAAACTTTTGGATTCGGTTATTCTCACCTAGATCAGCCACATAGACATCTCCTTTGGAATCAATACCAATCCCACTCGGGTTTATAAATTGCCCATCGGATAATCCCGTTGAGCCCCATGAAGTTATGAATGTCCCATTGTTAGTGAATTTTGTGACATTGACATTTAAAGGAGATAATGACTTTATTCAAGGCTTACTTTGATCATTGTATAATACTACAGCTGAATTTGCTAATACGGAACTTGGCGCCAAAATAGTGTCACCTTGCTCAGTTAACAACCTTGTGTAGAGTAGACCTATTTCAAAGATTGTCCCTGTTTGGCCAGATATTGTTATTCTATCGCCAATCTTGAATGGTCTGGTAAGTGAGAGGTACAATCCTGCTATCATATTACCGATAACGGTTTGCGAGGCAAAGGCAACTACTAAGCCCGTTATCGTAGTGATAGACGCTGCTAGAAAGGGATCATCGCTGAGGTATGAAAGGATTATGGCTGCAAGTATCATTGCTGCAGTGATTCTTACGAAAGCCTTTATTGCCTTGGCAGTATCTCGAAAGTAATCACGTGTTACTCTGTAGATTGCTTCGCTTACTACCTCTATGAAGAAGTATCCAATAATTCCCACCTCTGCTATCTTTATGTATTTCAGATAGGTTTCGGGAATTATTCCTTCTAAGAAAAGTGTGATAGCACCGACAGACAAAATAAGGATTATACCTATCACAACTGTTTTCTTAAGTGACCTTACCCTTGCACCGTGTTCTTCGATATAATTTCCATTCTTGTCTATTCGTCTTTCTGTCATGATTTATGCCTAAATATAAGAGTTAATTGTGCCATACTCTTAACTTTGACTATTGTGATAACCCTGGGTCGACGCACAAACTTGGGCAGCAATCATTTTTTTTAAGCTAAATTTATTACTTGTTGTCAAAACTTTTAAATTGATTAAATTGCAATAGTCGTCTAATTCACCTGCCATTTTTTCAAATCAATTAGATTAACTTAGGATTAATACATTGTAACGGTGTCGTAAGTTAACCCTAGGACGCCCAAATTTCGAATCTATCTCCTAAAGCATAATACAATGTGATTAAAACTTAGCAAAGACCTTACTTTGTTGATTTTTGTCATTGATCTAGTATGCAGAAAAAAAATCAATTTATTCTACGCAATCACAGCGTATTTGTAATGGGCCTTGTGATGATATATTTTAAATTGAATAGCAGCCATTGGATATCGTGCATTATTAGTGGGATATGATTTCGATTCCGATTCGGGTACAGACTCGTCTCCTTTCTCTAGATGGTCCGGAAAGAAAATGGCTGCCCTTGCTATTTTAGTGATTATTGGGGCTGTGTTCGGAGTTCAGTTCCTGTTCGGTTTTCCTCTACAAGATCTTTTTAGGAAGGACGTTACTGATACCGCAAAAGTTGTCATTAAAGATGATCAAGGTACATGTATAGTTGAGTCATCGGATCGTGAACCACGCTCAATTCCGAATTGCCATTATAAAGTTGGTGATTCATTGATTATTACATTTAAGGAGGGAACTGTGCCAATTGAAAAATACCGGTTGAAAAGTTAACGATCTCCATTTTATTGTCAAAGGACTTTTCAAACTTACGTTGTAAAGGGATGCGATCTTATGATTTTGAAGGACTCTGTTGCTATGAAGAAGTTCGTCGCGAGAATGTTTCATAGATTAATTTTTGCAATAGCATTTGATTCACTTGAACAAGATTAAAATATGTAGTTGGCACGATCACGATCATCATTTGTTGTCGGAATTAAACATTTTTAGTTCTCTATTTTAGTTCGAATATGCAGTTGAAAATTTTGCATTGGAAGGTCACGAATAGAAAAGTCCGAACAAATTGAGATTAATCCAAGAAAATGGCTAGTTAGGATAATAAGAAATTCAAATCTACGATTATGTTTGAACTCGCTGGGACACAATTCCAGAATTACATGACATATCTTTTAATAGTGAAGAACTCATGCTACAACCTTACGTAATGACAGTCGGAGGATCATCTAAACCATATGTTGTTAATCGTCGTATGGTGTTGATTATATGTTTCATATTGTCCATTTCTGCAGTACTTACAATAGGTGCAGGATTATTTTCAGACACTCCTAATAATAATTCATTGAAGGATCGAATAGATAAATTATTAGCTACATTTCACTTGTCAATGACTCGGTCTACGAATTCAAATCCCACATCGCAACATTTGAAGGTTGACAAAAAATTAGTTCTGGTACAACATGAATACGGGTTTAATGGCACTACCGGAGGGCCAACGATTTCTCTCACCAAAGGAGAGACAGTTCAAATCACAATAATTAACGCTGGAAATATGGCACATAATTTTGGAATTGCCGAACTGTCTAAAAAGAGCCTAGATTTACTTAAGAAAACAAACAATGAATCTCTGACTGATCGAGTGAAAAATATTCCTTATGTGGCTTTATCATCTATTCCGTGTCCTGGTTGCGTCCAGAAATTTGCTAAAGGTCAGATCAATTCTTTTATTTTACCAGGTGAACGTGCTCAGATCACTTTTCTCGTTCAACAGGCAGGTAATTTTAAATACTTTTGTATGGTACGAGGTCATTTATGGTTAGGTATGATGGGAGATTTTGTTGTCCGTGACTCTTGAATTGAAAGTATTGGAACATCTTAGTACAAGTAAATCGTCAAGACCTGTCCGCAGCTGTGTAGTTGTAAATGTAATAGAAGTCTCTCAGTAACATGATAAATCTGGCTGCGGATTATGGATGGGGTCCAGGCACTTTATTACTACTTTTCTTTGTTTGCATAGTGACTACGATAGTAGTCGTATTTGTTATTATATCAACTACTTCCTCTAGGTTTAGGGTACAAAGCTTTGCATCAAAGACAAAATATCATCCAGAAACATATTGGGCAATCGCAGTTGCATTGCTGTTAGTCTATCTGTGGGTTGCGAGCTACCCCTGGATGCCTCCAGTGGCATTTTCTTCAGCAAATAGAGTTGGTACATCTCATAATCCTAGCGATCATATCAAGGTTGTAAATATATCTGCAGGTCAGTGGTTTTGGTTAATGAACGAACAGAATAACGGACCATTAAAGGCTGGACAGCCAGCTTACATCACAATAAAAGCTGGGCAAACAATAAAATTCATTGCTCGTTCTGTAGATGTTAATCACGGATTAGGTGTTTTCGATGGTCCCTCTGACGGATCTCCGTTAATGTTTCAAATGCAAGTAATCCCCGGAGTCGATAATGTATTTTTATTCACATTTAAACATCCTGGGATATATCTAGTAAGATGTTTGGAATATTGCGGCTATGCACACCCATATATGACATCTCAAATAAAAGTAATCTCCTCGAGCTCGAGTTCTGGGATATCGACATAGTTCTCAAAATGTTGCGGGGTAGGTATAATAAATGCTGAAAAAGGACCAAGATCGGTATCCTCAAGAACCCCCTCAATTACCACAGTATGATGTCTCGCCTGATCTCAAGAAATTGGTAATTTTATTTATTGGTGTAATGCTGGCAAACTTTGTAATTGCAGGAGTGTGTGCACTTGGAATGCGAATAATCCAACTTGGAGTGCCTCTTTCTGATCAACTACATTCTGCTCCACAAAATATATTGTTTTATGCTCTACTAACGTCCCATGGGCAGGCAATGTTTTTTGGTGTTATGTCCATGAATACAATGTGGTTTGGTTACTATGCCACTAGCAAGTGGGGTAGGAAACCTTTGTCAAGTATGAAGTGGCCTAAGATTTCTTTAGGTGTTATGGAGGCAGGTATAATACTCATCTTCATCTCACCTGTGTCCTCTTTAGGCGTAGGCTGGTATAATCTCATGCCTCTGATTTTTCTGCCTGGCCAACCAAGTATAACATGGAGTGGAACAGCTGCTCAAATATTTCTATTTGCAGATCTTTTAGTTGGGATAGGGATTACTATTTTTTGTGTTATAATAGTAACTACATTGTTAAGCGGAAATATACCTGTTGGAACGCAGTTTTTTGCTTCGAGACATGGCGAAAGAGCTGCAAAAAAAGAAGGTGAAGATTATCCACAACAGGACTTGGATCACACCCATATGACATATCTTCCCTCTGCTGTAAGATGGCTGGCGTTACTAGGAATTAACAGCTGGTTCACAAAGAAATTAAGAGATACGACACCAGCAGTACCCATCTTACTAGTTGCAGCATTTGTGACTTCTATGGTTCAATTAATTGGTAACCCGGGCCTTTTTTTTCAGCTCACACAAGGTTTTCTCTCATTGCAACAGAGTTCCACAACAATTGCCCTTGATTCAACTAATTGGTTACTGACTAAAAATGCATGGTGGTTTTTTGGACATCCTATCGTGTACTTTCCATTATTAATCTTTCTTGGTGCTATGTACTATTTGACACCGAGATACGCAAAGGAGCGAGTACAGTATAATAAATGGAATTATCGCCCTTGGCCATTCTATTTCATGTTTTCTATTCTTGTTTTTTCTCATCACGTATTTATGGATATGCCTAATCCTGTGTGGCTTCAAATAATGGCACAAACTGCCTCCTTAGGCATAGTTTTCCCTTCGGCATTAACTATTTTCACTGCCCTATTGTTCATTTGGCGCTCGCAGATCTCCTGGAATATAACAACTAGATTTTTTCTGGCAGGCCTTGCAGGTTGGGCGTTTGGCGGCTACCAGGGTGCAGAGATGGGAATGTGGGGGGCTGATATTTACCTTCATAATACAATGGCTATGCCATCACATATTCATCTCATGTTATTGCTAGGTCCCCTTCTTATGACATTTGGAATAATTTATGCGATTTTTCCAGATCTTACAAAGAAGCATATGAGTAAGACGTTAGGAGAATGTCACTTTTGGTTAACGCTATTTGGCGGTTTCGGTTTTGCATTATTATTCAATTATATTGGTATGCAAGGAGCAATTCGTAGAGAGGCAGAAATTCCAGCAAGCTTCGATTGGGCAATGCCTTGGCTACTATTCTTCGCTATGTGCATCGGGATTACTCAACTCGTATTTGTATACAATGTGATACGAACATTACGAAGAAAGCCAGACCATTACGAGCTTGAAGAATATAATAGGCTACATTTATCACCTACTGGTATGGATATAAACGAAGGCGGAAGCTAGAGTAGCGCAGCAGCTAAAAATGGCAAATAGCTATTCCAATTTAAGATCCTGATAAAGGTAACTACACATATTCTAAATATTCCAACTGGCATGTCAAATATGCTTATGACTACAGAAATTCCTACCGATCTACATTCATAGCTATTTTATTTTTGTGTCTCAATTATCCATTGAAAAGGCCTTTGTATTATGATAGTGTTAATCCTTTGTCCAATATGCGAGTTCAATTTTGGAATCTTCCAGTCTTTAACGTTAGGTTCAAAGTCGAAACAAGCCGAATGTCCATTATAGCTAAATATATATGATTATTTTTCTGATACTCACTTTTACTTTTTGACCATGGGTGAAATTGGCTTAGTTCCTTTATTTCGAACCATCATTGCTACACCGGCTATAATTATGCAACTTGCAACAATGGTTTGTATCGTAATCCGTTCTTTAAAGATTAGCCAACCCAAGATTACTGCAACAATTGGTACTATATAGGCAAACGAATTAGCTACAGCTGGCGATTCCACCTTGAGTAACCAGAAGAATTCCGCATAGCCTACTACTGTACATAAGAATATCAGATAACTGAACGCTATTATGGTGCTTGGCAAGTTGGAAATTGTGAATTGCTTAGTTTTAAATTCATTAATTATAAAGCTTGTACCAAGCAATAGTATGCCACCTACTAGCATCAAAATTCCTGCAGAGGCCAATATACTCATATGCAGATTACTTGACGACTTTGAGGCATACATCGAACCAATAGCCCAGAATATAGAACTCAAAGTAAGCGAGATGACACCTAACGGATTCAACGCTGAGTTCGTACTAAATGGGTTTACCAGAATAATTAGACCAGCAAATCCAGCTACGAGTCCTAATATAGTATTTCGAGTTAGTTTTTGTTTCAAGACTAGAGCTCCCAATAGTGCAATCCATAATGGTATTGTAGAATTTAACAATGCAGTCATCCCAGATGAGAGGTACTGCGCTCCCCAGACCAATAATCCCTGACCTCCTAAGATTATAAAAATGGCTGCTATTGTGCCATCCATCCAATGTCGCCTATCTATTGATTCACGTCTTGTCCTTTTAGGTTCGTGAAAATAAAACACTATTAAGAGAGCGGCGCCCGAGACTGCAAATCTGATCCCAAAGGCAAAAAGAGGAGGCATACTGATTATTACTTCTTTTATAGCTAGGAAACTTGAACCCCAAAGTATCGATAGGGTAATCAGAACTCCTAATATCCCTACACGATTCGACAACACTAATTTATGGATTATAAATAAAGGCTATATACTTTCTAATCTTTATGATGAAAATTACACCTGACAATTCGACTCATAGTAGCCCAATTTTTCGAAACAAATATTCATGTTAAAGTTACACGTACATAGACTCCGCGTTGGTTGGGGGTAATCTTGAATAGGCCAGGCGTTGCGGTTCGCATTTGTAAAATCGCAGATGGTAAACATATTTTATCAGAACTCCTTGAATTGAATCATATTTCCACTTTATTGTTAGCATTTCTTTTTCTCGCAGGACTAGCGTTAGCTTTCAATCAACGTTATCCCAAAGGGTAAGTAATATTATATTTATTCTAAATAAATTATTTATCGACAAGTTATTTGGAGATGTTTAGTACTTCTTAACAGGCAAATCATAAATCATAATACGACCGACTGGACATTAATACCAAATTATCGACAACAATTAGCGAGTGTTCCAAAAATACTTGGTTATTCGAAGTCTGTGAACTTCGATTGCATAATATAAGATTCAAATATCACACCATTATTTGTGGTCTCCTAGATAGATGACTAGGTAAATTCAACATTTGGTAAGGCTTATCCTCGATTTGAGTACGTATCTCCTCCACTAGATCTTTTAGGATCATGTTCCTTTGCTTTCCCAAAATCCTGTCACGAACTATCAACATTTCGTCCTGTATTTCCTTGTCGCCAACTACTAGTGTGTATCTTATCCATTCTGTTTCTGACTCTCGAATTTTCTTTGATACTGATTCCTCTCGGTCATCTAAATCTGATCTAATTTGCATACTGCCAATATAGTCTAGCATTTTCTCACAATACGGCATGTGCTGTTTTGCAACCGGAATTATACGAACTTGAGTGTGGATAAGCCACAAAGGCAGGTTAGGTTTGCAGCCCATTCTTGAAGATTTAGCTGCCTTCTCTAACAGCGCGTATATAACTCGTTCTATGGCTCCGCTAGGCGAGTTATGCAAAATTATCGGATACTTAATACTTCCATCCTCATCTACAAATTTGATATCGTATCGTTCACCGTTTTCCACATCGATCTGATCTGTCGAGAGTGCTGATGCTTTACCCAAATTGTCTATGAAATTAAATTCCCATTTTAAAGTGAAGTAAAAAAAGCGATCTTGCCACATCTCAATCAAGACAGGTTTACCAAATTTGCTAACGATTTCTCTCACGAAATCTTTATTTTCTTGATAAAATCCCTCAGTGAATCGTATTGCCATTTCAAGATCTTCTGTTATTGATAATCCTAGCCCGTTTATTACGTTCATTGATAAGTCAATCCTATTTAGAAATTCTTCCTTTGCTTGATTCATGTCCTTACATAATGCGTGACAATCGGGCATACTAAATGCCCTCAGACGTCGTAATCCGACTAGCTCTCCACTCTTTTCTCTACGAAAGCTGTATCTGCTGAGTTCGTACAGCCTAAGTGGCATATGTTTGTATGATAACTGAAAGTCTTTGGCCATTAAGAACTGACCAAAGCAGGCTGCAAACCTTAGTATTAATTTACGATTGTTATCAGAGAGTATGCTATATTGACGGGCTGGAAACCTGTTAAAATAGCTCTCCATAGAAGGGTGTTTAGAATCATACATTATTGGAGTCTCTATTTCAATGCCACCATATGAGATCACTCGATCAGTAACGTATCTTTCTATCAAAGATTTCATTAGTCGGCCCTTCGGGTAGAAACGCATGTTGCCTGCATCTGATGCAGGTTCATAATCAGCTATAGACATTTTTTTCATTAATTTTACATGGGGAGGAACTTCATCGACAGTCCTTTTCTTCAAGGTTTCATAATTTGCGAGGATCTTGAGACTGACTTCCTCTCTATTGAATCTATACTCACCAAGCGGAATAATATCTCCATTGGGTTGCATTATGAACCAGGAAGAGGCTAATCTCTCTTCTGCCTTTAGAGCTTGAGAAATATTGTCCTCAGAACTCTGAGCATTTGACTTTACGGCACTTAATGGTAATTCACCTTTAGAAAGTATTCTGAAATTCTCAGCTAAGGGATGTCCTTTAACTTTGACATTAAAAGATTTAGTCCATCCGAAGGGCGCCCTGTAGACTTCAAATGATTTCCTTGCCGATGATTCTAGAGATTTCAGGAGCTCAAATGCAATTTTTGGACTGGCAAGATTTGAACTTAGATGAGAATATGGATAAATCAGTACTTTCTTGCTTTTCACCCTATCTAAATACCTGTGCATTTCTTCGATTGCTGCAGAAACGACTTCTTCATCATCACCGTTCTCTACTGTGATTAGATTCAACACGACTTCTTCTATTCGCTGCTTACCATTCGAGCTGAGGTTCTCAGCTTCATTAATTTCCTTTTCAACTGGTTCGTATTCTACAAAATCGGAATGAAGTTGTAATAGACGCATTTGTTAGTTAAAATGAATTATGCAGGAGAGTAGGATTAAAGGCTTTGGACTACGATAGCCGAATTTCAATTCTACGGTTATTATAATACTTATCCTTGTGTCTGTAAGCATCAGCGAGAGTACTAAAGTCACAGGGGTCTTAACTCACTTAGCTTGTGAGAATTAAAGCAATACATCTAGATATCATTCAAATCCGCATTATTGTCCCGCGATAATGTAAATAATTAAGGATTTTGAACGTGTGGAGATTATAGCTGCACAACAAGGTTCTTTGAATAAGACCGTATCTATAGGCGTTTAGACATGAAAAATTCATACTAAATAAAATATTCAATATATCTGCTGCAAAAATATTATATATGAATTGAATCGATCTGGAGCCTGCATTTATTATATTTAACAAAATAGGTTAAAGCGAGTACCCAAAATAAATTCCACACGTACTCTAATCCATATTAATTTCAAAAATTAAAATCACAAATGAAGATCATATTCAAAATTAGCCAGTGAAGCACAAAAACAAGAAGAGTAAAGATTGGTTATCCCCAACGAGCTCTCTCTGTTTCTCTATCTTCTTTAGTCTCCTTTTTCCACTCCTTATAATGAGTTCTACAAAGATATACCCGCTTGCTAGAATTTACCGTTAGACTAGTGGCCATAGCCGCCTTCGAACCACTCATTGACCTTTCTGCCTTTTCGTCACAACCTTGAACGTCGCAGTTAATGCCCTTCTCGATTTTGCCCATTCAAATCGGACTTTAATCCAGTAAAACTACTATTAAATAATTATGGTTTGTCTTATATGAAATCAACTTCGCAGGGAAGTCAATTGCGGATGATCGGCGATATAATGAATAAATACTATATGTAGCCAAATATTTTATCTACTTTTAGGTACCCCGAAATCAAATTTTTGTGTCGGCTTTATAGGCGAGGACTTCACTACCATGAGGCTATGTAATTATTCGTGGTCATTGTTACATCACATACAGTATTTATTAGTCGTGTATGCGTTATCGCAGATGATACAATATTGCCTGTGAATCCCAATAGTATACTCGCCGGTGGCTTTTCAAAGATCCTATTGGCCTTAGATAGCTCTGAATCATCTAGGGACGCCGCACAATACGCAATTGAGTTAGCCAATGGTAACTCTGCAAAGTTAATCGCTATCACGGTACTTCATAAATCATTATCATCCTATGGCCTTGCTCCGGCCCCTAATGATTCTGAGTTGGAGAGGGAAAAACTGACATTGAAAACCAAAGAGTGGTTCGAAAAGGTTACTCATGATGCCGAATCCGCTCACGTCGACTTCAGGACAGAATTAGTTGATACTCAATTATCGATTGAATCTGCCATAGTTGAGTATGCCGAAGAGGAAAAAGTAGATTTGATTGTAATGGGAACTCGAGGACTCTCAGGATTCAAACGACTGCTGTTAGGTAGCGTTGCATTGGGAGTAGCAACATATTCTACATGCCCAGTTTTAATAATTAAGTAGATTGGTATCACAGACACCCTCACACAAGAATACTGAGTTGGTAGCTTAGGAATGGTGTACACATATTCTTGCTTTTATCTTGATCATATTCCTGTTCAAGTTCATACAATATTGAGCTACAAGAGCGATTTAGATATCAATCCAAAGTCTAGTGAGGTTTGTTACTTTGTACCAAAATGCTTAACGTTAATCTGAAAGTTTGCTCGGATTGCGCTAATTTTGTAGCTATAGTTTCGCAGAGAAAATATTTATTATCGTGTAAGATTAAGACAATTGGATTTGCCAAACAAATTGCAGGTAAAAAAGCCTATTGTTAAATTCAAAGGCAAAAACAGTGCCTCAACGAGAGTTGGAAGAGGCTACTCATTGAAGGAACTTTATGAGTCAGGGATAAAGAATTATCGTCATGCTAAAACGCATGGCATACCGGTTGACAAGTTAAGAAATACAAGCCACAAAGAAAATGTCGATAGTTTACGAGATGTTACTAAAACAGTTTACGAACCAAAAAAAGTGGTAAGAGAAAAGCCTTCTGAAGACAAAAATGCAGCTAAGCCTAAGGTGATAAAGAAGAGAACCATTAGAAGAAAACTCATGCGTAACGACTGATCTTTGATTGCTGAACAATTAAGTAGATTTAGTAGTTTCTAAAAACTATTGGCATGATTTGAATCCATAAGAAAAACAATTTACACAGATGGGATTATAGTAAATAGGTACATACAATGTTTCACAAAATTGATTTGCCTGGTAGACTCATTTGGGGTTGCTATCGTCAGGCAATTGAGAATATCTCGGCAATCTGTTATGTCTATCTTATGTTCTCTTGAGATTGACTTGAGCTTTCTTATCCCATCAATCTGAAGCCTATTTCCATGAGTAGTTGGTTTAGACAGTATACAGACCAGTGGCTTGGTAGACAACGAGTTCGATCAGAAATAGCATTCTATCAAATAGTAATTTCAGATTATTGTGCAATTGTTTCAAGAGCGAGTCATCCTAATATAAGAAACGGCTTTGAAAGTTGAGTATTGAGTTATCATTATTCGAGCCATTCTATGATTAAATGCTTAAAGTTGTGCATACTATTCCGATAATTTAATGAAATGTTTGTTGTCTACTATGCATCTGATTTTCCTTGTCTTCCTTTGAATCTGAACAGAAGGCCACTAAAAACTAGAATTGCAGCCAGTGCAGATCCCACCACTGCCCTTTCCTTCGGAACGTGAGCTATTAATGAAATCATAAATGATATTATAAAAGCGGCAATACTTGCTAATGTCCAATTCTTAATTTCATGTGGCCAGTTCATATTGGATTATCCTATGATGATGACGTACTCCCAGAATTATTTATGGTAATCAAATCAAGTCCAATTTCTATCTTTCTAGATGAGATGATTAGACATCTCTTTAGTCTGGCTTTAAGTCGAAGACACCTATTTTTACAAGTCTGATAAAAAGTCTTATCTGTAATAAACTTCGATAATTATGATATAATTCAGATGCTTAGATCGATTCAATTTGTATGTTATTATATTCCGGCCGCAGTTTTTCATGGATACGTGGAGTCTTCCGTAACAACAAGGGTATAAATTACATAGAAAATTCCACTTAGAAGGGTGACAAGTAGGATTGTCGAGAAAATATAAAGATGTGCAATTGAGTCTCTTACTGATCGAAAAGATTAGGTTAGGATGATATTGCTGATAACTCCCTTAATATATGTGAAAGTTTTATTGTTATCATAAATTCTCTGAATTTATACCTTTATTTGAGATTTGGACTACATTTTTTAGTATAAAGCCCTTAATAAGCATGTTTCTCATAAGCAAGCTATGCAAAATTTAAGCAAAAACGTAGCAGCAACATTAACAGTTGTTGCAATAGCAGCAATAGTAGTGCTTTTTGCGTCTGGTCCTTTAGTGGGAAACAGTGCACAAGCACATCACTATAAGCATTACAACCACCACCACCATCATCACCACCATCATCACCACCATCATCACCACCATCATCACCACCACCACCATAAACACCATCATCACAAGAATTATCATCACTAAACTGCGAAAGTTTAACGTAGGATTTTCAGTAACTCATTAGAGTTTCAGAATATCCATGGGTAGAAAGATATGAAACAAGATCTTCACCAAATTTTTTTTAGTTCTAAGGTTTAACACGCATCAAATCTGTGAGAGATTAATAGTCATCAACGCATCTTTGACTAAAATCATTAATTATGGGATGAAAATTTGCCAGAAATATTGCATCAAATGACTAAAAAGATGAAGATGCTTAGTTCGAATCATATCTTCGAATGGGGTAATACATGGTTGATGGCAGGCCAAGCGACCATCTCTGAACCATTTATTATTCATATTCTTTTGAAATTTTTCTAATTGTTGAAATTATAAAATCTGTATTGAGTGTACTACGAAAATATTCCTCTATTTTGCTCATCCATTTTAATCGTTATAGAATACAGATTGATTGCCTCAGAAGCAGTAAATGCAAACCTAATAGTTAGATTTTCGCATTTGAAGACTTGCTCGCACTGCGGCTTCTAATTCAGCTATGACTGCATCAATATCTTGAGGATTACTACTAAAGCTTGCTCCAGCTGCAAATTGATGGCCACCACCAAGAGAAAGATTATTAGCTATCTCATTACACGCGATAGAACTATTATTTCGTCTAATACTCACATCCCCCTTTGAATTATAAAGCATTACTACATCAGCTCCACTTGATGAAAATAATTCATCTGCGAATAGACTATTCTGAATATAGGGAGAAGATCTGACAAACATAACTTTGACACCATCTACATTTTTGGCCTTCATAGAAGATATTGACAGTTCCTTCTCATGATCACGTAGCTTGACGTAATTGCCATATTGGATTTGCATTTCTATATCCCAGAGTATGCCCATTGCTGCTTTTCGCGCCAACTTATCGAGTCGTTCATAAAAATCTTCGAAATTACTATAGTAGCGAATTAGCTCAGCTACAGGTATGAGATATTCCGTTTTAGTAAAAAAATCCATTGAATGAGCCATATTTGCGAGCTTTGCAGCTATCTTGTTATCTTTTAGAAAATAGTCATGCATTAAATCGGCTGCACATTTGTTCCCAGAATCATCTAGAACCAATTCAGCATGACCTGTAAAGATGTCAACTACCTGTTTTGGCCATGGATGGTGATCTATCCATGTCACTTTCCATTTATTTTGTTCTGCATGATTAAAAATATCGCAACATGTCTCAATGAGAGAACTGTTCTCATTCATTCCCAAATCTGAAATCAAAATGATCCCAGATTTGTTTGTAGAACTAATTTCAGTTCGAATAAACCTTGCCAATTTTCTAAACGATTCAATTCCATATCCAAGGAAAAAGGTGCTTGCTTGCGGATATCGTATCAATGCTATGGATGCCGAATATATACCATCTAGATCTGACTCATGAGATACAATTATGGCTTCTATATGACTACACTCTCTCTATGACTAACGAGATGATGCAAAAGAATTGATATATAAAAACGTTTTACGGTTTTTCCAAATCGCTGCTCAATATACCAGAGACTTTATAGCTCACATGTAAATAATCAGTATTTTATCTTTTTGATAAAGTCCTTATCCATTTTATTTACCTATTGTCATTGTGCAAAACTTGAAACAATTTTTGAAAAACCCTGCTATTCTAATCCGACTCAGAATTCAGGACAATAATACATTCAATATCTGATTGTTTGGCAATTTGACCGACAAACAAAAATTGTGAGAAACAATAATAGATCGATATGTAGAAAATGGAGATGGCGTGAGTAGTTTGTTCTTAGGATGGAAAAAAATGCAGAGTTTAGCTAGTTAAACTTACCTAAAGTAGAAGATACTACACTTGATTTCCAGATAAAATCTCATCATGCCAACCTGTATGATCTTTTCGAAATTTCTTTTTGGCTTGGCTTAAATAATGCAGTAAATTATGCATATTCAAAGCTAGGTGTAATTTGATAATATTACAACTTATCCAAATACAGTTTAGACTAAAGCCAATAGTCTATAGATCTGCCTATTTCTATACATAAACATCAGAACGATTAATATCGATAAATATGAAATCTATAGATTGAGATTCTTTGGTGCAAGTCCTAATCGCAGGAGGGGGTTATGCTGGATTACAAACTGCCATGGTCCTGGAAAGCTTGATGAGGGGCAAAAGAGAATGCAAGATAATACTAGTCGATAAAAGAGAATATCATACCTTACTCCCTAGTTTGCCTGAAATTATATCAAAGAGAGGATTTTCAATTATTTACTATAGCGATATACTAAAAAATCGAAACATTGAATTCATTCACGCTGAAATCAAAGAAATTAGCTTAGATGATAAAACTGCATTGGTCGTAAAAGATCCCACTTACGCAAAAAGATTAGACTATGATTTTTTAGTCCTATCGTTGGGAAGTCGACCATTCATCCCAAATATTCCCGGTATGAACAAATATGCGTATTTTTTTAACAGCATAGAGGATGCAGAATTAATAGCTACTGCTTTGCAAAATATGGACGGAGAAAAGACAGTTGTTATTGGGGGAGCCGGAGCAACGGGAGTCGAGCTCGCTGGAGAAATTGCAACACTGCGATCCATTAAGCCTCAAAGCAGTTCTAAGGAAGTTGTGTTGATATCTGCGAATTTACTAAATGGGTTTCCTAATGAGGCAATCAAATGGGCTAAAATTTATCTTGACAGTTTGGGAGTTCGATTACTGATAGGTAGAGAGTACTCCATAGTAGAAATTAGATCAAATTCGGTACGCCTTAAAAATGATAGTGAGGTAAAGAATACTTTGTTTATCTGGACTGGTGGAGTAATTGCTACTCCGTTTCTCAAACAAATTGGTCTGAAAATAGGTGACAAGGGTAGAGTGTTGGTTAATAATTACCTACAACCAGAAGGCAGAAATGATATTTTTGTGATAGGCGATTCTGCACTTATACTGGATAATCTAGGACAACCGCTTCCGACTAACGCCTATTTTGCAAAGGAGCATGGTAAAGTGGCTGCATACAATATTTATGCTAAAATAAATGGACTACAATTGCGAAAATTCTCACCCTCTGATCCTGCATCTACCTTCGCCATATCCATAGGATCAGAGTTTGCCATTTCTAGAATTTCTGGATTGGATCTCTTTGGTCATTCAGCAAGTAACCTTAAGAAAGTTATAAAATTGAAATATCTGAATGAAATAGGTGGCGTTTCTCTCGCTGGTAAGGAATATTCCAGGTTTTAAGAAAAATACTACATTAAACCATAAAAGGAACTTTGAAATCGTAAAAATTTGTGATTACCGATATCATTTCCGATTAGTGTCCTCATTAATCAGCCAATGTATTTCTTCGTAGCAATCCTTACAAAGATACTTATTACTAGTGTGCTCACAACAATAGGTCTGAGGATTAGACTTGTTACATCGAAAACACACATTAGACATAATCTAAGCTTATTGATGTACGACTGTTTATAATTGTAGTTTAGTCTTATCTTAATGATGTTATAGTACGAATCTTGAAGTCGTTTTGACCGTTTAAAAAGGGGATGTTTATCATGCCCTCAGCGGGCCGCATTTGTTGGTATAAATTGTTTTTTTAGACCCTAAGTTTAACTAAGCAAACAGAAATTAAATACAATCTGTGCCAAACAATGACAATGTATATTACCTTTTCCAACTATTTGGAAGGAAGAGTCTTTATGTAGAAAAAGTCAAAAAATCCTTAACTATTTTCCCTATAACGGTAATTCACAAATACCATAGTATCGTGGTCAATTTATGCAAAAATCCGTAGAAATGATAAAATCCGACATCAATATTGTTCCAACCTCGGAAAATTGGCTAAATCGGGCCAGCTATGCGTATAACGTCCCGAAAGAAAGAATCACCTTTGTTAAAGCAGGAAAAACGCAGCGAAAGAATGAAGCAATAATGAGTGACACAGAAAAAAATGCATTCATAAACGGAGTTGCAAATTTTAATAATTTAGCTGCTGGGAATTTTTTAGATGCGAACTACCGCCAGACAGTAGCAATTCATGGAAAGCCTCACAGAATGCATGGCGGCGGTGATCCAGTTGGTGCGCAACGGTTTTTAGTTTGGCATAGGCTATATCTGACAAGACTAGAGACAGCGATACAGTATTTTGTTGACAAGAATTTTTTTATCCCATATTGGGATTGGACCACTAACCCCTCTGTTCCAAACTGGTTGAAGAGCTTTACACCTACTGTGCTTATTCCTGATCAAGAAATAATTCCGCCTCCTGATGGAGGACCTGTTAATTATAACAAAGTCGTTGTCTTTAGGACTCCTGGACAACAACCAGGATTTTCCCTACCTACAAGTCAAGACATCAATAATTGTTTAGGTAACTCAACGTATACAGACTTTACTTTGGATCTTGAATATTTTCATAATCATGTACATATGTGGGTAGGCGGACCAATGACTAACCCTAGTATATCACCAGCAGACCCGCTGTTTTGGCTGCATCATGCCAACATAGACAGGATCTGGTCAGTATGGCAGACCAAGCACCCAGGTCTGAACCCCAACCTTTCAGGGAATGATACCCTATTGGATCCCTGGTGGCCATACTACCAAAACTCAGGATTTGGATATGCGTATGTTGAATCTTACTGGAGGACAAATCCATATGCCGAGTATGTATGATATTTCAATTAGCTTTGAAAGTGGTGATGGTAAGACTTCATGCATACCGTCCTGGTCACTTTTACCATTATTTGTGTCACCACCACACCAAGTGTGATTATAAATCACCTTCGATGAATTTCATTTAAAGGGTTTAATTTTTGTTCTATAAACAGTCTATTAATCACCTTTGAAGAAACGGTTGTAGGATGAGGTGTATTAATGGTGGAACGGAGATGCGACTTATCCTACATCGGAAATGTGAATTGCAATTCTGTACTTTCACTCTGAAGAAAATTATTAAAAGTTACGACTATAGTTCTATAGGCAGTCTATAAAAGGAGTCCTTTCTACACACTTTTGTCGTCGGTGATATCTCTAGCAATCTCGTGCTCAAGGGTTTAGTCCTTAATT
Organism: Nitrososphaeraceae archaeon; assembly: GCA_040414675.1. Taxonomy (GTDB): domain Archaea; phylum Thermoproteota; class Nitrososphaeria; order Nitrososphaerales; family Nitrososphaeraceae; genus JARBAU01. Next base: position 17,664 of record JBEDUN010000039.1, on the reverse strand, counting down.
AGTAACGGATTAGATAAAAGCATAAAAAAAGTATTTGGGATTAATAGAATCAGTTAGGAACCATGATGGCTACCATCAATAAACCCGAAAAAGCCTGTTAGTTATAGTTTAAACTTTTCTTAATTGTAGTTATAGATCAGAACCAAAAAAATGAACAAGTCCAATAATAGAGGGTTATCAGACATGACTTATGAGTAGAGAGTAGGTGGTAAAATCGTTCCTTGGTAGAACGAGATTAACTTTAGTCCGTCTTAGGAATCTAAAAAAATTGATGTTATTAATAAACAGATGTTTCGGTCCTTCTAGAGGTGATGCCTTCTGTAGATGGCAAGTCTGGAAATTTGCTTCTTGTGCTTTCCTCTACTGTCGCAGTGGCCTCTTCGATTATTTTCATCGCTTCTTCGTCAAGACTGGTGATCCCTCCTATGTCTTTAGCTACTGTAGATGAAGAAATAGCTTGACCAGTTCCAGTTAATATATTACCCAAGAGATCTGATATCTGTCCCATTGATTGATCAGCTTCTGGCATCATGGATGATAATCCTCCTTGAATTCCCTTTATTACTGACATAGCTGGGCTTAGAGTGACAACCACATCTCCGAGTTCAGTCATTGTATTTAGCCTCAGCTGTATCTGTTCCAAAGCCAATTTCGCAGAGTCCACCATAGTGTTCATTTTGCGAACTTGAGATAATTCACTGGACAACAATTTGGCATATTGCCCATCATGATTCTGAACAGCCTGAATCACACGATCAAAGATTAGCTTATCCTTTTCGTTCATCTTCGTAGATATCGCATCTAACTTGGAAATCTGCATTTGCAATTTTTTCTGAGCCTCCTCTATTCTAGGTCTAAGTGGCTCTGATGATTTTATCCCATCACGAATTTTATTCCTTACACTCTCGCTAACGCTCTCACCGTGTTGAGGTCGACTCCATTTATTCCCAAAAGACATTTTGTAATACTCCATATCTACTAGACGAGTTATTGTTATTGTACATCAAGAAAAGTTGTTTAACAGCTTTAAGTTATTTATTGATTAAAAAACTATGGTAGTGAAGTAGAAATTAACATTGATTATTGAGAAAAAATCAATCATTGCGTTTGCTCTAAATGGAAACAAGACGATGTTACATTATTCCACATATTTCGAGCTTAGATTTTAGCTATATTTTAATTACCTAATATGTATGCAGCCGGAAATGTGCGGTAAGATTACGTATACCGATTTCAGTTTTGAATCCTAAAGTGGTTCGGTTCATTTCTGCTATGAGTTTAATAGCCAAAGGTAGGATGATGATCTTGAAAGTGCATTGAATCCTTAATATCTATGTCCTATCTTATTTGCATTAGTTTTCCAAATTTAGGTTATCTCATCAAAAAATTTATTTAAACACTTGATTATAATATACTGTAGTGATAGACGATAAAAGTTTCAATAGACCTTCTTTATTGTCGATGTCTGTTTCGTTTGCAATGAACTCTGATGTCATAATTTTGGAGCAGTCCAGAACAGTTGCTGATGCAATCACTGCAATGAAAGAGAACCAAGTTCGCTCTATCCTTGTGTCGGACTCTGGTGGACAAATTATCGGATTGGTATCAAAAACTGACGTACTATTCAAAGTAGTATCTACTCACAAATCACCAGCCAAAATAACGATCAAAGAGGTTATGTCCTCACCTGTTATTTCTATCCCCCCCGAAATGTCGATTTCGGATGCTCTGTCGGTGATGGAAAAGCATATTATTAGACAGCTCATAATAACGACATCAAATAGCGTGTTGGGTATTGTTAGTAGAGATGGTATAATGGCGAAAATGGAAAAAGCTGCTATGGAGACTATCAATGCAGCTGCAACCTCTTCGTCGTTGTGTATTTTGAACCCTTTTGCATCGACTCATTTGAAAGACACAAGAGCGATGCTGATATGCCCTCACTGTCAGCAAGAGTACAGTGATAAGGAGGTCCTTTCAAAGCACATGCAGTCTACGCATACATAATTCAAGATACACAATTATTTTCTCCTAGTCCTCTGATTAGTTGCTCAGTAATTGGACTCTTGCCATTCAGAATAGCTTTTTAAAATTGAGATCATCAGTTATAGGAGCTAATAAACTTCACCTGAAATTAAGTACACACAAATAGCTTTCATTAGCAGATTTCATCGAATTTGCATTTTTGATAAAGTATGATTGAACGCTATAACTTGCTATAATTGCTAATTCTTCGATTTTCTACAGCGTCACCATTGTGAACTACAGTTATCATTTGATTTTATTCTATGCTAGACTTGTTGCTACATTTAGTTTGATCTATTGAGTTCAAGTCACCTGATAGCAATTTCGGCAATTCTATCACCTATCGAATAGCTTTCATGATATTACGACCCCACAGTTATATTCTTAATTTTACGGGTACTACGAATAGAATTCGTCTACTAACACGTTGTATGAGAATAAGTTAGACATATTCCGCATCCTAGTGTTCATCACATGAATATTTTGGCTTAACATCTGTTTTCCTAAATTAATTAAAGATACGCATCAACTAACAAATACTATTGTTTATAGATGATTAGCTATCAATCGTTAGTATTTTTGACAATAAATTATATATTCAATTAAGTATATTCTATCACTGTGACTAATAGAAGTTATGACGCTGTAGTTGATCCGTCACTCAAGCGAAGTGAAAATAACAATAGAATACAAGATATAGAGTTTCTTCAAGTAAGATATACTAACATACTAGGTAGATTTCTTGCAAAATATGCGATGATTGATGATGATTTACAAAAGTTGATATCAGAAGGAATAGGTCTCGATGGCTCATCGGTAGAAGGATTCGCGAGTATAGATGACTCAGATTTTCTTTTAGTTCCTGATAAATATACACTTAGATTGTTTCCCTTTAGTAAGAGGCTTACAGGTTCGGTAATTTCTGATGTTTACCTAGGATACCAACGAGGTAGATTACATGAAGATCCTAGGTATGTCTCACAAATTATGGAGGAATACCTAGAAGAACAAGACCTTACATGTCAGATTGGAGCAGAAGTTGAATGCTTCATCTTTGATAGGATAATCTTTCATGATCTTGACTCATCCGAAAGTAGTACCCTTGAAGGGATAGAAATTGTATCTGAAGAGAATCTGGGTAAAGGCAACTATCCTATAAGAAATAAGTCAGGATATGATGCTCCTCCGTTCCAAGATTCCCTTTTGGATTTTAGGTTCGAAGTTGCAAAGATCCTTAAAAATTACTATAATATCAATGTAACAAACTTGAATCATGAGGTGGCAAGTACTGGCCAAATTGAAATAAATTTTCTCCATGCCGGTCTAACTAAAACTGCAGACAATGTTCAGAACTACAAAGATGTAGTTAGAAATGTGGCGAAAAAAAGCAATCGGATTGCAAATTTCATGCCTAAGCCAATATTTGAATGCTCACCTAATTGCACAAAAATAGATTCCGACTTTAAAGAAAACGGCAATGATAATGGTTCAGGCATGCATGTAAGTATTAGTTTGTGGACCAAGTCCTCGCTTGGTTCAGCACCTGAGGACTGTTGCAATATTTTTTACGATCCCAATGATGAGTATTCCAACCTGAGTCAGGCTGGCCGCTATTTCGTTGGGGGAATTCTCGATCATTCTCGATCATTAGCTGCCTTGGTTGCACCTACAGTGAATTCTTACCAGCGAATAGTTCCTGGATATGAAGCACCAGTGTATATTGCGTGGGCCAGAGGCAATCGTTCTACTGTAATTCGAATACCAATAAACGACAAAGATAATTACAAGACAAAGCGGCTAGAGTTTAGAGCTCCTGATCCTTCATCCAATCCCTATCTGGTGTTCCCAGCAATAGTAGCAGCAGGACTAGATGGCATTAAGAAAAAAACAGATCCGGGATCTCCTATAGACGAAAATATATACAAGATGTCTGAGTCTAGAAGAAGCAACCTGGGAATTCATTCGCTGCCCCGCACTTTACGAGACTCGCTTGATAGTCTAAAAAGTGACACGAATTATCTCCAAACATGCTTTAGTGATACGTTAATTGAAACATATTTAACGATCAAACAAAATGAAACAAAAATAATCAATGAAAAATCAAAATCACAGCAATTCCTGTACTATTTCGATATATGACTTTTCAACGGTCTGGTTGTAGCTCGTATTGATAAATCTTGCATATTTGCAGAATAAATTGTGAGGTACAGCTGTATTGCAGTCAGTGACAAAAGTTCTAATAAGTAGTTATATTTATGTACTGTAGTGGGATTCAAAGACTGGTTTCAGAAGAAACTAAAGCAAAAACCGACCAATGAAGATTTTAATCCACTTTCTGAATCGTTAGAAAAGAAAGACAATCTAAGCTATATCGAACCTGAAGTACAAAGTCCTGCAAAGATTAATCCAGACCTATCTCACGAACAGGAAGGCGCACAACAGTATCAAACCCAGTCCGAAGTAGAAATGGAGGATGACAAGCTCGAATATATAGGCACTGAGAACGATTATCAGGATAGTGGTTTTGATAGTAATATTCGTGATTCTAAAGAATTACTTAATGAAAGCAAGGTATCGGTCCCACCACTACGCATTTCAAATGATGATGACTATGTGACCAACCTTCTTACCAATTTGCCAGAGCTATGGACAGGTAAGGAAATGAAGCTACATGTCATAGCCGACTTTAGAGATGCAGCTTGGATTATGAAAACGGTTTTTCAGCAGGTGGAGTGTGGATTGATAAATGCAGATATTAAGGTAAAAGAATTCACACATCTATGTGATATTGCACTTATTCTCCGCGTATCTGAGGGATTATCAGGATTTCCTGCTGCTATCACAGCCATAAATCCCACTCTTTCATACCTATTGACATCAATAAAAACCGAAGCAATTGTGAGAAGAAAAAGAAGGTTAGGGTTCTAGCTGTGGTCCAGCCCACCCGAGGACAGCTAACACCAATCTTTCAACTTAGGATTTGTGCAGTTATTTATACCTCAGATCTTGATATGATTGGTATATGATACCTTTTTGGAACACTTCACATGAATCAGCGGTGTCTAGCGTGTTCCAGTTTGATTCGAGCTTGTAAATACTTGGCCATAACAATCTCTGACATCGGCTGAAGTCAACTGACCATCATCCTTAGAAAGATCAGATTCGCACTTTGATAATTCGGTCAAGTCTTTTTTCACAGATTTTTGATTGGGATTAGCAGCATTCATATTATCACTACCATGTTTTCCTTGAGCATTTGCATTATGGATAAAATTTATCCCAAAGATTAGCATAGAGGTAACCGCTATTGTGATCAGGACTTGACTTGATCTATTTCCTACTGGCATTAGATTAGAGACGACCGTATTTTTAATAGGGGGTTTGTAAGATAGTATAATAAATGTGGTCGTATTTAATTTAACTCGATTTTTCATCTATTCTATTGATTAGTATATTTACTCAAAGTTGCTAGATGAATACGATCAGAAATGTGCAATAAGGGTGTCGCGTCTGGCAATTTGGTTTAACCGCCAGACAATCGAATACGATGCGATTGACCTGCACTCTAAGAAAAAGTATATGATTGTAGCAGGTTTACAGTGTGTCTGCATAAGATCCAAGTTTACGATATATACGGAATCGAGTCTCAGTTCGTAGTTACTTATGATCACTCATCATTGACCATATTAGATAATAGAGAGAAGAGCTAATATAGAATATGTCCAACAATAGTAAAATTAGTACAATCAATCCGGCCACAGAAGAAGTTGTTGGTACATTTGACGTTATGGATGCTGCACAAATATCTCAGATTGTGAAGAAATCTAGGACTGCCTTTGATTCATGGCGGAAGAAGGAAATAACGGAACGTTGCGATTATATAAGAAACCTAGTAAAGGTTCTTCGGAAAAATAAGGACTCTTATTCCTCGCTTGTCACCCAAGAAATGGGAAAACCTATTAGACAGTCGGTAGCCGAGATAGACAAATGCGAATGGCTCTGTGATTATTATGCCGAACATGCAGAGTCCTTTCTTAGAGACGAAATTATCCCAACCGAATTTCGCAAGAGTTTTGTCTCCTTTGAACCTTTAGGCGTGATTGCAGGTATTATGCCATGGAATTTCCCTTTCTGGCAGGTTATGCGATATGCAGTTCCAGCGCTCATCGCGGGGAATGTGGGGATTTTAAAGCATTCTAGTGTGTGTTTAGGAAGTGCACTAGAGATAGAAAAGGCATTCCAACTAGCAGGTTTTCCGGATGGGGTATTTCAATCAATTATTGGAGATTACAGAGCCGGCGAAGCACTGATACAAGCTCCAGGAGTCGATGCAGTCTCAGTGACAGGTAGCGTTGAGACCGGAAGACGAATAGGAGAACTAGCATCAAAAAGCCTGAAAAAGTATGTTTTGGAATTAGGAGGTAGCGATCCTTTTATCGTCCTCGAAGATGCTGACCTTATTCAAACTGCTCATCTAGCTGCACAGTCGAGACTCTTAAACACTGGACAGAGTTGCATAGCAGCAAAGAGATTTATTGTTGTTAAGGACGTCGCGGAAAAGTTCCTAAAACTCTTTGTAGAAAATACGAAAAATGAAGTAGTAGGTGATCCTATGAATTCCAAGACAACAGTTGGTCCATTAGTTAGAGACACTCAAAGACTAGCATTAGAAAAGCAAGTCGACGATGCAAAGGCCAAAGGTGCAGAGATCTTAACTGGAGGAAGAAGAATTCACAATAATGGTTATTTCTATGAACCAACCGTAATATCTAATGTGACTCCTGACATGGCAGTCGTAAGAGAAGAAGTCTTTGGACCCGCAGCTCCTGTTATAATTGTAAAGAATGAATCAGAGGCAGTACAAGAAGCAAACAATTCTGAATTTGGTTTAGGAGCAAGTATTTGGACTAACGATTTAGAGAAAGGAGTCAGACTGGCTAGACAGATCCAAAGCGGAATAGTAAGAGTCAACGAGATGGTCCGTTCTGACCCAAGATTACCATTCGGAGGAGTCAAGTATTCTGGTATCGGCAGGGAGCTATCTGAATTCGGGATCAAAGAGTTTGTCAACATAAAATCGGTAGCAGTAAAAGACTTGGCAAGCAGACTACTTGTAGAGTAGAATGGGTGAGTGAGTCATTACTATATTTAATTCACGAAATAATCGATTATTATAAGACGAATAATCATAGGACTACGATGATCTGTATAATCGCTAACCTGCTAAGTAGTAAGATACTAGTGATACAATAATATCAAGATTCGGCCCTAATCGAAAGAAATCCTGTCATAATTCCTTTTAATTCCGAAAGATGTGATTAGAATTGTCTAGGTGGTACCAGGAATAATTTGAATCAGAACAGGCTATATCTTATCAGAATTAGATCTAATTATGAATTTCAATTTGAAAACTTTCAAGCATGGATAATGTCACCTTTCCTGATCAGTAGAATCAAAGTTTTGCAATATACATACAATGTATTTTGATTCATGGTTTGCAGCTTTATAACTTTCATAACTAACTACAAATCATATTATTATATTAAAAAGTAGAGTTGAGTGGAGAAGAAAACTGAAAGTTCTTCTCTAACCTGTTGGATTCTAGTCCAGTAGTAGATTTGTAAGAGATTGTGCCGTTTACAATAACTCTGGACGCGCCTCGATCAACATTTTTCCAGATAGTTGGATCAAAAAAATTACGATCAATTACCTTTCTATCCTTCAACATAATTGAGCTATTACCAATTATAGGAAACGTGTCAGCAGTAGGGGTCAGGAAGCCTTCAAGCATTTGTCCGATACTTCCTGATACTAATTTGATATTTTGAATTATGATATCATATTTTATTTCCTCCAAAATTAATGTGCCAGCATTAGGATTATTAACATCAAAACTAATCTGAAGAGCTGATTCATTGTTATTGATTTTATGTAAAGCTAGCCTTGCGATTGAAATTTCAATCCGTCTTTGTGAATCCGAATTCGATGTTTCATTATTTTTTATTTCGCTTTGTATACCCTTAAAGATTCCGTTCTTTAAGCTTGCATTGCTTTCTATATAGACTAGAAAGACTATTATTGAGAATATTGCAAGGCTCCCAGAAATAAAATAGATTTTATGCAATACCTTCATACTACAATAAGAATATCGTATTTTGATTAATTAATCCTTCTTTCTTTCGTAATATCTCAGCATTATTGTTTTGACAATCCGAGTACATAATAATTATAGATTGGATCTAAGTGTTACTGCAATTATTTATAAATCAAAAGCTACAGATAATAACGTAGTTTTGAATCCGAATATTAGAAGTCAAGATTTTTATGCCGATATGCCTTAGTAGAATCAATACCCTTAGCTGAACATGCAATGTTAAGCTGAGCCAAGTTATTTATTTTCTATCTATCGGATTAAATTGGTGGAATATGCTATGAAATATGCAGCTAAACCGAATTCGACATCAATTAATTGTATTAGCATGATCAAGACGATTAGTAAGAATTGACAAGTAAAAAATTAGTTTTGGAATCTATACTTTGATTCATATATTGAAAATGTATATACCATTCACCAATGGTGGCCGAAAGCGACAATCAGGATAACGTAGATTCTGCTACCTTAGCTCAAGGTAGCAATCAGACCAAAGGGACTTATCTTTTTGGTGATTACTCAGTGTTTGATGAGAACAAGAATATTATAGATATGTTGAAAGACTTCATTTCGATCTCAGAGCATGTGTTTCAAATTCACGACAATGTTGAAAAGCTCAGTTATTTAATAAAAAGAGTAGAGAATTTACGGGATGTACTCAATACAAAAATTGATCAAGTAAAATTATCCAGCGAATCTGATATGGACAACTTTTTCGATGAGATTTACGAAAAACTTGTAAAAGTGTACTTCCCTGATCAAATCAATGTAGAATCATTTCTTAGAACTAAGAATTCAGTTTTGAGATCTATTAATGACGTTGAAAGAGAGAGTAAAATTAGTTTTGATGAATATAAATCATATCTCGAATCAAAAAAGATTGATTTCTATATGAGTTCTGTGAGGCTTATACAAGCATGGTTGTCCAAGGATGAAAATTCCTTGCCGAATCAACTTATTTCCAATGCTACGAATATACTGATTGCAAAAGTGGAAGATACTAGTGATCAGTACTCGATAACTAGGTCAACTGAATACCTCCAGTCGGCAGATTTGGAAAACAGCAACAATCAGTGGAATTCAATGTCCTATTCTTTCTCTGTTAATGCCTCAGCCACTGGTTTTTGGAGAGGTCATAGAAAGATAATTGATTTGGAAATAGGTCAATTGGCAGTTCCTATAGGCTTTAAAACTTCTATCTCGGAGAAACTGCGGAGATCCTTTAGATTAGGTCATTTAAACGACCATCACTTTACCTCAGAAAGAGAGCCTGATATGATATCCGTAGAGAATTACTACGTTACTCGTGCAGAAGTCGAGGTCGGCAAGACTTTATTGGTGATCCTTTCTGCAGAAGCGAAGCCGAGGGACAAAGTGATTAAAATCGAATATGATTTAAATGACCTTCATGTCGACAGAAGCAGCCTTAAACCTGAGACACCCATTTATGCCAAGGTTATAGCTGAAGGTCGTGTTCCAAGAATCGAGTATATTGACGAGAAGGAAAACCGCAAGATAGACCTACTTCAAAAGGAATTCCATAGGGCTACTGATATTGGACGTATTATGGATATGGGATACAAGCTTGGGGAGAAGTTAAATCAGTTGATAGATTTACGTCTAATATCATCATACGTCAATCTCTATTTGATTTCAGTTGATAACAAAGAAGCAGTATTTATTACGGATAATTCATCTGTCGATGACCATTTATCGTACAATGAAGATTTGGTAGTCTCATTCCTAGAAACAATAGCATCTGCATTCGCACCAATAATACAAATGCTGAAATCGAAAAGCCCAGTTGATGGGGAATTAATTTTGAGATATGATTCTCCAAACAAGCAGAGAGAAGAATATATGATCAGAACTGTAGACATAATTTCTAGACTATCTCAGTCAAGTGGTGGACACAAGGTACTTGCTGCACTAGGGATTATTGATGAAGGTGGTTCAAATTCTAGAGTCTAAGGTATTCAAAAAGCTAACTAACCACATAATACTTCGTCCTCAGTTTGGCATCTGAATTTCCTAATAGCGAGTCAAGAGCTGGCCCGCCGGTCTACTTTATTATTAATATTTAGATTATTGAAGGGCTATTTTTATGAGGAAACGCCATGCAATGTCGATAAATTTGTAGTGAAAGTCATTTGGATTTGAATATTCAATGGGTACATACATGCAAATTTGGACTTTTACGCTGCTTTGGGTTGTTTGCTAACTACATTATTGTAAGCAGTTATAAACCAATTAGCATAATTGTTAGCATGCCTTTCAGTGCCTCTATGTTCTCCACCTCTAGTTCTTAAATGATGGTAGAACTCGTGCAGCATTACAAACGGGTTATAAAATACATCAGAATTCGTCGCATAAATTTTCATGCTTTGCTGAACATAAACTGCGTACACAGTCCTCCTTTTTCCCTTAATTGTGCCTACTAAAATTTCAGGAGGAGAAATGCTATATATTTTGCTGAGTTGGTTTAATGCATCTTCAGTTCTACCGTTTAAAATCATATGAACGATTTTGGCCCTGGTTAGTTCGTCTGGTGGGGTCACAATAGCTGTCATTAGGTAGTTAATATAACGTATTTCATGATATTTGCCTTCGCATCACTTAGCAAACTTCTGAACTAGTTTCCACTTCAAGGGTAGTAGGATTTAATCGTTGACTATTTTATCACAATCATAATATGAAGGCAATATCTTATACAAATCATGTCAATTGACAAAAGAATGCCTAAAGTGGGCAGGTGATACTGTATATATCATTAGAACAAAGAGAAACTATATTTAATTTATATAAATCTGGCATTGCCCCAGACATTATTGCCTTACAGATGGATTTGAACCAAGAAGATGTGATGGCTATAATCCATGAAACCCGAATCAACGAGACAAACAAAAAGAATTCTCAGAAAAGACAAAGGGACGCTCCATTACTTAGCGGCTTATATCTTGATACAATAGTCAATGTAGACTTGGCGATCAAACAGGCACAATCTAGGATCTGGCAGGCCTTAAAAGTTAAGCCACAGTTTAATATTTCAATGGAGGAGACTCAGAATATTTTAGAAAGTTACGAAGGTTCCAAAGTCACCTTAGTGGTCTTGTACATAGATTTGGTAGAATCAACTAGACTATCGATGATGCTTCCTATAGACAGGTTGGCAACTATAATCCAGGCTTTTACCCAAGAAATGTCAATGCTAATTGAAGCTTATGGTGGATTTATTTTGAAATATGTCGGTGACGCCATATTGGCCTTTTTTGTAGTCCCTGATTCCGAAAAGGATGAAGGTTTCAAAACCAATGCCTATCTACCATGTCTAAATGCAGTGAATTGTGCATGTTCCATGATCAAAGTGAACCGTGAAGGTATAAATCCCATACTTAATCAATATGATTATCCGGAGCTTAAGGTAAGGATTGGCATAGATATTGGTGAAAATGTAGTAGTTCAATATGGATGGGATACGTATCATAGAAATGGCAAGGTAATAATGAAAAAGGCCCACCTAGATGCCCTTGGTTATACCATCAATATCGCTACAAAAATGACCGGACTAGCGAAGCCCGATCAAATAGTGATAGGCCAAATGGTATATGATTTATTGGACGAGAAACAAAAGATGGCCTTTGAATCTCTATCAGTGAAACCTGATATGTGGAATTATGTTAGCGATTATGCAGGTGGAAGGATCTATGACCTATATGGGAGTATAAATAGAAAATTCGATGTACCTTACGACAGCGTAAATAACAACAAATAGCAAATTTCGTTAAATATCTATATACGCATCTCTGACGCCAATTATAGCTAATTTTGCTAATCTATACTGTGCTTATCACGATTTTTATTGATAATTTAGAATTAATATGATCAATCTTCAAACCTCCCCAGGTCAGAAATTTGGACTGCTTTTATTCGAACTGTAATGACAAAAATCAGGAATGCGACAAATCGAATGCATTTGTAAGTACATATTTGTTAGCATATATCTTTGTGTGCCAACAACAAAAAAATGAAATCGATTATCAATATGTCAGTAAAAACAGAAAGTCATGAAAAGACTTTGCAATACGCAACAATGCCAGTTATTCAACTTGTATTTAGTTATTGGCCTGCACACGCATTATTGCTCGCGCAATGCTAAAATTTGTTCTAATTTATGTTTCAGAATCTTATTTATCTTTTGTCCGTCCGATCTGCCTTTAAGCACTGCCATAGCCCGCCCCATTAGCATTCCTAGCGAGTTCATGCCCTTATCATTTATGGCGTCAAGATGACTGTTCAAAATTCCTTCGATTTCATCTTCGAGCTGTCGTTCAGTCATAGTTTCAAACCCAGATTCGAATTCCTCAACTCCATTTATTTCGTGTTCCATAAACTTTTCATACAATAAAGGTACTGACTCTTTTGCGATTTTGCCTTTATCTAGCTCGTTAAAGATTTCTAACAATCTTTTATCAGTTAGTAATGAACTATCATATCCTTGCCTTTCTAGATTGGTTATATCCTCTGTCAATTTTGAAGCTACAAAAGTAGGTGATATCTTCATTGAGGATATAATCTTATAAAACAAGTCTAGATACTGTGAATCAAAGATCTCCTCGGCAAGCTTTTTGTTTAATCCAAATTTGGATATCATTTCATTTGTATATTCTTCTATCGGCCGCGGAACCTTCTGGCGTAAGGGGTCAAGGAGTAAGTCATCAACCGTGATGGGTGCAATGTCAGTTTCTGGGTACATCCTAGCAGACCCGGGTCTAGGTCTGATGTATATCGTTTCACCTGTTGATGTTGCGGCTCGTGTTTCCGCAGGGACTCCTTCGAGTACGGTTTGTAATCTTTGAATCACTGATTCTATCGCGTAAGTTACACTTGTTAACCTTCCACCCATAATTATGAATGCATCATTTTTCGAACTCATTGCAAGTTTTCTTCTTATACTGTCCAGGTTTTCTTTAGATATGCCATATCCAGGAAGCTCGTCGGAATGAAATATTCCTCCAATACCGTAAAATCGAACAAGCTGGCTCAATTCCTTACCCAGTCTGATCCCATAGTATGGCTCAAATCCGAGCATCCCAGCAAAACCCTCTATTTTAATAGCCTTGTAAACTGTATTATGATCCTTAAGAGATTCAATGATTTTTCTAGAAGATGACTCTCTCAGTATATCCGTTACATCGAATATCCTGGTGTCGCAACTTATTTCTTTAATTCCTCGATCGTTTTTGAGTTTATCTGCGATGATTATTAGTCCATGTTGTCTGTTCACTTCGTATTGGATCACTTTGACCAGCTGATCAAGCTTCTGTACGCCTTTGATCTCTACAACTCGTCCATTCTCTACAGAAATGTTGACGTCTTGCCGTATGCTTCCTATACCTCGAGCCACTCTTTTACTTGCCCTTAATATCCTTCCTAGGCCCAATGCTAGTTGCATTACTTCAGAGGGAGTACCGGAAACAGGTTCAAGTGCAATCTCGACTAATGGTATTCCTAATCTGTCTAATCCAAACTCTCTCTTACTATTTTTATCTGATATCAATTTTGCCGCGTCCTCTTCGAGGCAAATGCTCTGAACGCCAGTCCTTTTTCCATTAAGTTCAACAAATCCGCCCATTGAAATTAGCATAGTCCGCTGAAACCCACTTGTATTTGAGCCGTCTATAACTATTTTGCGCATTACGTGGATTTCATCAACAATGTGTGAATTGAGTGCAAGAGAAAAAATTAGTGCAGTTTCTAGCGCTTCTTTATTGACACAATGCGGTGGTTCCTCATCAGCCTCCACCAGGCAGCTTGTTCTATTTGCCGCGAGGTATCTGAATGACTGAATTTTTTTAAACTCAAATAATGCGGCGGGATCGACTATACCCAATTCACTCTGAGCTGGCCTTAGGCTTCGTGAAAAATCGAGATTATACTCTTCATCTTCGTTGGATTGACACTGACAAAAGAGCTTGTTCCCAGTAGCAAGCTGCTGGTGAATTTCTAGGCCAACTTTGAGGTTAATGTCTAGTTTATTAGTATTCACTTTAAAAATATATTGAAATCTAAAGTCTTTTATTTCTTATCTATTTCTATGGGGCTGACGGATGTTATTTCATTACATAAATTTTCTTGCATCTTCATTTTGACTTCTGCGGAGCTTTCACTATTTGCTATAAGCCACATTGCCTTAGTCAGTGCAGCTTCAGGAGTCATATCTGACAACGGTATGATTCCAATCCCAAGTAAATCTCTGCCTGTGTTATACACATTCATATTAACTCTTCCCCATAAACATTGAGAAGTCATAAAAATCATTATCCCAGATTCGATTGCAAGTTTTAATTGTGTAAAACAATCACGACTCACATGACCAAGACCTGTTCCTTCGAAAATTATAGCCTTACAACCGTTTTTCACTAAATCTGAAATGATCGCGGGTTCAAATCCAGGATAATATTGAAGCAAGACCACGTGTCTATCAAAGGATGTTTCGTATGATGAATGTTTTACTTCTCCGCGTCTTGTCAGTTTCAAAATGTTATTAGATTGCATTATGATACTATCACCATTTATCAATGCTATTGGTTCTATATTGATTGATTGAAAAGCGCCGCGGCTGCTAGTGTGGTTTTTTCGAACTCTAGTACCCAGATGGCATGCCAATAGACAATCCGAGGTATTAGCATGCATTATAACGAAGACACCTGAATATTCTGAATTTACAGCAAATCTAGTTGCCCCTATCAGATTGAGCGCCGCATCAGACGATGGTCTATCAGATGATCTTTGTGCCCCAGTTACTACTATAGGAATAGGGGTATTCCGAAGAGCAAAACTAAGTGCAGCAGACGTATAATGCATAGTATCTGTTCCATGTGACAGAATGATCCCGCTATAAATCCCGGTATTGATTTTTTCAATGATCTTATTTGCCATAAGAGTCCAATCACCTGGTACTAAATTTTCGCTATATTCATTTAGTAACATCTCCGTGTCAACAGAGGCGTATTTAGAAATTTCTGGTACTGACATATAAAGATCTGATGCGGAAAGAACAGAAGTAACTCCTCCAGTTCTATAATCTATCTTGCTACCTATTGTCCCACCGGTACTAATAAGTGCGACTCTAGGAAGAATATCTTCGTGATCTAGAACGGGAGATCTAGATTTCTCTAATGCTTTGGATTTATTGTCTAGTGATTTTCCGTCCATAAGAGCGCTGTACTGAACCTCAGAACCGCTTTTTTCGATCGATATTATTCTTGTCACATCAATTCCAATATTGTAGCCATTCCCTAGTTTGATAACAATATGATTGTCATCAAACAATTCATAACGTGGAAGTAAAATCCCAGAATACCTTCCGACAGTGGTATGAATAGTAATACTTTGTCCTATATTGATATCTTTTTCATTCAGAAACTCTGACGTTTTTCCTTTGTACTCTGATGTTCCCACTGTTTCCGCTCATGAGTTGATGTCTAATATATGGATTCCTAACTCACACGTAATTAGTTTAGAAGAGTCTCGAAAATAACAAGATCTATAAATATTTTAGAGTCTATACTCAGTAATCTCAATACTTGCATCTTCAAGTAGGTTCAATATGGCGACTTCAATATCGCGCACTGATATAACGCCATAATCCCAAGCATCTATGAACGCCCGAAATTCATTTTCTAATACTTTTGCAGTGTCTTGAAATTCTATCATCTTTTCAGGGGTCTCAGGTGTTCTATAGCCTTTTGCTACCATAATGGGACACCTCTTATCTATTTCCAGTGGGTTATACCAAGCATCCCTTGCGAATTCATAATCTCCACCTTTGATGATGATGTACATACGCACCAATTCATCAGTAGACAACTTATGTAAGTCAGTTAACCATGACGTGCCGTTCGTATCATTTTGAGACCATGCTTGATGTCCTAAGTTTTTTTCAGATAGACCGGGATTATCTTTCAATAGTATGCATATTATATCAACCTGCCACATAGAAATACATTTTCTTTTGTAAGGTATCAAAATTCGGATACAAATGCATTTCAGTTATGAGATTAGTGTAGAGTTAATATATCTACTAAATAAATTCAGAAATATAGATTTAATATTAGAAATGTAGATTGAATATTTAGAATTAATCTAAATATTATAATCGAAAATGTAAGGATCTGATTGGTATTATCATTACAACAATTTCCATTTTTTCCTACTAACTAGAATTATAAATATGTCGAATGCGTTCTATTCCACCAATTTCTTCTATAAATCTGGCAGTTTCATTAGTGACCAATTTTTTCCATTCTTCACCTTTGGATATTTTGGCCCTAACTTCTGTAGCGGATAACACTTCTCGCTTATGCATGTCGGGCTCTATTACCTTAATGCCTCGTTCTATGTACAATTGTTTGGTGAAACTATCGTTGGTGAAAACTACATCGTACCTGGGGACCAAAAGATCTACCTCACGAGTCCATAAACCATGTATTTCCATATCTGGTACAGGGATAAGAAGAATTTTATCAATGCTTACTTCTATATCTGCTTGCAACGAATTTCTTATCATCTCAATTCGCTCGCCTGCAGTAAAGGGGTTTCTAGCTTCATGACTCTTTTGAGCGCTTCCGATAACAACTACTAGTTCCTTCGCAATGCCTAACGCATACTTTACAGTAACAAGATGGCCCAGATGAAACGGCTGAAATCGGCCAATAAGTAATCCTCTAAAAAATGAGCTCGTAGAAATGGGTTATTTTCAAAGCAATTTTAATCTATATTCTTTACTTTGTATAAGCCGGGTAGAAGAAGAGTGTGTCGTACTAATGATCTCCAGATATTTAGATTTAGACGCAATAACAAAGACTTAAAGGTTAAGAATTTTCTTCTGAAAACACAATCGCCAGATAATTACTACTTTCATCGAAAGTACTAATTGCGGTTTCCTGACATTCGCCAATCACTGTCTCGAGAAATGACTAACTTCTCGACAATAGCATCTGAGTTAGGTTAGATAGTCGGTTCAATTTTTTCAACGTATGTTAATATTCTACCAATTCGAAAAATTCTTCAATATGCTTGTGCAAAAGTATTACGTCTGATGTATGCTTCATTACTTTGTTCTGAGGATTGCTTCGAAGGTAATCATGTTATTTCAAACTATTGCATAAGCTTTTGCAAGTAATGTCTTTCCTGTGCCGGGAGGACCATATAACAAAACACCTTTTGGAGCTTCAATTCCAAGTTTCTCAAATATCTCTGGATGTCTTAGTGGAAGCTCGATCATTTCCCTAACTTTTTGGATTTCCTCTTTTAATCCACCAATATCTTCATAAGTAACCTGTGGGACTCCTCTTAGTGTTTCACCCTTTTCTGCAATGTGAAATACAGTCTTCTGTGTTACGAGCACAGCGTCAGCAACAGGAGTTACACCTATAACCTGGAAAGTAAGTCTTCCACCGAAATATGGAACCATTACATTATCGCCC
>JBEDUN010000038.1:0-11900 GCA_040414675.1 Nitrososphaeraceae archaeon | reverse complement strand
TTGGATCTGTATCAAATGATTTATGAATATCAAATGCTGGCGTCACTCGGATAATTGTGACTGTGAATCTGTTCAATATATTTCCAACCTCCTGTAGATCCCAATCAGAGGGAACCTGCATATTGATTCCAAAGGTAGAATTGACGTACGTAAAAACATTTGATACTATAGAATTTTGTGATCCTAAACTGATATTAGTAATACTAGAGAGGATAAATATCAATATAATACCAGCTAGGAATACACATATACTAACAGTATTCATCATATCAGTTCTTAATACATTTGTGTGACAAGTCAACATCTATTAAAATTTAAGGTACATATGACTAAATGTATATGCAATATTACCTTATTGTTATCACAATTGTGGTATCAATTCATTGTATTAATTAGATAAGCGTACCTTAAAAAATTAAACTCGGATATGGATAATACTTTTCAATATATGCAAAAGAAGAAAAGTTTAGCAGTATGCTCAATTCTAGTTTTAATTATAATTTCAGTAACAGTATCTGTAATTCTTATGCATCCAGTTCCATATTCATCAAAAAATAATCACAAAAATAGTGCCGACATGGTTTCTGTATCTCTCGCAGGTAGCCATTATAACAATCGGATCATGCTCCCTTATCTGACGTATCAAGATCCTATTTATGGAATAAAGATTCAATATCCCTCTGATTGGGAAAAAATACAGTTTGATGGGAATTTTATTGTTGGTTTTGTATCTAGCTCTAAACAAGATTCAGGATTGCTACCTAATTTAATGATCTCTGTTTTAAAATCACATTCCCCAGACACATCCCTAATCGATTTTGGCAATGCAAGGATTTCAACCCTTGAATCTCAATATCGCAATTTTCATCTGATAAGCTCTGCCCCTTTCACAACTTCATTAGGCTTGCCACTTTATAAAATTGAATATACCCATACTGATGATAATCTGCCGATAACTACAACAGAAACATGGTCCTTAAAAGGAAATGAAGCCTTTATGCTCTTGGCTAATGTAGGCACATCTGAGTCGTCAAAGTATATGCCTATTTTTCAAAAGATGATAAATTCATTTAGTTCATCTGGTCTTTTTATGTCACAATCAAAGAAGGAAAATGTTATATGAAGAACCAATTCAGTCGTACAAACTATAGCTGTTCATATATTCACATGATATTTGATAAATGGGTGGTTAAGATCTACGTTGAATTTATGTTAATAGTCGTTAGTATGCTTCATTATGCCATTTTTGGTAAATGAGGTTTTGTTATAATGCCATATATACACAAGATTTTTGATGCCATTTCCGATAGTACATCTATGCATATATTCAGAACTGTAGCATCTATGAATAAGAATGGTGATGGTATTAAAAGCAAGGAAATAATGAGAGAAGCGAGCGTGGATTCTAAGCTGTATTATCCACGAGTATCTAAATTATTGAAGACTGATTTAATCAAGAAGTATGATGATAAATATTTCCTTACCGCATTGGGTAGAGAAATATATCGCGGTGTTAGAATTCTTGATGAAGCACTCGACATATTTTGGAAACTAAATGTAGTAGACTTACTCATGTCCTCTTGTGATTCTACGGAATACAAAATGAGTTGTATTATGGACTGCTTGATTGACAACGACGAAATAAAGAATATTCTAAAAAAAGATTATTATCATCATCACTTACCATACCATACTATTAATCAAAAAATTTATAAAATTGGGTATAGAGCAGATCATAAAATGAATTACGAAATCTAATTGTAGTTTTAATATTTCAAATCAAAAGTTCATTTCTTTTTGGATTTCAAATAATTGATTTTCTGGCAGATGTACGATAGATACACAGACAGCCCCTGGAAATAAAGAAGCCTGAGATAGTGTGCACTCTATCTCAAACTCAATTAGAATAGACTCAGTTCATCAGTACTTTGCTTTGTTTTCCTATGGCATTCATATGTTGGTCCTATGACAGATAGATATTGGAGACATGGACTTGTAAAAGCAATCTTATTACGGCAAAATTCTATTTGAATGGTTGCTGCCTAATTCGACTAACAAGTTATGTTAAGCTATTAGATCGAGTGCTAAAATCTAATGGGAGGTAGACGCCCGTTAGTTAGTATTAGAGTCTTTGCCCTGGTCGATTTTATCATTCCAGATGTCATCACACATGAAGAATGATATATGTCTACTGTATGATTGAATAGTAAATAAGCAGGACTAGAACACGCAGCAATAGCAACAACACAAATTGCGATAAATAGTCCACAGACCCAGGGAGACAAATGAGAAAAATGTCATAGTTGAAGAATAATAATAACAGGATGAATAATATATGTAATGATTCCAATCTACCCTAACTAGGTTAATACAAGGTTATTCGGAATGTACTATGCATTGTGCTAATGTCACTTGGGAGTAAACAAGAGAGTACTGAATTAGTATAATAGTATAATAATATGTCTTGATTTGATTACTTGCTACCATAAAAAATTAAGGTTTTCACGTCTCATACTTTAGAATCTTGAAAAGAACTTGATAATTAGTCATCATTGTAATAGTTCAAAAGAATTCATAATATCCGTAAAAATATTTGCATACATAGTGTATTTAGATTCATCGGCGGAACATGAGATTCTGTAAATTCTATTATCCGTTACTGTCCAAGCTACTAAAGTTTTGGATCTGCTATCTACGATATTCAGAGCAGAATTACTACCACCAGATGGAGTTCCATTAAGATAGATTATTTTGTATCCGGTGTTTCCTGAAATCAAATGCGGGATAGATTCTAGAATCTTGATGTCAAACTTTTTGTTTCTTGCTGATGAATTATTATCATTAATTTCTTGTCCAAAATATTGATTCAAAGTATAATTGGTTTTTTTTGAAGATAAGTTTGTGACTGAAATTGTTAGTATGGCTTGATCGTTTGATGACCTAATGATACTGATCGAACCGTTATCGTATGTTACATTCCAATCTGACGGATATGAGACTCTGTATCTATGCAATTTTTCCATGGTATAAAAAGTAGTGTCTAAAATTGATGGTGTAGTTGTTGTTGCTTTGGTCTGTGTTTCTGGTCTTATGGTATTTCCAGCTGCCAAATATATACAAATACAAATGACAGCCAAAGCAAGAATAGAATTCATGTTTATGCCTATATTTAACACACGCTACAGATTTTGTGAAATTATTGTTTATATAAGTCAGTTAACTAAATTAATTAACAAAGTTAATCTAGAGTAAAATATTATGGTAGAATAGTGAACGACATTATATATAAAAAGTCGGGTAACAATGAATGCTAAATTTCCGAGGTTGAGAAAAGATCTATTCGT
The DNA here is from genome assembly GCA_040414675.1 of Nitrososphaeraceae archaeon. GTDB lineage: Archaea > Thermoproteota > Nitrososphaeria > Nitrososphaerales > Nitrososphaeraceae > JARBAU01. The sequence goes on along the minus strand of JBEDUN010000038.1, from coordinate 8,556 downwards.
TACGCTGTATCGCATGGATCGGAATTACATGGACTATTATTATAGTCACAATCTTGGCTACTTATTATTATAACTCCCTCAATATTTCGCCGCCAATATTTAGAGATGGGGTTGATAAATTTGGAATACAAAAAATCTATTCTACGAAACCAAGAGGAGAAGAATGGTACATGTCAAATAATCCAAATAGTGATCCGCGCTTTCATTTAGGATCGCTTAACCTCGTTAGAAATGAAGATGGCTCCTTCAAGGTGACTTCTACAGAAGTTCGATTGGGTGTCTATACTTCTACAGGCTATACCAAGAATCAGATTGCTGCCTTAGATCAAGTGGAGCTGACTCAGAAAGGATTTATGCAGAACCCCAATGATTGGAAGAACGTAGAGATGACGGGGTATTTTAAAGTCAATAGTTTTACCAACTCATCTCGGAATGGCCCTGCCCATATAGAGCTGCTCTCCCGAGGTGGAGTTCATACTGATAAAAATCCCTGTGAAGGTACTTCGTATCATTCCAATGTATATGAAATCGGGAGAAGCAAATTCGAAAAAGAATTAGAATTTAGTGCTGGATATGCGACTAATAATCCAGAAAAGCAGAAAGCAACAAATCTTCTACAAGGTCGATGGATTGGCATCAAAGCAATTTTTTACAATAGACAAGACGGCATAGTAAAACTGGAACAATGGATGGACGATGGGTCTGGTAACACGCAGATCCCGAGCAATGAATGGCACAAGACATTAGAGTTTACGGACTCGGGAAATTGGCAAACAAATCAAAATAACTGTGGTGGCGCTCTCAGTACGAAAATAACTTGGGGTGGTCCTATAGCAACCTTTAGGTGGGATAACATTGACGACATGGATATCAAATTCTTGAGTGTAAGGGAGATTCAGCCGCCACTAGTATCGTGATTTAGTAAGATCTATTATTTTTAGTAGGATGCCAAATATTTTAGCTCGGAGACGAGATACAACTAATAATTCAATATTGAAAACTCATATTTTGATCTAACAAAACTATAGATATATAGTAATATGTAACCAGGATTTATCTACTTTATCCTAATGCGTTTGCTAGTTTTTGCAACCGATTAACTTGCTGCCAAAGCCTACTAAAACTAATCATCTTTTGTTAGAATTGATGTATATAAAGCAGAGGTATAATAGAATCAACTTCCGTGATTCAGGAATTATTTAATGTACAATCTATTTATTTATGAAAAAAAGTTACTGGTAGCTGGTGATCTATCAGTGTATTTTTGATTTCTAGCGATCTGTGGAATTGTCTGGACCACTATCCTCTGGCTGGTTACAGTTTTTGTTGTTATTAACATTTCCTGGACCGACCTGTAGACAGTCTGTATCATGAACATTGGTTGATTTATTTTGTGTTGCAGCGTACGAATTTTGTGGAATTGAAATCCCATGCACAATCATAGCAGCTATAGCTAAAACTGCTATGATAGTAACCATTGCCAAAGATGTTATTTTTTGCTCATATTTGTGTTGGTCATATTTTTTCTCAGTAATGGTTATTACAATATTTTATTATAATAGATTTGAGGTGCAATTGTCTAAAGAAGAAAATATATCGTATGAGATCATATCCAATTCCAAATAGATGATAATGCTGACGTACTAACGTTATTTACTCTAAACTATACTACAAATATATACTAACATCTACTATTTACATGATACACGTCATTATTTCAAATATCTCAATCTCTAGGTAGAGAAAGATTATAATGCAGTTACTATAATTGTGATTTAGCTAATCGTACCTTAATAATATAGAACGATTCGTTTTTTAACATTAAGAGAATTGAACAAAATGAAAATAATTGGTTTGTTGGCGAAAGAAATAGCACAAAGTATAAGAAATAAACCTACACATTACGTTATATTAGAACATGAACATGATTTAAAATCCGCAAAACTAGTAAAGAAATATCGAACCTACAAAGATATCAAATTAGGTTTGAACATTCACAGGAATGTGACACCTATTAACATCTATTAATAAACGCTATTCTCCTAACCTTGCTAAGTCATTATCTATACTAGTACTTGACGATGATTTTGATACAGTCACTACAATAAAACTCGGTCTTCAAAGATAAGACTTTGATGTATTTAGTTTCACAGATCTTTATTTAGCCCTTAACTTTTAACATGAGTATATCTCTATGGTTTGGTTATATCAGATTTCATAATGCTCCGGATGAATGGATTTGGATTTATTAGGTGTTGTAGTTGCATAGATAGGTTACATTGTTAATTATACAGATAGGTTACACTATTATGCTTAATACCTGTATATGTAATAGATGCAATTAATCTGTGTAGGAACATCTCTGAGGGAGTAAGACCGTTTAAGCCGCCATGTTCTCTAGTTTCGTTGTACGCCTTTACAAACATATCTTACCCCTGTTTACCTTCATCTATATTTAGAATATCTTCTGATGCCAGAAACTCATTCTTCACTATCTTATTATATGCTTCTACCTTTCCTTGTAACTGGAAATAGGAATTTGGTATTTGTTTATCTCCTATCTGATTGTGTACGAGTAAATGTCTGAATATTCTTGATGTAAACTGTTTTCCATTGAATGGATCTTTTAGGTTTGTTTACGCAAAATCCGATGTCATGTAATTATGTGCTGATTGTTTTAGTCTTAACACTCTCTTTTTTCATTATTGCTACAAAGAATAATGCAAGGGCTACGAATTCCATTATTGATAAAATCAACTCTAACATAGACGATTCGATTTCTGGTATGAATAGATTGATTCTTGATACTATTACATGGATGGCAAACAGGGCAAACGCAATTGATACATATAAAATTCTTTTTGTTTTTAGAGCCTTGTAAGCAATCAAAGATAGAGCAAAGAGAATAGCGGCAAATATTCCTGTTCCAAAATCAAAAAATTCAGCAAAATCTCCCTTATCAAACGTATCTGTATTGTTATTGTTAGATCCTTTCCCATTACTCCCAGTGCCGTGTATAGATGTAGCTACAACTTGTTGAAAGTTTGAAAGAATCCCTAAGGATAGAAATAGAAATAGACAAACTAAAGAATATGTTTGAAAGAGATTGTGATGAAAGTTATGCTTCATCTTGCTTTGATCCATCTCGTTTTTCTGCTTTCGAAGTTGTCTCTTGGTTATCATCATGTGTTGTACTCTCAGGTCCACAGGCGGATGCCAAATCTAAAAAGAGATCTGCCAACCTCTCTGACAATTTGCTCCAGATTGTAGGATAGTAAGACTTTAGTAGAGCAATTATATCGTTGACATCGCCTTTAATAAAATACCTTACAAACCGTCCTTCTCTACAACTTGTAACTAACCCAATAGTAATTAGAACAGACATGTGCCAATTGATTGTAGGTGCGCTTACACTAATGAAGCGACTTATTTCTCCCTGGGTCGACCCTGGATTTTCCACAAGATATAATAAGATCTCTCTAGGAGTCTCTTGTTGTAGAATCGCCAGTATGTCCTCATTTCTTTTTCCTAATATGGAAACTGTGAAATACACTTTATAGATGCCCCTACGGTTTGATTTTATCATATCCAGCTTATGAAGCACGTCTAGGTGATGTTGAGTATCACCATTGGCCATATTCAATTCTCTACTTAGCTTCCTGAGATGAGTTCCAGGATGATTCTTGATGTACTCGTAAACTCGACCTCTGTTATATGGAATGAACCGATCTTTTACTTCACCACACATGCTTTTCATCATGATGATGGTCACTACACCTCCCTGTCATACTGAAATTCTCAGTCCAAATATTATTCAATTATGATATAAGACATTCGTAACTGCTTATCATTTTTCTTATTTGCGGTACACTCCTCTAAATATGAGGGTATTTACCATTTGAGGAAATATGATAAATATCAATATGGTTTAAAAATATTTAGGTAAACGTACCTCAATCCTAATATGCAATTCTTTCTTTAAACTTTGTAATAGAATGTTGCTAATAGGAGTGTATATGTAGTGTCTGCTAATCAAAAAATTAATCCTTACCACATTATACTAAGTTCAGAAACAAAAACCTTTCGTTAGATATGAGGCAGTATTTATATTTGCATAAAGATCGCATTATTGCTCTGGGTTTGGGAGTTTTAGTAATTATTGCATTCTCCATATATACATTTGGTTCTCAATCAACTAAACCCAGAAGTGGTACAAAAGTTGAGCCAGTTAGAAGTGTTGTCACCCCAAGTGATAGTAAAACAAATAATCTAAGTAGTAATCAGAATAAAAAAAATTTCACCAAAAATGCAATAGGCTTACCAAACAAATCATCATCTTTTTTCTCAAATTCATCTTCCTACTCATCTACACCTATGTCTCTTTTTGATAATCGCGAGAAAATGGAAAATTTCTATTCTGTCCAATTTCCTCGCAATTCAACCGTGTTGCACGGGAATGAAGCTGGGAGTTACTTGGCAAAACTCTCTAGAGGTATTTTTTCAGTCGATCTAGTTGATATACCTGATAACTCTAACGTCCAGATTTACGTATTAACACAGGTTAAGCCGTTTCTTAAATCATCTTTGAAGGATTTTAATCTAATTGGGGTCAAACAACTGACTTTGGGAGGACAAAGGGCCTGGAAGCTAGTATACACTTGGAAGAACGTGACGAGAAATATGGAATCCGTAAAAGCTTTTGTAGAAGGTAATGATAACGCTGCAGCGATTACATTCACTTGGCCAAAACAGCCATTAACCGAACAAATTATCAATTCTACTATCATAAAACCGGTCCTAGATAGTTTTCATTGGACTACCAAATAGGATCAATTCTAGATGAGGCCAATGACTTGAAAATGCAATTAGAAATTAAATATTTTATTATTATGTTGTCAGTTGTACTGATCTTTGGTGGACTCTATTTCAAGTTTATGTACGATGTTCCGGACGGAGAGGAGGTTACCAATATGTGGGTCAGTTGGTTTTTGATACTTTTTGGAATAATTGGTATTTTAGCTAGTATTTTATGGAAAAAGAGAGATCCTCTTAATATCACAGAAACTGAGGAAGATGAGAAGTACGTTGATTTAGACCTTAAGTATTATTTATCTACTCATATGCAGCAAAAAGATAACTATGATGATGTTGACAAGAGCGATTCCCATGATACCGGAGACCTAAAAAAATAGAGTATGAATTATAACACAGATAGTTGGTCCTTTGGCAAAACACAAGACAATAGTATATCTACACTAGAACTGACTAAAGTCTACGGAAATTTCCGGGCTGTAGATTCTCTGACAATAGATATCAGGTCAGGGGACATCGTTGGTTTTCTTGGACCCAATGGAGCCGGTAAAACCACTACTATCAGAATGTTGTGTGGTCTTATTTCTCCTAGCAAGGGTAATGCAATGATAGCAGGACTTGATGTTGTGAAAGACAATCTAGAAATCAGAAAGATAGTTGGCCTTCTTCCAGAAAGTTCCGGATTTTACAGCTGGATGAATGCTGAAGAATATTTGCTTCATTTTGCATCCCTATACAAAATTGAATCACACATTGCAGAAAGCCGAACTGCTGCACTTCTGAAAAAGGTGGGGCTTGCCAATAAATCATTTGCACCTATAAGTTATTACTCGCGTGGTATGAAACAAAGACTAGCACTTGCAAGGACCTTAATAAATAATCCAAGAATAATTTTTTTGGATGAGCCAACACTTGGCCTAGACCCAAAAGGTCAACAAGATATCCAAGAAATATTACTAGAACTCAATAAATCGAAGAACGTAACGATTTTCCTTTCCTCGCATGCAATTAGTGAAGTTTCGTCACTTTGTAATAAAATCGCAATTGTGAATCGGGGAAAATTAATTGCAAACGGTACTATTGAGGAGTTAAGGAAATTATCAGGTGATTCAAATGATCTGGTATATATCACTGTTTTTAATTCGCAAAATACAATTTATGCTCTATCTAAATTATCTGCAGACATTGTTATTAGATATAAAGTAAATGATACGGATAGAAAATTTAAAATAGTTGTCGTGGACCCTAAGCACGGAGATATCTCTCTAAATGAAATTATGAAGAGCTTTGACAAAGTAGGACTACAAATATATGAAATCCGGAGAGTGAATGTTGGACTTGAAGAGATCTTCTTCAAGTTAACCGAGAAAAGTAGAAGCAAGGCTAACTATAATATCGATCAACAAGACAATCTCCATGGACAGCAGAAATTATCATCTTTGTCTGACCTATATGATGAGACTAAAGACTACTCTAGTACATCTTCTTTTGGAATGGAGAAACGATAAAAGGACAAGATTAAAGTGTTAGAACTTTATCGTCATGAATTATTCGGTAGTTTTTACTCATGGCGTGGTGCAGCATGGATAGTAGGGGCTTCATTGATTTTTAGTCTGGTATCTTATTTATTGTTAACAGATAAAGAGCTTAGCCTATTCGATCAGGGCGAAATGCTGTTTACTCTAGCAGAAGTAATTGTGGCCCTGGGAATAATAATGTCTGCAGCTAATGCATCTTCGATAATATCCTCAGAGATGGAATCAGGCACTTTTGAAAGTTTACTTCTCGTTCCAATATCTCATAAGCAAATAGCACTACAGAAACTTTTTTCGATTATTACAATCTGGATCTTTTTGTATATAGTATCAATCCCTTATTTGATAGTAGTTGCTAGTGGCACAACATTAGGGTGGACTGCTATTGTATATACCGGAGTATACGGAACGCTGTTAATAACTGGAATTTCATTAATCTCAATTGGTATCTCTGCCAAGTTAAAATCCTCAAAGAATAGTATTATGACTATTCTCATGATTGTCTTAATATTACTTGCCCCTTCGATATTTTTTGCATCTTCTCTTAAAAAGACAAACTTTGGTACAATTCTTGAAAGTATCAATCCCATGTCCCATGCCATAAATTCACTTGACAGTGTATTGGTAGATACAGAGCAATCTATATTTCAACAAATAGATCATATTTGGCCGGTTGTGGCATTCACATTAATTTGTCTATTGATTTTTCTCGTTTATACAAGAAGATTTGAGATAAAAGGGTCAGAATAAAATGCTTAAAGTCGATGGAATTGATAAATTTAACGATGAAACTCAAAGTTTGCCAATACTCATTATTATTGTAATATGTGTGTTATTGATATTAACTATTCCACTTGTAATACAGAAGTACAATGATGGTCTGCAAGGTCTGAATAACAGTAAGGATTTACTTTATCTATTTCCGCAATTGGCTAAGGGTCAAAATACAAGTCTACCAATATTGCTAAAGTCGATCCAACAAGGATTGCCTACTTCACTGTCTCAAATAACAGGTAATAATAATATCAAATTAGATATATCCTCACCAAGAGAGATACATGGGATTGCCGGTCAATTCATAAAAATTAAAGGATTTATAACCAACCATGATCCAAAACATACTTTTTTAGGTGGAATCGCCTATATATCATTAGTAGATAACAACCTAAAGGTACCAGTAGATTTGGAAGATTGGAGTGCTGAAAAGGGTCTATACATTCCATCTGTGAATATAACCCAGCCCATTCCTTTAGAGTGGACTGTCAGGCTAGTCAAGGCCGGGTCTTATAGTGTTGACATCCTATTTAACAAAGAGGGCAGCTATCACATGCCTCCAATCGCAAGCTCTAGAATATTAATGGAGGTGTCCCCAAAACTTAATTTGAACCCTGGCAACGTTCTTCCCGTAGCTTTCGGAGTTCCTGCAGTTTTAATTGGATTACTTGGAGTTCTTAATTATATTCGAGGTAAAAAAACTGGTGTGTACTCCTAATATGACACGATTAACATAATTTAGCAGATCTAGCAAGAAGTGTTATGTTGACACATCCAAGTTACTATGTGATACAATTATATAATAATGATTCAATTTGAAGATAGCTATGCTAATGAAAATTCGCTTTTGTTACCAACCACATTTAGACTACTGTACCTAAAACCTAATATATAAAACCTTGTTAAAATAACAAAAGCCGCGCCTTTGTTTTCATGTGTTGGTTAACGTTGTGGCGGGTTTGCTTCCTTTTTAGCATTTCACGCCGCGCCTTTAACCAATTATTAAAAATTAATCCTTGATTATAGATCTTAATTAGTCCACTAAAGCAGTTCTTTCTGAGATATCAAGCGTTTAGAATTTGTATCTAGTAAAATATCAAATAGCTACATTTAATGATGACATGATAGTTATATGACAATATTGAGGAATTAATTTAAATAATGGATGAAACTCATTGTTAGGTTAAACTAACATGATAGAAGCCTTTGCAAATATTCATAACTTGCCTTTAAAGAGATTAAATGAACTGTCGACACGTCAGACTAGTACTACAAGAATCGCCTTAAGTTGTTTTCTAATATCTTCTATAATCACTATTTTGCTTTGTAGTCTTTATGGAAATAATAATTATGATAATATTGTTATTAACAAGGCATTTGCTGCATCGATTGGCGAAGGTGGACAGAATCGAGTGCTATCTCAAACCCAACAACA
>JBEDUN010000037.1:0-15398 GCA_040414675.1 Nitrososphaeraceae archaeon | reverse complement strand
AATAATAATAATGTGCCTTCAGGATCTCCTATCAGATCATTATAAGGTAATAACTCCGTTCTTTGTTACGGTAATAATTTTATTATCTCTTGTCACATATAGTCAGAGCGCTTCGTCTGCTGTAATATATGTCAATAAATCCTACACGAGGATGAATGATGGCCCTTTCAGACTCCCCTTTGGTACAGGATTTGCGTCTATCACGACTGCATGTGAAAAACTTCCAATAACCAGTCCTACAAAAGCAAATTTAATAAATTTAACTAAACCTGCCGCACCAACAAGTATTCCCATGTTTACATGTACTTCAAATTCTCAATCTCCTCCAAATCCAACAGCGAGACCAGTAGCAACAAATCAGATAAAGGCAAGAATGGCTTTTGCAGAAATGGCATCGTATAAGTCATTTGATGTATACTATGCAGCAACGGAAGAAACTATCGAAGACATGACCAATCCATACACTCCTAAGATTGATCCGGCTGGATGGACTAATAAGGGTGATTATGAGATATCAGACGTATGTGATGAAAAGGTCTTCATGAATAATGGAAAGCCAAAAACATATCCTAATGGAGCATTTGGATCGCCTTACTACTCGAATTCAGATAAAGACTGCATAGTACCAGGATTAGGTAAAGGTGGATATTCAGGAAAGGGAGATTATCAGAATGTTAATAAAATACCTGTTATTCCATCTGCAGACATTTTTATAATATTTTGGGGAGTACCCGGCAGCTGGAACACAAATGCAACAGGTTATAATACTCTAACCCATATCCGAACAACAATTAACAATCTATTTACTGGTACTGACTATATTAGTGGATTAAAACAATATGGTGTAACCGGTCCAGTGAAAATAATCGGTAACTATGTAGATACCTCCACGCCCATGCCACAAAAGTACAATTGGATAAAGCAGACAACAAAGGTAATACAAAACGCAATTGATGCCGGAAAAGCACCTACGAAATCAGATCATACTATAATTTATTTAGTAGTAACTGATGCAATAAAAGGAAACAAAAGCAACATGGCCCCAGATTCAGGTGGTCATTCAGAAATAACTATAACAATCCCTGCTTGATTTGATTTGATTTAATCAGTTCTTAGTTTGTTCTTTAGACGTATGTAAGATGATAACAATTTCCTTTTTTCTTGCAAATAGGAGTTTGATAGCATTTGATCTCTTCAATTCATGAGTCTCATTGACATATTCTGAAAATGAATTACTTCTGTCCTAATAAATCTCCTAGGAGTTCAAAAGCTGAGCCTGTAGTTGTTACTGCTAGTGCACCAGTTATCATGACTGCAGCAAGAACTGCAATCAAAACCACTAATTGGTCTCTCATAGGTGCTTTACGGAAAGGGGTAAAATACAAAGAAAATGGTGTATTCCAGGATTTTTTGGTATGTGTGTTTGCTCGATTTTTGACGAATTATGCATGCATATCTGTGCCAGCGACTTTCTGATAACACTGCTTATTGCTGATAAGACATCGAAAACAGACATAATAATGCACAGTACCAAACAACTGCCATTCAAACCAGAACTTATATTTTCACCTAATCTGGATTCGGCTTGCGAACTACCATATACGACCATAATAGAATCCAGAAGTGAGGACAACTGTATTCTATTATGGTCGTGGTAATGAACAGTTCGATATGAACTATCAGCGTACACCTTCCCTTTTTGTATTAATGCTTTGCAGAACCTTGTTAAGTGAGTATAGAATCCAAACATGAGAATCGTCCGAACTGAAAAATCATAGTGAATGTCAACGTAGTGATATATACACCTAGACATATCTCCACTTTATGAATCACGAATTTGTAGTCGTGATAATGGCATTAGTCCTAACAATAGGAGTGGTAACATTAGGTGTTATGTAAGAACAGCATTTGGCATTGGCCAAGGTTAAGTCTCAGCGTGACAGCTCAGGCACTCACTACAATAGTGGTAATAATGCGCTCAGTCAAAAGGGTGGCAACGGTAGAGGCAATGGCGGCAATAATGCAGCCCAAGGCATTGGTCAGTCCCAGTCTGCGCGTCAAGATAGTCAAAATATGCAGCCCATTAGTGGCAGCCAGGGCATTGGGCAATCGAGTGAGCCTGGCAGCGGAAAGAGTGTCGTTCATGGCGCAACCAGCAGTAGTAGCAGAGACAATGTAAATAGTCAAAATCAAGTGAATTCTGGCAACAATGTGCGTGAATTCTGGCAACAATGTGCGTGGACAATCTGTTATGGGCGGCGGCAGTAGCAGCGGCAATAGTACAAGTCAAGGCATTGGTCAGTCCCAGAATTCAAATCCATCTAATTCAATTCGTTGCTCTGCTTTGTGCTAAGCCTGTTAAGGCAGCTGTGAGAATCCAATTACTGGGTATGAATCATAAGATAGTAATTGGTTCCACCAACTCACAGCAGTGAAAGTACTTAAGGTTTGCAATACTAGATATGCAATTCTTAGAATATTCATTGATTCTTAATAGCAACAAAAGTTTAATTCGATTGATCCTAAATGGGAATACAACAACCCTTTAAGACATGACATTCATAGACAATGCAATTTCATATTATCTGTAATTAGGTCTGGGCCCAGTTGAATATTGAGTAGTAATAGCCTGGCTGAGCCCGATCTAACAACAGGATGTAATACTTGTTTGAAGTGATACTATTCTGACACTTATGGTTTAAAATGGTTTAAAATATGAAGTTGGTTTTGTTTATATACAACATTTCTTAAATCGACTTTATGATAACCTCGTACTATCGACCTCCTATTAGGCGAACTTTGCCAGTAATGTACTAAAGAAAAATGTTAATAGTTAATTAATTAATTAAGTAATAGAAAATAGATAGCCAGTATACCTCCCTCTACCTACAGTTCTACAGTCTACATAAACCAATATTGATAGAATGTTGTGATTGATAGAGCCGAAGGCAAAAGAACTAATAGTAGCAGAAGTCAAGAAAATAATTTATAAGAACATTCAAAAGTAGCAAAAAGTAGTAGACCCAGAAAAGATCAACATACAAATAGTTGAGTATAAATTAGCTGAGGTAGAGGCTATGCAGCAAATATACGCAATGATTTTGGACAAAGAATTACTAAAAAAGAGAAACAATAGTAATAATAACGATCAGAGGACTCTAAAACTAAGTACAGGACAGGAGATTAAAATAATATTATTTGACAATAAGAATATAACATAGACTTAGATGCTGGCCCGTGGTCGATTCGTACAAATTCGTTATTCTTATCTGTATTTTGTGCAAGTATGAGATTAATGCTGAACAATACGACCCAATCGTGCAAAAACTGCTCATGTGCAAAATTTCGCATATAGAACAAGATTTTTAGTTGGTACTCTGTTTTGTAATATTGGCGAACCATTGTTTAACTTGGTGGTGGGCACTGTTCTACCAAGGAGTCCGCACACGCCTTATTCACAACCAAGAATAAAGAATTAGGCTTTGTCCTACTAACTCATAATGCGTCTCATCTAGACATTTCAAATATTCAATTTTACTACTCTAAACTACGGTATAACGCACGTGACTAATTATGCTTAATCTCTAAATTAGTCTTTTTGCAGTATTTTCACTAGCGATGAGAAATAATAAGAAGGAGTTGTTCCTGACTCCAATACAGAAGAAAATAAAATACAATATATCAAAGGTTGTAATGCTAGCTATATCACATGATAAGGTAAATATAGTTATCCTATAGAAGTTAACAGATAGTTTGGGATATTGGAAAATAATAATTAGTTAATGGTAAAAACTTTCTGTTGACCTTTGACATTTCTTATAGGCCTCATCCTTTTGTATCCTACTATCACGAAACCATACCTATAGAACTGATCAGATAAATGCAGGTATCTGTCCTTCTTGAATTCTTGTACTGTATTATACTCTTTTAGATAGCCGATCATCATCTGGCCTATGATCGATTGTTTGGTCTGTGCTAGCTTGCTAGGATCGTATCCGAATCTCTTGCAGGCGTCTATATCTATCCTGCTAGGAACGTGTATGTATAGATTGGAAGTTCTATTCAATATATTCCAGTTTCGCAGTTCAATCTTTTTTCTTCCAGTTAGTATTAGCTTGGCGTAGGGCTGCATGATAGATATGCATCTCATTTCATGCTATATCCTATCTGATAGCGCTCAAATTCGAAGCCCTTCTATATTACCATAATCGCTGTCTGTAGTATCTACATCAGTCCAGTCTTCTAATCCCTCAACGTATGCTTCTATTGATTCTTGTCTGAGTTCTAAGTATCTACTTAACTTGTCACTCTGCCCACACCTTTTACACACTGTGAATGTGTTTGCTTCTTCCCAGGTCAATTCATAGGTTGGTTCGTAATGGATCAATCTATTATTCTTCCTGTAAATATCGCACATTTGTCGTTGTAGGTTTCCTTTGCATTTGTCCAGGATGCTTTATTGCTAGCTGTTTGGCTCTCTACTGGTATATTGGCTAATGCGCTTTTGACAGCATACGTTTTTACTTTCAAGTCCTTGCAAGAGGCTACTACATCTCGTTTGGCTAGTTGTAGAGTATACCACGTCGTGTTGAAGGAGGATAGTGCAATAACGATCACTGCGACTGATATCCCTATAAGAAATACTCCTAGTTTCTTGCCCATTCAGTTCTTCACGTACTCCTGTAATACCTGCTGTCTGACTATCTTCTCTAGGCACATACTGTTGTCGTTAGCCTTCTTGGACTGGTTTACCATTGTTAGTAGGCCAATTAAGGTACACATATCCTAGTACGATAGTTTAATCGTATCTGTATCTATTGTGTAGATCATTATTGCTCAGTTTCTCCCTAGATCTGCACCTAAGTCGCTTCTCTTCTTGAAACCCTTAGCAGAGCAGGATAAGCCAAGGTATTCAATGACTTGGTTGATTGCTCTTGTTGAGCTTACAGGTATGTTTGGCCTGATGCGCTTTACCTCGCCATGTTCTACCTCTAGGATAATTGTGTCGTAGTGCTGTAACACGTATTTAGAGTCTACACGCATTAAAATAGCGTTTTTGACTCTTACTCTATCCCAGATTACGTTTATTTCTTGTTGCATTAGGCCACTTTCTGTAAAGTATCTTTTCATTTTGTTTTACCTCATTATTACTATATCATTTGGCGTTTATAGCTCATTGGATTGAATCAATCAATTAAAAATTCCATAGTGTTTATTGACTAATTATATACTCTGTATGCAAAGAAGGAATTACCCAAACAGACATATTCTGAGGAATCGAAGTATGAAAACAAGCAATTTAGTTTATGTTTTGAATGTAGCACATTTGCAGTTTTGGGCTACACAACTATCCATATCCGCTCCAGTAGCATAGAGTTATCCTAGATACATGACTGGTTGCAAGGTTATAGTTGTTGGGACAAGTGAAATTGAGCCCTTATATAATGCAGCTGATTATCATAGTTACTTTCATCCTTTGTGTATTTTATTTATTATTACCATTTATACTGCTACATCATAGTTTGCAGTACACCATTAGCTTCATGTTCGATTTGCTTCTGTCGCTTAATTACTTCTGCTATTTGGCAAGAATGTTTTTCTGATTCCGACTCTTGCTGTGCAGTTTTCAAATAATTGGGTCTGGAGATTACTGACTTATAGTTTTATCATTTCAGTTTATTCTACTAATTAGTTGCTATTTTCTCATTTTCTAATATGATACATGAATAAATGGTTCTAAACCTGATATTTCTTTCTCTTCGTACAAATCAACAAAATCCTCGAATGATTGAATGTTAGCCTCTAGTAACTCTGGATTGTAACTTAGAATCTTGTACCTAGTTCTCGTGATATTCTTTGCGACTGTTAACCTACTCCTTAATTCTACAGCAGTTATTTTGCATATATTTTCATCATTTTCCCATGCTTCTTTAAGGAGGTGTTTTAACGCATATGGCATATTATTCTTCTCCCTCTCCTGTAGTTCTCTCACCTGGTCCCGCGCCTTATGATATTTTAGGTTATCGTATTCACTCTCAGGTGTGAATGTAACAATATCAATATAATCGCTAAGTAATACATTTCCATAGGATCCCTCTGGAATCACATTGGTGTGATACGCCTCTCTCAAGACACCTAAATGTCCCATTGTTGATTTTGCACCGGTCATTTTCTTTACAAAGTTATACCAGTTTTCGCTAGTTCTGTCCTCGTCTGTTACTCCATGTGAAATCATCCACTTCACCATGTGGTCGAACTGCTTTTGAAAATCTACTGCTTCATTCTTACCTCGCCATTTAATGACAACATCAATACCCATTTTGCTACTCACCATCTTTTAGCATCATATATCTTGATCCAATTGTCATGGCGTAGGAATTTATCAAGTATCTTCAGTTCCAGTATTTTTCCCCGCTTGGTCTGTATGCTGTAACGCCTTGGTCAATACCTATCATTTCATATGGCTCTAACCATTGCATTTCGTAGTCTTCATACTCCCAATTTATCGATATTGCAAACCATCTTACTATTTTACCCTCGACCTCTGCTATGGCATAGTGTTGTCTGTTCTGACCCATCCTCCATTGCACTATACAAGTTGTGTATCTGCCGTGCGCCTTAGGTTTAATCTTACTACTAATCATTTTAGGTTTAGATTTTATATCTGGTTTTGTCTTCAGTACAGTCTTCATCATTTTCTATCCATCACCTCCAAATTCCATTCCTGACTGACACGAACCTTCTTACGCGACGTACACGAGGTTATAGAAACACTAGTTTTCATGCTCCATGCGTGACGACAATGGCTACATTGAACCAGTTCATTCTTTCTCTCATTTCCATTCTTATCTACAAAATATTTGGGATTATACATTTCTTCACTTATTTGTTCTTTTTGACTTTTTGTTTGGTCAGTCATTTTTTTCACTTTTCTTTTTGATTTTTACTTGTCGCAGTAAATTGGTATTAACCAGTCTACACCACGAGGAGGTTTTACTGCTGTAGACCACTTTTAGGGATCGCTCCAATACTTGGCATACTTTGAGTTATCCCTCTTGGTCCTTATATTGATACCAATAAATTCGTTGAACCTGATATCTGCCAAGTGAATGTAAAACTCGTATAATAGGGGTTTAATACTTGGCCTGATCGTATTCCTACTTGAAGTCACTATATTTGTATCAGTAAGACCATTCCAACGTTGAATTATCCTTACCTGTTGGTTACTTCTCGAATTTATCGAATTTGGAATTCTTAGCATGCAATTGTTAAATGATAAACCCATTGTATGACACGGATCAGCCTTGTTAGAGGAAAGGTATTGTTCAGACCATTGCAAAAACTTCCTTGATGGATTGGATGTTATCTGAAATATATCCTCGTTTTCTAAAACAAATCCTGTGATTGGTATATAGATATGATATCCTTTACCTGACCATAGGACAGTAGGTTTGAATTGATTATTACTACTAAATAGATTCTGGATATTTACAAGAGTGTTTTCTAATTGTTTATCAAGTACCTTCCTTCCCTTTGCTTGATCTAGATCTATAAAGATAAGACTGGGTGCTATCTTTGAAAATCCCTTTTTGAATTTAGGGTAACCACTGATCTTGCAATCAAGAAAGTTTGCTGTTTTATAGTAGTTTAATGCTTCTTCTTTGCTATTTACAATAATTTGTGCGCCTTCTGTTAACTTGGTTGAAATAGTTCTAGGCCACATTGGTTGATCATCATAATCAAAATGCCTTAGAATATAGTCTAACCCTTCTCTAACTGAAAACAAATCAACTGATAAAGAAAAATTACCCCCATACACACATGATTTTTCAGTTGTTGTCATGCAAAGCTCTCCTTCATGCCTGCTTTTCGTCTAAAGGTATCGTACGAAACAATCTCTATATTACCAAACTCCTCCATTCCTTCGATTATTCTGACTGCTTCTCTTTCTTTGAATTGACCAGTCATGACTAATCGCTGTTTTAGGAGTTCACCACTTATCGTATTCTTGTCTACCTCTGCTGTTGCTGATACTTGTGATTGCTCATCTTCCATCTTCTGAAAAACAGACCAGAATGTATCTACGTGATTCTGTGTTAAAGTTGGCTTCCCGTATGGGGTGTTTTTTTCTTTATCAGTTAATTTATCCTGCATGAATTGTTTATTATCGACAGGTACAAAACCTTCGCATAATTCCCTAAACTCTGATGAAAGGAACCATTTGAACTTGTCCTTAAGTTTCATATGTCTTACAAAGTGATCTCCTTTTTGGTGTTCGTCAAAATCATACGAGTCTACCAGTTTAATTGCTTTAAGTTCAGCCATAGTTCTTAATGCAGTAGGACGTGATACGTGGAGATACTCCATTATCTGATCAGTTGAAATATCGCCATCATTATTGATTAAAAGATAGAAAAAGCCTACTCTTTCTATTTGAGCAGTTGACAGCACACACTTTACTACAACAGGAATGTCTTTCAATGTCAGGTAGTTTCTACCTTGGGATAATGCATGGCCTCTAGCAAGGTTTTGTAGCAACATTATAGCACGAATTGGAGCTTCAGGTTGAGAGACAGAATAAGAATAGTCAGATTCTTGAGTTCCTTCTGTATGCCATGTTACAGCAATACATCTTAGATGTTGTAACAGTATTCCAAGTTTTACTATATACTTTCTTGCTTCTTCATTGTCCTTAGAATTGTCCCATTTTACCTTATGCAGTTCATTATTGTAGACAAGTTCAGGGCCCATCTCAAAAAAGTAGAGATAGTCATATAGTGCAATTTCAATCCTATTAATCTTGTCTGAAAAGTCTTCCGACATTTGTCTCAGTAGGTCGTCCTCTGCTGCTTCTTTAAATGGTAGTCTGAAAAAGTATAATTTAAAGCCAAGAAAACTTAGCATTTTGTATACCTTATAGGGAATATCGACAGCCGCTCCAACCCAAGTGAACATCATATCATCTGTATATCCTCGCTGACCATGTGCACCAGAGTTACTCACGAAACCATGACCATCAGCTATTCTTGTTATCATACCAATTGTCTTTGCTAGATCTTCGTCCTTTACTGTAAAAGTTGGGGCAAGTTCAGGGGTTAGAAACAGTCTATTTTTTATCTTTGGCAACATGTCTATTTTTGCAAGTTCTTCTTCAGATACGGACGTACTATGGGACACAAAGGACTTGGCAGTAAAGTCGTCTGTGTAGTAGCAGCAATACCATTTCGTTAGCAGTTTGATAATCTGTGTTTTGTACGAACTGGGACGACCTAGTAATATTCCTATAAATGGAAGAGTACAGTCATGAATATTGAGGATCCTTAGGACAGAAAGCATAAATTCTAATCCTGTCCACATTTCAGGTATGTTGTTTCTGACGGTATTCTGCAAGGTTTGATATTTTTCGGTAAGTATTGTTCTCCATTCTTCATGACTAAGATTGGCGTAGTTCTTCCTTCTTTCTAATATTTCCTCGATAACATGATCTCTATACGTTTTTTTAGATTGTTCTTCAAATTTCAGGATATCTTTTGTAAACAGTAATGTGAACTTCTTAGCTATTTTCTCGTCAAATCCAGATTCTTGAAGTAAACTAACTAATTCTAATGCAAGCTCTCTTAAACCATTCTTCTTCTTTTTGTATGGACATTGTATACCACCTTTACCGTTAGAGTTTGGGTGGATTAGTTCAATGTATTGATCCTTCTTATCATTTAGCAAATAGACGTTAGCGAATCCTAATTCCTTGATTTCGTCACATATTGGAATCTCTATTTTATTGTTATTGTTATTGTTATTGTTATTTACTTTCATTAGTAGAACCACTTTTTCTTTTATACCACTCTGTATGGAGTGATTTTTTCTTTATCGGTTGGATATTACTATAAGGTCTGCTGATACTAAATTTGTAAACGTTAGCTTGATTTCTTGTTCTATTAAGGTAGTTCAGTTTGTATCTGACAGACAGACACTCTGAAGCAGAATGTTTTTTCATCTCTGAACTCGCAATGACTGAAATGTATACACGGCTTCATTTTCAACGCCTAAAATGTGAGGTCGCTTACTTGTCTTTATCTTAGTTCCATTAATTACAGTTACAACCAGTGTTGTCATTTTTTCAATTCTCATTGAATTTTCGTACACAGTTAAGGCATAAAAATAGAGGAATTACCCCCAGTACACCAACTTTTACTTCTATCGTCGTTGTAGCTTTGTTATTGCATTCTATGCATTCACATATATCATTACTAATCTCATACTCTAAGCAATGTTGGTTCATTGCGAATCGCTTCTCCGAGTTACGGCCACTTGATTGCTTGAAGTTTTAGCATTATTGCCGTCAAATATACGATGATCGGGATTTTCCTTTATTTTGATTAGATCTCTTATGATATCATCATACGTCTGACTTTTCTTACCGATTTGTTTTAGCAAGTTCTTCGTTTCGTTTTGAATAATGATGGTACTCAATCAGTCTCCTCGCATATTGTATACAACAATAGATTAATATGTATAAATATATATACGTGTATACGCGTATAATGATAGCCTATGGATAGTGAGGAGAGAAGGAAACTTGCTATAGAATTTGTTAGAAAACATCAGGGATGTACAAAAGAAGATATTGTAGAGGGACTAAAATCTCATATTTCAAGGGTACCTGTGTTCGATACGCTACAACAGCTCTTGGAAGATAAAACGCTCAGAGATGAAAGCAAAAACAGGCGAGACCATAAGTTATATGTAAACACAGACAATCCATTAGTTTTAGTCCCCGACGAACTGACCAGGTTTGAAAAGGCTTATCTTAATTTATTACACAATTCTAATAAAAGAATCAACGAGAAGGATTATTCAACCATATCTAAAATCTTAGGTATAGCGGAATCAGACCCATCTAAATGGAGTTTAGGGGAAATTGAAAGATATAGGGAACAGACTGAGGAGCATATTGAGCATTCTTACAATGTACTGAGTCTTTATGACGAGATTGCACGGAACCAACAGCTGAAGGTTGATTCAATGGTACAGAGAATTGGGACTCAAATTGAGCACTTGACGTATAAATATGAGCCAGGAATACGTTTTGTAGATTTAAGACAGGCTAAAAATACTTATAAAGAATCTCAAGAAAAATTTATTTTGGATCCTCAATTGTATATTCTCGAAGTAAAAAATAAGGAGGCTTCATATCTTAAGGAGTTAGAAGACTATGTGCCATTTGTTCTACTATATGGTGCAATTCAAATATTTTATTTGTTTAGAGATTTGATATTCTGGAAAACCACCATTCTATGGCCAAAGGCTATTTACGATAAAGAAACACTGTCTAAAGTATGTAATTTGGCGTACACCAAAATCGCAGACTTGCAGTTGAAATTATTTGAATTCATAAGTAGAAGTAGAATTTTTCGGCTTATTGATCCTGGCAAGTCAATAATAGAATTCAAAAGCTTGCAAAGTTCGATAAATAAAGAACACCAAAAATACATGTGGAGATTTTATATGTCATTAGAAATGAATCAATATGCGGATCCAGTTTTAGAATCTTTTTTGATGATGTCAAAGGAGTTGGAAAAGTCAGGATACGTCGATCCGGATCTTAAAATTATGCGAGAGGGATTTGATTCCAGGTTTGGATATGATAAGTCTGCATTCTACCATGAGAAGTATAATAATTGGTGCATTACCATTGATACAACAGCGAAGCAACTAAAAGATAAGATAGACCATGAACATACAGCAGCGAAGCAACTAAAAAGATAAGATAGACGAGTCAAAGAAATTATTATCTTTTGTTTAACTTGACTTATAGTTTGAATTTCTTCTCTACTAATACCTCGGGCTTGATCTCTGCTAGTTTCGGATTTTGCCTTATCATTGCAAATATCTGGCTCATTTGGTTTTGAACACTTTCCAGTTCCTTCCTATGCTGTCTTTCTAGCTCCATAATCTGATCATTTTTTACCCGCAATTCATTAACTTTCTTGGTTAGTCGATGCTCTTCATTTATAGTTAGATCGTTTATTGCTGCAACATAGCCTAAGGCCTTATCATTGCCCTCGAGTAGTTCCTGGTCTGTTGGTTTGAAGTATGACTTGGTTAGACCTGTCCTATGTCCCATTAAATATTCGCTATACAATGGGTGTACTCCAGAGTTTATACAAGTAGTTTTGAAGAACTTGCGAAAGCCATGTGTTTGCATTAGCTCACTACGCAGCGTGTGATCTTCACTTGGTGTTCTTACTCCAGTTTTATGTAATAGCTTTTGAATCATAAATGCAATAGTATTTGGGCTGATTGCCTTTGGTCTATTTATCTCGGTTACCGTATCAAACTCTATTCGGAATAATGGCGAGTTTGGCTTTAGCTGCTCGCCCATTCGCTGCCGCCAGTCTAGATATTGGTCGATATACTTGGTGCATTCCGGTGTACAATAACTGATGTACTGCTCCTGCTCTTTCTTGTATACAAATAGTTTGTACAGGCCGTACTTGGTAATTTTTTCTAGGTCTCTTATCCTTAGATATGATAAAGCACCACGCCGCAAGCCAGCAGAACACATTACCAGAATCATACACTTGTCTCTTAAGGAAGCAGCCTCAACGAGAATTTTAATCTGGTCTAGTGAATAGGGTTTATCTTCTACAACACTGTAATGTTTTGCTTTGAATTTCTTTAGACGTTTCCAGTGCAATGTAAGACTATTCATTTCATAAAAGTGGGTTATAGCGGTAATATAGGCAGATACCGTAGCCGGTGCTAATTTTCTGTCGTGTCGTAACCAGACGATATAATTTCGTATCTTGCTTTCCAATTCGTTTACTGAAATAAGTAACATATCATCATGATTTGTCAGGTTGCAAAATTGCATGAAATATGATAGTCTCAGGTTGTATTCCCGGCGGGTTGCCTGACTATCTATTGAATTAATAAAGTTGCTATAGGCTTCTGATTGTTGGTCATATTGATGCTGGGGTTGGAGCTGGGTCATTTTTTAAGCTCCCTTTACAAAGTAGATACCCCTAATTAAGTATAGCATATACAACACATACTGTTAGATTTGTATTGTTAATATATTTATGAACATCCTTGAATTGATGACTTTTTCGGAAAGTATGTCATTAGTGTGTTTGTAAGTCAAAATGACATTTCTTCCCTTTGCATCGACTACGATATATTCACGACCTGAGGGAATGTTCCTTGTAAAGTATAGCATATTGGTCACTACACCTTCATTCTCAAGAATATGAACTTGTTTTTTTGCTATATTGTCTCTTCCTAACACTCCAAAAATTGCTACAGTGTTAGATCCGAGTATTCGTGAAGAGGCAATTGAGATATTTGCTCCTTTTCCTCCTGGAACTTCTTTAATCTTTTCAATTCTGACTTCTCCAGGAATTGGAAATTGTTCGGCAAATAAAATAGTATCCCAGTTTATCGAACCGACTACAATAATCTTGGTAGATATCATCTATTAAATACTAAATCTTCGTGTTGATATTCGTTTTGACATATTGAATCTAATCAGATTCGATATCTTCTTTGGTGGGCATTCTATTTTTTAAATAGATATTTTGTACTGATAATGAATATGAAAAGAAAACAAGCAAGCCAGAAGTTTTGATATGCTTCTCACTTAAAAAGGAAAAGATCAATCAATCAATCAAATGCCCCCTGACCTATTGCCGTTAAATACTTGTCTAGAATACAAAATTGTCAATAACAGTTTTTACTTCTGTCCTGACCTCACAAAGGGACTGATCTATAGTTCCCAGAATATAGACAGGAATTACAAATTTTCTTTTGCTATTGAAATGTGATTACCATAGCAACTTTTTGTGCTTTAACATCTACCAAGGATCATTTGTTTTTCATGAAGGATGTCTGAACTCTGCATAATCACATTTTCCTCAGATCTAAGCCTGTCTATTAACTGGAAAATAAATGAGGTATATTATATATAGGGAAATGAAAGTTCTAAAATAGAAATATATGAAAACCATTAACAAATATGTTATATCAATAGTATCTGTTGCTATTTTTTGTATCCTTATTATTGGTAGTAAAGAAGTTGATGCTGAAGGTAGTAAATGGGTAAGTAAAGGTGATGCGTTAAATAAAATGGGAAATTTTAGTGGAGCAATAACTGCATATGACAAGGCACTTGAAATAGATCCTAATTATGTTAATGCGTGGGACGGTAAAGGATGGTCACAAAATGAATTTGGTAATTATAGACAAGCTATTGTTTACCTTGATAAGGCTCTTAAAATAGACCCTACATACAAATGGTCATTGAGTAATATTGGATGGTCCCTAAATGGTTTAGGTAATTATACACAGGCCATTGTTTACCTTGATAAAGCCCTCAAGATAGATCCAAATCATCTTGATGCTCTGGTCTTCAAGGCGCAGGCACTGTATAATATTGGAAATAACACTGGGGCGAAATATTATTCAAACAAGGCTTTTGAGGTAGACCCCAAATCTCCTGCATTAAAGAGATTACCAGACGTGTTGATTAGGAAAGTACAATAACAACGAGGAGAAGGATATAGAAATGCAGATTTTTAAACACAATAACCTACCCCGACCCGTTTTAGATAATGTTATAATCTAGTTTTATCTGACCACTTTCTTGGTATTCTTGTTTCGTGGTTATGCTCAGTATTATAGATGATAAGCATGTAGGGCCTTTATCTATCATTTGATTTCTTTAGTTAAAATATTTGATGTATACTGCTTTATCCCTCCCTGACGGTATCTCTCTCTACATCTTATATGGTATTATACGGTAACCGTCCCGGCCACTAGATGGCTTATCAAATATTACAACTGAAAATGAGTGGTTGTATGATCATTAAGATCTCTAAATATAATTGTGATTGGGCGGAAAAAGTGCATTGATAGGTAGTGATAGTGGCAGTAGTGGCGGAAATAAAATATCCGGTTGGTTATTTGACGCATATCCCTTAGAAGATAAAATGATTTTTTGGATAAAGCAAAAAAAGAAGAATAATGATGCTAGTAGTAGTTATACTATTAGACTAGAGGATAATTGGACTCATTCTATATATGTTGCAGCAAATGACAAATCGGATCTAAAATCGATATTATTAGAAAGTAAAGAAAATGAAAATATTCAGTCATTAATTAAAGATCATGAATTTGTATTAAGGTATGAAAGAATTATAGATACTACAAAATCAGATGTTTTAAAATTAACATTGTTAGATTCCACAAAAGCATCAACCATAGCCAGAAGAATTGAAAGACTAGGTGGTGGTAAATTTGGAAAATATAGATTGTATAATGTGGATATACAACCAGCACAGTCTTATTTTTATGAACGCGATATATTTCCACTTGCTTTATCTGAAATAAGATTAGATGGT
>JBEDUN010000036.1:0-32239 GCA_040414675.1 Nitrososphaeraceae archaeon | reverse complement strand
CGTCTTACAAGTGATTGATTATAGGAACGCCAATCAACCATACCAGATAATCACGACCGGCAAGCTAAATTGGAAGTGGTCAAATAAGTATCACTTATAACATAAGAATCATGCAACAGAGCATATTATGACATAATGAATCAATTTCCTAAATATTCATATACTTACTATATGCTTTGAGGATCAAAGTGAGAAAGATATTCCATTTTGTTTGATCAAGATTTAATTCTGTAAATTTGCTATTGTAAAGAGTGCTTATTGCCACTATATCATCTAATTTCCAATGAGTTGAGCATCTTAAGTACGTTAGCCAAGTAGACAGGATATCTATCGGCATTTGCACTGTATACAAAGAAATATGCTGTTCCATTATTAACAGTGATTATTTCCACGGTCTTCCTATGGCCAATGACTTGAGCTCCGCTATTAGGCGAACTGTCTATTACGTTGGTGGCATAGACCATCCTATGTGCTAGGTTTTGATTTTGTCCCATTCTGTCAGCATATGATTCAAAAAGATGAAAGCTGCCATCAGTTTCTAATTCCTTAAGTTCTTCAGTAATATAATTAGACAAGGACATTGCTGCAGTCCTATTACCACCAATAATGTATTTGGCAATTCCAACAAAATTGCTTTTACTAGTACCGGCTGCAAAATCAGGGATCAAGAAACGAATAATTGGAGTAGAATGAACTCCTGTAAATTGCATATCGATAGCCTTGCTCTTTATCCAATCAGAAGGATATGAAACAGTGACAGGTTTTATACTTGCGACCAAGAATCCTTTTTCTTTTGCTGGTGCATCAGGTTTTGATTCGGACTCGTTATAAACTGGTCGATGATAACCGCCTACTACAGCATCAGCATAGTCGGCCCATAAATTCGATGCTATAGCTCCAAGTATTCTCTTAGATTGGTTAGAATTAGCTGCTAATACAGTCTTTTGTTGCTCTGCTTGGGCAAACCTATGATCGTTATTTAATAATCCTTTAGCTTGAGCGTCTGACTTTGATGTGGACTCATTATGAATTTGAGGATGATAACCGGCTACTGAAGAGTCTGAACTACTACCAAAAAGATTCGATGCTATATCTCCTAGAACTCTGGATTGGTTGATAGAGAACGACATAGTGCTTTGTTGTTTTGCAAGAGCAAATCGATAACTGGTATTGAATGAATACAACAATAATAGTAATGTAATTAGGGATAAAAAAAATACTAATTTGGTATTAGCATATGTTCTATACAAAGTCATTCTCTTCAATGCACATGTATGCGCTTACGGTATTTATATAATAAGAAAAAATAACATCATAGTAAATTAATTGATAAGCGTATTGAATGCACATATTTTTATTCCTGTTTAAAAGTATCGTTCAAGTTTAAAGTACTCCCAACATTATAGTTCCTAGGATTATGTCTAGTTCAAATATTACATAGAATATGTCTCCAAAGATAACTAACGTATACATTTAAATTAATTCACTTTTTTCTGATAATATAATATTGTTGACAACACATCTTATAACTTCATTTTATTCATAATCTATGGTTTAACTGATGATATCCCCTTATTTTCTATACGTTTTTATATCGTTACTGCTATTTGTAGCCATAACATCAAATACTTATTTCTTCTTTTCAACTCCTTATTACATTTTAGCTGTAAAGAATCATACAAGTGCTCAAGATAAGATCTCCATAGAATACTCATGTATATACAGCGATGGTACATTTCGACACACAGAATCTAATCGAAATGTCTGCGTCTTTACTGACTATAACTGAATAGTTATAATCTATTAATTTTATGCTAGTATAATTGAACCAGGTAGAATAGTCATTAGAATGATCTTCCTTCAGTGGGCTCAGAATGATATCTTTCAATTTGGATTGTCGCGTGTGTAACGCCATATTTCCTTTCTAGTAGAGAATTGACTTCTTGCAGAATTGACTGTGATCTGCTAGTATCAATTACTACGACATGAGCGGATAAGGCATTCATTCCAGAGGTGATGATCCAGATATGTAATTCAAAGACTCCTGTCACCCCTTTTATTTGCAATAAATCCTTCTTTACTTGTTCGTGGGATACATTGGCGGGGGATCCTTCCATTAGTATATGCACAGCCTTTTTTATTATAGTCCACGTCCTTGGAAGCATAAAAATTGCCAAACCAATACTAACTATCGGATCTGCAAGATAGAAATTACTGGTCATTATTACTATTCCAGCTATAATTACTCCTGCAGCGCCAAGTGTATCGCTGAGGGTTTCCAGGTACGCAGCTTTTATATTGAGATTTTCTTCGCTCTCTTTTCCATTGTTCCTGACATGGTTATTATCATGATTATCATGATAGTCAATTGCATGTTCTTCATGATCGTGATGATGAGAATGTACATGATGATTGCCATCACTACTTAGAAGTCGCATACAAATGAAGTTTACCATTAGTCCAACAGAAGCTACAATGATGAGTGGAAAGCCAGGAATCACAGGTGGCTCAAATAAACGTCTAATACCTTCGTATAAGATATAAATAGAGAGTAGGATAAGAATTACGCTATTTACTAAACTTGCAAGTATTTCCACTCTGTAAAAGCCATATGTTCGCTCTGGCGTTGGCAATTTCCTGGTATAATTAACTGCAAAAAGAGCCAATGCAACCCCACCTACGTCAGCAACCATGTGCCCAGCCTCTGATAGTAGAGATAAGCTTCCAGTTAATATAACGGTGATAGCAGCTGCAGCGAGATATACAGAACTAAGTGAAAGAACAATTTTGAGTGTTCTACTTCTTCTTAATGACTGCTCCTCCTTGATGGTATGGTGGCACGATTCATTTCACACCTACTCCAACCTATCTATTCTTGTAACTATGAGAAATGTATAACCTTTAAGGCAATGGTTCTACAATCTGGTAGTTATAGTAAGTCGAGATTTTTCAGATTCATGTTCCATAGTATCTGACGATTCAAATCTGTTTTGATATTCTGAAACTTATTGTCCTTTTGGGAAATCGTATCGAGAAGGAATGCTAGCTGGAGGGATCCTGTATACTAATGTTATTTCGTCATGTGCATTCAACTTGACTGACTTGTAATTTATTCCATCTGATTGCTTGCTACCATTAATATATACAGTGGGAGTATTTTTTTCAAGTGTATTAACAAATGCTGAAGAATTGGCCAGCTTACTGCGCCACATATCAAAGAACTGTCCGAGTGTAAAGTCTCTCTGTACAGGTGATTCTATATGTATCATTCCAGTTTCATCGTGGGTGTGTAACCAATATATACATCGATCAGGGATGACTCCGATTTGCGGAGGAATATAAGTGTGTGAGCCATTAACAAAGATATCAAGATGCGCATGTCTATGAAAAAGAAGCTGTTCTTCTGTATTACATTGTATGCCGTTTATCGCTAATGCGGAAGACCTTTTTGATTCTGATTCTGATGAAGACTTGGGTAATGTTGCATAGCTTGTGATCAAACCAGCAGTAATTGCAATAAGAACGCCGATACTTATAACTATAATATATTTCTTAGAAGGACAAAAACTTTTTCTGGGTACAACTTTTTTTGTTACTTTGGTTTCTTTCATCTTACTGTGTACATCGTTTTAATGTTGATCCATTTGGATTTTAGAATCAAAGGATTTTCCACATTTATCGCAGGCTATATCTTCTTTCTTTACCATAGATTCATCCGATCCAATATGAGATTCTTGAGGATAATTTCTAACTGTCGCATAAGATATAATATCTGAATTAAAGAGATACTTTATCAACATAATAAAGATTGTAGTTTATTCATTGAATAAACTGTTATTATCGTAATCAATTTCATCTAGCCGTTGGTAATTAGATTTATAATACGAAATCTTAGAATGATAACTGATATTGGGAACGCGAAAGGAAAAGGGTATTCAAGATCATACTCATAACTACGGAGTCAGAGACAATAACCACAATTATTCTAATGAGCGTATTCTACATTTTCGTGGCAAATCCAGATTATTTTTGATAATAACATTATCTGTATTTGCTTTAGTTACGGTTCCTGTAATACTTCCACATATCACAAATACACACATGATATATCATATTTTACTTCATCTTTTTAGCCTTATTATAGCCATCTTTTTGGCTACGGTGTCCCTTCTTTCTTTTAACAAAGGTCGATCGAGAAGGGTCTTGTTTATGTCACTTGGATTTAGTGCTTTAGCTGTAGTTGAACTTTTGTATTTCATTGTCGCCGCACATGGAATTAGTGATGTAATACTTCCAATCGTAGACATTGAATTACAACACGTTATATTGTTTGCAATGCTTTGTTTGTTTGCTGTTGGCATACTAAATTTCAATAATTCAGGCAAGAGGATAAAATGAGACATAATGATAAAAATAATTGATATAAAATGGAGTGATGATTCCTATGACTAATTGTACATTCGATCCAAATCCCTCATTAGATGACACAAAGAGAATGATTTTTGAGCATATATTGCAAAAACCAGGTATTCGTTTTAGACAGTTATTAAGATTGACACGTCTTCCTAACGGAACTCTAACCTATCATTTATATCTCCTTGAAAAAAAAGATCACATAAGGGCAACTAGATTTAACTACAGGACTACAAGGTATTATCCTATAAAGATTCCTGACCAGGAAATGAAAATAGTAGATACCCTTCAAAATAATATTACAAGACAAATTGCATTATATATTCTTGAAAACGATTCATGTACATTTAGCGATATCGTAGAATATGTACATAAGCGTCCCTCAACAGTATCATACCATCTTAAGCGGTTAAAAGATGGCAATATAGTAACCTCTACTAAGGGACAGAAACAAAATTCGTTATATAATATTATCAACAGAGAATCAATTAGTGTAGTAGTCAATAAATATAAGGAAAGTTTTTTATTTTTTATGGAAGAAAATAAGTTTACAGATAACTTTAATGAGATGATGGATGACATATATTAATAAGTTTAATGAAAATTGCTCAACTATGTTACTGAAACCAAGAGTATAAGATATGTTTATAGATATCAATTTGTCACAAAGAAGTATCAAATTCTACTTTATAATCTTCAACCAAAGTCTGACGCTATCCAATTTATAACAGCTGATCGAATGTAAGAAGGATATGTCGTTATCGTAATTAAGTTCTTAGGGGAAGGGCAAAACAAATGGGGTGTTATTTTTTTGAATCGTCACCATTACGCTCATGATCGTCACTCTTCTCCTTTGCTTTAGGCGACGAATCATCCGCTCCAGTGTTTACTCGATTTGCTTCATCATAACTTGGGGTTGGAAACGATGTGGGAGTATTTGATTCCTGAGATCTACACTGTCCAGCAATCTTGTTATCCTTACTTTCATTTGTACATTTTTCTGCAATGACTTTATGTACTTGGGTAGAGCCAGAGATTATACTGATTATACTAATTAGGATTACCAAACAAAGCAATCTTTTGTATTCATTATGATGATATTTCGTGTACATATCAACTTTTGTTGGTTATTATATTTAGATTAAGTAAATAAATGCTGTATCTTTATTCTGCGATATTGTGACTACCATAAAATGAGACTGGCATTTTCATAATATAATTTGATACGGAAGTAATAGATCTACCATATCGATTTCTATTCCTTAGTTGAGATATATACGGTATACATTTGTAAATACAAATGAAAAGACAAATGATAATGACTCTTGTTGCAGTAGCAGTACTCGCTGGCATATTGATAGTGGCAGCTACAGTTAGCCAAGATACATTAGCAAAGAGTAAGAAGAAACATTATAACGGCAGTGATAGCAAGCGAAGTCAAACAGTCGCACAAGCTAACGTTTGTGGTAATGGGAATCTACCAACTAACATTAATTGCCAGAACTCAGCAAGCCAAATCCAAGGCGATGGTAACTCAGCTAATGCGATAGGTTTGCAATAGTACTGTCAATAATACTATTTTTATTAGTGGATGCCCATAAAGTGAACTAAACAATTCATCAAGAACTGATCATAAGATTCAATCTATATTTTTCAGATCTTTTCACTAACATTCAAAAAGAAAATTTGTGCGATTGTCAACTTCTTGATACACTAAGGAGAAAAAAGAATCTGTTCAGAGATAATGGCTTTTCTCACATTATTTTTTGACAAATGAATTAATTACATAAATAAATGATTATGTTTAATGCAGCAAGAAAATATTAGGATATTGGGCGTAATTACGCGCCAAAATTGCCAATTATTCTTTTATCCAGTCATATTACCCATGCCACCTTTTTCGGCACCTTGCTCTATCTCATTAACACCTATAACTATAGTACTTGCTGCTGGGAATTTCATTTCTGTATTAGTTGGGTTCTGAATTGCAATATCTGTTATTAAACCTGCTTGTCCACCAGGGTTTGATTCAAGATCTACATGATACAAACATGATTTGCCTGGCGTTGACAGTTCTTTGATGTTCTCAAGTTCAGCAGGTTTTAAGTTAGGTGCTTGGCCTATCAAGATATTTGCTACTGGCTTGGAATTCGCATCACATGGAATAACTGCTGCTACGTGTCCATTCATTATCATATAGGGCGTAGTATCATACAGATGTATGAATCCCTTAGCTGGTATAGATTTGCCTTCTAAAAGAACTAATTGTGAATCTCGAACCACATCAGTCGCATTATCGCTAGAGTGTAGTGTTGAATTACCTTGTTCTTGTGAAGATATGTTGGACGGGATTGGAGAGGTTCCTTGTGCTCTAGCAGTTGTAACGATACCTGAGTTCATTAAAAGCATAGACGTTAAGGCTATACCTAATATTCCGATCATGATTCTTATTTCGTACTTTTTGGAGTTTTGCACTGGTCTAATTAATTTGTGAAGTTCATAAGTTTTATAGTACAACCAGCGAATGAACTAGAGTTGAGCATAGAACTCGAAGTTTATTTCTTTAGAAGTTTGATTTGGATAATTTATTCAAGATTTCTATCAAGGATAACAATATGAGAATAGATTACTTTCGAAAGAAAATCTAGTCAAAGGAAGGAAGGTGTCAAAGCAATAAGTCCACCCACATGTTCAAGTCTGGGTCATCACCACCAAGTAAAAACCTAGATTGTCACATGCTTCCTAAGTAGTTCGAACTAGTGATTATTTTACCTTATGACTTTTTATATATTGCTCACTTTAGGTGTATGTATTAATTACTATACTAAGTAACTCTCTTTAAATGAGTAACTTTTTTATTATTTGATTTGTGCATTATTAGTGTCCAAGCCCTTGCTAGAATTAAACGGCACTACTTTAGATACTTTTCTAAATCCATTTGTGCTGCTGACTACACCTTTTTCAACTGCCGTATGTCTGATTATTTCTGTTGTTTCTGCATCTTTTGCTTTCATAATATCTTGGTATTGCTATAAACCATACAGGTTTTCTCATTTTGGACATCTATTAGGATTACCAACTGGTTTTGTATTGCTGGGTATTTGTTCTCTGGTTGAATATTTTAGCTTTATTTTCAGGACAAATGATTTGTTATATCCAGAATTATTTTGGATTCAAATAATGTTACAATCTGAAGGGTTGGTATTAATTGCTATATCATATAAATACAAGGGCAATACAGACAAGATTTTACATCAACTAGAAGAACAAGACCAACCGGAAATCTATACTTCCAAGCATAAACTGCATTATAATTCCCATATCAGACTGCAAATCAAGCATACTTTGGTAAGTTGTGTAATAGTAGGATTTGTTCTGGTACCGGTCCTAGTCGAGGTTTCGGATATAATATTGAACCCATATCTTAGACATTCTGATCTTGTGGATGTAAGAATTTTAATGAGCGTCTTTAATATGTTAGTATTAGCTTATATCTTTAAAAGTACTTTTGATTCATTAATTAGAAAGGCAGATATCAAGTTACTTTGTGTTCCAGCTGCATTTACGCTGCTTTGGCTTGAGCAATTGTTATTGTTGATGACATACTTTGATGGTGGCCCTCACACATTCATCAGTTCACTTGTATTTCGCTTGGCAGGTCTTTTCTTGTTTGCATATGGCGTGTATTATGCCAAATCTTTAGTGAGACGCAGGGTGCCAAATATCGAAACATGAAGAGGCATAAACTGCAAATATTTTATGAAATACTATGCGGCATACGAGATGACATGCTACACAATGATAATTTAGCAAAACCTACTCATGTGCAGCGTTACTCTAGACTATCGTACGACAAAATGATAATTCATTTTGCTGAATTGGAAAGAAAAGGAATGCTTCAACGCCATGATAACGGGCTAGTATCAATATCTGAGAGAGGTCTCATTTTTCTTAAACAATATGATGATCTGATTACTTTTATTGATGGTATTGGGCTAAAATGATAAATAAGATATAAGAAGATCGTTCCATAGTAACCATAACTAATCAATTTTGGATCAGACAGTATATTAATTATTAAGCTTCATTATGCCTCTAACCTTATAAGGGAAACTTTCTTGTCAATAGAGAGTTTCCAAATACAGTAGAATCGCTAATTATCCATCCAAGTGCAGCAAAGCCTGGTGTAAGTACAAGAGAATTCGTCAGACTATAGAATAATCCAGCCGCTATTGATATTGTTATGACGTTGTAAGCAAATGATATGGCTAGATTTTGTTTTATTTTCTTGAATGAATACTTGCCTATTTTGAATGCAGAAAGAACACAACGCAAATCACTTTTCATCAGTATTATGTGTCCTGCTGACATTGCAACATCAGTCCCAGAACCCATAGCAAATCCTATATCAGATTGTGTCAATGCTGGTGCATCATTAATCCCGTCACCTATCATTGCAACCATCCTACCTTGATTTTGGAGCTTTTTGATTTCTTCAGCTTTTGTTTCTGGTAAAATCTGAGCTAAAACATTTTTTATGCCTAATTTGTTGGCAATTGTATTCGCAGTTCTTTGATTATCGCCAGTCATAAGTATTATGTCTATATTGGTATTTCTAATTTCATCAATCACATATTTTGAACTCTCTCTTATTGTGTCAGCTACTGCTATTAGACCAACTAATTTGTTTTCCAAATAGACAGTGACTACTGTTTTGCCTTCATCCTCTAAATCAAAGATTTTTGATTGTAATTTACCTGGTAACACTTCTATGGCAACATCACTATTGCTATCTTTGTAATTATTGGTAAGATCCTTTGGACTACCAACAAAGATTTTGTTTTGCAAGTAAGACGCTACAACTCCATGACCAGATATTGAGTTGAAATCTGAGACGCTAAGCGTGGGTATTGATTGTTCAGATGCCTTTTTGACTATGGCTTGTGCTATTGGATGTTCTGATTTAAATTCAGCAGAAGACGCCAGCTGCAATAGCTCAAATTCATTGTAATCATAGCTGGGAATTAAGTCTGTGACTCCTGGCTTGCCAGTTGTAAGGGTTCCTGTCTTGTCAAATACAATTGTATCTATTGACGATAACTTCTCAAGGTACTGTCCACCCTTTATCAATATGCCTCCTTTTGCTGCCCTATCTATTCCTAAAGATATCACCATTGGTGTAGCTATACCTAAAGCACAGGGGCAGGACACTACAAGAACTGTAGCAAAAACGGTTATGGCAAAAGGAATAGACTCATGAGCTACAAATAACCAGTAGAGCGAGGATGCTAAAGCAATAGATAGTACGATAGGTATGAAATACCTAACAGCTTTATCTGCAAGCCTTTGAACTGGTGCTTTTGAAAGTCTTGCCTTTTTGACCATATCAATTATGCTTGCAAGTACAGTATGTCTTCCAACAGCTGACGCCTTAAACTGAAGATAACCATTTTTGTTGATAGTACCTCCAATAACTTTATCACCAACACTTTTGTTGACGGGAATTGACTCTCCATTTATCATAGATTCATCTACAGTTGACTGTCCATATACGATTTGGCCGTCAGCAGCAATTTTTTCTCCTGGTTTTGCTACAACGATGTCTCCTACAGTAATGAGATCGGCATCAATTACTTCTTCCTTACCATTCCTAATTACTGTTGCATTCCTAGGCTTTAGTGCAAGCAGATTTCTTATCGATTCTGTGGTAGTTTTAATAACTCTGCTTTCTAGGTATTCTCCTATAGTAAATATGGTTAATACTGAAGCTGAAGCTTCAAAGAATTGTAAATCTGCCCCTGCTAATAGAGATACCAGGCTATAACCATATGCAACACTTGTGCTTAATACAACTAGGGTATCTGTAGTAAAGCCTTTTCTTTGCCTTATTACTGCTCTATAAAACCTTATGTAAAATGGTCTACCGAGTATGAATTGAACAGGTGTTGCTAGAGCAAGTGTTACATAATCTATCACTATGCTATGATAAGTGAATTCAAGTAAAACTATTGGTATAGTTAATGCAAGTCCAATAACAATGAGTAATTTAGGATTATCAAATTTCTTTCTATATTTATTATCTTTAGGATGATGCTTACGTCCTTGTTCATTTTCATCCTCTTCTCTTGATCCAGAAGCAGATTGCGGTGATGGTGTTGTTGATTCTAAATTACAACAATCACAAGTTATGCCATATTTCTCAAAATCGTCACTCTCCCTTCTTGCTTTTTTCTCACCATCTTTATTTTCTTTGATTAGCATTTTATCATCAAGTTTCTTCATTTCATCATTATCCCCCTTCTCTTTCTCTTACAGAGTTACTATCGATTGTAGTTCACACATGCATAAATCCCGTGTGCTATATCTGACAAAATTACATCAGTTTCTTCTAAAAGTTTTGAAACCTTTTTGTCTCGCAGACTATAAAATATGTTTTTCCCTTGTCTTCTATTTTTAACAAGGCCACAATCTAACAAACATGACAAATGGTTTGATATATTAGATTGATTTTGGCCAGTTTCTATGACTATTTGAGACGTAGTCTTTTCTCTTTCACGCAGTGATTCTAATATGGAAAGTCTTGTAGGATCTCCAAGTCCTCTAAACAACTTTGCCTTTAATCCAAGTTTCTGTAGTTGTATTGACACATTATTAATCAATGATATATTAATTTGTTAATGTAATAAATAAATCTATCTTAGAGACTAGTCTATTATTTAAAATAGAGATTTTTAGTAAATATGATTAGTTGTACAAATTTGATATGAGTCAACTGACTTTAAAGTCCTCGCAAAAAGATAGCAATCCATAACAGATCTATCCTTGATAAGTGTTAAAAGCTTTACTAAAGAATAAGATTATGACCTATACAGCAATGCAATTCATAATGAATTATAATTATATAGATTATGCTAACATCATTAACCTAGGCTAACACTTATTAGATAGACTAACTCATTAACAATTTACTTGTATGTTACGTTTACAACTAGTTTTAATATCTACTGTGGCAATAGCCATCTTAACTCTAGTATTTGCTATTTCCTCTTCGTTTAGTATGTATTCATCGAACACTACCAACTATGATTCAAGGAAGTCAGTAAGTAGCAGCGGTGATAACTATAGAATAAAGGCCGCTACTCTTAATACTCCACATGGCGTATATCAAACGACAGGTGACATTTTAGATCCCACAAACCAGGTTATTGATGATAGAAATAAAATAGTTATTGATCCCATGAAATATTTACGAACTTTTAACTATGGTCGCGTATCTACTTTGCCTAATGGCACTATACTTCGAGAGTTTACACTCATAGCTACAGACAATAAGGTAATGGAAATATCTCCAGGTGTGTTTTATAATGTATGGACATTTAATGGGACTGTGCCTGGACCCACGATAAGAGCTACCGAAGGAGATTTAGTCAGAATTAATTTCATTAATAATGGATCAAAACCTCATTCTTTGCACACTCATGGCATTCATCCTGCAGAGATGGATGGCTCTATAGACATGGTTGGTCCTCATGGTGGAAAATTCGTATACGAGTTTTATGCTAAACCATTTGGAGTATTTCCGTATCACTGTCATATGCAACCACTAGAAGAGCATATCTCCCATGGTCTGTATGGTGTATATATTGTAGATCCAAAGAAACCAAGGCCCGTTGCAGATAAAATGGTAATGATGATGAATGGATACGATACCGATAATGATAAAGAAAATAACTTTTACACAGTAAACGGTATTCCTTACTACTATATGCATCATCCTATCCAAATTCAAAAGGATAAATTAATACGTGTATATCTGGTCAACATGCTGGAATTTGATCCCATAAATAATTTTCATCTGCATGCCAATATGTACCAGCTTTATAGATCTGGAACCAGCTTGACGCCTAGTGAATATACTGATATGGTAACTATGAGCCAAGGTGAAAGAGGAATACTAGAATTTACTTATAACTATACAGGAAATTATATGTTCCATGCTCACAAAACAGAATTTGCTGAGAAAGGATGATGGGCTTATTCTTAGTCAAAGACAAAAACGAATTGGATAAAATGGTTAATGATAGCAATAATAATAATAATTTTGCTCAAAGAAATACAGCAACAACAGCAAAACAAACTCTACCAGGAGGACATGGAGGTAGTAGTAGATATTAACAAAACAGATAAACAAGGTGGCGAGGAAACAATGGATAGAACACAGCAGCATCACCATCCAATAATAGCGAAGATTAAGACACAGATATTAAACAAGAAAATGATACTTGTTGCATTAATTCCAATTATCATATTGGGTGGCATGATGATATTTCTGTCTAGTCCTGCTGGACAAATCTTGCTGCATAACTCAGGAAATTCATTACCGGAGATTACTATTGAGAGAATAGAGTTCCAAGACTCGAAAATAATAGCATTTCTACGTAATACTGGTACTACAGATGTCATCATAGCTCAAGCAGATATTAACGATAGAATACAGTCAGCAGCAATTGAGCCAGGTAAAACATTATCCAGATTGGCATCGGCAAAAGTGATTATACCATATTCTTGGAATCCCGGAGAACCATACGAAATAGGAATAACTACATCTGATGGAATAAGGTTTCATAAGTCTGTCGAAGCTGCTGCATTAACACCTACCCCAAATCTTGAACAAGTCTCATTCTTTGCAATAATAGGCACGTTTGTAGGAGTAGTACCTGTAATGATAGGACTACTTTGGTTTCCTTTCATCAAAAGGCTAAGTACAAACAAATACACATTCTTTCTCTCACTTACTGCAGGGTTGTTGCTCTTTTTAGGAATAGATGCACTAGTGGAAGCTAATAAAATCGCCGCTCAAGACGTTGCAGGAGTCTTTAATGGTCAGATGTTAATTGCAATGATTACCATAGTTTCCTTCCTAGCTTTATTATATATATCTAATAAACTTGTCGAACGCGCTACTACTGCCACTACCAGTTCAGTAAAGTCTTCAAAATTGTTACAATCATCATCGTCTTCTTTAGCATCTGCAGCAACGGATTCTAGGTTTGAAGGGAGGGTGGAGGAAAGAAATCAGCAAGAGCTGCAGCATCGGAAGCAATCATCAAGTTCTCTCTTCACAATAGCTTTTATGATAGCAATAGGTATCGGTTTGCACAACTTAGGCGAAGGCTTGGCAATAGGTGCCGCGGTTTTACTTGGAAATATCGCTTTTGGTACTTTTCTAATAGTTGGATTTACACTACATAACACCACAGAAGGGCTAGCAATAGTGGCACCAATTGCTAAAAGTAATAGTAAAGTTATGCTACGAAGATTAGTGATGATGGGAATTATTGCTGGAGCTCCAGCAATAGTTGGAGTGTGGATAGGGGGATTTCTATACTCTCCAATAGCCGCAATAATATTTTTATCTGTGGGTGCTGGTGCGATATTCCAGGTGATTTATTGCATTATATCTTGGATGAAAAATAATAATAATAATATTGATGTTACTAAAGCCAGAGAGTGAAGAAAAAGTGCATGGTTAAATCCATCCCTAATTGTAGGATTTATAGTCGGAATGATAATAATGTACATAACATTCTTGATGGTGTCGTCTTGATAAGGTCCTATTGTTTGTTTATACTCCTTTGACTTCATATAGGACAAAAATAGAAGATGGAAAAAGAAGAGGAGGAGCACACTTGACTGCCGAGCCGATGAAAAAAGAACATAACACAAATATCAAGAATTTTGATCGATTAGAATCTATTCGTCATGCCCACAATGTAAAAAGAGAAGAGCGTACCGACAGAATGGAAGACTACCTAGAAGTCATATTTGAATTGATTAATCAAAAGAGCTACGCCACAACTACAGACATTTCAGAATCTCTTAATGTGAGTCCTCCAAGTGTGACTAAAATGATACGTAGGTTATATGAGCAAGGCTATCTAAATTACGAAAAATATCGTGGAATAAGTCTTACTCAGCAAGGAATTAAAGTTGCAATGAGTATTCATGATAGACACAGTTTACTAACTGAATTTTTGGTGATACTAGGAGTAAATGAAGATATAGCAAATATTGATGCCGAAGGTATAGAACATCACTTACATCCAGAGACATTAAAAAAATTGGAGGACTTTGTAAAGCAGATAAAGAAAAAGAATTCAAAAAGCTAGGATACAAATGTAACAGCTATACAATATTCAAATTGTCAAGAATATTTTCCTTTTCAAATGCATGTTGAACTTATTAGATTTTCATGTTTTAGCAAAATCCATCCCTGCTTGACTTTTTTTGACAATATACATCGGAGTCGGAGTAATATGAGATCAAATTCTGCGTAATTTTATGACTGAGAATATTATTCCTATCTGGTACATCTACGAAACTTCACTTTGTATTACTAGATAGATCATAAACCTATGTTGGTAATTCTAGCTTAACACACTATGGGCAATCGATATTGATATTTATTTCCATGAAAAAGACAATTACCTTTGAAGGAATGTCCAATTTGCAATAAGAGCCGTGTTTTGTGGATCGTCAAATGCTTATCGACTATTACTCGTATATCAATAGCGGCTCAACACTAATATTTGATTGATCTTTACCAATAATTTCATCATAACAGAAACCTTATTTTTTATGAATTAGAGAATATGTACTATTATAAAACAGAAGTCTATAATACGCCTGTTAATGAGACAGTTATCATGTTGAGAGATTTTTGCGTTCTATCATTATTTTTCATTGTTTTCATTAACATCGCAGTACTTCCAAATGAGACATTAAAGCCAGAAAGTATATCATCAATACATAGTTTATCTACTGTTGTGTATGCTCAGCAGAAACAGCCACAACAAGCAGCAGTTCTTCCAGCTACCAATAATAGCCAAGAGTGGATTGATAAACAATCGAATACTAAAGTTCAGTTTACTTATTCTCCAGAGAAACCACTTGTGGATGGATTCACAGCGCTAAAGTTTAATACAAAAGATTCAAAGAATGGTGTACAATTAAGTGACATTTCTGCACGAGTTACAATAATTGGAGTACTGCCACAAAAAACTCCTATCAAATCCTATAGCATAAGAGCTCCGAACGGCAATTTTTCTGTAGAATACCAATTTCCTCTTGAGGGGACATATCAAATTTTTGTCAAGGTCGACTCTAAGAATTCTGCACTCGCATTAGCATCATTTAAGGTGTTTGTTCCATTTCGACCTATGGGTATTATCAATATAAACAATATTTTTCCGGTATTAATTCCTGCTGGACTAGTAGCCTTAGTTGGTACAGTATCTATATTATTGTTCATGGTATACATTAACAAAATAAAGAAATCACAATGACCTATAGCACAAGACTATTTTTGTATACGATTGATGGAAATACTGTCCTAGTGAACATAGCATTAATCATATTTAGTAATAGCATCCATATTGATATGTACTGGAATTTGCCAAATTTTAATTAAAATGATAGTCTA
Organism: Nitrososphaeraceae archaeon; assembly: GCA_040414675.1. Lineage (GTDB taxonomy): Archaea > Thermoproteota > Nitrososphaeria > Nitrososphaerales > Nitrososphaeraceae > JARBAU01. Next base: position 16,344 of record JBEDUN010000036.1, on the reverse strand, counting down.
GTAATTCCATTCATTTTTATGAAAGAAAATAATTTTAAATATATGCCAATTTAAATAATTAAGGCAAGAAGCACTAACTTTAGTTTATGATTTGATAAAAAGTACTATCGCTAGACTCGTATGATAATAACAATATCAGGTAAATTCAACATAGTATATGAGCTAAATTTTGGTAATTTTATTTGTAATGGAACAGAAAATATTGTCAGTAGATTATATCGTCAGTAGATTACTTTGCATTAACACATAATGAAAATGGCTGCTGTTACATGTTGAGATGATATGTAGTAACGGATGGGAAAGAGCATTTTAAAATATATTATTATACCCGGTTAAGTGCAAAATCCTCCTATGGTGAAAATGAGACTACATTATAATCCAATTGATCTAACTGGCCTATATGATCAATAACACCATGTTGAATTAAAAATACATGATACTCAATATATCCAGCATCCCTTCCAAGTGATAACGGTTACTCCTTAATATTGCTTCAGTAATCTAGTGTGACCATAAAGCACATTCAGCACACTGAATATCAATCCAACATCGTTCTCCAGGATTACAACATAATTTCCATGAAGTTAAAATGTACGTTTTGCTGTGAGAGTTAGACACGTGCTCGATGATAAAATAGCCAGCTTAGAATAGCTATTCTGAAATCATATAATCTTCCTAATAGGGATATGTTTATGATAAGAATACAAGCTTTAGAGGGGGTTCAAGGATAAATACAAGGTCTAATTCTAAGAGATACCTGCCAAACGCTTCACGTTCGTGATAGTTGATTATTATTATGGTGGTAGTGGTCGCATCAAAAGAACAGTCCAAGTATTATGAAATACCACCACTGGCCTATATGTTACTAACATCTTTGTGTTATCTATGGTATCTATTGTTGAACCAGACTTTCCATTTATAGCCTCTTTAAAACTATTCAGATTGGCAAAAGATTCTGCAGTTTTACTTCTATTTATATCAGAATCTGCTATTTTCTGTCCTTTGTAGCCTGTATAAACAACTCTTTCACCTGATGGGAGATTAAGTGATTGAAGCTCTTTGTCAAAGACTCTAAAATCAATTCCACCAACCCATACTCCGACAATACTGGAGTTGTCCTTAGAAGAATATACAGGAACAGCTATCGTGCCTGCTCTAAAACTAGAAGCGATCTTAGGATATATCACATTTCCTAAATAGATATCGTTTGTTTTAATTGATCCTTGAAAATAATCTCTAAAGGCAAAATTGCTTGTGGTAAGATTCTGTTGTGTAGAATAAGGTTCAAATAAATAGGAGTCTCCATTCGGCATGATAAAGAAAACTTCACGCAAGTCACTATTACTGTGTACTATGTTTTTAGCCACTTGTCTTTTTTCTGTATCTGCATATTCAGGTATTCCATGTAATGTGTTTAATGTTTGATTAAGTAAATTCGCATAAGATACATTTCTCACTTGAGGTAATTTGCTCGTTATTTCTACGATAGCTCCCACTTTTTTAAGATGATCTTCAAGATTCTTTGCCAGGATATTTGTGATTATGTTATCAGTAGCAAAAGTTGTTGCAGCAAAGATAGTGCTATTGCTATTGCTAGTATTCTTATTAAGAGCATTAATATGATTAGGATGAGAAATAGTTGTCATGCCTATGCAAACCACACTGAATATCACTAGAATTGCGGTATGACTTTTAATTCTCAACATAGCAGTACAGAATGTTCCTGATATGAAGTATATATAGATAGCTTGCAGGGGTCATGATCTGGAATTGGACTGGCTGAGTCGCGCATTCAATATATCGTAATAACCTTTCATCTATACGAGTTAATGCATTATAGAGACGAACTAGTCCATAGTAAACCATTAAACCCAGGCAGGCAAAACCAATGAATTCTAGGATTATAAATAGTTTGAATCTCTCATAAGGTGAAGCGTAATAATCTACTAAACTGGTAATAGTGGTTGCTATGACTGCTATGAAATATGGAACAGTAAATAATGCCAGTGCTATAGTCGGAGCAATTTACCGTATTTAGTTACCAGATTGATTTTAGCCTTCTTACTTTTTACTTTTTGGTTTAATATACATATGATTGATAACAACAGTCTTTGATGATAGTAAAACTTCTTTAGCAATACGATCAATTAGCATTCTAGGATTTGATAATAATGATTTTATAATTTTAAAATCAGAACTATGCACTTTTATTGATATTGGCCTATAGCTTACAAAGATAGTTTCTAAAGTTGATGGCTTTAGCAAATCAGCCAATGTCGACATCTTTTCTTCTGCCCCTGCCCTGACATATAACACAAATCCAGCAGTTCCTTTCAAGTGTTTGACACATACAATCACATCCCCTACAAGGCTTACCATATTTAATATCTCCTGTTCCTTAATTGTTTTATCAATATCCATAAGTGTTAAAATACATTCTTTTTCATATCCAAATATTACAGGGTTTATACGTACTGCAAATCTTTCTATTGCACCATTAGAAACCATTCTATTTATTCTGTCTTTTGTAGCATTTAACGATATTCCAACAGTACTGGCAATATCTTTGTACGGAGATCTTGAGTCTCTAGCAAGCAATTTTATAATCCGTAGATCAATATCATCTATATTTGTCTGTTGCAATATCTGTTTATGATATTTGTCATCCTCAATAAGATTTTCTGTAAGTAATTGGTCATAGTTGAATTAGTTAATAAATATGGCATTTCCATATTTATTTTATCACTGTGATCCATACGACATAGCCTTAGGAAATTGAGAATAGAAGGCATAGAAGGCATATTACGCTTTAAAAACTAGGCAGTGGTAACAGAAGGAGTGACTTTTTTTGTCTTTGTTCTTTTAGTAACCATTAATGCAACTCCTATAAGAATAACAATCATAGCTATTACTGTAATTGCTGTTATCTTTTCATGCAGTACTATCCAGCCTAACAAGACAGCTATAACTGGGCTAACATAAGCAAAGGTATTTGCTAACGATGCAGATGTAACTCTAAGAAGCCAATAAAAGTCTGTAAACCCTACAACAGTAATGATCAAAATTAAATATATCTGTGCTACCAGAGATCTGCCAGATATTTGTAATAAATCTAGATTGCGATATTCTCCAAGTCCAAAACTTATAGCAGTTAACATTAAACCTCCTGTTATCATTATCATGCCGGAAGATGCAAGAATGCTAACTGGAAGTTTGGCTTTAGAAGAATACATTGAACCGACAGCCCATATCACAGAGCTGCCTATAAGAGCTGCAGTTCCTATAGGACTAAGTTCACCAGTACCAATAGAGGGTGCTACAAGCAACATAAGACCACCAAATCCAGCAGATAATCCAATGATTGTTGATTTTGTTAGTTTTTGTCCTAATCCCATATTTTTTCTCCATTTGTATATCAAATAACCAATTAATGCGATCCATAGAGGGATAGTAGAGTTGAGTAATCCAGTCATTCCAGAAGAAAGATACTGTGCACCCCAAGTGAGTAGTCCTTGACCTCCCACAAAAAGTGTTAATCCGAGAATCAAGCTGTGTTTCCATTCTTGCCTAGTGATCCGTTCTTGGGTATGCAGATGTGCAAGCAATTGACTATTATATTCATGTTGGTATTCAGTATTTTTTTGCTGTTTTACTTGTTTTTGGTATTGCTGAAGGTTAAGATGATGATTACTTTTGTGTTCTGCACGTTTGGTCTGTAGAAAGTAAACCGCAAAAAGTATACCCCCAGAAATTGAAAATCTTAATCCGGCACTCAACAAAGGAGGAATTGTATCAATAGCAACTTTAATAGCAAGAAAGCTTGAACCATTAATAATCCAAATAGAGATTAGGACTAGCCATACTTTTGATTGTTGGTTTAATGTCAATAATTTATTCGGCATATTATGTCAATTAAAACTCTTTCTAATAGAACAATGAATAAGTCTTACTTCATGATATTTGGCTGTCAAATCAATGTCAAATCAATTATTAGAAATTAAACTGAGCGGGTTGAATGTCAAGTCACAAGGCAACAAATAGTATATGCATAGTAAAATAGAGGAAATGGGAAGTGCATTGTCAGACATACGTGACTATCAAAACATCCATCTATCAATATGTCTAGAGAACTGTAGACACGGCATATAACAAACTGGCTCGAAAGTCCACGTATCATGTCAAGGTTGCGGATTCGATCAAAGACAATAGAGTCATCAATAAATCTTAAATCTTATAATATGCCTTATTTTATTTAAAAAACAAAAATGATATTCTAAGATCAGATGTGAATATCATAAAAATCTTATCGAAGGTAATTTCAAGTTCACCAGACGAAGAATTAAGTACAAGGAATTGTAGTAATGATGTTTTTTAATTAAATCATAATAAATCTAAAATCACAATCAGTTATGTAATAGTTAATTACACCCATTAGTATAGCTTGTTATTACAGTTTGTCAGTTAGCGATGATGAAGAAGAGGCTAATACAACTACTGCTTCGTCTAATACAGCTACTGCTGACACTAGTAAACACACTACTTTCAGTAAATACCAACAACGCAAGATCAAGAAGTTTACTATAATCAAAAAGAAAGGCCATCTAGTAGATTCTGACTACGAAGTTATTTCAGGAATAAACAAATATTCTACTTATAAGAGTATAAATAAAGGCTGGTTGTGTACTTGCAGACACTTTGCACTTTTTCAAACTCCATGTAGTCACATAAAGGCAGTAATTTTATATGAACAGACTAATTCAAATTCTAAAGAGGAATGAAATAATGAATATAACTCTAACTCAATATAATACAATGGCTGAGACAGTAGTAAATAAAATGTAATCAAGCGACTATTCGAGCGTACGAATTAAAAGTTTTCCTTAGATTTCAATGTTTTGGTTATTGCAAGCTTCCTATTATTTTCTTTCATATTCATACTTTTTTCAATTCGAGATTGAAATTTATTTTTTGCAAAGTATACAAGAGCAGCGTTTGCTCCAAATATAGCACAAATACCTAATATTTCAAATTCATTTACCATATCATAACAAAATTGAAAATTTAATATAAATTTACTAACATATTATTTTATCAGAATCTTGCTGAGCTTCATTATTTTCTCATTTAGCAGATTTCACGAGATCAAATATATATAATATTTGTAATCATTATCAATTAATTTTATACGTTTTTATTCTAATATAAACTAAAAGAGTTGGTAAATCTCATTTCATTTAATTTAGAATGTCAATATCTTTTTTGCTGCATTCATTCGTTCAAACAAATCTTTGAGGAATAGATCTGCAAATTGTTCAAAAGTCTGTACGTTATGTTTTATCTTATATTCCTGCCTACGTTTTTCATACTCCTCGACAAGCCATCGAAAATCAGATTCCTTCAATCTTATTCTATAATTTTGAGCATAAAATTTTGATTCAAACATATTTAACATAAAAACACCTCCGAATTGAGTAAAGCTTGTAATTTTGTATTTTCGTTCATAATCCTCCTGCAAGTTTTGATAATTTTCTTCTAACCACTGTTTTACATCAGATCTTATAGTTAGAGAAGTATATCTTCCAGAGAAATCTATCTTTATTTTGTACATATCTACAGAATAAAAGCCTTGTTTGATCTCATTCATAATCATTATCAATGCGCTTGGAAGAAACATACCCGGATAATATTCCTCAGTAGATTTATGCAATCTAGTTAAAATTCCAGGCTTTAGCCCAATAGTTGAATATCCTTGTCCCGGCACACTATTGTCGAACATTATTCAAATACTAAAATTTTCTCTATCATAATTCAAGGAAAAAAGTAAATATCTACGTTTGCTAAAAATTAGCTCAATAATGCTATTAATACATTAGATTCATTACCAGACTAGTACTTATCTAATAGCAAGAACAGGACAATGAGCATGGATTATGACTTTACTTGCAACACTACCCATTAGAAATTTTTCCAATCCAGTCATACCTTGACTGCCAACAATGACAAGATCAATTTCCATTTTCTTTGCATAACCAATAATGGCATTTGGGACAGAAGAATCAATAACAACGTTAGTTGTAACTTTTATATTTTTGTTCACTCTTCTTATTTCTGAACTAACATCATCTAGTAGTTGTCCTGCTTGTTTTGCGAGAATTTTTTTATATTCGTCTGTTTTCCCTCCCCGATAATATGACATCATATCGCCAACTACACCAAATGACGATTCATCGATCACATGAATTGCATATATTCCAGCATCCAAAGCTTTTGCTAGTGTAATGGCATATGCAACGATTTTGTTTTTGTAACCAGATTTATCTACAGCAATAAGTATCTTCTTTACTTCCGTAAGATAAGGTTGTTGATCTTTGGCTGCTATTTCCAAAATTCTTCACCTTTCATCATCTTTGCTTTCCTTAAACCCCCTATCATAACTAGATGATCCTTTTCTACCAGATCTGACAACTAAAGTTCTGACATCGACGGGATTTCTCCATTCTGAGACGTCTGCACCACTTACTACATCGTCATCATTGGGAATAAGATAAATAACATCTGATCTAGGAGGCGCTCTTCTTTGTGTGGCCAAGCTTACGCCGACAAATACTATCAGAGAAACTAAGGGTGGAATCATCGTATCTAGACCCGCATATACGAATAGTGGGCTAGTAGGTGGAGCGACAGTTATAGTAAAGTAGAATACCATTCTTAAAGTAGAGCCAACAATTATGGATGCGACTGCTGCTGCAGGAGTTGACTTTTTCCAGTACGTACCCAACACTAATGGAACAAGACAACCAGCGAGTACTATATCAAAAGCAAGTACCAGATATACACCAGGCCTTGGGATTAAAGCACCCAGTGCAAATGCCGTAAAGAACATTGGGATCACGAGCAGTCGTGTTGCCAGCAGCAATTGTCGGTCACTGAGACCTGGCTTTTTCAAAAGCTTCCTTACAATATTACTCTGAATCATATTTCTTGACAATACGCTTGCGATAGCCAACGTGCCTCCATTGGCAGTAGACATACCACAGCTTACAGTACTTACTAGCATTAGAACTCCGATGATAAATGGCAAATGCTCTACAGCAATAATTGGATATAATGTGAAAGGATCTGCAATCTTTGGTTCTAGGGTATGACCAATTATACCTATCATAGTAAGTGGAATCAATACTAACAACGTTAACCCTGCTGCAAGAAAACAACTCTTCTGAGCAGTTCGTCCTCCATCTGCCGCAAACACTCTTTCCATAAAATCAAGTGCTACAATATCACCTAGGCCTAGTGATATAATAGCTGCCCAGTTTATGAGGGCTCCGCTATGGATATCAGTTAGCCCAGACAAATTCATAAAGTTCTGCGGGACATTTGCCACTATCGTCTCCAATCCACCAGGTATGGGAGACCAAGGGCCTATGAAATAGATAAATCCTAACCAAAATCCAATTAAAGCTAGATATATGTGAAATATATCGGTATAAGCACAGGAAAATAACCCTCCAAAATAAGTATATAGTAGTACAACAGCAGTAGAGATAAGCATTCCAAATATTAATGGAATATTTAATACAACAGATAAGATATATCCACTAGCTGCAAGATTACCAGCCACTAGAACGATAAAGCTTATCGACATTAATACTCCACTCATAACTTCACTCAGATTTCCATATCGCCTAAAATAAAAATCTGCCAAAGTTATCATATTCATTCGGTTAAAAATTCTTCCAAAAAATACACCAACCAGCACAAGACAAATGGTCAGACCTAATGGAATGGCACCTCCTGCCCAAAATCCATTCTGAAATGTCAAAGATACATTTCCTAGAGAGGCATTACCATCAACTGATTCAGATACTAACATAGTACCTATAAAGAATAATGGTAGGCTTTTACCCGCAACTATGTATCGCTTGCTGCTTTTTTTCACAAATTTGACTGCCATAACACCCACAACTGCGGTCGCACCTACAAAAATCATCACGATAATTCCATAGCTGATTGGCACCTCAACCATACGGCTCATATACTTACTAAGTATATAAATATAGCTATCACTTGTTCGACTGTCGAACAAGCATTGTACAAACTATATCCTATGATCACGAGCCATGTGCAATTTAAACGCCGACTCTGAATCAAAGCTCTCGTCACACGTTATACATAAAAAAGTAGACTTTCCAGCGTGCATTTCTCGTACATGTTTTATAACATCTCCCCTATCCTTAAAATGCAAGCCGCATGTTCCACAGCCGTATTTCTTATCAAACACCTTTAATGCATCTCCTTTCACCGATTCAACTTATCAATAACCCAACTCTACAACACATAAGCTCTAAAGGCTACACTACAGATTTCAGCCTTCTTAGCTTTATGAATAGAAGAGGATCCAATTTTTTTGCATTATCTAAGCACTTCTGCGATTCACTTAGCTTACCCATCATGGATAAACATCTACCTTTATTATACCAAGCCTTAGCATAATCAGGCTTAATCTTTATCGATTCTTCAAAACATTCAATCGATTCATTAAACCGGTTCAATCTCAACAGTGCCAATCCATTGTTATTCCATGTAATTGCATTATTACGATTTATTTTAATCGCATTCGAGAACGCTACTAGCGATTCGTCCAATCTCGTTAATTTATCCAAGACTAAACCTTTATCACCCCAAGCCATATCATTTCGAGGATCTATTCTTATTGCACTATCAAAGCTCTCGAGTGCTTGCTCCAATTTATTGCTGTTTGCTAGATCCTCACCATATTCCACCCATTTATTAGACGCTTCTCTCCTACTAACCTTCGTATACACATTATCTTTCATTTTAGGTGTATTTTCTCTCGAAAATAATGACCACTTAATCCTCATACCAGAATATATTAATAACTAATTAATATATGTTAAAAAATATTAAAAAAATAACGCCAGTTCTAATTCATCCATTAAATCATTTTGTGATCACAATATTATTCTTCAATATTATTACCACTCATACTATCCTTGATAAGATCTTCCTCTGTTTTGTCATTCTTCAGTCCGATTGTGCCGAAATATATCAAGATACCACTCGCAACAAGAATTGCTGCGAACATACCTACAACACCAGAAATATCCATCAACATCTATAAAGATATAAAATATATAAAATTATCGAAAAATTATTGGCAGTGATTTATGTACTCTGGAGTCTCACACAATCCCATTGTCCGTAACAAGTTGAAACAAAGACTAATGTCCTTCTTATCTACAGATATCGTACTAACTCCCATCTCATACTTAAGATCCTGAATAAAATCATATATTTCGTTCACCGTGATATGGTGGTTGTTAAAACCAATTGCCTCGTTGATAGTTTTATACATTGAAATATAATACGAAAGAAATACAGATTTTAGTAGTACTTTGGTTTGTAAAGTGTCTTTGTTACCTAACTCTAAGTCTGTCGCCATACAAAACACAGATAACGATAGCGAATATAAAGATTATTAGAAATCATGTAAACTACGCATTTATGATATAATATGCATACGTATAATACAATTAATGTTAAGAATTACCAATATAAGGAAAAAATGTTTGCATATTTATCCATGATATTTATAAATATGTAATAATTAAGTATATTGATAATGAATATTAAAACTATTCCTGTAAATTTGATCGATATAGCTGAAGAAAATGTTCGCAAGGCATTTTCATTTGGTGAAGATAATAATGACAAATTAATCAAAGAACATTTGTCTAAATTTGATCTTCTTCAGCCAGTTGTTGTTAGGTTTGATCAAGAAAGTAAGAGATACAAGCTTCTTATAGGCCGCAGAAGATTCTTTGCCTTACATGCAAAAGGAGAAAAACAAATTCCAGCAGTAGTAACTCAACTTGAGGGAGCAGAAGCAGAGGCAGCCTCCCTATTTGAAAACCTCATTAGAAAAGATCTTTCACCACTTGAAAAGGCGAGAATGGTAAAGAAGCTTGTCGATTCAACAAAATCAGGCATATCAGGAGTCTCATCAAGATATGGACTTCCCAAGAGTACAATTAGTGAGTGGTTAAGCATGCTAACGCTTCCTGAAAATATCCAGTCGAAGGTAGAAACTGGCGAAATATCTTCATACGAGGCAATTCGCATAGCGAGAAAGCCTAAATTAGTTCAAGAAAGAATTGTTGCATCTGTAGATGCTGGAAATCTACAGGAGACCATGTCTGATACAGGTGTGAAGCGTGGTGCCCCCAAAGGCTTGATGACAATACGAGTTGTATTTAATCCAACAAAAAAGCTAGACAAGCAGATTTGGGATAAACTTAATAAAAAGGCAATAGAAAATGGCCTTGAAGTTGCAGAATATGTAAGAACCATTCTTCTAAAGCATGTAAGACGAGGATAGTTATAGAGACAGTAACAAATTCTTTCACATATTTGTTAACAGAACTAATCATTATAACATAAATATACTATCATCATTTACTCTGATTCACTTTGAATTTGTTAGATAACCCCAACAATCCATCCCAATATAGATAAATAAGTAATTAATGTCAAATCCGAATATAATAACAAGAATAAAGCCGCTTTTGATCGTTTATTTAATTGGCATTAAATGACACTGGAGTATAAAGACATATTATTATATACATACAATGATATTGTCACAAGAAAAGTTTATTTGATTGATTAAGTAATTACTAATATGAAGGAGATAAGTCTCTTTATTCGATCTGAGGACCTTTCTAAAGTTACGAATATATTTATGAAACACAAAGTTGGTATAACATTTTTTGATATAAATGGTACAGGTAGAACTCCAAGGGGAGCTCCAGAAGTCATACATTCTTATAGCACAGGAAGAACTACAATTCCAAAATTTGTACAGAGAATCGAAGTTAAAAGTGTTGTACCTGATTCATCTGCAAAGAAGATCGTTGATGAGCTGTTAACCAGCTTTGATTTAACATCAGAGCCTTATGGTGTCATGTTTATTAAAGATGTGTCTAATGCCTATGAATTAGGAAGTAGTATAATCGATGATGAAGTATTGTCTTCAAAGTGATTTTAAAATAGCAAAACTGTTCGGCAGCCGAAAAGAGGAATTGTAATTTTATAATTAGCAATATTTAAAAAACAGTTAGTAATTAACATATAGTGATCAGTATGGGAATGGAATTTTATGGTGAATCATATAAAGGAAACGATGAACCAATTTTTGTAGGGATCCCTACTTTCCTTAAACTGCCTTGGATAAAGAACAAAAAGGAACTTGAGAAAGTAAAGCCAAATGTAGCTGTTATCGGCGAACCATTCGATTTCGGTACAACAATTAGACCAGGAGCACGATATGGACCTAGGGCTATCCGTGCGGCTTCAACAGTTCCTTCGCCACCATACGAACACTTCAACATCGAAACAGGAGTAGATCCATTTGGCGTATTTAAAACTGTGGATTACGGAGATGTGGTAGTATCTCCAGGTGATGTTGTAGAATCGCATAAAAGAATGACAGACAAAGTCAAAGAGGTTTTGGATGTAGACGGAATTCCAGTCATGCTCGGTGGTGATCATTCTATAACATTCGCAAATGTCAGGGCTTTTGCCAAGAAGTACAAGAACATTGGTATGATACATATTGATACCCATGCCGACTGTGCCCCCCAGGGCTTGTGTGGCTTCAAGTACGATCATGGTGCACATATTAGAAGAATTATGGAACTGGGCTGCCTTAAAGGCAAAAACTATACTCTGATTGGACCTCGAGGATATTGGCCAGGACCAGACTTATACAAATGGATGGCGGATCAAGACTTTCAATGGTTCACTATGCTTGATGTTGAAGAGCTAGGAATAGATCAGATTGCCAAAGAAGCTGCAGATAGGGCTAATGACAACGTCGATGCGGTATACATTAGCTGGGATATAGACACCTTTGACCCAGCATATGCGCCAGGAACTGGAGAGCCAGAACCAAATGGACTAACTTCGAGAGAAGGCATGAAATTAATGAGACGTCTGTCAACTTCATTTGATCCTGATAAATTTGCATTTGATTTGGTGGAAGTTGCCCCAAACTATGACGTAAGTGATGGGAATTCGTACAATGGAGGCATTACTTCTGGATTGGCAAACAGACTAATAGTGGAATTACTGGCAGGATTATCTCTAACAAAGAAAGGAATGACAGAAGGCAAGCCTGTTAGGCCTAAACTATATCGTGGAAAAGGTCACACATATCACTTTGGAGATAACGAGTAGCAATAATAAATACACATAGACATATATTCGGAGATCAGCCAAAGTAGATTATGTGTAACTATAGTATGTTCATATAAGTTGACTCTATATGAACAGAAACATTCATCATTCTCTTTTATATGATTTTTATTGTCTATCCTACAAAATTACCTAATTTTATAAAATTCATGATTATGTCAACTTATAAAATAAGAATAAAATTCGAAGAATCAAGTTCCATAAGCAAGTCACAAACTGACTGGAATTGCCATAAGAAAAAGTAAGTCTAGCGAGATTTAGCCAAAGTACATAATGTATAAGATAATATTATACAACATTACATGCACATTTGTATAAAATCACGACATCCTAGTAATAATGATGCATTGGTCTCTGACTTTTTCCTAGTTTGTCAAAGTGATCATGTGATTTGTTACCGCCAGCATGTGAATGGGTTGTTCCATCTGAGTGGGTATGAGTGTTCATAACAGGTTTTGAGATTAATACATCATCTATACGCAATAACATATTAGTAACCTCTATGGCTGTTTTCATAATTTGCTCTTTAACTAGGACAGGTTCAATCGCATCAGAGAACATTTTTCTCACATTTCTATTAAAAACATCGATTCCGTACCAATAAGGTTTTCTAGCACTATGGACAACTGTGTTATCTATTGAACTTAGCGTACGTAATCTCACAGCAGCATCCATTATATTCATCCCAGCATTCTTGGCAATAGTAAGAGGAATTTCTTCCAGGGCATCGGCGAATCTTTCAAGTACAAGTCTTTCTTTTCCTTTCAGATTTCTTACTATTCGTTTTCTAATATATGAAACAAGAGATGATTCTACTGATCCAGCTCCGCCCACGACTAATGGCCTAATAATAAAGTCCTTTGAAACTGCAATAGCATCTAATATCGATCTGTGATATTCATCGAGTATTTTTTTTGAATTAGCCCGAAGTAGAATTGTAACAGACTTTGGATCATCACAGTCATCTATAAACACCATTTTATCTTCTCCAACTTTCTTTTCATATATCTTTCTAGCTAAACCAAGACTTGATTTTACTGCTTCAACATCATCTAAATCTACTACGATCTTGGCACCGGTTGCTTTTCGAAGCCAAAGGAGATCATTTTCTTTTACTCTGCGAATTGAAATAATTCCTGCTTTTAAAAGATTGATTTGGGCAAAGTCATTGATACCTTTTCTTGAGATTACTACATTAGCTTTAGATTCAATTATACATCTAACCTTTTTAAGTACAGTTTGATACTGATAATTTTGGAATAGTTGAATTTGATCTGGAGATGAGATCTCAATGTCCACATTGCCCTTAGGTCTCTCATAATCTAAATCTGTATCAATAAGTAAAATTTTGGCATGATCAATAGATCTAGGCATGGCAGCATTATCGACAGTTTTGTCAAGCACTATTCCTTTGATTAGTTGTATTTCTGAGGTATTTCCGAGCTTTTCTTCAATTTTTATATCATCAACATTTATCTCGCAGGTCTTAAAATCTGTCACCGAATTTATTGCATCAACTACTATCCTTGAAAGCGAAAGCTTATTAGCTTGTGTTCCAGTCCAATGTATTGCTTTTGATTTTAAACATGTACTGACAAGTCTTTCCATTATAGCAGCATCAGAATTAGAGTATCTCTGTGCTATTTCTTGTAATCTACTAAGAGAGAGATCTAACCCTTTGTTATAGCCATCTATAATAATTGCAGGCGAAATTCCAATATTTAATAACTCCTCTGCTTTTTCTATTAGTGCACCAACTAAAACTACAACAGAGATCGTACCATCACCAACTTCGTTGTCTACAGCATTCGAAGCATCTATCAACATTTTGGCGGCAGGATGTTCAACATCTATTTTACGTAGTAACGTAGAACCATCCTTTGTTAATGTAACTTCTCCTAAAATATCAATATGCATTTTTTCTAATCCTTTTGGTCCCAAACAGTTTTTCATTAAGTAAGAAATCAATTTTGCGGCCAAAAGATTATACCTTCGACTCTGGTTTCCAGTAGTGATTTTAACGCCATCTTTAAATAGATGTTGAAGTGTTTCTTGCGATGACACAATATATAGAAGCCAATAGTTTTATATATATAATAATTTATTATATGTAGGTTACAAAATATATTATTTTAATCTGCATTTGTATAGCGTAATTTACGAAACAAAATCATTTAATGTCATAATATCATATTGATCCCGAGGTAATCCTTTTATACTTACTAAGTATATATAATGAATTGATGCAAACCGGCTTAACTAAAGATATTGAAGACAAAGCAAAGAAAGCCATCGAGGTGCTTTATGGATCCAACATACAACAATTTAAGATTAGAGAATTTTTACCTTTTCCAAATGAAACAAAAAGAGAGGCATGGGATGTACAAACTACTTTTCTGCTCAATAAATTGCAATATACGGTAGATCTCTTAATTCAAGATAATAATGGATATATTACCAATGCTAGACTTATCGATACCATGATTCCACTATAATCCATTATAATGGATAATGATGGATTATATCAATTTTGTGATATTATATGAATACTCAACAATCCGACAATCTGACAATATATAGCTTTTTTATTGTTCGTTAGTTATTGCATTTGAAACGATTTGGAGAATTTAGCATCTCATAATAGCAGCTCATTTTAGATCAAGTCCTGTTGGTAATTTATTCTCTGTCTCACTATTTGTCTTTCATTGTACAATAATCTTTAATATATTACACATGCGAATTATTCAAGAACATATATAATAGATCTGATTAAATAAAGACTATTATCCAATAACTGATAAATTTATAATAAGGCATTAACTTTTGTTAATGTTATATCATGGCTTCAAATGAAAATATGTATAACGAGTATTTTAGATATTTTGATAAAATGAATGAATTATACCAAGGATACATCAAGGGCATAGAAAGAACCAATCAATTATACACTGAATCAATTAAGAATGCTGATAAAATGAATGAATTATATAGAGAACTTATTAAAACAAATGAGAAAATGAATGAATTATATAGAGAAATACAAAGAATAAATTTAGAATGGTTAAATGCTTTTTGGAAACCATGGCTTACAAAGGATTGGACGAAGTTCGAACAGAAGACATAGATTATAATAAAATTCTTTGTTTTATTAATTGAGTAGGTCGATGGACGGCGATTAGAGCGATTTGCTGTCTTATTGAAATAGGTATTGTTATACATTGGTTATTTTGTTACACGATGTTGTTGTATTGATTTGACAGTAGATCAGGATCAGAATCTTGGCAGCTGCGATTAGTTCACACTAATAATAGGCCATGGACAATATTACTAACTTGAGAATTCGTTCAAATGACAGAGGAATGTGCCAAAGTAATAACTAAAGCAGATTACTGACTACGTGTCTAGAAGTTAACTAATATATAGTAATGCCTCCACAAAATAGATTTACATATACCATACAAATTCGCAATTGTCAACCCATGGTCGTAGAGAGCTAAAAGGACAGCAATTTATGATAAAGATAATTCATTGGCTAGTTTGTAGATTTACTACAATACAACCATCTCTGATCTTGGTTATGTAGACTATTCTGAATATTTTAAGGCCATTCCGGGTCTACGTATTGGCGCAAGAAGGATTCAGAGAAAGCAGAATTATTCCGTAAGATAGAACCCCATCTAACATTTCTAAATGCACATCAATTAGAAAGACAAAGTGCAGATATACAGACCAAGGTAGAAGTACTAGAAGAATTAAACCAGTCACTAAGACAACATGATAAAGTAAAAGAAGACGGCATAGCGTAATTATCGGATCCACTTGTAGCTTATTCAATAAGGCTACAGGAATTGAGAGAAGACGATATGTCTAAATGTATTTATAAATAAACACATCTATCAGAAAAATGTTTCATGAAAGTTTGATTATTGGGCGTGCCTACATAATCATTAAAGTTATGATCCTCCAGTCAGATCTGTTTTTCCAATTATTGGATAGCTTTGCATGATAGATCTTAATATTTTCTTCTAGAGCATATTTCTTGGCATCTGGCTCAATATTGTCAATGTTCGT
>JBEDUN010000035.1:0-7714 GCA_040414675.1 Nitrososphaeraceae archaeon | reverse complement strand
CGTCTTACAAGTGATTGATTATAGGAACGCCAATCAACCATACCAGATAATCACGACCGGCAAGCTAAATTGGAAGTGGTCAAATAAGTATCACTTATAACATAAGAATCATGCAACAGAGCATATTGTAGTATTAATTTTACCTTCGTAGTAGATATTATCTCCAGATGATCATTTACGTTAATGTTTGTTAAGCCTGCAATACAATTTCTGTGACAATTAGAATGTTTTTGGAAACTAAAGCTACAGTTGCTATTTTTGAATTGGATGTAAATCAACGTGTCTAATTCTAGTTGGTGAAATTGCTATTCTAAATGATGGAATTATTCTATACATTAACCTGCAAAACACTCTTTCTGGTTATCCGCTTCTGCAACCCAAAGAAATGTGTTTTCTAGTGCAGACTGATGCTGATTTAGCATTATTACTCCAGACCTTTGCGCTTCTTTCTCAAAATTAGGAACTGTTCTTAAAAGAAATTTTCTACTTTTTTCGTTATAGAGTGGACATGCTTCTTGCGTATGTTCTCCATATATTCCATATAAACCCATATAAAACTACACGCAAAATAATAATTAAGTATAACGTAACCAACTCTATAGTTAATATCCAGATAGAAAGTAGAGTTTGGGATGCACTTACTCACCTTTGTTTCTGCAATGTTCAACTGATAATTCTGTGTGTCAATACCAATTATGGAGGAATGGGTTTCAAACGGCCAAATGGCCAAGAAAATGAAAATCAAGTAAGCATATTCCTTTTAATTGGAGTGGTCCATAAATCCAATGGATTATTTATGCTTGGCTGAATGTATTAGCATACAATAATTTTTAATAATGAAAGATCGTTTTTCAATACTTTTCTTATGTGGTTAACCAATGATATGATTGAAGCATCAGTCTCAATTAATCCTTAAATCCTCTAGTTATTTTCGTCAATATTCCAAATCCAAAATGGTTTATTTTGCAGTCTTTAATATAGATGATGTATTATAATTGGTTCAAGGGTAAGTCTCCTGTTCAGGCCTTTGAAGGCCACTAATTACAATATCACGAACAAAATTAGATTTAGATTTAGCTTTTTCTTCTACCTAAATTAAACAATTTGTAGTAACAGAAATAATTTGTCATTATATCGATAGAGTTCTTGTCTGACCTTGCGAACAGAAGCAGCGATTCTTGCTAGAGTTGCAGGTATATTTTAAACCAAGAAAAGATATATTCTCGATACCCTTAATTAGATGATAGTCAATAATGCAAATGCGAATACAGACTATTCAGATTTTATTCACTGATCAAATATTTGGTGATAGTGCTATTGACAAAGGTTGTCACTACATAATGCTTCAAGTGCAATACGTATAAATCAGAAGTAAAAGGAGATTTATTATGAATATTGGAATATTAGGATCTGGAGATGTAGGCTGTAGACTAGCTGATGGTTTTATTGAACTTGGACACAGCGTTAAAATCGGATCACGTAATCCAAATCAAGAGAAAATAACTGAATGGATTGCAAAACACAACAACGGAAAAGTATCATCAGGAACGTTTGCTGAGACAGCGTCATTTGGTGAACTTGATGTGCTTGCAACTTCGT
Organism: Nitrososphaeraceae archaeon; assembly: GCA_040414675.1. Taxonomy (GTDB): domain Archaea; phylum Thermoproteota; class Nitrososphaeria; order Nitrososphaerales; family Nitrososphaeraceae; genus JARBAU01. The sequence continues at coordinate 6,115 of JBEDUN010000035.1, read as the reverse complement.
GGGCAGGAGCTGCTGACACTATAACAATGGCTGATCCTAAGAATTTTGCAGGAAAAATAGTGATAGATGTTACCAATCCTTTAGACTTTTCTAAAGGGATGCCGCCAAGATTGGCTATAGGTCATACTGATTCAGCTGGCGAGACTATTCAACGTATGCTTCCGGATTCCAAAGTAATAAAAGCGTTCAACATAGTTGGGAATATGCATATGATTCATCCAGATTTTTCTGGTGGTCCACCTACAATGCTTATATGTGGAAATGATGACGATGCTAAAAAGACTCTAATAGATAATATTCTCACAAAGTTTGGCTGGGAAACAATAGATATAGGAGGAATAGAGGGTGCTAGACTACTCGAACCACTTGCATTTCTATGGATAATGCATTACTTTAGAACTGGTAATGGGAATCATGCCTTTAAACTATTACGAAAATAAAAAGGAAAGAAAGAAGGTGATGAATTTATTCCTTATTGTTACTATGTCCACTTTGCTAAATCATTCGACTAATTATGGCCATGCATTATTCTGAGGACCCATCATTCCCATTCCAATTGAGTGATGCATCATTGCCATCATTGCCATCATTGCCATTAAAGACATAGCTTGATTGGATAGCACCTCTCCTTTTCCAGGATCTACTATTACTCTATGGATGTTGTTGCTAGAATCTAAAACAAAGACGTCATATATTAAGAAGCCTCTTTCTGGATGAATGAATGCAGCTACAGCTGATGAATTTGAACCTCCAACAGCTTTTAATGCATTTGTAGTAGCATCATTTAGAGTTGTATGTATTTTTGCCTTAATTGCATCTATTATAGATTATAGGACTGAATAAAGATACCGAGCTGGTCCAATTTGCAGAATTCATTCTTATGGTTAGATTCTGGGGAGATTATTGTCCACTTACAAATCTTTATGGAATAATCTTCTTTGATTAACCTGTGCTTTGAAAACATGATTGTTCTCTACCAGTCTTTGCAGATCAATTTCTGATAGGCTCTCTAATATTCATGAACGATTCTGGATATGAAGTAAGTGTTTGAAGACGGCTGTTATATGATTGCATCAAGCATGATAAAGCATGACAACTGTCTTGACAAAGCAGATGAGGAGATTCTTCATCCACTTATGTTTTGGCATTCCCTGTAATACTTGCAATTCCACGATAGCTGCCATTTGTTCCTATGCAAACCCAGTCGGCTAACCCTTCGATACATGCAGGCATCAGTACCGTCAATTATACTAAACAGAAACCTCTCGATATAGACTAGTTGTATCTTCGTAAATAATATCTGACAGTCTGTCATTATTACTGTTATTGTTTATCTAGAATGATGATGATGAAAATGATTTACTCGTTCTCCTCTATGTAGAATATGTAGACAGTATCCCTTATTGATAACTTCCGTCTCAATCTCTATGAGCAGCTATCGTAAGCCACATCTATGAGCAAAACACACTCAAGCTATATGTCTATCCATTTTTGGGATGGGTTCTTAATTGAATCTAATATCTTTGTATAAGGGTATAGGCACTGACAACGAATTAGGAAATCCTATTTACTTTCGTTTGCTATCGATTTAGGTATTAGTCTTACTGTTAGTGTACGATCTGCTGCAAGGAGACCTATGCACACCTAGGTTGTGTTTTGCTATATTGGAGGATGCGTTATATGATTAATTATTGTCTATCTCTTCCCATTAGGTTAATGCGAATGATAGTATTAATTTTCCTTTGCTCATCCTCGGTTAACGGCTGATACCATTTCTTGTACTTGTTTTCGTCAAAAGGGGGGTCTGTATCTGGGTTGTACTTTCTGTGTGTATACATTTCTACTAGCGCAGTATGAAGTGTCCTGTGAGTCCCAATTAGTTCACTAACATATCCATTATTACAATAACGGAGCGCACCATCGGCAAAATCTTCAGGCTTACTAAATAATGACTTTACTGTTGTGTTTAATCTTGCTTCCTTCATTAACATGTCTCTGAGTCGATTATATTCCTCAAAGTCAAAACCTAGCCTTCTGCTATTTTCGTCCATGTATCTAGCAACTCCAAATGCATATCTACCGAATGTAAGATTAAGTTCTCCTGTTATTAGCAGATCCTCATTAGGTACAGTCTTCTGCCCTTGCTCTGCCTTCTCTATCCTACTACTTACTATACGAATAATAGTATCTTTTAGAAAATCATCCAGTTTTTGTTGGTTGTTGTTGTCCACCGATGTGTTTGTATTTGGGGTCAGGATATCATCGCTAATAATATGGATGCATATCTATCATTTAATCTCTTAATTATCTGCCTCTTCCAGCATCCATACTAAATTAATATAATATTATAACTATTGGTTGTTAATATTCCGACCCACTATAATACCTACACGATTAATTACAATCATGGTTGCGAGTTATCTATCAGTTGCTTCTGCTATCGCTCTGCTGGGCTTAGCTATAGTCATGTCTTCAAAACATGTCTTTTAATCTAACTGACAGATTAGCAAGAACTATGCTAAAGTTTAGAAGGATAGTAGAGCCCGTAGTTAACATAGTTCAAGATGAGCGTACGTCTTGGATCTCCAAGGCAGACTTTCGGAAATCCAGAGTTGGTTTGGACGACTAGTTTAGTTAATACATCCAATAACTACAGATGTTGCTCATAGTAAACTACCGTATTTCCCCCATGACGAACAATTACTATCTAACAATAGTCAACTAAATGCAACCAAGTCCGGATCCGAAGGTCAAGCAAGTCCTTTATATTTAATAGGTTACAAAGCAAGAATAACGAACGTTCACAAAGTTGCAATTTTAACTTTTGGTGATGGATGGAAAAGCCAGTTTACTAATGCAAAGCCAATTTTAGACAAGTATGGATTCAAAGCAAGCTTCTTTGTAACATGTGATAGAATAGGAAGATATACAAGGATGAGCTGGCAAGATTTAGTAACTCTGCATAATGGACGTCATGATATAAAATCCAAAACCATTACCGCACATATATTGACTAATGTATCTGCTGACCAACTGAATTATGAAGTAAGTCAATCGAAACTATGCTTAGCAAATCACGGTATAAACGCTACAGTTTTTGCTACTCCTCATGGTAAAGGTTCGAATAATGCTACAGTTGTGAATGCAATTTCTAAATACTATGATCTTGCAATAAATGGCTTCTCTAATTTGATGTTTCTACATTGTGACTGGTGAAAGATATCTTCTCCCAATCAAACAGATTATAGAACATATTACGACAATGGCACTCTTACCTATGCAAATAGATATGTAGTTAGAGAATGGAGTCATAACTATCAAGACTCTGCCTATGCACACAATAGTACGAAGATATTCCAAGTATTTATACAAGCAGTCAATAACTAGACTGCATATAATGGAAATGGGACTATTGATGCTATTCCAATCGTGGCATACCATAACATAGCCAAGATAACACCATCTTCGGGTGATACTGATTTGGCTCTGTTTGCAAAGGAAATGAAATATTTGCATGATAATGGATTTAAAATAATAAGAGTATCGGATCTGGGATATGATGACAAGACCAAGGACTTGTATATTAAAAGAGGGGTTAGCTGAAATAAGATGATATCTATATTACTATCAACGTAATCATAAAGACCTAAGGATCCCTACTAGACACGCAAAGTAATTGTCATAAAGATAATAAATCTATAGGCTCCCTATTACACCCAGCATTCAACTATATACACGATTAAGCTCGACTCAATTTATCCAAATAGATAAGAATCAAATTTTTTATTGATCCCGTATAATCATATCGGAAATAGCATCTTCTAATAATGGTTTGAAACTCAATACATTAAAAAGGTTTTCTGGATTGGGAGATCAAATGTATAGGTTGACATCTTTGATGAGATGATAAAATTGTGCATATGTCTATCAAGGTGCGCGCCTCGTTATTCTAATTGCGCCCCAGTACATTCTGCATTCATATTTATATGAGGGACGTACCTCTGTGAACCATCAATTTTAACCTAGTAGATGATCTCCTTTTTTGATTATCTAAATATATCATGCATGCACATCTTATCCATTATAAGTTGTCCAATGGCCTAGCGCGCACTATCAGGACTTGTGGCCATGGTAACTAATAAAATAAAATGAAACTAAAACTTAAGAATGAATACATGAATACATTTAATCCGACTCTCTAGTCACTGGAGTTTGTAGTACTTGGTGCCTATGATACTAATGATAATAATGTCATGGTAGCGACTGCAACAAATCTACAGGAAATTAGCCCTAATACAGTAGAAAAAGGTCCAGGCATTCCCTCATCCGCTGTCACATCTAAGTCTGAAAGTCATGAAAAGATAGACAACAATCTAAAAAATTAAGTGATTGATCGTTTATCCCTGGTTTCCAATCACGTTGACTGCATTACCGGTTCCTTGAATCTGAGACCCTACATTCTGACACTTAACATGTGAGGCTCCAAATCCGTTTCCGCAGTTGTTTGCTTGTGCTAGTGATTGCGAATTATTATTACTTCCATGACCATGTCCGTGACCATGATGGTGATGATTGTTGTGGTGATGACTATGATGGTGGTGATGGCTACTATGAGCAAATACCCCCTGCGGCATGCCTGTAGCAGTAAGCAGCAAAATTGTCGCGGCTGTAACAGCAACTACACCAATCGATTTATTCATTTTGTCGTGGTTATCGTTTAATTTATTTAGACTTTAGTCAAGTAGAGAAGGTATTTTCATCCTATAGTTATTGCCTATAACATTCTTCTTTCTTCAGTTGGAGTAATGCAAATTATTTCATTCGGTCTTAACCAGTGTCGTAAACAATCCAATTCTAAAGACTGCCCAGTTAAATTCTGATGATATCAAACTCCAATCCATAGCTTTAGAAGGAAAACCTGACAGAAACGAAGTGCGTACAAGCTCCTTGCCTGTTATACAATATTTCATCTTATTCTAAAAACTGTCATAGTTACTCGCAATTAGCTGTCTTTTGTATCAACACCTGGCTGTGAATTTGCCTAGTTCTTGACAGTTAACCGGTTGTCTAGGTATCTTTTGGTAATAGGCGCGCGCATACTAATGACCGTAGCTAATGATTTACATCATTGTCCTACATTGCTGCAAAACTCACTTACTGTATTTTCCACAATATCGACCAGCAGTTGCGGGATGCCTTGTTATATTGTCTAGGGAACGACAATCTGTCGTTCTTTTTAAGCCTAGTCTTATTCTTCCATCTAGATAGACAATATCATTTTATCCATATTTGCGCGCGCCTTACACTATAACTTATAATGGTAACTCTGGGACACTCTTCGCGGAAATGCTCCCAGCTGAAAAGTTAAATAAACAACTTAAATAATTAAGCCCTGATATGAATATTGCTTTACAATGATATGACTTCTGATAAACTGCATCCCGACGAATGTTTTGAGCAAATGCTCGATAAGGAAGAATCTAGAAGCCATAAGAAAATGAATCAAGATGCCAGGCTGACGCTAATTCGCAATGCAAAGTTACAGGATGAAATAGTAAATAATAAAATAATAAACCAATTTCCGCATATGCCAAGTCAATGGTTTGCTGCTGCACAGTATATTTTATTTTCAGTCATATCTTCATACTTAAAGGCAGCAGACCTACATGGACTGGAAAGAGATATGACTCTAACCGAGGCAAAGGATAGGATTAGACGTTCGGTACTAGCTCAAACTGCCAGAATAATAGCAGAAATAGACGCTTATCCTGACATTGCAAATGTCAAGAATTGGTACCAAAGTCATGACCAACTTCGGATACTTTTCGACGACGAAGTTCTGTAAGGCGATAGATTGAAGCAAAGAGGGCTTACTAACTCACTAACCTCTAGACTATAACAAATTGGAGTCCAATAACGTAGTTTTTGGTGATCTTATGTATGAGCTAGTTAAAATGAATAGAAAAAATTTGGATATCAAGAACTCAGCGAAATTGAGTTCTTGTTAATGGTGATGGTGGTGATGGTGGTGATGGTGGTGATGGTGGTGATGGTGGTGATGGTGGTGATGGTGGTGATGGTGGTGATGGTGGTGATGGTGGTGATGGTGGTGATG
>JBEDUN010000034.1:0-18620 GCA_040414675.1 Nitrososphaeraceae archaeon | reverse complement strand
TAATTATTTGATATGAATTAAGTGTCAATTAACTGTAATGTTGCAACATTGGACATTGTTACTTATCTGATATATCTCTTGATACTGAATATTTCTTTTTCTTCCTGCAATTGCAAGACTTGCGCTTGTGAGAATGAGTATTTTCTAATAATAACTCAACATATTCATCTACGGTCAGGCCTAACGTATCTGCACAGTTCTTTAATCCGTGATATAGACACTCTCTAATTGGTACAATTTTATATAGTTCGGTCATATGAGCCTTAATCATTTCTCTACACTTGGGATGACATGTTATATACTATTATGAAAATGAATTGCAAATACTTTATAGTCCTCTATTATCCTCACTAGAATGTCGTTATCCTTCATTGATCACATTACTATCTTTGCATTCCTCTCGACCGGTTCTTGGGCATTTTGGGATTTGACAAGGAGATGAAAATTGTCGTTCGTATTGACGTATCAAATGGAGGAGGGTATATCGAAATCAATCAAATCGAATCAAATCCCAGTGGAAGATTATAAAGCCCTGATGAAACTAGACATGACTGCCCAACTAGAATTTAGCATATTCAACCCGCATAAAATCTATCAAATAAATGATTTCTGATTTATTTCTCTCCATTATAATATATCTGCTAGAATTTGAAATTTGGAGTGGGATTTGCTTAGATCGATTTTGATTGTTGGCTACAGTTTAAAATTGGCAGTACAAGTCCCATCACCAGTGTGTTCATGCTATTTGGTATTGAATTAATCCCGTCACTTCGTGAGTATATTCATCTATGAGAAGAAATTATATAAAAAGACTAATTTTGCTCTGAAAGAAATTTGGCATAGTACAACTTACTATTTACTCTAAAGTAAATTAGTGATTGGTGATTAGAGAATAGCAATTAATTGTCAATATCTTCTTGTCTAATATCAAATCTATTACATAGAACGTAGTGACCAAGTCCCAATCACTATGAAGGTATTATGAAGGAAGTTTGATTGAAATCGAGTTGAATCCGACAAAATAAACACTACACGAAATTTAATAAAGTGAACGATTATTGTTACATAATAATATCTAGAATATATGATTAAAATGCGAGACTACAATCGAAGATCTATGTCTAATCAATTGAATTCATATGATACTACTAGGACGTGTTATTAGAGCTACACAATAAATATCACTAACGACTTCAACAAATTGGCTTAAAAAGGATTCATATAAGGCAGGTTAGCATAAAATTGAATCATATCTAACGTTCCTAGATGTCCGCCAGTTAGAGACACGCGCAGATATACAGACAGAAGTAGAGGAATTAGAACAGCTAAATCAGTCAATAAGACAGCTTGATAAAATGAAAAGTAATGCGATAGCATATTTGTCGGATCGGCTTGTGGCTATACCAGCAAGCTGCAAGAACCAGAGAGAAGACAAATTACTGCAAGTACGTATTCAGCAAAAATACTGTTTTTCATATTACAGTCAGTAAGTTTTATAGATAGTGATACATAGATGAATTTATAAATTCAAGATCAAGATGATAGGAGCATGACCGAAAATGTGAAAGCGACCCCAGAGGGCTATCATTCCATAACCCCATACTTAGTTGTCAGAAACGCATCAAAGGCAATAGACTTTTATAAAAAAGCTTTTGATGCAGAAGAACGTGTTCGCATGGAAAGTCCTGATGGCAAAGGTATCATACACGCAGAACTCAAAATAGGTGATTCTGTCTTTATGCTAACAGAAGAATCCGATATGATGAAATGTCAATCCCCTGAATCAATTGGTGGAAGCCCGATTAGTTTGTATGTATATTTTAAAGAAGTAGATACAATATTTGATCAAGCTGTATCTGCTGGTTCTACTGTTCTGGATCCGGTCTCAGATAAATTCTATGGAGATCGTTCTGGTTATTTGAAAGATCCATTTGGACATCTCTGGTCAATAGCAACTCATAAAAAAGATCTTTCTTTAGATGAAATTAAAAAGGCTGGAAGAGAAGCATTTGCAGAAATGTCCAAGATGAAGGAACAAGGATCAAAATAGTAAATAGGGTAATAAGATCTTACTAGAGATACTCAGGAGCATATGCATTTTGTATTTGTTTGGTCCTCTATAATACTTGCGCTACCATAGTGGCTGCCTTTGTTCCTTGCATCGCTATAACAGCTGCCTGAGCTCATTCGTTAATGCCTGAGCTTCTTCTGGTCTTCCGATAAACTGTGCTCGTGAATTTTGAAATGCGGTGAAATGCCATTTATCATTCTCTTTGATAGCAACTATCATATGAATAGAGTTTCGTTCTGGATCATACAAGTTTATTAAACCTTAGAAATATCTTATCATAGTAAGCAAGTTTCAATCATGATCTTATGTGCAGATTATACTGATAGCAATCTTCTTAATTATTCAGCAAATATTTTAGATAGATTTTTTAGTGAATATGAGAATTTAGTATATTTGGCATATATTACAAATTATAAATGATGGATATAATCTTTCTAAATTGATTCTTTAAAATTCCTATACAGGACTCTGTCCTACGAGAACCCACTCCCCCAAATGCAGCCTTCTGTCTTCCTGCTTAAGTAGAACATCATTTGACTCTTACTAAGACAAAAGTAGAGTCAATGTGTTACTAGCATGTAGCAGTATAGTCGTTATTCTTTGTACACCGGTGTGGTAGAACAAAATAATGGGATAATAAGTATTTCAAGAGTTCTCCTCTTCGTAATTAGAAAAATTCAGTCTGCTAATAACCTGAATGACGTCTTTAAAAAAAGATAATCCACAAATTACATAAAGATCTAAGACAAACTGCAAGCAATAAATAAAAATAGCATGTTGCAAGCCGCCTAGTCATAATTAGTGCTGACTAAGCAGGCTAAACTGAGAACATGCTATGATATGAACTAACAACTGTCTATTCACAGATAGTTGGCCCTTTGTGGTATTATTAATATAGTAGACCAAATTATTTATTACTGCCCATCTTTGTAACTTTAGTAATAGGTCAAAAGTTTCCACGTCCCATATTAGGAAGAAGATAATTATTCAGTCACTCCCGTCAATCATATTCTTCGCATTTGGTAAAGTTGCATTCTAAATAGAAATGAATTTGGAGTGGGATTACGATCGGACAGGATTCGATTGAATTATATAGGTTATTGACCATATGATAGTAACATGTCTATGTCAGTGAAGAAAATAACACTCCGTGATATGGACGAAGGTGATGACATTCCTGAAAATCATATCCTAAACGACTACAAAGACGGAAGCGTAATAGGGGACTTTTTTTCAAGGCATAATACTCTGGAAGAATATATGGAACTCTTAAGTGAAGCTTCTAAGAAAGTAAGAAAATAATTAAATGGATGTGTCGTTTCCAATCTTATCTCTTAATTTTGTCATTGTCATAGTACGACGAGACTGTCTTATGCATATCTTATTTTGAGCCATTGTCGCTATCTTGCAACTCTAGGTCTTCTTGCAATGACAGATAGCTTTCTATTAGCGAATTAGCATAGTCATCTATTGTCATACTGTATTCTGATGCCGCTTTACTTAGAAGCGTCCATACCTCTGGGCATAATCCAATGATTACGCGTCTATCTGGGAAATTACCCCTCATTTTTAATTTGAATTAAGATGGGATCCTCTTGATTATCTTTGTGAATAGTCTTCCTATTCGTATCAATAGTGTTTGTAGAGGAATTGTCGATCACTTGTTTACAAAATTCCTATGGTGAAATTAGATATGGCGTGACTTTTGAATTAACTTGACATAGTAAATGTTGAATGAGGATAGTTATTAATCGTAATTAAACTCGGGCAAAGACAAGAATTTGAGAACTATCTTACGATTTTATCAGTTGTATTACTTGACCTACTGTATCGAAGTTACTATTGTTGTAATGAAAGCCATCAATCTCTGCAGATTATATCTATATCAGTAACTTCTGCAGATGTCCATAATCTTCCTGGTCAAGTTCTTTATGACATAGACTACAAAAAGTCATACTGTAATCTTACCACTTACCATTATTTCAAATTTATATCGAATTTTAGTGTTCGGCCTAATTTAGGGAATTAATGGTGCATAAGGAGTTATTTCAATCTTATAGTTTTAGCTTTCACATCAATAGATTATTGAATAATATCATCAGTTTATAGATACTAATGCTGATTCGATCTACATATAGAATCAGTAGTCCTATATAGATAGTTTCTATAGTATTTAGTAAAAGTCAGATAATTTTATGGACTGACTTATACATATAGATAATTCAGTTTTATCGGATTATTTTCCAATACTCAAAATATTAATTTCTTTCAATATTATTGCATTCTATTTTTCCTATTTTAAATTACAAGGAATGCTAATGACAAATGGAAAAATAAAACTATAGCATTTTTATGCGATCTCATATCCTAAATCTCCGCATTGTATCTGCAGGTAATAGATACGCTGTTTTATGCAATATTCAAAGTATTTGCCTGCGATTCTATTATGCAAGTAGTGTAGATAGATTTGAAGGATCAATGAGGAGTACGGGACTAATTATATGATAGAGTAATAGATGAACGTTCCTGTTCAGTATGATTCTTTATTGTTGCTAGTTATCCTTTCTATATCTTTTTCACAGACATCACGTATTACCGAGATCTAAATGATGAATAGGAATAATATTATAATACTAACTTCTGGGCATAGCCAAACATTGCTTTTTGGTCCCCGTAACTCAAAAATGAAAACTAGTAGGCCGACCAGAATAATAATCCTTGGCATCGGCTTTGCAGGAGTTGAAGTAATGAAAAGACTTCAAAAGGGATTTCATAATGATGATTCGATAGTAATAACAATGATAAGCAGAGATAATTTTTTCTTATTTACTCCAATGTTGCCTGAGGTCGCTACAGATGCTGTTGAAACTAGGCGCGTAGTAGCGTCTGTGAGATCATTTTGTAAGACTTATCTTGCTTATGAGCATGGTTAATTACAAAAGGTTGGGATTTGAAGGATTTCAGAACATTGTATTTGGTACAAAAATTTGATATTTCGATTGTCAGCTAATTACTTTCTAATGCCTTTGTCCTTCTGCCAATATGGCTCTATACAGTAGGTTAGTGGTCAGAGTATGGACGTAACGAACTTTACAATTTGTAGGGGAGTCGGTGAAGCTCCGTCTAGTAGCAAAAGATCAAAACAGATTTGTCAGGAATGAGTCAGCAGCGAGTCGACTGGTCAACACAATCTAAGGACGCGACTTCATGCTGGAGAGGAGCATCAATATTGAGTAGCGAGTGGTACAGCGGGATAGTCTAATCAGAAACATAATGTGTACTCTGCTAGTAGAGGTACAACTTAACTTAATTGCTGGCAAAAAAGTTATAGTGGGGTAATCGGAAGTACGAGCCCGCGGCATACCGACCATGTAGCATGATGTGAAAGTATCTCGGGTAGTGTGTAACACCTCCTGACTTCATAACAACACAAACTAGAAAATATCACTGAACGTGATGTATAGGCGAATCTACGCTGGGCTTAGTCTGAGGCAACTACTCGAAACTACGCAGTATGGATCTCACCTTGTATCATGCCAGGGTAGTGCGTAATACTTACTGACTGCTTTGAGTGCAACGCCCAGCATATGCCAGCCAGACATAGTAAGTATTTGCCGACAAAGATAGAAGATGGTTGCCGGCAAAAGTCACAATCAACCGATAAATCAGAAATACGAGACATGATGTATCAATGAGGCACGTATTATGCTAATGTCGTCACGGTAGCTAGATAACCCGGTAGCTAGATACCCCTACTAACCATATCGATTGCCACTGTAAGCATATGCCGACAAAATATAATAAGCATCTGCAGGCAAAAGTAGCAGTTGATTTCCGGCAAAGATCCTCGATGGCCTTTTGGCTGAAACATCTGACGTGACAACGTTGATATGCTCTTGTACCAAGCACCGGTAGCGTAACCACCTCCTTTGACAATCTGGATACTGCCATAGCTAGAGTATGTCGGAAAACATATGACATGACAGTGTAAGGTTGTAAGCGTCTGCCAGCAAAGAATCACAATGGACTCATCTGGAGTATGAGGCAGCCATATGTCTACTAGCACGCTAATGTGATCTAGTATTATACGGGTAGCTACAGACCCCTACTGACCACTTAGCAACGGCTAAAATATGCTGACAGAGGTTAAGGGCAGACTGAATCACTGTAAAATCGATCGATATTCGATAATATGAAGTATGTCGGGGTTACTCAGTTGCCAGCTATATCCATGGTTCAGCTTTCCCGATACCAGGGATATTCAACCAATCCAAATCGGTGATTTGCAAATGTTATAGCATTATGAACCACTATTCTGGGAGTCCATAGATGACATGGTTACCTTGTAATACACAAGGATTTTTGTCAGCTATGGATGGGTCAGAAGCCCTAGCCCGGTTTCTATATCCATATCTAATTATTAATATAGGCATTGTGTAATGTTACCATTTAGATCATTTAATACTATATCAAGATCATAACTTAACATCGTTCCATATTGTCACAGTTTTTGTTGATAGAATGCAATTCCTGAAATCCAGTCGTAACCTCCCATTTAAACATTATATGGATCGACTATCTGCCATCAGACCATTATCAATCATATAACTAAAATTTTAGAACTCACTTATATGAATATCCGTTCAGCATCGCTAGTTGACTGCTACCCAATATCATAGCCTATGATGTACCTACAGAGTAATAATTTGAATAAGTAACCTACGGACAGATGAAGAATTACTGTTCCCAGCCCACAAACTGCACAAACTGCAATTCATAAACGAATTACATCTGCAAGTCATAGTTTAAATCATTTGACTTTAATTAAATCGTAGTTTGAACGTCACTCTGTATATCGATAATCCTCTACTAATTAGCAATTTCGGCATGACCAACTGAGGAATTGAATGCGGCCTAGATAGATATAGAGATGCTTGTAGTTTAAGCCGATATTGCAATTGATAGCAAGTGAGTAACTAGCTGAAGTGCGTATCTTGTTCCTTACAGAAGGAGTTATAAGAAATAATAGTGCTTGCCAGGAAAATGACAGGTGAATAGATTCTTCGTTGTTTAACGAACTAGTTCTTTGCTGGTAAACAAAAACCAAAAGTTGCACCATTGCTATCAGTATTATTATTGGCCCAAATCTTGCCACCATGTGCTACAATGATGCTCTTTGAAATATAAAGTCCCAATCCTATCCCGTTTTCTGATTTAGTTGCAAATTTTGTAAATAATCTAGGGAATATCTCCAAATCAATTCCCCTACCAGTATCCCTTATAGTAACATTCCATTCTTTTGCATTCTGTATCATTACTGATAATGATACGGTAATTGAGCCGCTTTTTGTAAAGTTGAATGCATTATCTAATAAATTTTGAATAACCTGGCAGATCCTTTGCTTATCTCCAAGTACCAGAGCATCATTGACTGTACATTCAAATGATATAGTAGGAGTGTTTGCAAGACCGGCTTGATCTTTTCTATAATCATCCAATAATTCCGTAATTGTTCTGACTAAATCAAAAACATCTTTTCTCAGTTCTAATGAATTATCGTCGATTCTAGATACATCTAACATATCCTCAGTAAGATGTTTTAATCTACGAGCATTTCTGCCAATGATCGTTATAAATTCTTGATACTGTGTTATATCTCCTTTTTTACTACTCAGTAAGTCAGCTAGACCCAAAATCGGTTGGACCGGTGTTCGTAGTTCGTGAGCAGCCACATTGATAAATTCCCTCTGCAAGTCATCATGATTTTGTAGACGACTAATGAGTAACTCTTGTTGTTTATTGGATTCCTTTAATTGTTCATAGAGATCAAGTTGAGTCCATAGTGAATAAAATATTGAGACATAGGTCGAAACCGTAGATTTGCTATTAGAATACGATGTCAATCCCATAGCTTCAATTGAAGACTTTTTGCTATCATCTTTTAATTCCACAACTAGAGAATATTTTCTGTCAACGATCAGAATTGAAACTTTGGTTTGCAATTGAGGCTGGATAACACGAATCTTTAGTACATTCGGATAATTCGGACTCTCTAGATCATCTGGCTGGAAGTGTCAAGATTATGGCTATTACTATCGATAATAAAATTATCGCAATTACCTATTCCCAATTCTTCTACCATCTTCTCAATCTTTTCACCAAACGGAGTGAGTATTTTTACGTCCAGTCCTCGAAGACTTGCCTCATTTAGTAATCTGACCGTTCCTGACTTTATTTGACGACGAAATGCATTCGCGGTAGAAAATATAACAAGGATTTCGTTGCTTGCGCATTTTATAAGCTCAAATGCAAGTTTCTGAACTTCATAAGGATTTATCATTGTCTCAATGAAATCTGCTTTTATTCCTTCCTCAATCTCTGCAATTCTCTTACTGGCAGCCTCTGCTCTGTTCCACAACATATCAAAGAAATACCGTTGTTGTTCCACAAATGAATTAATATTACAGAAAATGACTTTGGCAGCGACTTTTGTCTCTTCGCCAAATGCTATAGGGGCAAGATATTCTGCACCATTTATCATAAAATTGCCCATTATTCCTTCAAGATGTTTAACCTCATCGACAATTTCCATCAGTTCTCTACAGTAATCTATATTATTCTTTGTGATTTCAGTAAGATATCTTATCCTTACACCTCTGTTTTTTGCATCAATAATTGATTTCTTTACCGTCTCAGTTCTAATTGCTAATAATGGTCTAGTGTAGTTCATGCAAATATCTATGTTTCTTTCTGCATCTCGGAAAAACTGTAATTCCGTCTCTATTGCCTTTTCAGAACCGTAATACACTATTGTACTTTCAGTGTCTACCATGGCTGATCTGGAAGTAGAAGATAACTCCATAGCATCGCGTCCAGACTAGTACTAGAATTTATGAATATAAAAGTAGCGTGGCAGTAACCATCAGATATAATAGAATTTGCTTTAATTATAATAACAATAGGTGCTGAAGTAAGCTAGTCTAAAGTGATGGAATTTGTGTTAGAAATGCGTGCATCATGCAAAAGATTACAGGAAATAGTCTCATATTGTGGTGTTATATATTATGTATATATGCAGTCCGTAATCTTTTTTTACCATATATAGCAGCTACATCTCGATCATTATAAGTCCTATTGAGTTTTATCCAAGAGATCATTGTACTCCTTCTAGATGCACCATCAACCAAAGTGGGCATGTATGGTTCCTAGCAAATCTTTTAAGTGGGAAAGCAGAACTCAGCTGCACTGTACCAACGGGCAAAGCAATACTTGTACCTATGCTTACAGGAAATTGTGATGCTGATTTTACTATTCCAAATGCTCCACCTAGTAAAAGCAATCCTAACCTAATTCAATGTGCTAAGACAGTGACGAATATGGCGCAATAAGGGTAGATTAGATGGAAGAAACCTGCAGAAATTAGACCAATATAGAACACTGACTGGGTTTTTCAATCTAACTGTGCCAAAAGATAATGTTTTCGAGAATTGGCTAGGCACATGGAGATCAGTTAATGAGGGATTCTTTGTATTTTTGGAGCATTTGCCACGTGGCACACATGATCTGCACCTTAAAACAAATATAATTAATCCAATCAATCCCTCGTATAGTTACTCTGCAAATTTGTTGTATCATTTATTGGAAAAGGCGTAGCATACAGGATATGGATGGTTATACCCGACCCTTACATACGTATTATGCACATAGTTGATACTCAATACTTGTACTTAGAAATGAACATTCATGTATTGGAGTTGGAGTAACACTTGTAAAGAGCCAGAATTGTAAGTAGTTGATAGATCAGATCATGAAATACGAGAATTTTTGTAAGGAAACAGGAAATTAGATTTCAAGGAAACAATAAGAATATCAATACATGAATCCAGAACTTACGAAGCCTGTTTTACAGAAAATTCTGATTTGGCAGATGAAATATTCAAGGCATAGAATATTTTTTATAAATGTATATCTCTTTGTATAAGGGTCGGATTAAGGGAAATGGACTACAAACAAATTTATGAAAAAATTATGGACATAGATCCAACCATTAGACTAGTTACTATTTGTGATCGTGATGGAAATATAATGTATACAGGCCATCGGGAAGGTGTAAAGAATCTTCTAACAGAGGATGAAAGTAAGAGATCACTTGAGCTTGCTGTTAATTCATGGAAAACACGTAGCCAGCTTGAACCAAAGATAGGAAAGGGAAATTATGTTTTAGCTGAATATGAAAAGATAATGAGAATTACTATGCCATTAGATGATAGCCATATATTATTCATGACAACAGAAAGTGGAGCTGATCATTTAAGAATAATTAACCGTATAAGAGGACTAAGTCTGCAGTAACGCATTACCTTAGCCTAGACAAATTTGCTATTACGTAAAAATCATCAAAATATGATAAAATAGATAGGATAAACATGAGATTTGGTAATTTGAGGAATACAAGAGAATTAATTAAGAATAATTGAGATACGTTTACTTTTTAGGCTTATTTATCATACTAGTAAAAGAAGAGTGATTTTTTGTTTATCTATCGCCTTCAACGATAGACCATCTAGATAACAAATTTACATATTCAGAAACAGTTTCACCCATACCTCGTCTGGCAACACGCCTTTCAAGGTGATTATAAAGTGCTTTGGATATACCAATAGGAACTCCTTTTAAATAGATAATATTTTGTTTCGATCTGGCCTTGGCAATTGTGTTAGTCATATATAGCTTTTATGCTCCTTATTATATTACTAGGTTTCATATTCTACGTATCATGATTCATCCTATTGGGAAGAATATCAAAGGGGTAACACTGAGTATAGCACAGAGATGCTAATAAAATCTTAATTCTTACAACCGTATATTGTCCCTGATGCTCAATTTTCTGTCTGCTATCGTTTTGCATTTATAGAATCTAGATGTATCATTGAACATCTTATAATCAGATAATACATAATCAAGTCCTTATTCAAGTATCATATCTAACATTTCCCGATTTGTCAAAGCTTGATAAAGGTCTTGTTTATTTTTTATTTGAATAGCATTGACAAGATCTTATCCTTATTCCAACGATTAGATATGTAGGACTATGGTAATAAAGATTTGAACATTTGTGTTCTTTTGTAGTATTAAGTTTACTTACGACTGTCTTATAGATAAGAGGATAAAATGTACTTACTATTTGCAAGTTAGACAAGCTCCAAATGCAGCAATATTTCCCAGAACATCAGGTCCTTTTTCTAAATTTATATTTTAATTTGATGTCTTAATATGACTAATTTCGGTAATAAATTGTTAGTTACAGGGCAAGGCAAATTATAAGGCCGCAAATTTGTGTATTAGAGTACATTATTTGATTAGGAAAGCATACCAGATAACCATTCCTTTGCTTTCTTGATCTCATCCAACCTTAATTCATGACCGCTATTTTGCCAATATGCTGAAATTTTAGCACCGGATTGTTTAAATAAATTGACAAGGTTTTGAGCCTCCTGTTTTGAAACAATTGGATCATGTAATCCAGAAGACGTGAATATATTCTTGTTAGTGAGATCCGGCAGTACGGAGGGCACAAGCGGAACCATGGGACGAAAAAGAATCGCGCCAGAGAGGATTTCTGGGCGAAGCAATAACATGCTCGATGCTATGTTGGCACCATTGGAGTATCCTACAGCAATCAAACCATTCATATCAAAATCATAGATATTTGAAGCGTCTTTTACAAAATTTGCCAATTCATTAGTACGAAATTTTAAATCCTCTACATCAAATACGCCTTCAGTCAGTCTACGAAAGAACCTAGGTGTAGTACCGTTTTCTAATACCTTTCCCCTTGGGCTTAGTATTGCAGCTGACTGGTCTAACTCGTGAGCAAGAGGAACTAGATCCTCTTCATTTCCTCCAGTGCCATGAAGCAATAGAAATGTCCTATAAGATTTTTTTCCTTTAGTTCTTTGAGCATTCGGTGTTCTATTCAGTTCTTCCGAACCCGTGGGATGAATAAAGCGATGAATAAAACCAAGATGAGTGTTGTTGTTGTTATTATTATTACCTTTCATTTTAGTTTGCTTTATACTCCTTAGGAAGACTTACTCTAGGAAGGACTTTTTCCAGATCCTTGCGTACAGACTCTAACCATTTAGGTAGCATTAGGTGTGTTCCAAGCTTCTCTGATCTTTCATCTATGGTAAATCCAGGAGGATTTGTAGCTATTTCAAAAAGTATGCCACCTGGTTCACGGAAGTATACCGAATGGAAATAAGTACGATCGATTACTGGTGTCGCGTTCAATCCCGATCGGACTATCTTTCTACGTAGTAGTAGTTGTTGCTCATCAGTAGGTGTACGCCATGCTACATGATGTACTGTTCCAATACCAATAAACCCGGGTTGTGTATACGGCAGACAAAGCAGATCAACTATATTGGAGCCTTGGCAGACTTCTTCATCTTTATTTCCAATAACTTGGTAACGAAAACGATTTCCATCTTGACCTATGAGTTTAAAACCCAAATCATCAGTCAAAACACTTGCAGTGCGCTCATATCCTTCTTCACACAATGTAACAGAATAAAAACCTCTTATAGAATGTTCAATGGGAATCGGACCTTCCTTCCAAGCGCCTAGAGTTGTTTGCTCTGCTGAAGTATTGGATACAAGTTCTAATTCTAGTCCGTCGGGATCAGAAATGGTCAATACTTCTTCGCTCTCACCAAATCGCTTTTTTGGTCCTTGGAATTGAATATTTTGATCTCTAAATCGATCAATCCAATATTTTATCGAATTTACTGGAATCAAAAATGATGTTGCGATCACTTGTCCGGTTCCCTTTCGTCCCTTAGGCGCATCCGCCCAAGGAAAGAAAGTAAGGATTGTCCCAGGTCGTCCTGTCTCATCACCATAATAAAGATGATACGTAGTAGGATCGTCAAAATTTACTGTTAACTTTACTAATCTGAGCCCCAATATTTGAGTATAGAAATCGATATTCTTTTGTGGATTACGTGCTATTGCAGTAACATGGTGTATCCCTAGCACGTCTTTTTGATTTTCCGTCTTATTTCTATCCTTACTATTATGGAGATCTTGTGGTTTCTGAGTCATCTTATTCTCCTACATTTGGGCTCAGGGATGTAACTTTTCTACCATATGCAACAAACACTATATTTTGCACAATACCAAATCACAAGCACTTCTATTATACATATCGCTACAAATTGCGACTTCACGACTAGAAGAATACCCATTTGAAGTGTATCACAGATTCGAGTTCAGGTTTCCTATGCCGATTGTAGGTTAATCGACAAGCATGTTTATCGTACTATTTGATTAGATCCGTTCTCCTG
This sequence comes from Nitrososphaeraceae archaeon, assembly GCA_040414675.1. Lineage (GTDB taxonomy): Archaea > Thermoproteota > Nitrososphaeria > Nitrososphaerales > Nitrososphaeraceae > JARBAU01. The sequence continues at coordinate 5,201 of JBEDUN010000034.1, read as the reverse complement.
AAATGGAAAAAGACTGATGAATATTTAATGTGTTAATAGGGTTTTGTTTTGTTTTTGTTGGCAGCAATATGTACAGTTTAATAATTGTGGTTTAGTAATATCAAGATATAATTTAAAATGTTGATCGGCAGACCATATTCTCATATTTACCACAGTTATCCTTATCTGTTCTTAATTGTGGTAGCTATTCTAATTCTAATAGTAGGTCTAATTGATTTTGATATTATATCCTTGCGATTACGTAATAACATGACCGACGAATGTTTTGATGGTGATTTTTGTCAACTCTGATGATTTAATTGCGTCAATTGCTGATTTAATCATTTATAGAATATCTGCATGTATTATATGCCAATAGTCCTACATCCATTGTAACCAGTAGTTACAATTATCCATTCACATAAGCGAAGCCAAGGCACGATAAGGGATCTTTATTCGTTTATTAATTTCCTAGAAACGTATAGACCAAAACTGCATAATGTCACATCAAAATTCAAACGACATGTAATTCTAAACAGTCGGCTTCGCTAGCTTCTTTAGCACAGAATCTGACTAAATTCCACGATGCCTACAACTTGTTGAGTTATCCTTTATGCATAATTAGATAAATAAGGCATAAAGCGTAAATTTGTACGACAGACTTACTAATCGTAACTACATATTAATATACCAATCTTCACCTATATACCCAGGAAATGTCAGAAGATGCAGTAGTCAATTGGGAGTCCATAATCCATAAGAATGTAAGATCAAAGGATGGTCAAGATGCTGGAAATGTGGATGCCATAGAGGGGGACATAGTGGTAATCACTAGTGAAGGCGATCGCAAAGAGTACAATTTGCCAAAATCTCAAGTGGAAGGATACAACGGTGCAGAAGTCTCTTTGAAAATCACTTTTGGGGAATTAGACAAATATAAAGTATAACTAAAGATATTCAAGCATTGTTGCTTTATTTTTTGTTACATTATCCAAAGGCTCTAATTAGTGATATTCAACACCATTTTTCTTTCTACTAGGATTGTAACTACATCTCATTTTAGCCCAATAAATCAACTTTTAGATTCCTAATCGATGGAAGCGTATATATCAAAAGCAAAACCATCAACAATAACCTAATTCTAGTGGTTCCTCCTTCTGATTTATAGTTGCCCTCAATCTAGGTTTGATTGACTTCGACTTGGTTAATGTTTGATATCACTCAGATTCTATTTATTTCGTATACTACGTATCAGTTAATAATGAATAATTGCGAATAAACGAATCACTTTAGAATCTGCTTGATATCAGTAAATCTATGTCTTATGCTTACTGCACTTGTATTTCCAGCATAAGCCAGCTGCGCTTGAGTCATTTTTTCTCCTTCTTTTTGACATGCTGCGTATAACACAGCAGCAGTCAATGCACTCGGATCTTTTCCATACGACATGTGGTTTTTCTTCACTTTGGCCAACATTTCAAGAGCTATTCTGTATGTCTTTTCACTGACTCTAGCCTTGCTTGCAATTTTTGATAGATAATTGGTAGAATCTATAATTGGGATATTTTGAATCTTTAGATCTCTTAGAAGCAAACGATAACATTTACCTGCAAATATCTTATCATCATTTATGGTTCCAGAAATTTCATCAAGCTTTCTTGGGATGTTTAATTTTCTGCAAGCTGCATACACACAAGCAACAACCATGGATTCCGTAGATCTTCCCTGTATCAATTTTTTGATTAGTGCTCTACGATAGAGATATGCTGCTTTCTCTACGACTACACCAGCCAAAGAAAGCTTGTCTTTGATTCTTGACATAATTTCGAAGGCATATTTTAGATTCCTTGCAGAATTATTGTTATCAAAACTAGAAATTTTATTCCAACGGCGTATCCTTTTTATGATTGGCGTTTGAATCGCATTTATAGCATCACCTTTTGCATCCAAATTTGAGTAAGAAATTTGGGTTGATAATCCCATATCATAAAGAGCAAGAGAAATTGGTCTTCCAGTTCTAACTTTCCTACTTATTTCTGTCATCCCACGATCTGAAAAGGATCGCCATTCGGGTTCGAGAGATTCCATATTATCATGAAGGACCATTCCACAAATATTGCATATGATTTCCCCAGTAGTATAATCAAAAATTGCAGAACTACTTTTGCATAGGGAACAGCGTGCATCATTATGATTGGAATGCTTGTAGTAGGAAAGATCAATGTTTGGCACATTACTATATGAAAGGGCCATGCTCTGACCCTGCCTCTTACCTTTTTCAGAATGATGTTGTAAATAATAGCTTGGTTTTGGCAACGATCTTGAATCATCCTTATCGTTTAGATCGATCTCCATAAATCACATTATTATAGCAACTTTAAAGGCACTACCAATATAGATTATTAGATCTATGGTGACTGCAGGATCGTTATTATCATCTATCTAGCTATACATCGTAATTTTAAGTTTCAGATGCATATCGCATAGTTGACTTGAACTGATAATTGGCGTCTTTTGGAAATAAAAGTCGCCCTTTGACTCGGAATAACCAAAGATTCTAATGCGACAAAATCAACTTACTGAATGAGTTCGTATAAAAAGAACTATTCCTCTATACTTTGAATACTTTTCAACTATAATCTTTCTGAAGTTTTGTTTGACCAACATCGTTCTGATTCAGAAACATGTTACCTTTATGAATAATAGGTTGAGTTCTGGTTCTTCCTCAGAGCCCATTGGTGAGTTATTGATTACTTTTGATAAATCTCGATAGAATAAAAATCGATATGCTTAATAATTAATCAATCAATGCTGATCGTACCCACTGGACGGAATTCGATCGATCATCAATACATATTTCACCAATGGGGAAGAATGACCCCATAGGATTTCTATATAATCGTATCCAAGATAATCAATCAGCTACTTTACAAACTAGGTTTTGCTAAGAGTATTAACTTGCTAATACATAGTTCTTTCAATGGGATTAAGCGACATCTACCTATAGATGCATAAGGATTTAGAGACAGATCCTTTTTGATTCTGCTTATTCTGGATTAATAAGTTATTCGTATAACATTGTCGCTAATAGTGCCTAGAAATGCCGACTAACGTCTTAATCATGTATCAGCTAATAGTCCGTCAGAACAGTTCATCTTAGTTCACCATCGCTACGAAAGTGCTAAATACTTTCACATGATATATATGAACAAGTCTATCTGAACCAAAGACTGTGAGATATGACCCGCGATTGCTCCTAGCCCCATTGCCATCAGGCTCATCTCTTGAGCGACAACGAGCCATATCTCATTATCACATGCTTGGAATTCATATGGAATTCAAATGGACGCAAAAATAACTGACACGTTTAGTTGGGTGTCAAAAGATGGCAGACTAGTTATAGCAGCAAGAATATTAAGAACATTTGCATATGGCTTTCTAAGTGTAATTCTTACAATCTATCTAAAGTTAATAGGATTAAAGGATTTTTATATCTGCCTAATAGTGTAATCCTTATACTAATTGCTAGTTTTTATGCAGATAGAATAGGTAGAAGAAAAATTCTATCGCTCAAATGCGTCATACTTTAATTTAGGTGTCCTAAATAGTTAGTCATTATCCCTTCTCATTATTACACAGTACTAAGAAAATTATCAATTCTATTCTGTAAATCCATATTAATTTCAGTGATAGACCTATTTCCATTAATAGGGATCAAGCCATATTGTTTTTGCATTCTGAGGAATTCCTTAGCTATCATACCCTGATATCTCAAGAATGAATCCAACATATCTTCAGATAGGCCAAGATCTGCTCCTGATTCATAATAATCTAATGACAAATTCTTTTGAAATACTCTGTGCATTAGTTCGCTTGGATCTACATCAAGATAGAATACCAAGTCTGGCTTTATCGCAAATCCAAACAGATTATGGGACCATCTTCTGTTTATCCCTCGTACAGCATCCCTAGCCAAAAGAGTAAATATGTATCTATCTGCAAGCACAATATAACCTGAACGTAGAGCTGGTACAATCTTATTTTCAAGCTGATCTGCAACATCTGCTGCATAAAATAAACTTAAAGTTCTTTTTCCAAGAACGAAGTTTCTTTTTGCTTCGAGTATTCCGGCTCCTATGAGCTCAGATCTTCTTAAACCTGTATTTAACACTGCATGACCATCAGCTTCCAATTTAGACGTAATCATTGTGATCTGAGTACTTCGTCCTGAAGAGTCAGGTCCTTCTATAACAATCAGACGACCTTTCATCTCTTTATCTTCTAAATATGAAATTCCCTCTCCATAGTAGGAGAGTTGCTTTGGGTTTATGGATTTTAGAATAGTAGTACTAGTACTAATAGTAGAACGAGAAGGAGAAGAATTACGAGTAGTAGTAGTAAGACGTCTTGCTTTTTGAATCAATTCAAGCACTTATCTCCATACTATTATTTCTTTTTCTTAATTCTTTGAGTTGAGGATGATGAGGATTTCGACGGATTGCAGATTTGAAGTGATCTCGTACAATTTGTTGTTGTTCTTCTATTCCTGAAGTACCATCTATTATAATAAATCCCTCGCTCTCAATCATGGATTCATATTGATTTATAACTCTACTTTGGAAAATTCTATAGCTTTCATACGGATCGTTACTCAAATTCATATCCATACCTGCTTCATAATATTTTAATTTAGGTCTACCTGTCAATATTCTTTCAATTGCAACATCTATAGGCACTCTAAAATAGAAGGTCAAGTCAGGCTTTCTTGCATAATCATAAACTTGTTGTATCCACTTTGGGCTACATCCCCTTACAATATCTCTTGCATATGCAGTATACACATACCTATCTGCTAATACAATATAACCTGCACGAAGTAGGGGAAGTATATTTCGTTCGTATCTATCAGCAAAATCAGTTGCATGTAATAGACTAAAAGTTGTTGGCGTGAGTTTACCCTTCTTTTTCCCTTTAGAGGTGATCTCCTTGACCATATCAGATGAATTCCATTCAGTTAAAAACACAGGCATGCCTTCAAACCTTAGCCATTTTTCAAGTAATTTAATCTGGGTAGACTTGCCAGAACCATCAATACCTTCAACTACTATAAGTGTACCTGGAACTTCAAATTTATTTTGCACTAGAGAATGCTTTTTCATATTTTTATATACACTCTACATCTATCTATTGTTGTTGTCGTTATTGTTATAGTTGTTGTTGTT
>JBEDUN010000033.1:0-8402 GCA_040414675.1 Nitrososphaeraceae archaeon | reverse complement strand
GCTGACTTGACATTGTTGTTGTCGTAACTAGCAATAGAGCTATAGTTGCTATTGCTATTCCTGAAATAATATGAATTTGATTCATACCCACATAATGTATAATAGATTTGATTATACCAAGATTATGAACATAAATTATAACATCTTGATCTATAATTATTTTCTATAAGATGATGTCGATAATTGAATATCTCAGAGAATTCTATTATAGTTAGAATCAGAATAAAAATAGAAGCAATTAGTCATAATTTCTTTTAACTATTCAAATAGATTATGTAGGCACAAGTAGCTCACTTAGATCCTTGTTTTCCTTAACCATATAACCAGTCTGCAATCTCTGCAATTATGCAGTTTTCAATCCGACAGCTTTTGAATTTTGAATAGGTACTGGTTTGCAACGGATCCCTATCTAACTTTTGATTTACATGCCTAATAATCTCATTTTTATTTATATGGGTAGGATAAGAATAGTGTTGTATTATGAATTGGAATTAGGGATTTTCGTTATTAGTGGATAAATTCAAAAATCTTCTTTTATAAAAATCTGAAATGAATTTCAAAAAATACTAATAAGATTAGTGCAATTTCTGCTCATTATTCAAATGGTGCTAAATACTAATAATAATAATAGTGATCCAGATACTTTCGACTTGAAAGTCATTTCAATTTGTGCTATCCTCATATTTTTACTTATATTCGCAGCTTTGAATTCCGGTAACAATTACATCCTTAAAACGGGATTTGCAGTTAGCCAAAAACATCATCACAATAGTAAGAGCGTAAACATCTTCAATGCGGATGGACATACGTCATCGTCCCATAAATCAAACAAGACAAATAAGACAAATTTAGGTAGTCGTCATAATCATATTTCATTGCAAGCTAACAATGGTAAATTGATTATTCTGACTTTCGGAGATACAATAAAGAGTCAATTTACGACAGCAAAGCCTATTTTAGATCAGTATGGATTTAAAGCCAGTTTTTTTATAACCTGTAGATTTCCAGAAGATGGTAATAAAAACGGTGATAGTGGAAATCCACGTATGAGCTGGAATGACATCTTGGCATTACAACAAGATGGTCAAGATATAGAATCAAAAGGAATGACACATCAAGACCTCAATCAGTTATCTCCAAATGGGTTAGAATACGAGATTGGTGGTTCAAAGCAATGTTTAGAAAATCACGGAATTACTTCTCCCAATATTTTTGCTGCCGTACACGGTGATGCGTGGTCCAATCCTATCATCGTAAATACAATTAGTAAATACTATGGATTTGCAGATAATGGATTTGCTGATCTAATGTTCTTACATTGCGATGGATCCAAGACTAGCAGTCAAACAGATTGTAGGACATTTGATAATAACGGAGCATTAACCTATGCAAATAGATATTCAATCCGAGAAGATAGTCATAATTCTTGGGATCAGAAGTATTTACATAATGATCCAATAATATTTCAACAGTTTGTAGAACAGGTTAACTCGCAGACTGCTTATAATAATAAGAAGGGATTTACAGATGCTATTCCCATAGTTGCGTATCACAGTATAGACGACACACAGGGACCATCTAGTACTGATGTCAATTTGTTTGCTTTAGAAATGAAATACTTACATGATAATGGATTTAAAGTGATACCTATGTCAGATCTGCGGTATGATCAAATTACAAATAATATGTACATAAGTAACAATCAGCTTAGCATTCATCCCTTGTCATCGTGAAGTATAATATAGACAACATCACGCACAGATTCCAGCAGCAGTCGCTTAGCTGATTGTTAGCATCAATGTCTAGCTATGTCTTATCAAGTCACTATCGCAATGCATATTTCTATTAGAGTTAAGGTTGATTGATGTTATTTCTCCTTTCTATGTGAAATACCTACCAATTTCTTCTCAGCTAGTAACAGGATTATGATTATACTTACAGGAATCAAGAAGAGGAGTGATACTAAAAAGAATGGTTCATTCAGTCTATAAAGGAGTATTGGACCTACAACAATAATCCAATTTGATAAATTGCGACAAGTGCAGCAACAGTGGCAATTAGCGCCCATATCATGGCTATCAAGTATCTGCTTGTTTGCTTATCTGTTGCCTTCACAGTAAGTCTTAATCCATAGATAATTAAGGTAATGCCATTAAGGAAGATTGTCCTAAAACTCCCACTATTTGTCAGCCATGTGAGTTATTCACTTTTTGCATTTTGTTCCACCGTTTTTGTGCTGATATTTATATCACCTTTTTTTGTGGCACATAATTCCTCTTGAATTTGTTTACCAGCACTATTGATAGCAGTTACTTTTGAACACCAGGCTGCACACTCACCTTGGGCATTACATTTTAGACCTCGTGGATCGCCAAAATGAAGATTATCCTTCGCGTATGCTACGTATGAATACGAACTGATAATCGCTGCCCCCATCAAGGCAGTGCCTAAAACTACTAACACAACCAATAACCTCTTCATTTATTTGATAAATTGATATGCTCTATTTTAACAACCATAATCTAAGATTGTTATGTTTAATCAATAACAATATTCTAGACAAAATGTTTAGAACGGGAGAACCAGGCGAGGCAAATACAAGATCAAGGCATGAAGTGAATCCATTTTATTTTAGAAGTATACTTAGAGTCTACTAGCATACACAAGTATGGAAGATGCGGAAGGTGACTTATGAGAGATTATGATAAATGCATTGACTAATACTGAAATTATTGGACCAGAGGTTGAGGAAGGAAGGTAGCGGCGTCTATCATCTAATCGAATGTTCTTATCGAATGTTATCTTAGTTGGTTAATCTAGAAATAAATAATTAGGATTTCCTAATTCAATGCGAATCAATCCAAAGCAACATTTGTGACACCGGCGGTTGCTGCTGCCGTCATTGTAGTTGTAATTGTATCATTGGCGGCAACAACAATGGTCTATGCTCAGAATACTAAAATAGTAAACTTGAATAATACAAATAACTTTTCGACATGATTCTGTAATTGATCGAATGGATATTAGCAATATCTGTTTATGATTCATTAATTTTTGTTCAATTATTTGTTTGACTAATTCTTTGATACTTTGAAGACTTTCACTGTTATTATAAAATTGTCTAACAACAGCTACTTTAAGTGTTGTATTACTTTTAGAAAAAAGTTCATAGGCTTGTACTAACAAGGATTTATGTTCCTGTCGTTCTTTTTTCTTCCTCTGCCTTGTTTACATCTCCCCAATATCACCAAGAGATATTTTCATCTCTAGTTATTAGTCAATAGTTATTGTCTTGATTAAAATGCATAACTAAAACGCGTTCTTCCCTTTCATTCTTGCTCAATATGCGATTTGAATAAAAATCTTTTGTCCTGCCAAGCCATATTATAAAGGCTGCATTTAAAATAAAAATAACATGTTATATGTTATCATCTTGTAAGTCCTGCTACAAATGTGTAGCCTACTCGCCATCTCTTACTGTCATGTCGTTGTCATATGATGTCATCTGTTTTCGTCTATTATCATGCAATTTTTGCTGAACTCAAAATGGCTTTATGAGAAGAGTGTGTTGTGCTAAAGAATTTTTAGAATTAATTATGTTTTTCTTTGTCAAAGACATTCTAAAATAAACTCGTCAAGTCAAAAGTAGTAAAATAACAGAATTAGAAATAAATCATGATTTCCTATTTATAAATTTTATAATTAACGTCTTGTAATTATTGCATATTGTATTCGTTACTTGTAGCAAATTAGAGATGGATAGCTGTTTCGAACTGACACGCAGTTGCTTCTAAGAATTATGTAGATCAAGTATAGTATGCTGGTCAACTCAAACATATGCTACTACTTATGGGTTGACTAAGAAATAGGCTGGGGTGTTAGACTTTGTACTACTGAAATATTGCCATTTTTTATATTCTTGATCTAGGTTCTCGTACTGTAAAGATTTAGAACTAACGTTATTATGATCTCCTTTCACATACAGGATATCATTTATAGGACTAAAGCCTAAATCACTCATTCTAATCACCTTAAAGCCATGATCGTGTAAATACTTCATCTCTTCTTCGAACAGTTTTAAGCTAGTTGAAATCTTGTCTTTAATTTCTGTATCGTTAACAAATGTATGAAATTTTATACTTGCGAATGCAGTTGAATTTGCACGATTTACATTTTCTACAAATGTTGCAAACTTATCAGAATCCTTATGACCTGACTGAGTCAAACCATGAATGGAGTATCTGTTAACTGACTTCAATGATTGAATCGGATCATCTCCAGCCCTAGCTAAGACATAATATTTAGAAACCATATTCACTACATTCGGTTTATCAGAACCATCAGCAAATGGGTAAGCAAAGACAGTTGAGTTAATCCCGTGTTGTGCTAGACATTGCTTAGACTGACCTATCTCATATTGCAATTCTACATCTGATAATTTTGACAGATGCTTATGATCCATAGTATGAGATTCGATGTCGTGGTCTTCTTTTTGAAGGACATTTATCTGAGTCCAATTCATATGACCATCAGTTCCGATAAAATTGCAGACTGTAAAGAACGTACCTTTGAAACCATATTTATCTAAGATCGGTTTAGCAATAGTATATTGACCCAAAGTGCTGTCATCAAAACTCAAAATAACCATCTTTGCACCAAGTGTAACTTTTGGTATAAATAACATAACAAGTAGCAGAACGGCAATTAAGATCAGTTTCATGATGCTTGATCAGTAATTATAATTACGATATGAAATTCAAAGAAGCCTCTATAAAGAAAATTGATTTAGCGGATGAGCAACGTCATGAGAACAGGAGACGCCATGTGTACTTTATTGAGATATAGATAACAAAATGATTGTGTTGTTGTCCCATTATCCATTATCCTGCAGAGGACTTGACAAAATGTGACTTGATTCCCCTGTTTCCATGCTTAGTCGACCCGTATCTCTATTCTAAACAGCAATCAATCATCTGACCCGGCTGCGGCTGCAGCTGCTGCACTGCCACCTGCAGCGGCTGCTGAAGCAGCGCTATTGCCAGCGGCGGCTGCAGCTGCTGCACTGCCACCTGCAGCGGCTGCTGAAGCAGCGCTATTGCCAGCGGCAGCTGCAGCTGCTGCACCACCGCCACCATGATGATAATTACTATGATGACCGTAATAATAGTAACCTTTGTGTGCGAACGCAGACTGCTGATCCGATATAGCTGCCGTAACTAGTAATAGAGATATCGTCGCTATTACTGTTGCTGAAATAATATGAATCCTATTCATACCTACTGAATATACAATAGATATTGATATTCTAAGATTATGAATTTAAATTATAAAGTCGTAATCTATAATTATTGTATATAAGATTATAATACAATCTAATCAGCATTCAAACGTGTTGAACTAACTAACTAGTTAATTGGCTTACGCCCTGAACAATCCATTTTTACAATGATTAGATTGAACTCAGTTCAATAAGTTAATGTTGTTATAAAACAATTTAGTAGAATATTAGATCATTTCATATGACCTTATCAACGCGGGGAATTCGTTAAGAGTTTGGAGTTCACTAACATGAATAGGCGCAACAACCTTACGGTCCCTGGTTAAATTGCAGAGGCCAAGTAGGGCTCATGAGCAGTTTACTATCGATTAAGCTCTCAAGGGCGAGTAAAAATGACTTATCCAGAGAATGAGAAAATCACACTTCACTTAAAGATAATGAATAAGAGCGTATTTGTGGAATTGGCTATTGCTGCAGTAACTATTACTTTAGTGACTTTAGCATCCAATCATAGATATCTATTTGTTACTACTAATACCTATTCGTAACTATTGGTAGATAGGCATTACTATATGCTACCAGCAATTTTAGTCTTCGCCTGACCAATGCCAACTATGGCTAGCAGGATTAAGACTAACTGTTGGAGGGTGAGAGAAAGAAAAAGTGAAAATGTAAGAGTGATAAAATAAACTAATCCACTTAAAGTATGTCATACACTTATGACTAGAATGGCTCTCTTTAGCCTAGGACCTGTCGAACTTGCACTAGTCATAAGAATACCCTTGCAGAAAGTGCAAATGGGATTATTGTAAATGGGACATATCTAATAAGGTCTCTAATATGACCTACATCGCCTGCAATATTTGTGAGGGTAAAAGAATAAGTATACCTGTAATATCGTAGCATCAACCTAAAGTATATCCTTGCCTTCTATTATCTAGCCTTTCAACTCTTTAGTCGGTTAGCAACCAAAGTACGATTATAATCTTCACCTTGAGATATGTCGTCAGGGACAACCATTAAATTGGCCGGACTAAACTAAGAAGAAACGTTACCCAGCATATTTAAAAGACTGCATACATAAAATAATAGGACTTAAAAATGAGACTATTCATCATTTCTCATTCCTATATCACAAGTGTAATGAATTGATAGATCTATCTTCATACGATTAAGGAGACCATAACAGGATATAACAAATCAATGTAGTACTATGATATATGATATTCAGCATTTAATATGCATCGAACAGCAAGAATATTGCATATAGGGCCCACTATAACTGAAACTAAAACTAAAACCACAGTCGTACCTCCGTCGCTTATGTAGCACTTTAGCACAGCATTGTCTCATTGATACTAATTAAAAGCAGGTGGATTATGATTATTATTTCTACACTTTTCACATAAATGTTCTTGTAACAAGACTAGATCTTGAATTGAAAGCGAATTCAAGCCATTTTCCAATATTTTAGAGACCTTGAGCGATATTTTCAAACTACTTTCAATTTCTGAAATAAGATAGATTTTATCTGTAGCAAGTCCAATTCTCTTATCTGTGGTCTTATACGTAGCATTATTGCAATCCTTAGATACAGTATCGCCTTTTTGTTGATTATAGCCAATAATTGTATCAAAACCATTAGGTCCACAGATAAAGTGTTGAGGACCAGGACCTCCTATTAGAGTGTCATCTCCAGGACCACCATTTAAAGTGTCGTTTCCAGGACCACCAATAAGTACGTCATTACCACTATCTCCCATAATCGTATCATTTCCGCCACCGCTAACAATAAAATCATTATCAGAGTTACCTTGAAGCAGATCATTACCTTGGCCACCGACTATCAGGTCATCCCCAGAACCGCCTGCAACGTTAGCACCTTTCTCTGTTATTGCGAAAATTTTATCGTCTCCGGGCCCACCTAAAATAGTATTAGTACCGTTAAATGCAAATATCATGTCATCACCTGAGCTACCCGAAATTGTATTAGTACCATTGAAGGTCGATATCATGTCATCACCTGAGCCGCCATCAATCTTATTAGTGCCAGAGATGCTAAAAATAGTATCATTTCCATCATTTCCATTAATTATATTGTTGCCATGGCTGCTAACAGTCGTTATTGTATCATCTCCTAAGCCGCCATCAATAAAAAAGTTTCCCGAAATGCCAAATACAGTGTCATCACCAGGACCAGCGTCAATATGCGAGTTGCCCCCAGGTCCACCAAATATTGTATCATCTCCCTGGTCGCCAATAAGTGTGTCATTACCACCGTTACCAAATATAATATCATCACCTGGTAGACCTTCTATAATATCACCTCTATTCGTACCTAGAAGGAAATCATCCTGATCCGTTCCATTTATCTTTGCTGCATATGCGGTTGGAGTTGGTTTAAATAATGAAAAGACTAATAATGATAATATCATTATACTTGAAATTACTATAATTAATGATAATTTTGTCTTCATTTCCTTTGTGTGATTCCACATCATATTAATATAACCAAATTAACTTGTTCTCATATTAATTCTATGACTATATTGATCGTTATTGCCCTTGACCTAATATTTAGAAGTATAGTCTCTTTCAATTGCATTAACATGATTCATTCACTTGTAACAAGTATGCATTCTTCTGGAAGCAGATTAGTTAACATCGTATTTAGATGAGTATGCAGAATTAGCAATTCCTTCTCTATATGCAGCAAGATTTTGTGGAGTGGAATTTATTCTTCGGTCGTAAGGTTCTTCTGGATCTCCAATTACATGCTCATTCCATACTTGTAATAATTTTATTCTAGGATATTTTATAGGAATTTCTGCTAATGTTCTACCTGTGTCAGTTGCATTACCATAGCCCCATTCGAAAATGCCTAACTTGGCAGTCTTTGAAATGGCTGCAAATCGATTGTAGAAGTCTTTAAGACTTCCAGCACATCCTTTGTGGTCATAGTCTCCATAACAAGTTGTCCCGACCCATTCGATGATATCATCACCAGGGTACCATTTGAAACCATTATTGTTATCTGTAGCATCGATATGGAATGCCCACCCGACATTAGTCGCGCCTACCTCCCTGAAAAGATTTACAATATGTCTGTACGCTGCTTTGTAAG
>JBEDUN010000032.1:0-3808 GCA_040414675.1 Nitrososphaeraceae archaeon | reverse complement strand
GCTGACTTGACATTGTTGTTGTCGTAACTAGCAATAGAGCTATAGTTGCTATTGCTATTCCTGAAATAATATGAATTTGATTCATACCCACATAATGTATAATAGATTTGATTATACCAAGATTATGGATATAAATTATAACATCTTGATTCATAACTATTTTCTATAATATGATATTGATTATTGATGACCCTCTTTATTCTTTTTGTGACAAGAATAAACAGTCTTGAAATGAACTATCATGTTTAGATAGATTGGATATTGTCTGCCGTTTTGCTGTTGTCACTGTCACTGCCATTGTAATTGCTTTTTCTGATTTTGTCAGTGTGCATGGATTACATATCTATGTTCTTTTAATCTCTCTCTACTATCAAAAATTATATCACAAATTTCGCACTTAGACCTATAATCACCTGGATACTTGAATCGTTTTTCTCGATTAGGAAGAATCAAAACATATTACCAAATGACCTAAATGAATCTAATTTAAAAACAAAAATAATCATTGTTTCAATAGGATGCCCTCTGTTTTGAATTCACGATATCTACTTCAGCAATTGTTTCAACCTCTTTCTAATTCAAATTCGATGTTAGACATATACAAAAATCAATAGACATTAGATCTATTGTGTAATTAGAAGATTAGAGCTATAGTGCGACCACCCAGATGCGACCTTTATTAAATTTGAAGCTGCACCAGAGGAACCTTCAATCAGTCCAACAAAAACATAACTTGTACTCATCAAAAATAATGGACATGTGAACCAAGCCACATCCCAGGCCGCCCGCCAGGTTCAGTTCAATTTTTCTAGGCTTTGAATCATCGATTGGACTGGGTGTAGATCTATGTTCAGTACCAGGAACAGGTTTTGCACAGTTGTTCTCTCGGATATCGCTTATATTCTTGGTATCCTCCTTATTAGGACTCATCTGGTAGTTAATTTTTCTCCGTCCTTATCCTTATCATGTGAGCCACTATCGCTACTACCACCCCTATTACCGCAGCAACCACCAGAACTTCCATCGCAACCAGTCTGTGGCTTATTATGCTTTTTGGCTTGAACCCAGGAGTAAAGCCGGCAGTCGAAGACATCCCCAGGACCGGACTTAGCAATACCAACGCCAATCCTAATGCTACTACTTTTCCTTCAAGCCTCACATTCTATCACCTCCATGTGATACGTCACTTTACCGTATTGTCTAGTTCTGTAGATTATACAAAGCTGCTACAGTGTGATACCTTTATTAGTAATTTGACATATCTTGAACAAATTGAATATCATCTTATTGTAAAACGCAACCGAAGCCCCCAAAGTATCTATTCAACAGTTGCTTACGCTTCCTAAGTGCAGGGCAGCGTTGGGGCAACCTGTTTCAATCTAGTTATTATACCATTCGGATCATTGTCAGAACTTGTCAGTATTAACAGTGATTGATCCTTGTCACCACAACCTTCTCCTGAAGCCACGCCACGTGGAGTTTTAAACGTATATAGATTATCTACACCAAAGCCCAAGGTCTTGAAGTCAGAAATCAGTTTGGCCTGTTGATTTGTTGGAACCATGAATGGAATTATAGAATTAATATTGTTAGCCAGTGATGTGCCATTAGTACTAAAGACAATAGGCAATTGATTGCGAACGATTAGAGTCCCATTCAATATGAATTTAGGATATTTCTTATCTAGGCCAATCGAAAAAATTATTATGCTTAGGTTTGTAATATTTAGCACTTTAATTAAGGTCCAGATCAAACTCGTTTATCTGCCTTCCTTATAACTGTTAAGTTAAGGTATTGTAATGGCGGCAATGCTTCAAAGTATTAGTTAATAGAGATTGAGAAAACAGTGGGACAGTAATTAAGATATTCTCTGTATTATTCTCTGTATTATATATCTGAGTACTAAATCATGAGAACAGTAAACCATCTAAATATGATTTTAGCTAGACAACCATGATATAAACCAGACAAGCCAAGATAATCGATCAGTGTAACAGATGGAGAGCAATCAGCTTTATAATCTGTTGCCTATCGATCAATCCTTTTCTATTAATCAATACTGGATAGCAAACTGTTTATTCTAGAATCTATTATTGTGTGTCATGACATATGTTAGTCGAGGACAGACTGTAAAAAATATAATTCTGATAGTTGGTATTTCTGTAGCGTTCATAATAGCAATGCTGCTGGTAGTATTTTTTGTCCCGGCAGGCCAGAAATAGAAAACTAGAGAAAAACGTCAGTCTTATTCTTTTTTTACTGGTCAAAGACAGATTCTGGTAGGTCAAGGCAGTGTTGACAGCCTTCCTTATCTGCGTGTTTCTGAACCAGATCAAGTAGTTAAAGCAAGTCACTAATCACCCCATTTTTATTCATTATCTTAAATGGAAGTATGATTTTCTCATTCTCTTTATCGGTAACCATTGAGTGTAAATCCATTTTGTTAAATAATGAGCGGTAGATTTCATCCTAGAATTCTGCCGAAATAAATTTTCTTCTACCACAGTTCTAGATTCAGTGAATACTATATTCGAGGTATTTAGAATTAGTACAATAAGCTGGACAAGATTGCTTGATCAAAGTCAAACAGTTCACCTAAAAATTCTCTCTTCTTACGTTTTCTGGAATAATAGTAGTCATCGTCATCATAACAACATTTTCTACAATGATCAAAATGGATCTACTTGAAATAGGGTAGAAATTGTTAAATTGCCAGTGCCCGGTGAGAAATCTTAATATTACTTTCTTTCAGGAGAAATCATATAAAATCACTGAATGAAATAATAACATCGATAATATCACATCAATAAATTAGAGAATGTTAGCATAAGCATCACGATCTCACAAAGTGAGGTCTATAGAACAAATCCAAACGCTTGATTTTGATTCTGAAATTATTGATCCTCCTTATAGAATTTGTTTTTAAAAGATTAAAATAGATTTTATACAATTTATCTTTTAAAATAAATTAGGAATGAGTAATGGCACTTGCAAATAGGAATTAATCTGCTTGGATCATTAAAGCCTTATTCATCAGTACTGTATGGAATAGTCTTGTTCATCTTATTACTCGTTTCTACATCTAGTTTCACTTCTAATCATAACGGTCTTGATAATATCCTATACGCTAAAGGAAAGGAATCCACTTTTCCAGACAATGAAGCCCAAAATGATGTTCTTACTAATAATAAAGCAATATATCAAAAGCAAGCTACGAGCAAGGTAGTTATTTTAACTTTTGGCGATATTCACAAAAGTCAATTTACAACTGCAAAGCCTATACTAGATCAATATGGCTTCAAAGGAAGTTTCTTTGTACCATGCAATATGGTAGGCGAGGGTTCACGGATGGATTGGAATGATATCAAGACGTTGTACAATGAGGGACACGATATTCAAGCTAAAAGTGATGATAACTTGATTGATCTACCTCGTGATAAATTGAATTCTGAAGTTAGTCAACCAAAGGAATGCTTATCGGCACATGGAATCGATCCTGCAACTATTACAACTTTTGCAGTTCGACACGGAAACGCAGTATCAAATTCTACGGTAATAAATACCGTTGCAAAATATTATAACATGGCGATTAATGGTTTTTCGAACTTGATGCGATTAAATTGTACTGGATATGAAGACCAGCCAAATCCACAGAGGGTAGGAAGCGGAGAACTTTCAGCATTAGTTACTAGTCCAAGACATCAGACGGATTGTAGAACGTTTTTTGATGATGGTAGCATTACTGACGCAAATAGATATTCCATTAGAGAATGGAATCATAATGCCAGGGATATGAAATTTGATCACA
>JBEDUN010000031.1:0-150236 GCA_040414675.1 Nitrososphaeraceae archaeon | reverse complement strand
AGGGATCTCGCTCGTTACCTGACTTAACAGGACACCTCACGGCACGAGCTGGCGACGGCCATGCACCTCCTCTCAGCTTGTCTGGTAAAGTCTTCAGCTTGACCTTCACTCTGCTGTCTCCCCCGGTAAGATTCCCGGCGTTGACTCCAATTGAACCGCAGGCTTCACCCCTTGTGGTGCTCCCCCGCCAATTCCTTTAAGTTTCAGTCTTGCGACCGTACTCCCCAGGCGGCAGACTTAACGGCTTCCCTGCGGCACTGGGAAAGCTCGAGGCCATCCCATCACCGAGTCTGCATCGTTTACAGCTGGGACTACCCGGGTATCTAATCCGGTTTGCTCCCCCAGCTTTCATCCCTCACCGTCGAGCGCGTTCTGGCAAGCCGCCTTCGCCACTGGTGGTCTTCAATGGATCAAAGGATTTTACCCCTACCCACTGAGTACCGCTTGCCTCTCCCGCCTCCTAGCCACGTAGTATCCTCCGCAGCCCAACCGTTGAGCGGGTGGATTTAACGGAAGACTTGCATGACCGGCTACGGATGCTTTAGGCCCAATAATCGTCCCGACCACTCGGGGTGCTGGTATTACCGCGGCGGCTGACACCAGGCTTGCCCACCCCTTATTCTGCACCATTTTTAGAGGTGCCAAAAGATCCCCTTAGCGGGAACCACTCAGAGTAACCCTGTCAGGCTTTCGCCTATTGCAGAGGTTTCGCGCCTGCTGCGCCCCATAGGGCCTGGGCCCTTGTCTCAGTGCCCATCTCCGGGCTTCTCCTCTCAGAGCCCGTACCGGTTACAGGTTTGGTGGGCCATTACCTCACCAACAGCCTGATCGGCCGCAGTCCAATCCAGGGGCCATATAGGTTTCAGCCATAAACCATTCCAGGAATTATGACCTATCGCGGTTTATCCTCAGTTTCCCGAGGTTATCCACGTCCCCTGGGCATGTTGACTACGTGTTACTGAGCCGTATGCCACGTATTACTACGTTGACTCGCATGGCTTAGTCCCACTCTGATAGCAGTCGGGTCCGGCAGGATCAACCGGAGTCAATCCATTTCTTGATTTTAAAGAGTACGGCCGGATAACTTGTTTTTGTGCGGGTTGTGTGATCGTCAGATCCAATTCCTTGAATTGAATCTCCATATTATAAGCGCAACTGGAGGTCAGTGAATCATCGCATGGCTCTACGACCAAAGTCATCACCAACGCCGCCTATTCATTGCGTTTAGTGTTGTCTTACATGATTAGAATATAAATCTTCGCAAGGGCATGGATCAACAAGGTTGGTAGCAGATAGTTAATTAAGATCTTGAGGAATATGCCAAATTCATGAACTTGCAAGCTATAATCGACCTGACATCTATTAGTCTCTATCAAAGTAACGGGTTTCTACTCAACTGCAAATCGTTTACAAACAAATAAAGAGGATACTAATTAATACCGTGCCAAATACAAATGAAAATTCCTACCTATCAAAGCAATTATTGGCACATGACCGAAGGATCAAAGCTTCTCTATAAGAAGTCTACAAAAATTTTTCCTGGAGGGATAAGTCACAATATTCGATATTTTCAACCATATCCATTCTTTGTAAACAAGTCTAAAGGCAAGATATTGTACGACGTCGATGGAAACACGTATACCGACTATTGGATGGGTCATTGGGCACAAATTCTTGGACATGCTTCCAGGCCGATTACTGCAGCATTAGCAACACAAGTCAGGAAAGGCACTCTATATGGCACTGTCAATGAAGCAAGTGTAGAACTTGGCAGTTTGATCCAAAAAGTGATGCCACTTGCCGAACTTCTACGTTTTAGCAGTACAGGATCCGAAGCAACGATGTACGCAATTCGTCTGGCACGTGCAAAAACAGGAAGGAGAGTGATTGCTAAAATCATAGGAGGATGGCACGGTTTCAACACACCCTTGCTTCAGACTGTAAATTATCCGTTCGAATATGAGGAAGGTCCAGGCTTGATTCAGGACGAAGAACAGTTTATAGAATCGATACCTTTCAACGATTTAGATCGATCTACAAAGATACTTGAATCTATCAAAGACGACTTAGCAGGAATAATTGTTGAACCTGTCCTAGGAGGGGCCGGCTGCATCCCACCACAGGAAGGCTATTTGACTGGCCTCCAAGAGTTTGCTAAAAAGACAGGTAGCATGTTTATACTGGATGAAATTGTAACTGGGTTTCGATTATCTCTTGGCGGCGCTGTTCAGTACTACAAATTGGATCCAGATCTATTTACTTTGGGCAAAATAATCGGTGGAGGAATGCCAATTGGTGTGGTGTGTGGAAAAAAAGAAATTATGGCGCTAGCAGATCCGGTTAAGAGGAACTCTAAACAGTCATGTTGCGCTATAGGTGGCGGGACTTTTTCGGCAAATCCCATGACGATGACTGCAGGTATAGCAAGCTTAACATACCTAATGAAGAATAGAAAATCAGTATATCGAAAAATAAACAGTCTTGGGAACCAGACAAGACAAGGTTTGAATAAGATTTTTTCTGAGGCTAGAATTCCCGTGGATGTAACAGGCGTAGGATCACTTTTCTGTACCCATTTTTTGAATAGTGAATCAGAGAGAATTCTTGATGCTACCGACGTAGGCAAATCCAATAGAAATATGTTGATACGATATCAATTAGCACTAATGTCAAACCACAGAATATTTTTCTTGCCTCTAAAAATGGGAGCTTTCTCAGAAGCTCACAGTGAGCGAGATGTAAACGCACTATTTGATTCCACACGAAGCATTATTTCATCGGGCATTTTATCGCCATAAATAAATCTCAACTAGCCATTGAATGATATATGCTATGTGAAAAAATAATGTGACTACAAATTTATTATAATGCGCGGATATCATACAAAAATTCTATCATAATATTCATAACTTGTAATAGATCAATCTAAAAACGAACAAGTACAAAATTTTTATACCAGTCTGGAGAAATATGATTACATGTCCATCCTCATATTGACCAAAGTGGATGAAGCAAATCTTTTCTCAATAAAAATTTGCGAGAAATGTGGTCGATCCATTCGAAATTATGATACATGCGATTGTGAGATCGTGAATTTGGCAACACCTAGCTCGAACCCACCGTCTAGTTACTCACAGAATCATGCCTAGTACAAAATTTTAATCATACTAAGCTTTAGAGCTGGTGTCTGTTTCCGCCAAACAATGATAGACTATGTACGAGCCGAAGGTTGATTGATTGATATATCAGAAAAAGCTAATTAGAATATTTGTCACTTTCAGGGAGAATAGAAAAAGAAAAATACGTTGCCAAGGACCGTGAATTTATTCAATCCATAACAATCCCTAAAAACGTGTATCGATCTAGATCCGCACCTATCGAATCTTATAATATTTCTAATTCAAAAAGTGTATGGATTGAAGCATATGGTTGTCCCTCAAACATTGCAGACTCAGAAATGATTAAAGGATTACTAATTGCTGACGGGTTTGATATTGCTGAGAGCCATACTGAGGCAGATGCTAGCATTATTGTAACGTGTTCGGTAAAGGACTCTACTGAACATAAGATGATACATAGAATTAGAGAGATTACAAAGTCTGGAAAACCAGTTGTAGTTGCAGGCTGTCTAGCAAAAGCAGATAGAAAGAAGGTTCAATCCACCAATTCCGCAGTTTCACTTATGGGACCTAATTCCCTAGATAAGACTGTTCATGTCGTAAGATCTGCGTTACGAAATAAAACAGTCATAGCTCTTGAAGATTCGATGCAACCTAAAGTCAATTTACCAAGAGTTAGATTGAACAAAGTAGTTTCTATAGTTGAAATTTCAACAGGATGTCTAAGTGAATGCAGTTTTTGCCAAACTAAGTTAGCTAGAGGTCAGTTGAAGAGCTATAGAATTGGCGATATAGTCAGACAGATAAGGCAAGACATATCAGAAGGATGCAAGGAAGTATGGCTATCCTCTACTGACAATGGTTGCTATGGGAGGGAGATAGAACTAGACTTGGTTGATCTATTGGATTCGTGCATAATTATAGATGCTAACTATAAGATAAGAGTTGGAATGATGAACCCGATGTACATTCCAAGTATGGAAGAAAAGCTAGTCGAGATTTTCAAAAATAGTGAAAAAATTTTCAAGTTTATTCACATACCTGTGCAGGCCGGAAATGAAAGAATACTAAGAATGATGAAGCGTGGTCACACAGTGGAAATTTTTAAAAGGCTTGCGAAAATGCTCAGATCTGAAATACCGAGAATTACCATAGCTACAGATATCATAGCAGGCTTCCCATCAGAATCTGATGCTGAGTTCCAAGACACACTTTCATTGCTTTCAGAGATTCGACCTGACATAACAAACATTTCAAAATTTAGTTCTAGACCCGGGACCGAGGCTAGCAAGATGGACAGATTGGACTCCCAAACCATCAAGAAAAGGACTGAAGAACTTCACCTATTGGTCAAGAAAATATCTAATGAACAAAATCAAAAATGGAAAAATTGGAGAGGTAGAATTTTAGTTGATGAAATAACGAATGACGCATTGATCGGTCGAAATTTCGCTTACAAGCCTATTTTTATTCCATTTGTAAAATGTGGATTGTCAAAAGATCTGGCCAAAAATCAGCTGGGTTCAGAAATTGAAGTCGAGGTGGAGTGTGCTTCTCCAAATGCATTGCGTGGTAGTATTTTATAACATTCAAGACCAAATAGGTAATTGAAATTAATCTATCTTATATGAGTCTAGAATTTTATTTACTAAGGGTAGTTGCTTATCAAAATCGCGCTGGGTATCGATGTAGGAAAACGTATATTTCTTCCCATTTTTTACTGTCCAAATATCCATCGATTTAAGAGGAAATGTCAGTGATGGATCATCGCTACTATATGAGTAGAGTATTTTTTTTGCACCAACACCTCCGAGATTAGTCGCATTTGATTCGATCAAATGAAAGTTATTAGTTTTTGCAGCTTCGGCCATATTGATCCGAGTCAAATCAGGCAGTGTCTTACCATTTTCTGGTAAAGCCCCCACTGAGAAAAGAATGATTGGTGGTATGACTGCCATATCATTTTGTCTAGTCGTATTTAATTTGATAACGGTGACTGGACCAGTTTCTTGAGTCAATATTGACCAGTCTTTCGGGTGTTGAAAGTTAATCCCTAAAGTCGAATTCTCATAGCCTACGAAAACCATATTACGCATTGCTGAAGTTGTATTGCTATTATTCATCTGCATTTGTCCCATCTGTGCTACTACTGGACTAATTGATGGAGAAAAAACTGTAATGCCTGCAAGGAGACAGATTGCTCCAGATATCATAATTATTAGCATTCGGTCTATACGTTCTGGCATTTAGATAAATTGCCTATATTATGCTCAACTATAAGATTCTATTGATTGGATTTTGAACTTTACTTTTAACCTATTTGTAAAGCTCGTACCCAACCTACAAAAAGACTTAAGATTGATTCGACTTTTCAGTGGGTATCGAGTCCGATGGTTTCGGTTTAGAATCTAATTTTGTATCTTCAAACAGAGATACAACCAATGTATCATTTTCATCTTTTACCATTTTCACTCGCACTTTCCTAGGGGGATTAGTCTTGCCATTATTCCAAACATGCCTATTCAGATCTTGATCAAGTTTAACATCTTCAGTTTTCATATGTTTTATCGCAAACTCTCTTATCATATTGATGACCCTATCAGTTCTCTTATAGGAGGGCGTTATCCAAGCCTTACTTAAGTTAATTGTATATACACGACTTTCGCTTTCTTCAGAACCAGACATCTAACTCATACATCCCTTATCCAACATTTACGTCCGTTCTACGCCATAATCTACGTTTCGGATTAGTCCGTACATGCCTGTGAGTTCTTATTATAACCCATGCAGGCACTGGCCTGTTCTGCTTAGTTTTTCTTAAAAGTCTTCTCTTTCTTGAAGTATTCTTCCTGGCCGCCATACCAACCTGAATATTTACCCCTAATTTTAAGTGTTATTCAATAGGATCACAGATCTTGTTTATTTGACCTTTCGGGAAAAGATTAATTATGTGAAGACTCCCCCACCAAACCATACTAGTATGACTGATTGGGATCTTCTTACTCCCGGTATCGGCTTGACTTCGATTGGTATAGTGGGAGTAGGAATTTCACTTGCAGGGGTCGCAAAAACATTCGTAGAAGGCATGCATGCAGTATCTCTCTTAACTATGCTAATCGGGATGATATTTCTCGCAGCTGGCCTTTTCAAGGATGGATTTCCATCGTCTCGTAGAGCTAAATCTGCTACTCTAATTACTTTAGGATTTCTGGTTACTTTTGGTGTCGCAGCCGCTGTTACTGTTAGTACTCAAGTTCCTAGCATCTTTGCATATATCGGATTGATGATGATCATAGGAATACCAGGTACTGTAATTGCTGTAGCCTCAGCCAAGAGGACACCATACATTAAGGCATTGACCGTAATGTTCATTTCAGCAGCGGTCGTAGGTGGCATCACCTTTTATGCCTTCGGATTGGTAACTCCGAAGGCTCCTGCTCAAAATCAGAATTCGGCAAATACCACACAAGCAGGGTCTGGTGCACCAAAAGCAGTGGAATTAAAAAAAGGTACCGTTATATCAAAAATTTCTATAATGCCTGGCGCCTCTGCAAAGGGAAATCCAAATTTTAATCCTAATACTCTTTCGGTAACAAGGAATTCTGGTATAATTTGGACGAATAACGACAATGTCCCCCACACTGTAACCAGCTTCAAAGATCAAGGAAAAACATTCGATTCTTCCATCATTATGCCAAAGAAGACGTTTACCATAGACGTTTCTAAGTTGAAACCTAGTGAATATGATTACTTTTGCACAATTCACCCATTTATGAAAGCGAAATTTACCGTCAAAGCATGAGAATCATGTTTGCAGATTTGATCTGAAAATCCGAAGGTCTGCAATATCCCAAATAACAAATTGTTTGATTACTGCAATCTATTTAAGTTCTTGATTAGTCTTAAAGATATGTTGAGTGAAAACAAGAATACAAATTAGCCAAACCCAGCTAGCCCAACTGGTAGACATTGCAAAATCGGCTCTGCCCAATGAGTCTTGTGCGTTGTTAGCTGGTGAAATTAATGAGAAGGGGAGTTACACGGAAATAAAAGTCCTAAAAATCTTAACCGTCAAGAATGCAGACAAGTCAGTTGTATCCTTCAGAATAGATGAGATGGAATTAATCGATCTATATGAAAAAGCTGAAGCTGAGGGACTGCAAGTAGTAAGTATATTTCATTCACATCCTTCAAAACCAATTCCATCTTCAACTGATCTGAAATTCATGAAAATTAATCCTATTGTATGGCTCATTTATTCTAGCATCATGTACGAATTTAGAGCATACATTCTTACTGAGGAATTGGAAGAAGTTGAGATCGAACGATCTTAAGGATGTAATCGTTGAGTATCTCTGGGGTAGAGGACGACCTCTCTAATATTTTGCGTGTTAGTCAATACCATCATCAATCTATCTAGACCCAAACCCCATCCCGAATGCGGAGGCATTCCCCAATCGAATACTCTCAGGTGATCCTCAAACCTGGTTGGATCTAATCCTTGATCAATTATTCTTTGACGCAATTTGCGACTATCATGGTGTCTTCTTCCCCCAGATATCAATTCCAGGTAACCGAACTGCAAATCAAATGACTCCGAAAGAAATGGTTCGCTCACCTTTTCATGTATGTAGAACGGTTTGAGTTTTAATGGCCACTCTGTGATAAAGTAAAATCCCTTGTAGATTTGACCGAGTTTTCTTAGTGAGGAATCAGAAAGATCTTCCCCGTACTCTATCTGCTCACCTTCATGATTTAGGATATCAACGCAATGCCTGTAAGAGTATCTTTCTATTCTTGGTTTCCTCAATTCGAGGATTGATTCCCTATTGAAGGATCCAGACCCGCCCTCTTCAAGAGTTACGATCAATTGATCAAGAACTGATAACAGCACTTTTTCGGCCAAGTCCATTACGTCCTTAGAATCAAGGAATGCTGCCTCGATATCAATACTGACAAATTCGCTCAAGTGTCTTACGGTATGCGATTTCTCAGCTCTAAAGTATGGCGCAATTTCAAATACCCTATCCATTGCTAATACTAGCTGTTCTTTATAGAGTTGAGGACTTTGGGCAAGAAAAGCTTTGGTATCAAAATAATTTACAGAAAACAGGTTTGCACCTCCTTCACTTGCTGACCCAATTATTTTTGGGGTCAGAACTTCAATAAATCGTTCGGATTGCAATATCGACCTAATCACGTGTGTTACAGAAGATTTCATTCTAAATATCTCAGAAATTCTAGGATTTCTAAGGTCTAACGCTCTTGAATCTATCCTCTTATCTAATGCTGATTCGATCCTATTTGCAGGATCTAACGGCAATGGATGGATCGCCCTTGAAATAATTTCAATTTGATCAACCTTAACCTCGACATCAAAGTCCTTTGCCTTTCCAATCTGAATAGTGCCAGAAATAGTTACGATACTGTGTCTAGTCAAATCTTTCAGAGCTTGCAAATGCTTACCTGTGACTACTGTCTGTACAATCCCGCTGACGTCTCTAATGAGCAAAAAGACCAATTTCCCAATATCGCGAATCTCTTCTACCCATCCTGCAATACTGACCACTTTCCCTACAAGGTTTTTTTCTATTTGATAGGCATAGTGTGTTCTATGAAAACGATCCTTTTCATCAATCATGCCTTTCAGGCTCCAAGGTTAGAATTTTTGAGTTCGATGACCAATTCCATGTTCTTCACAGTTTTTGCTATCTCCTGGATATTCTTTGAATCCAAGTTAGAGTCTCCATTGTTGTTCTTTTCGACAATTACTTTTGTGACTTTGTTTCCATCTGGCAGCCAGATCAAGTTCACATTTAAGACCTTAGATGGGAAGAACAAATTCTCAATGAACTTTCTATCACTCGAATCTCCTTCCACAAACCATACTTTTGACTGAAATTCTGTTTTGATCTTTTTCGCAAGTTCGGAATTTCCTCGTACAAGAACAATATCCGAACTTTTTAATACTAGTACGAAAATATCATTCACTTTGGTTGCTCCTAGCAAAGTAAACTGATTAATATACGGATCATGTTCGGCGAGTTTGGCAAGTCTCATTGCTCCCTCGACATCAGATGTTTTTAGTTGTCCTGAATCGACTTTTGACTCACATTTAGCACATAGAACTCCCGTCTTGGCATCAAACGAACATATAGGCGTTTTCAAAGCAATCACTCATCATAGAACTGTAATACTTGAATTTTTTCTGTAATATAACCTATTATATAGGAATATCACACTTGATCATGCAAGGCCAATAGCTATATTCAAGCTAGAGCTTGTGCGGATGCAACACATTGTAATATTTGGCTTCGCGTGTTGATATTCAAATGCCGGACTTTGGCTCGCATCATTTAATATCAGTTATCGGTATGCAATGTATTACCATCAACAATGCCCCAAAAAAGCAAACTGATCGTGGATTCACTTATGGCACATTATATCACAAAGCAAGGGATTATCAAGGCGGTTGATAACGTCAGTTTTGAAATCATAGACAATGAATCTTTCGGTATAGCTGGAGAAACTGCATCTGGTAAGAGCACCCTTGGTTTGGCATTATTAAGATCATTGCAACCGCCAGGTAAAATCTTGGGTGGCGAGATTATACTAAATGGACAGAATATTTCCAAGTTTTCAGATGAACATTTTGACAAGACCATACGGTGGAAAAAGATTGCGATGGTGTTTCAAGGCGCCATGAACACGTTAGATCCAGTTTATACAATAGGAAGTCAAATGAATGAGATTATCAAGGAACACAGGATCAATCCTAGGCAGGAGTCAATAATACCCAATTCGTTGAGGCAAGTTGGTTTGGATCCCTCAATCGCTTCTAGATATCCCCATGAATTGAGCGGAGGAATGAAACAGCGTGTAGTAATAGCTATGGCACTTTTACTGGATCCAGAAATAGTAATTGCAGATGAGCCTACTACCGCATTAGACGTTTTGGTACAGGCTCAAATTATAGAATTACTCAAGACACTTAGAAAAGAGAGAGGTTTGACCGTCATTCTTATCACACATGACCTAAATTTAATTCTAGAATTTGCTGACAAGATTGGAATAATGTATGCTGGTCAATTGGTAGAATTTGGTAGCTCAAGAGATATTTACACTAGTCCAAAACATCCATATACTCAGGCCTTAATAGCTTCAATACCTAGGCTTCATTCAGAAAATAAGGACTTGCAATTTATTAGCGGAAGTCCTCCAAATATGCTTGAACCACCTGTCGGATGTAAATTTATTTCCCGATGTCCCTTTGCCAAAGAATTATGTCAAAAAGATCCTCCTCAGGTCATGACTGAAAACGGATTTGTCAGATGCTGGCTTTACAAGTGAACGAAATCATTCTATGCCAGTAGATCAAATCCATACGATCCTGATGTGATAATTTAGAAATCTAATTTAAATATCACGCTACCTTTACTGAATCTATCTACATATAAGTGAATTATGGTTTGATGCAAAAAGGAGCTCTAAATGTCAATAGAATTAGAAAGGATTTCCCAATACTCAGTCGAAAGATCAAAGACAGACCATTGGTATATTTTGATAATGCAGCTACAACTCAAAAGCCTTTGTCCGTAATTGATGCAATTCGAGACTACTATATGAATTATAATTCAAATATTCACAGAGCAGTTCATCAGATGGCAGAAGAGGCAACTCAAGCCTACGAAACAACGCGTCAAAAAGTTGCAAACCTAATTAATTCTCCTTCAACTGACGAAATTATTTTCACCAGAAATGCTACAGAAGCTATTAATCTGGTTTCACATACTTGGGGACACGATAATATTCGCAAGAATGGCAGGATCCTAATAACTGAACTAGAACATCATAGCAATATAGTTCCATGGCAAATTCTATGCAAGAAGAATCGAGCATCTTTAGATTATATCGACGTTGATAAAGGTGGGTATCTGGATATGGATCAGTGCGAAAAGGCATTACATAATAAGAATACAAAGCTGATTTCGATTAGTGAAGTATCGAATGTCCTCGGTACAATAGTGCCAATTAAAAAGATCGTAAAGATGGCTCACGATCAAAATATACCAGTTTTGGTCGATGCAGCGCAATCCGTGCCCCACATGCCTGTCGACGTACAAGCCTTAGATTGTGATTTCATGGTATTCTCGGCTCACAAGATGTTAGGTCCAACAGGCGTGGGAGTCTTGTATGTAAAGAAAGACATACTTGAAAAGCTCGAACCATTTATTAGCGGAGGAGATATGATCAAGGAGGTTCACAAATATGATACAATATACAATGACCTGCCGTATAAATTCGAGGCAGGCACACCAAATATTGCGGACGTAATCGGTTTTTCAGCGGCAATAGATTATTTGAGTCATCTAGGAATGGATAGAATAAGAGATCATGAATTTGAGCTAACTAGATATGCTATGGATGCAATGAAGGACATAAAGGGAATAACGCTATACGGACCGCTAGATGCAAAAAATAAAGGAGGCGTAATTTCGTTTAATTTAGGTGACATTCACCCACATGACCTTGCAACCATTTTAAATGATCACGGTATAGCTATAAGATCAGGTCACCATTGTGCACAAGTTTTAATGGAGAAGTTCGATCTTTCTGCTACATCCAGAGCAAGTTTTTATATTTATAACACCGTAGAGGAGGTGGATATATTCATAAATGCGCTTAATGACGCTAGGAGGTTGTTTAGAATTTGAGTGAGGATATTTATAGGGAGATTATTCTAGATCATTATAGAAATCCCAGAAACAAAGGCAGTCTGCCCAATGCCGACATAAGTATACATGACAGTAACCCATTGTGCGGAGACGAAATAGACATTCATCTCAAGGTAGAGGAAGATACAATTAAGGATATCAAATTCGAAGGTAGAGGATGCGCAATTAGTCAGGCAAGTGCCTCGATGTTAACTGAACAGGTGATTAACAAGCCGCTGAATACCATAAAGGACATTGCAAAGGAGGATATATTGGAAAACATTGGATTAATGAACTTGGGTCCTGCAAGGATAAAATGCGCATTACTTTCACTCAAGGTCCTAAAACTAGGAATGGTGAAGTACTATGCAGATAGAGACCCAGGATCGGCGAAGAAGATTCAAGACGATTCCAAACTGTATTGAACAGATAAGATCTAAAAAAGCCAATTAATTTTTTTAGTATTGAATTTCATCGCGTGAAAGTCGCTTTTAAGTTAGTGCAGAATTTGATTAGCGTATATTGATATAACGATCTGAAAGACTAGATTCTCTCTTAAATTCATCCGCAACGCGAACTAATATTAATTTCATGTATCAGTAAGTGCATTTTAAAAAACAATTATGAATTTTGCTGTCTCGTAAGGTTCATATTGAAACTTGTTATTCGTCAATCAAAACAATTAAAACAAATTGAGATAACTAGATATATTAAGGCTGGCTGGTGCCGATATAAAATTGAAGTTTGCTCCTTGGCTATTTACTCTCCGATCTCCACAGTTTGTGGCGCTATTCATATTTTTTGTTATATTTAGTATTTTGGTCAACAGAGGCGTAATGTCGTCCTTTGACAACAGTATAACACACTATTTCAGATCGCTAGAAGGCAACAAGTTATTTGACCAGATTATGGAAGGCATAGCATCTTTGGGGGATATCTTTACTTTGGTGATAGTAGCCATAGTACTTACAGTAATCAGACGGACTCGAAAAGCTGGAATGGTATTCTTAATGGCGATTGTGGTCATTTCAATATCAACAATGTACCTGAAAACCATCTTTGAACATCTCTCCCCTTCATACTCCTATAGACCAAGTATCTACATTCCAAAGTATTTTGCATTAGAGGATGACAGCTTTTCGCCATCTGCTAGGGATTTTTCCTATCCTTCAAATCATGTAGCAGTGACTACGGCGTTGGCTTTTATCGCCGGTTTTATAATATATAGACGATCAGTAATAGCAGGTCTCTTAATCTGGCTATTTCCTATAATTAACGGATTCGCACGACTATACTTAATGCAACACTATGTATCTGACATAATTGGCGGCTTTCTGTGGGGAATGATTGTCTGTTTGGTGTTAGCAAATCTCTTAAAACTCGATCAACCATTTCTTATGTCTAGATTCAAAGGCAAGGAAGACGTAACAAAGAACCTTTAAGCTATGTTATAAGCAAGCATCGTAGGCACCCAGTCTGGTAAGGTTAAATAATTTGTTCTGTCATAAGCTCATTAATTTGCAATCGACCCTCAGGAAAGTTCGTGAATATCAACTACGTCGGTGTGAAATGAAAGATCTGGAGGCTGTAGTCAACGTTAACCTCGAAACCCTTCCTGAGCACTATTCCGATTACTTCTTTGAATCAACGCTAAAAGAGCTGCCAGAGTCGTTCATTGTAGCAGAATTGGAAGAGAAGATAGTCGGATATATAATGTGTAAAATTGAGTACGGATTTTCCAACTTTAGAAAACTAGGGTTCGTGAAGAAGGGTCACGTAGTTTCAGTGGCTGTTCTCGAGGGACATCGTTCAAAGGGACTTGGTAAGGCTCTAATGGTCGAAGGTATAAACGGAATCATTAACCGAAGATGTGATGAAATCTATCTAGAGGTTCGTCTCAGTAACAAACCGGCCATAATAATGTACGAAAATCTTGGCTTTCAAACTAAGTCCAAACTACGCTCATACTACAGGGATGGAGAAGATGCATTTTTGATGGCTCTAGAATTCAATTGAATACGAAATAAACTTTCATGAAAACCAATCCTCTGCGTACTAGAGTCACAGGTCTATCAATATTAGGCATATCCATTATTGGATTTATAATATACCTATATTTGATTTTGGCCACGCAATGGGACATTTTGCTTATCAAGATTACCATTATAGCTGCAGTCGGCGCAATTGTTTCTGTTGTCGCGTGGATAGGATATACCATGACAACGACCCCAGTTGCAGATAAGGAATAAAACTACTTGGTAACGTAAGTATCAGTTACGACTTGATATAATCTGGGTCCAACTTCTCTGACGACTCTACTAAATTGAATCTTGATATCATAACTTGAGAACGCTGATTTAGTGTCAAGCAAACTCTGTTCCAGAGCATTTTTCTTGCCTGATGCCTTGATGTGGGCAAAATAATGTATAATGCCTCCATTGTTTTTAAGCGCTTGTACTGCACAGTCTACAAATTCGCGTGCTTTCTCGGGTAACGGCATCAATACCCTATCTGCCTGTGAAAGAATTTCTGTAGGGATTATATCCCTTGCATCACCGAGCATAGAAATTACTCTTGATTCTACTCCATTCAATCTCGAATTGATATTACTCAGATCAATTGCGATAGGATTTATGTCAATATTAAAGACTTTGCAATTAAGATGCTTTTTTGCTATTATGATGGAATACGTACCAACCCCAGCAAACATATTTGTCACCACCTCATAATCTGACGCCAGATTGGCAATTCTTAATCTCTCAGTCGATAATCTTGGCGAAAAGTATGTATTGTTTAGGTCAACCTTGAACTTGCAACCGTGCTCTTTATATTCTACTAGAACATTATTTTCACCTGCGATATGTTCCAACCCTCGTAGTCGATAGTCTCCATTGACTGAAGAAACTTGAGCAAATACGGACTTCACATGTTTAATTTCGTCTAGTATAGCCTTTCCAATCAAACTTCTTTTTGGAGTAAGTGTTTCAGGTATTTTTATAATCACTGCATCTCCGATTATATCGAATGAAGAACAGAGGCACGCTGCTTCTTCTGCTGCTAATGTCTGACTCAAAATGCCCTTTAACATGCGAGTCATCTGATATGACCTATCTATTTTTTAAATAATAATAATTGCCAGATTCTTTTTGGGATCGATCCAATCTGCTATCATCCTTATTGACTCTCGGTCTACCCGTGCTTTCGTCTCTTCGATATGTTATTGACAATGCCCTTAGAAATCGATTCATTCCAACTTCTTTAGAAAGTGGTGGACTAGCCTCACCACTAAGTCCTGGAGTCCCTTCAAAAATAATTAGTGAGTCAGCCATAAGATCAATTAGTTGAACATCATGATCTATTATTATTGCTGACTTTTCATTTGCTCTAACATATCTTTGAATGAATTTTGCTAGCGCGATTCTATCTTCCACATCCAAAAAAGCCGAAGGCTCGTCAAGAGCGTAGATATCAGCATTCCTCAAAAGGCAAGCGGCTACAGCTACTTTTTGTAATTCGCCTCCACTTAGATTCTTTACTGTTTTTTCATATAGCTTCTTTAATCCCATCGGAAACAAAATTTGTTCCTCTATTGGGGATCCTTCAATCTCGTTTTCATAAGCTACAGAAAGAATGGATTTAACCGAGCCGTCATAATCCTGGCTTAGATATTGAGGTTTATAAGAGATTTTTGCACCAATTTGCAAATTACCGGAATCTGGTTTATCGATTCCAGCCAACATCTTCATAAAAGTAGTTTTGCCAAGTGCGTTTGCACCTACAATTCCAACTACTTCCCCCTTTCTTATCTGTCCATCAGCTACTTTCAACTTAAAAGATGGGAAGCCTTTAGAGATACTGGTATATTGTGCAACTGGAACATCCAGAACCATATCATCTGTAGTAGTAGTTGTTTCGAATCTGAATGCTTTCTGTCGAAATCGCACATTTTCATTTGGAAGGAACCCTTCTAGAAAGTTGTTAATGCCCACTTTAGTGCTTTGAAGTACAGAAGTTATACCATAAGCACTTGGTTCACCATAAAGAATATGTATGTAATCAGAAAGATAGTCTAGAAGAGTAACATCGTGTTCAACGACCATGACACTCTTCCCTGATTTTGCTAGATCTCGGATGACCCTAGCAACGGAAAGCCGTTGATACACATCATTGTAGGAAGAAGGTTCGTCAAAAAAGTAATAATCTGACTCCTTGCTGGCAGCAATTGCCACTGCTAGTCTTTGTAATTCTCCTCCACTTAGCTCGGTAACGTTTCGATTTAGAGCATATTTTAGATCTAAACTTGTTACCAAATCGTCTAACACATTACGTTCATTGTATTTTTGTAATAGTTCTCTAGCTGTACCCTTGAAGGCTTTAGGAATCATATATACATGTTGGGGCTTAATTGAAACAAGCAATTCTCTGTTGGCAATTTTTTCAAAATGAGATTTGAGCTCTGTTCCCTGAAATTTTTTTAACACTTCATCCCAAGCAAGATCCTTATCGTACTGCCCAAAATTCGGCTTAGTATTTCCAGCTAAAATATCTACGATTGTTGTCTTTCCCATTCCGTTCCTTCCTAAAAGACCTACCACAGAGCCTTTTCTTAGCGAGGGGAGACGATAAAGCCTGAATGTGTTTATTCCAAACTGATGAATCTTATCTTCGCCTAATTCCTTTGCAAGATTAACAATAACTATCGCGTCAAAAGGACATTTTTTGATACATATTCCACACCCGGTGCACAACTCTTCAGAAATAACTGCCTTGCCATCTTCTGGGCTTTGCACAATGCATTCGCCTCCAGTTTTGTTTACTGGGCAATAGATAATGCATTCAAGTCCACACTTCTTTGGTTGGCATAGTTCTTGGTCAAGAACAGCTATTCTATGAGTGGATGATTTTGAATCTCCCAATTATGGTAATTGAGCATTTGTATATTATATGCGTTCTGTACTGATATTTACTAGTCTTAGAGTAGTGTATACTAAATAGTGTTACTTTTTGTTAAATAAATGATATTATTGAGTTGGAATTTGATAATCATTAATAAATAATTCAAACTGTGAAATGGTGATGTATTTGAATTTCATCATCTTACATGTCATCTTACTGCCCATTTTGGGTCACTTCAGATTCTAAGGTAGAGGTTCATTATTTTTATTTTGTTAATTACACAAGCCATAAGGTTAAATTGCCCTTCGTCATGCGATATAACAAGCCGGCCATAGCAAGAGGGTGCGACCCGGACCCATTCCGAACCCGGAAGTCAAACCTGTTGTCGCTGCTGTGTTACTTACCTGCGTGAGCGGTTGGGAATCAGCAGTGCTGGCATCCCTTTATATACTAACCCGAATATTGTCAAATTCTTTGGATTGATAAAATATAATTGGATGAAACGATAGAACCAAAATGACTAGATTCATCAGAGTTACAATTTTAAATATCAAATATCAAATTTTTTCTCCTAAATGAATTTGCTCTGTTAGATTGTTAATATTCAATGCTATTCTATCTAGGATATCAAATATGGAAATTAATTCGCTGTATTCCCATATTCGAGTCTGGATAAGACATGCATAATTGGCTACCCTGATCGATATCCTTCGTGTTTGCTCTTCCATTATGCTTCTTCGAAAATACTCAGTCAGAACCTGATCCTTTGAGAGAATTCCGGCCAGAATTCCCCCGCTCCATCCCAATGATTCCAATATACCATTTCGTAACGTAAAGTAAGGAGTAGCCTGAAAGAGATTATAAGAATTGTCATCATTTTCACTGACTGACTTATTTTCAATTAGACAATGGACGTCGAAGAACGGTCCCATACGCATTACTTCCTCTATCCCAATATAGTTGATATTTGCGGAAATAAATTTAACAAAACCGTCCCTATTTGATAGCCATCTCTCGAAATAAGACCGTCTTTCAGGCGTGATATCAAGCTCAATATTTCCGCGTCTGCAGATCACACCCAATTCTGTTAATTCCCGTATTAGACCATCTAATGAAAATAATGGAATTTCAAATCACCTCTGGGATTACAAGATATTTTGATATAAAGCTTGACGATCTAAATCTCTGATATATTCAATGAAAGAGTACTTTACCATTTTTCAGGTCAATTATACTATTTACCCAGACTAGAGTGTCAACGTTATGCTAACCTAATACAAAGAATAGGAAAAGTTTAAAGGTTTAATACATTTCTAGTTCACATTTTTTTTCGTTTCAATTACACATTTTCAATTTTTGTGAGATTCTTCTTGCAAAAATCTGACCAATGTTCTGACTCCATATCCTGTTGCACCTTTTGGAATATAACTCCGCTCATAGGTTCCATCCTGTGTCCACGCCGTGCCAGCGATATCTAAGTGGATCCATGGCTTATCTGTCACGAAATTAGCCAAAAATGCAGCAGCTGTGATTGCTCCTCCTTGTCTTCCTCCAATATTTCTGATATCTGCAACACTGCTTTTAATTTGATCATGGAATTCTTCGAATAATGGGAGCTCCCATAGTTTTTCACCTGTTTTTTCCGAGACCTTCTTCAACTTCTCCATAAGAGACACATTGTTACCCATAGCAGCAGCAACATTTGCTCCTAATGCGATAATAGCTGCACCGGTCAGAGTTGCTACATCAATAACTCCTTTGGGATCGTAAGTCTTTATTCCGAAAGCTAAGCTGTCAGCCAAGATAATTCTACCTTCAGCGTCAGTATTTGCCACCTCTACGGTCTTTCCGTTGTACATCCTGATAATATCACCCGGTCTGTAAGAGCTACCTGACGGCATATTTTCAACAGACGGTACCATTGCTATAATATTCAGAGGCAAATGCAAAGCAGCTGCAGCCCTAATGACCGCCAGTACGATACAACCACCAGACTTGTCAAACTTCATTTCATCCATCTTTTCTCCAGGTTTCAAGGAAATACCACCAGTATCGAACGTTACGGCTTTTCCTACGAAAAGATAGGGCTTCTGACTTTCAGGTGCACCATGATATTCAACTATAATGAGTTTTGATTGATTGCTGCTCCCCTTCCCGACTGAAATGATTCCATTCAAGCCAAGCGATTCCATTTCATAACGTTCGATCACTCTAACCTTCAACTCGTAATCATCTGTTAGTGCCATAGCGACCTTTGCCAATTCCGAGGGTGGACAATCATTAGGAGGTAGATTACATAGATTTCGTGAAAAAATTACAGCCTCAACAATTAAGCTTGATTTGTCCAAGACTTCTTGGATTTCAGGGTGATCAGATTCAACTAATATTGTTGCACCCTTTAGTTCAGGCAACTTGGTTGTCACAGATTTATACTTGCTAAATCTATATGTGGACAAGGAAATACCCTCGTAAATTGCTTCTGCAAGTTCTTCGTCTAGTTTCGAAAACGGAATGAGACTGAACTCATCAAGCCCAAGTTCTTGTATCTTGACAGATATCTTTCCAGAAATAATTCTTGCAATTTCTTTAGAATACGCATCTTTCCTGCCCAGGCCAATTAGCATGATCCTATTTGGGCCGATTTTTCCAAAGGTAGGTAACAAATAACTGGAACCGAAAGTACCTGTAAATTCACCGTTTTCTAGAATTTCTTTGACTAGTGACAATAAACCATTCTCCAATCTCTTCAATAGCAATTCTGGTTCACCTTCAAATAGGCCTAGAACCAAAATTTGAGTTTGTTTCGTATCAGGCTTGGTCTTCTCGAGATTGATTCGGATCATAAGATTATGGTTGATTACGCACTTTATTTTAAACTATTCTACATCATGGCATTTAACCAATTTTCTTAACTCGTTAAAAGCTTGTATGTTGGTCAGTCTCAAGATTGTGTGTAAAGTGCTAATGGCTCATCCTACGAAATTGAGATATATTCAACTAGCTTAAAATGATACTGCTAGCCCAAAGCTAGCCAGTCATATAGAGACGCCACAGCATAACCATGGCCATATCTTTTTATTTTCCGTGTTGTGGCATTTCAGTGTATGCAATCTAAGGAAATGTTGGGCAGGTATGTTATGAAATGGCTCTAATGATGCGTTATCTAAATTTGAAGCAACAAATACGCGATGTCCGCAAATTAGCTATTCGGGGCATCGCAGAAGCTGGATCCGGCCATCCTGGCGCATCATTTTCAGCGGCTGAAATTATGGGAGGCCTGTACTTTCGAAAAATGAAGCACGATCCACTTAAACCTCAGTGGAACGAAAGGGACTACTTTGTAAATTCTAAAGCTCATTCTGCTCCAGGGTTCTTTGCAACACTTGCTATTTCAGGGTATTTTCCAACAAGTGAGATGGATACTTTGCGCAAGCTTGGCGCCAGGCTGCAAGGGCACCCCGTGAGATATTCAAAAGAACAAGAAAAACATAGTGTTCCAGGCACTGAATATTCTGGAGGTTCAGAAGGTATTGGCTTATCTGTATCATTAGGAATCGCCCTGGCAACTAGGCTTGACGGGAAAAAAAACCATATTTTTACTCTCATTGGTGATGGTGAATCGAACGAGGGTCAGGTCTGGGAAGCAGCTATGGCGGCATCAAAGTTCAAGGTCGATAACCTAACTGCCATACTAGACAGAAATCGAATACAACAGGATGGATTTACTGAGGATATAATGCCTTTGGACCCAGTTAGAGACAAGTGGTTAGCATTCAATTGGAATGTCATTGAGATAAATGGCCATAAAATCGAACAACTTATAGAAGCCATCAATAAAGCATACGAGATCAAAGACAAACCTACAATCATTATTGCCAATACCATCAAGGGATATGGGATTAAGCATATGACTAATAGCCCACAGTGGCACGGAAAGGCACCTCCCAAGAAACACATTCCGATTCTCATGCAAGAATTAGAAAGCGAATTTCTAGTTGCTCCTTCTATCATTGCTGGCAAACGTGAGAACTACGAGGAAAAAATAAGAATCGCAGAACGCTGTGGTGCAGACATGATTCACTTAGACGTTATGGATGGTAAATTTGTGCCCAACATAACATTTTTCGCTGACACTATCAGAAAATTAAGACCCATCACCAGCTTGCCATTTGATGCTCATCTCATGATCGAAGATCCGATTGATCATATCCAAGAATATATAGACGCTCGATGTGACATAATCACAGTTCACGCCGAAACCTGTACCGAAGAATCGTTTTCGAAAATTAGTTCTGAATTGCTCAAGAATGGGATTAGTCCAGGTATAGCAATAAACCCATCTACAAACATTCCTGATTGGCTCTACGATCATCTACACGAAATCGATGTTATAATTATCATGTCAGTAAATCCAGGTTCAGCTGGCCAAAAATTTATACCTGATGTGTTACGCAAGATGAGGACAATAAATCAGGATCTTCGGGAACATAATTATGCGGGATATCTGGAGGCCGATGGCGGAATCGATGCTATGACACTTCGAGAGGTTTATGACGCAGGTGCCAGAATTATGGTAGCTGGGAGTGCAGTATATGGCAGCTCAGATATCAATGGAGCGATTATTCAATTAAAACATACAGCAAACGTCGCATTAGAACGAACATTACTGGAAAATGCAACGCAGATAGGAACCAGATTAGATTGGTTGAAGGCACGTAAACATATATTGATTCCCTTTGCAAGTGAATTGGGAATAGAGGAGGAAATCCATGCTATTAAGTAATGAAAGAAAAGTAGCCGATATGAGAGAGGCATTCGGCCAGACACTCGTTGAACTGGGAACCACATATGCTAATCTCGTCTGCGTAGGTGCAGACACCACGGATTCACTAAAGACTAAAAAATTTGGAGATAGATTTCCGGAGAGGATGTTTAACATTGGGATAGCAGAAGCAAATCTTGTTTCTATTGCAGCTGGACTAGCGGTCGCAGGTAAGATTGCAGTTGCAAGTACCTACGCTGCTTTTCTTCCTGGCCGGTGTCTTGATCAGATTCGCAACGCCATATGTTATCCAAACCTTAACGTCAAACTCATCGTTTCTCATGCTGGTTTATCTGTCGGACCAGATGGCGCTTCGCATCAACAGATTGAGGACATATCAATAATGCGAACAATACCCAATATGAGGGTTCTAGTACCCGCAGATGCAACAGCGGTCAGATACCTGATAAGAAGGATCGTCAA
Source organism: Nitrososphaeraceae archaeon (assembly GCA_040414675.1). Lineage (GTDB taxonomy): Archaea > Thermoproteota > Nitrososphaeria > Nitrososphaerales > Nitrososphaeraceae > JARBAU01. Next base: position 128,262 of record JBEDUN010000031.1, on the reverse strand, counting down.
AGCAAGTGGCCCGTATTATGTGCGTCTAGCAAGACCATCAGGGAAGGTAATTTATGCAGAGGATGATACGATTTTCGAAATTGGAAAAGGGAATATCCTAAGTGATGGTAAAGATGCGACAATAATGGCTTGCGGTCTCATGGTTACGAGTGCATTAGAGGCGGCTGACCAACTGGAGCAGAGTCATGGCCTTAATTGTAGAGTGGTAGACATGTATTCAATTAAGCCGATAGACAAGGGGTTAATAGAAAGATGTTCGAGAGAAACTGGTAGAATTGTTACTATTGAAGAGCATAACATACTGGGTGGCATGGGCGGAGCTGTAGCAGAGGTGACATCTGATTCATATCCAGTCCCTGTGAAAAGATTAGGTGTGTTGGACACATTTGGAGAATCAGCAAGAGATGACGAGATTGGTAGCTTGTTTGAAAAGTATGGTTTAAGCGTAAAGAAAATAGTAGAAACTGTACTTCAATCTAGAAGGATAGACCGAAAATGAAGATATTTTTGGATACAGCTAATTTGGCATCAATAAGGACCTACAATGATATGGGAATAGTAGATGGAATTACCACAAATCCTAGCCTACTTTACAAGGAAAAACAAAGTCCAGAATCGGTTATGCGAGAGATAGTTGAGTTAATTAAAGGACCGGTAAGCTTGGAGGTAATTGGAACAAAATCTGAAGAGATGATAGCGGAAGCTCACAGATTGGTAAAGTTTGGTAAGAACGTTGTTGTTAAGATACCGATGATTCCTGAGGGTTTGATAGCCGTCAAAAGACTAAGAGATGAAGGGATTCCGACAAATGTAACTTTAATATTTTCAGCGAATCAAGCTATTTTGGCAGCAAAGGCTGGAGCTTCCTACGTAAGTCCTTTCATAGGACGACTAGATGACATAGGACAAGAGGGAATGATCCTCATTAGGGAAATTGTTCAGATTTTTAGAAATTATAGCTTCGACACTCAGACACTTGTTGCAAGCATACGACATCCATTGCATGTAATAGAGGCTGCGAAGATAGGTGCAGATGTAGTGACTCTCCCTCCTGACATATTAGGAAAAATGATAAAGCATCCACTTACTCAAAATGGGCTAGATATGTTCCTAAATGATTGGAAGAAAATTGATAAGGACCTTTTGATTTAGTTAGTGACGAAGGAGGTTTATCACTTTTTGAGGTATATCTTCCAGTCTGCTGGCGGCCATACTTTTTTCGTAATTTAGATATTTCAGGTTCTGACCAACGTTAATGGAGTCTTGAAGATTCCTACCTAGTCCGAGTGCAACCATGTGTATACCTGACTCCTTATACGACAAGACCATAGCCCGCACAGCATCATAATCGGAAGGCTCACCGTCAGTTAGTGTCACAAGTATATCTGGCTTGAAAAGATTAATCATTGGTTGAAGCAGAGCATATATTTCTGCCAGGGGAGTACCACCGCTAGCTTTGATTTGAGCTAGCCGACGAGCGCAAGTACTCGACCATCTTAATGTTACAGGTTTAATTATCCAGCATTTCACTTGTCGAGATTCGGTACTAAAAGCATAAACTGAAAATTTAATATTCAAATAAGATAGTGCTTCGCAAAGCGCTACAGTAGCTTGTTTATACTTTAACTCTACATCCTGTATGCTGCTAGAGTGATCCAGGAGGATTGCAATTCTGGTTTTAATGGACATTTTAAAGTCTGCCAAGAAGGGCTTGGGAAGCCGTTCAACGAAAACCTCCGGATCAAACTCTTCACCCGTGTAGTCGTGCCTTTCTAGCCATCCAGTCTTCCAATCTCTAAATTTCGATTTTATTTTTTGGATGAGCACTGGATCATACAGAAAGCTCTCATCGATATCCATTTTTTCGGGGATACTCAGACCAAGGTTTTCCAAACTTTCAAATCCCTTATTTTCAGTCTTTTTGCTTTCCTTAACAAGTGTGTCAAATTCGCCTAAAACTTCGTTTCCTTCAATAATTTCTTTGGATGTCTTATCAATATCTTTATGCTTAGTTCTTTTTTTTACGACTCTTTCTACTTGTTTTATGATATCGCTCTGGTTCATGGAAACACCAAATTTGGTTCTGGGTACGGAGATCGGAATTGTAAGTAGCGGATTGAGTTCCAACATCTTGATCAATTTCGGGATGTGTTTTTCCAACCAGTCTGTTGAATAAGAAAAATCTATAGCCTCTTGAACTATACTGTTAGCGTATTCAGTGGCATCCCTCACTTTTTCATATTCTCTTCCGAATAACTCCCCCTTAATATAACCAGTGGAAAAATATTGAGAGAAGGCCTCGATTGTCTTCTGATGTCCATACATAGAATTTAGTAGTGGTCTACCTAACCACGACATTGCTTCGTTATATATTAGCTCATTTAGCATCCCGTACCAATATCTTAGACCAATTATTTCGATTCTTTTGGTCTCTAAAGTATTGAGTATAAATCCGTAAGCATGCTCATAACTTAACACTTTTGAAGAATTGGCTATTCGCATAGATTCGTACCATAACGCAACTCTCCATTGTCTGTATTTTTGGAAATCTGTACCAGGATAATGTTCCAGAAAAGGGAGGTTGATCTGATTCTTCTCAGGTTTTGCCAACGGAATCTTATCTTGACTTAATGTTACTACCACCTTATTTCTACCAGACCATCTTCTAGCCAAAAAGGTAGCAATATCTATGAGCACATCATTTCGCATCTTCAAAAACGTCAGGTTTCTCTCAAGATGTCTACTCATTGTCTATGTACCAAATATTGAAGTTATCATATCCATCACCTTACGATATTCGACCTGTCCCCATTGATCATAAGCGTTAGCATACACCACCTCTGCTGATTCGCGTGCAGAAACACCACTATTCAGCATCTTCGAGAAGGCAATCGTCTCTCTCAAACTGGGACTATAATAAAGCTCCTCTACCGCTGCCGCTTCGCGAAGATTCTTGGCAAGTCGAATTGCATTCCTTACCGCATCAAGTTTAGCATTATCTATGTCAACATGTCGCTTAACAATTTCAAGTTCTACATCCTCTGGAGGATATTCTAGTCTGAGTCTCACTGGAAATCTACTAAGCAGCTGAGGAGGAAGCTCTTTGGTTCCGACGTGCGATAATGGGTTAATGGTTGCGACTACCGACCACTTTGTGTCCGCATTTATTATCTGTCCCTCTGCTTCTTTTAGAACTAATTGCCTTCTATCGTCCAAAGCTTCGTCTAGTCGAAGCAACACATCAGCTTCAGCGGCATTCAGCTCATCTAAATAGAGGAGTCCTCCGCTTCGCATAGATCTAACGAGGATTCCCTCCACAAAACTAATCTCCCCTTTATCGATCGTGTTCGTACCAACTAGATGAGATTCCCTCGTTCGAAGACTAAAATTTACAGAATATAGTTCTTTGTTGTAATTTGAAGCAAATTTCCTTACAAGCGTTGTCTTACCAGTTCCCTTTGGTCCGATAATAATTGAAAATAAACCAGCTTCGTGGGCCTTGTTCAGGATGGGTAGAGCATTATTCCAATCAAGGTAATTCACTTCGGTACTCAAACTAAATATCGTTTAATGTGACAGATTATTTACATAAAAACTAATGGATCTGAATTCATTAGACTTTAAGCATATACGAACCTAGGACATTATTTGTTTTTTCTTATGCAAGTAGTCACTTAGTAAAACTCTATCTATGTTTTCTGGATTGAGATAATATGATCTTCCTCTAACAGCCTTTTCCAATGCGTTAACGTATCCTAGTAAGGAGTCTTCCTCGCTTATCATGACTGTATCAATATCAATACCTAATCTATGACATTTCTTTGCCTCAGAAATCGTCTTTTCACCAATATACTGATCTACTTGCTTATAACGGTAGCACAAATATACTAGCTTGTTTGGTGTCACATCAAGGTTCATAATCAGATTGGTTTTTACGTAATCTATGACGTCGCTTTCAGGTGTATAAAAATATGAGTGCGGTCTTTCGGAGACAATTCTGTTATATTCTGATTTATCGTCTATAAAACATGCGCTAGGATGTCCATCGGTTATCATTACAATTCTTTTATTTAATGCAGAGGTTTTTTGCAGTAATTTAGTAGCGAGTCTGAACGCCGCTTGATAGTTGGTGTAATGTAGTAGATCAGCCCCTGGTTCAAACGTCTTCAAATATGGTATATCATTTGGATGAATCTTAGATGCTAGCGCGCCAAAGCCGACCAAATATATCGAATCCATAGGAAAAAATTTTCGGTTCAATAAGACTATTCCCCATAAAGCTCGTTTAGCTGCCTCAATTCTACTCATATTCCCATACATAGCCGAATATCTCATAGTCGAACTCAGGTCGATGCAATATACAACAGCAACTTTGACATCCCTGATGGTTTCATATTCTTCGAAATCATCCAATGTAATTTGAAGTGGAAGGTCAAGAGACATTCGATGTCTTGAGATTCTCTCAATAGTGTTAAGCAATGAAACAGGTACGTTCAATAACTTGATATCGTTACCAATCTCATACTTCCGTGTAGTATCCAAAATTACGGATCCATTTCCTAGACTACTACTCTCATGGAGACCGAATCCATCCTTTTTCAGCGATAACATGAGATCAGTTAGGATTTTTCCTCCTATCTGTGTAAATCCTTTAAAGGTGAGCCATCGTGGATCCTCTTTTATGTACCCGCTCTGAACTAGTCGCCCAATAATCGGGAGATTCATGCCAGCTTTAGAAAATTTCGGGTTCAAGCTAGCATCAGGTCGTGGTTGTTGAAATTTGGTTTTTCTATCGAGACTATCCATCTTTGATGCTTGTGATATTGCCTCTTGCAAAGTGTACTCTAACTCCTGCAGAGTTGGGGTTTTCTCTCTCAGTACCTCCCTGCCTACTATATCAAGTAATTTTTCTTTTAATCGACTTGGAATTTGATCATTTTTCGAATCGAATGAATCATTTTTTATGCTGGTTTCGTCTTTTTTACCAAAGTAAATAAAGTTCCTTACGTCTGAAATTGCGTCATGCTGATTCATATGAATTATCCTTTTTATCCAAAATTGGAGGCTCAGTCCATCTCAGACCTTCCAAAACTACTTCAAGAATCGATGCAGTGAATTCACCTTTTATTTTCTGGGACATAACAAAGTGGTCTACAGAGATTTCATGTATTTTAGCATCTTTTACAAATTCTTCCTGTTCTGCTTGAATTATTCCATACAACCTATTCACAATTTCCCTCAGTATAGGAAATTTACCTAACTGAGATTTATAATCAACCGAATTGACATTCTTTTGATAAACTGAACTCTGAGACACTTTGAAGGTCCTATTACCAGTAAACTCGTTTTTTAATTTGTAAATGTCTTCTTTGGATATTTTGTAGACGTACTCAGTGGACACGTGTTTAATGGCATCTGCAATTATGAGGTTTAATGTTCTGAAACGATTAGCGTACGTGTCCTCTATTTCTAGAAGTTCGAATTTTGATGACTGATGGATACTGTGAAAATCACAAAACCTCGGGACAGCAGCGACTTTACGCAGAATCGACCTTGTCCGTTCGGCCTCTCCGATTAAAAGCTCAATTGAATGTATCCCCATTCTTACGCTAACTCCCCTGTCTTGGTCGATGTCAGAATGCTCTCTGGCAATCTGAGCAATTTTTGCCATTGTCTTTAGTATATGAACAGGAAGGAAAGCATTCGTCACGTCAGGTATTTTTACTTCTTGTGACATAATTAGCATCTCGTGGGAGATGTGTTTAGGGTAGTGAGTCCTGATATGACTCTTTAGTCTATCATAAAGTGGTTCTATAATTTTGCCAGAATGAGTATAATCAATAGGATTAGCGGTTGCAACAACCTTCACATTCGGCCTGAAGATAACAGGATACGAACCTGTCGTAAATTTTCCTTCTTGCAGAACACTGAGTAGGGCTACCTGTTTTCTTGGATCGAGTACTGGTAGCTCATCAAGACAAACGAGTCCGTGTCTAGCCTGAAGCAAATGACCGGCAGAGTATGATTCTATGTCGTATATTTCTACACCTTTTTTTGCGATCTTGATCGCATCGATCTGTCCTACTAGATCCTTTACAGATATATCTGGAGTAGCAAGAATATAGCGATACCGATTCTGGCCATCAATCCATTCAATCTTTGTATCCAACTTATGGTTTCTTATTATGGTTTCACACTCCTTTGAAACACTAAATTCTGGTGAAATCCTGTTGATGTACGTGTCATTTAACATGGCAACTAATTCATCCTCGGGAATTGTAACTGGTATATCATTGGTAAAAGAACCTCTAACCACGGGGATCGAGGACAACAGATTCATTGCAATTGATTCGGCAATCTTTGTCTTTGCCTGACCAATTTGCCCAACCAGAAGGAGATCATGCCCAGACAATAGTGCTCTATTTAATGCTGGGATAACATCATCATCATAGCCAATAATTCCTCGATATGGATTCTTACCGCTCTCAATCTTGGAGATAAGATTGCCTCTAATCTGTTGTTCAACCGAAGGTGATTTATAATTTATAGTGAGCAGATCCCGAAGTGTTTTAATCTCCTTGTAATCAGTGGGAACCCCAATCATTAATTCAGAATAATTTGGGACAGAAGAATAGGAGAGATGTACTAGATCATTGACAGAATTCATGAGATAACCTCAGGACTTTGGTCGTATATTTATATCCATAAGAATATATTGTGGTGATTGGAAGCTTTTCTTTTCCAGTTATGTTTCTGTATGATTCCATAATTACTCTTTATTCATAATCATGAATCACATTCGAAAATAGTCTACCAGTAAACTCATATCATGGGAATTTCCCCCAGTACGAGATATTTTAGAAAGATGGAAAAATGCTTTTACAATTTAGTCATGTAGTATAATAGATTCAGATTAGAAAAGATATTGACTTAGCATGGTTTTTATTTCGGATTCGTCTTCGTGATTCTGATTTGTCTGCTTCGGAGTATCGTCACATCCTTAGAATATCTGGTAAAGATATTGATGGGAGTAAGAAAATTATTGTTGCTTTGAGTTTGGTAAGAGGGATTGGCTATAATATTGCCCAGGTCATACTTCAATCTCTTAACATAAATCCGTATCTACGTGTAGGATTTTTGACAGAAAATGAACTTAAGGAAATCGAACTAACAATCAAAGATCCGTCAAGGGTAGGGATTCCTCCTTGGTACTTGAACAGAAGGAAAGATATGGATACAGGTACTGACAGACACTTGATTACGTCTGATCTAGATTTCACGATATCAAATGATATAGAACGTGAAAAATCTGTAATGAGCTGGCGTGGCTACAGACACATGTTCGGGTTAAAAGTACGGGGTCAGCATACGAGGACCTCGGGAAGAAAAGGTGGTGCTGTTGGAGTCAAGAGGTTAGCCAAACCAGGAGCCGCTGCACCAACTGCACCAGCAAGCACTTCGACTGCACCTAGTTCGGCACCTTCCAAGCCAGCTACAGAAGGGGCCGCTGGTGAAGTAAGTAAGTAGGATGTGGACTGAGAATGGGAGATCCTCGTAAGCCTAAAAAGACATACAGCAGACCAAGAAGAATGTGGACATCGAACCAGCTAAGTGCAGAACTCTATCTTATAGGGACTTATGGTTTGAGAAACAAGAGAGAATTATGGAAAGCTCAGACCGAGGTAGCCAGATTTAGAAATCAAGCCCGCGACTTATTATCACTTAGTACAGAGGCTAGGCATCAGAAGGAAACTCAACTTCTCAGCTACCTTAACCGGTTGGGCCTAGTGAATGAAGGTGCAACGTTGGATGATATTCTAAATCTCAAGATCGAAGATTTGCTAGAGAGAAGATTGCAGAATATAATAATGAGAAAAACTGGAACTAAATCCCCGTATTTTTCAAGACAGCTGGTAGTGCATAAACACGTTTCCATTGGTAACCGCTTTGTAAATCTTCCTGGCTATTTAGTGAAGAAGAACGAAGAACAACAGATTTTAGTTCATCTTGACGTACAGAAGGGCTCGTCAAAAAAGCCCCAAGAGCAGGCCCAGCCTACTTAGATACAGGCCCTATTTTTCTGCGATAACATCAACGTGATCTATTTTTCCGTCTGAATTCATGTCAAATCCTTGGACAACAAGAGCCCAATCCTTTTCGCTTTTATATCCTTTTAGAATTTTTTCGCTAAAGTTAGTTAATGCAATAACTGCAGATTTGGTCCCAATTGATCTAACACCTGCAACTATGATTATGTTCCCTCTGCCGCTATAAGGATTCTTTATCTTAGCGATTAGTCCTTGACTATCCGAGTTGTAAATCTCATTAGAGTCCCTTACTAGGCCAGCCCAGAAATTTGATTCATTAAATTTAATTGGCAAGTATTTATTAAATTCTGCAGTGACGATATTCGTACCTGGACCACCGATCGAAATAATGTTACGATCTTCTAATACTCTCTCTGCTTTGGCATCAGCGTCGAGCTTGACCACAAACTCTCTTGGTACGTTAGTAAGTGTTCCCAAGAAAAATGCTAATTGAACCGCATAATGACCATCCCTTGCAGAAGATCTATATGGACCATGCGGGTCTGGAGCACCCACAATTATAAGGCCATCAAAAGAGTTCTCAATTATGAACTCGTTAAAGAAATCTTTGATGTGGTGATTTCTATTATAAGGGTCAACTGTTATACTTGACTGTCGTTCTCCCCAATCCATTTCGATTCCAAACGATGGACAGGTTGATCGAAATAGTTTAGCTGTTCCGCCTCTAATTAGTGCTGTGCCAACTTCTTCCAATGCCCCAATGGAGTTCAGTTTGCGAGTGTAATAGTATGCACTTTGTTCATAAATTCCAAGCTCCTTGGCAACTTGGGCAGTATACATTGATCGAGACGACAAAAGCTGCATTATCTTCCAAGCAATTGGATTTGATAATATTCGCAGTTGGTCAACCTTATCATAGATAATTATTTCCTTTGTCATAAGCCCATTTTCTTTATTGTAGATGAGGCTCTTTTTCTCCAACATACCTTCTCAGAATCTATTATATAATAATATATAGCGGTACAAATCTATTTTTTCGAAGTCATTGTTTATATCTGATTTTTAAAAATATTACTTTCAAACCCCAATAAACGCAATTATAACGGTACATATAAAGCTTCATAATTTTTAAAAAGAATCCTTTAGTGTTAATCTATCGTGTGTTCAATTATCGGGTACAAGGGTAACCAGTATGCGGCTCCAGTTCTTATTGATAGTCTTAAGAAAATGGAGTATAGAGGTTATGATAGTGTAGGGATTAGCACTATTGACGACGGCATGATGCTTGTACGTAAAGGTGTCGGAAAAGTGGCCGAGGTCAACAAGCATTTAGAGTTAAATGGAATGCCTGGTAAGACTGGTATCGGACATACAAGATGGGCTACACATGGAAGGGTCAATGATGTAAATGCACATCCCCACACCGACTGTAGTGGAAGTATAGCGGTAGTTCACAATGGTATAATAGAAAATTACGAAGTATTGAAGAAAGAATTAATCCAAAAAGGACACTCATTTAAAAGTGATACGGACAGTGAAGTCATTGCTCATTTAATAGAGGAGTATCGTTCATCTAATCAGACTGTAAAGTCTGCAATGATAGAAACTTGCAAACGCCTTGAAGGTACATTTGCATTCGTTTCAGTGTTTGAAAACGGTGAATTAGGTGGTGCACGATTCGATGAACCTCTAATTATTGGACTTGATAAAAATGGATGCTTTATTTCTAGTGATGTTCTGGGATTTTTGCAATACACAGATAAAGCAATATTCCTCGACAATAGAGATATTGTAATTGCAGATAAGTCCGGAATTCAGTTATTTGATTTCGATGGAAATATCGTAAGCAGGCATCCAACTGAAATTGCATGGGAACTTGCTGCAGTTGATAAGGGGACATACGCACATCATACTTTAAAGGAAATACATGAACAAGGCAAGATCATAGCAGAATCCAACAATAGAGATAAAGGTAGATTAATTCAATTTTGCAATATATTATCTAAAAGTCAGAGCCTGTATATTACAGGCAGTGGGAGCAGTTATCACGCAGCTCTGATCGGTAAATACCTTTTAGCAAAATACCCCAAGCTCAGGGCGGAATGCGTAATGTCCAGCGAATTCCAATATGTGCAAGATCTTATCGATGATCATACTGCTGTAATAGCAATCTCACAGAGTGGAGAGAGTGCCGATGTTCTACAAGCAGTAAAATCAGCTAAACAGAGAGGTGCCATTATTCTATCCATAGTCAATATTACCACATCATCGCTTGCTAGAATCAGTGATTGTTTTCTGGAAATTGGATGCGGTCCAGAAATAGGTGTGGCGGCTACTAAGAGTTTTACTTCGCAGCTCTCAGTTCTATATAGAATTGTTAACAATATGAGCAATGAACACAGTTTTCGGAATAGTTTGGACAATCTGGCAAAAGCTATCGAAGCAACTATTTCGACTGAATCAGAAATAAAAAAAATCTCTGAGAAAATAAAAGACGTAAAGGATATATACATTATGGGGAGGTCGTTGCATTATCCCATAGCACTTGAAGGTGCATTGAAGATTAAAGAATTATCATATATACATGCTGAGGGAATCGCAGGTGGGGAACTTAAACACGGGCCATTAGCAGTAGTTGATAGAAATACATTGGTATTCGTGATCAATCCGTCTGATTCGACCTACAACGATATTATTTCGAATGCACACGAGATCAAAGCCAGGGGCGCCAAGGTAATCGGTATTTCAGATCTTAAAAATAGCCTATATGACCACCTCATTGAAATCCCAGCAGTTGAGGAGATACTTTATCCCCTCGTAGAAGTAATTCCGTTTCAGCTTTTAGCTTATTACCTTGCCCTTATGAGCAACGCAGATCCTGATTATCCTCGCAACTTGGCTAAATCAGTGACTGTGAAATGAGCGAAATGGATTGCGTTCTAGCCGAGTCCCTATGGATTTCATAAGCTTGGAAGTTGTTTATCAGACGACTTAACTATAAATAGAGATAAAAATTAAGAAAATTAGCTTCATCGAGATGAGTGTACGTACTGGTAAACGAGATTATGACGTTATAGTCGCAGGAGGCGGCCTGGCTGGAATGATTACAGCATGTTCGGTTGCCTTTTACTCGAATCAAACTCTTAGAGTTCTAGTTATAGATAGAAACCCATTGTCGAGCTTAGGAAAGAAGACGGTTACAGGCTGGATATGTGGTGACGCAGTTGGTAAAAATGCAGTTGATTACATGTCTAACAGGATTGGAATCAGATGGGAAAATCCTGAAATCGAACACAATGTAAAAGGAGTAGTTGCCTACTCTCCAGATCACGAGACTGCTATTTCTTTCGATGGAGAGGGATATCTTCTAAATCGGAAGATTCTGCCACAAAAACAAATGAATGATGCTCTTAAACTTGGAATTGAAGTAAAGGATAGAGTTGCTTTGAGATCTTTGCTTTTTGAAGATAACACAATAGTTGGTGTTGTAGGTGAGGAGATCGATACTCGAGAGACATACAAGCATACTGCGAAATTGGTCATAGATTGCACCGGAGTAACCTCTGTTTTGAGGTCAAACTTACCTATCAAATCAAATATAGAAAGAAGAATTAACAGAGATGATTTAGAGGCCACTGGTCGATACATCTATACTTTCGAGATTGCACAACATGACAATACGTATTTTGACCCGGACTACTGTATCATTCATTTAGATCAACAGATAGCTCCTGGGGGTTATGCATGGGTGTTCCCCAAAGGAGATAACAAGGCGAACATAGGCCTAGGCGTACAACAGAAGGCTTTCGAGGCACTGAATAAACAATCTGGCACAAAAAAAGACCTAAAATTGTTGATAGACGAGTACGTTCGATCTAACCCAGTATTAAAAGACTTGAAAATGACCGATGAGCAATCAGACCAAGGAAATTCATGGGGAACATGGCAAGTATCAGTTCGCAGACAGAATGATTGTCTTGTTGCTAATGGGTACATTCTCGTAGGAGACGCTGCATGGATGCCTAAACCTATTGATGCCGGTGGAATTGGCCCTGCGATTATAGCTGGTACCATTGCAGGTAAAGAGGCAGTTCAAGCAATCCAACAAAATGATGTCACTGAAAAAGGCCTATGGAGTTACAATAAGAATTTTATTGATGAGTACGGTTACAAGACTGCAGGTTTGGAGGTGTTTCGTAGAATGTTACAAGACCTTAGTAATGATCAGATTAATTATGGTATGAAGCATTTTTTGTCAAAGATGGATGTTGAGAAAATTACGAGTGGTGAACATCCAGAATTTACTGCAGTTGACAAATTATCAATGTTTATAAAGGGAGTAGTTAATCGAACTCTGGCTGAAAACCTGAGTCATACATCAAAAATGAATAAGAAATTGGTCAATCATTATCATAACTTTCCTGAAGAACCAGGGGGCTTCGCTCAATGGCATTTGACATTGGAACATATTCTGAACGAAGCATTTGCAAAGTTTCGAAACTAACTGCAATTTCCGATTTAATTAGGTTTGATACATAAAAATCCCTAAGTGGGTTTGTTCGTCGATACCATATCAAGATGCTGTTTGAGGTCATCCATCGCCAACATAATCTTCTGTCGTCGTTTTTCTTCTGTGACAAGTGCTCGTATGTCCTCTATCAAAACTTTGGCGATATCTAGCTTCCTCCGTAGGCCTGATACAAGGTTATCAAAGGCTGCAAATGGATATACTGAAGAATAGATTTCTTCCATAACATAAAACAATTTTGTGCTCTCTTCAGATTTTCCAGCCCTCAGAGTATCGTAGATCATTCTTTTAAGTTCACCTATACAGTCAAGCATTCCCATTAAATATGCCTGTCCGGAAACGCCAAGATCTTTCTTGCTCGGCAGGACTTTGTCCTCCGCTATGGATCTCAACATATAAGCCTCGACTAATTCCTGTTCTGGAACAACAATATACTTATAAAGATCAGTTCTAGCTTGTGCTCGCAAGGTATCTAACGTAGCCCTAGCTTTATCCATTCGCTCTACGGCTTTATCAAGATCAGACCTATGTAGAGATACTATAGAATTACTGCAATCATTAATCACGTCTCTTGTATTTTTAATCAGACTATCCCTTCTTGCTTCTATATCCTTAAGATCACTGTCAATCTCCTCCAAGGAGGTTTTCATATTCGTGAACAATGGCCTTCCCATATATTTGATTCAATATAGAGATTTCCACACTTTATCGCTCGAAAAACTTGGATGAATGGATACAAATATCGGTAAGTTGTTTAGCATTAGTATTATGAGCGCGAAGAAAAAAGAGTTGAAGGAAAAGGCAAACGAGGAGCGCCTTTCCAGGACTATTGTCACGTTAGAATCGATTATTAAAAATCGAGATATTCAGAGAAATACTAGGAATTTGGTGAAAGATGTTCTTTCTACTCTTACTGATGAAAAGGGAGGTAGTATCTCTGTGAGGGCGGCCAATGCTATAAGTATGTTGGAGAGTCTAACTCAAAGCAGGCAGATGGAATCTCATATCAGGACGATGCTATGGCAGGTAGTTTCTACTCTAGAAAGCATAAGAGAGTAATCTACGAATTAATTTTATGAAATTGAACAGACCTTAGTTAGATAGCGATCCAAAAATAAGTTAATGTGAAGAAGCAAAGATCAGAATTAACGCGATAAAGAGAAAAAAATGTGAAATCATTCATTTGACCAATTTTTACAATACTTCGACTACTTGCGCTAGAATTCTTGAAATATTTAAGAGTTAAGCCATAAGCGCAGAGCGAATAAATTAAATGGTAGGGTTGCGAGACCAAAATAAAGGTATTTGAAGAGTGAGTATTAGTGACTATGTAGAGGTATCGAAGCCACGTATCGTAATAGTACTAGTAATCACTGCAATCACATCATTGCTTGCGGGCAGTAGATTTGATAATACCCCCAACATAGGTTGGGATGTTTCGTTTTGGCAGGTAGGATTTCTTGCCTTGGCAGGGGCGCTAGCTTCCATGGGATCGAGTGCCCTTAATCACTATTATGACCGAGATATAGACAAGATAATGATTAGAACTTCGCATAGACCTCTACCTGCTGGCAGGTTACTTCCACGTAATGTATTAGCGTATGGTTTGACTACTTGTATATTGGCAGTGATCATAGCTTGGATTACCTTAAATCCAGTAGCAACTGGAATGATTATACTTGGAATTTTCTTTTACGTTATTATATATACACTTTGGCTTAAACGTAGCAATGCATCTAATATAGTCATAGGTGGTTTCGCAGGCAGTGCTGCTTCTATGGCCGGATGGGCAACCGCAACAGGATCTATAGATCTTTTAGGCTTCTTAATAGGTTGGATCGTTTTCATGTGGACTCCACCACATTTCTGGTGTTTGGCTATAAAGGCCAAGGAAGAATATGCTAGTGTCAATGTTCCTATGTTACCTGTTCTGGTCGGGAATCAAAAAGCCGCTAGCTATATCTTTTTAAATACACTTATTCTTCTACCATACTCCATTTCTTTGTATTTTTTTGGCCTTGGATTGGTATATACGATAATTGCCGCTTTTTCTGGCTCATTGATGTTAATATACCATTATAAACTAACAAAAAATGCTACGTCGCAGTATGCTTGGAAGGCCTATAAAGTTACTGCTCCATATTTGGTGGTAGTATTTGTAGGGTTAGCATTAGATGCTCTCTTTTACTACCGATTGTAATACAGATAAAGCCGATCCATAGGTCCAATATGAAAAGTTATACGACAAACCCACTTCCGTCTACCCACACATTGGGCTTAAATATACTAAGCTTTTTCTATTCTACGCTTGTCCTTGGCTACCCAAGATACTCTTATTAGCCCATATATTTCAAGATCTAACAATGTCTTATCCAAGTCAGCATGGGTAAGTGGAATATTATCTCTCGTCAAACTATTCATAAGATCTACGTCAGTGATATTGCCTACATCCTTTATCTTCTCATAGATCAAATTGCGCAGAGGATATTTCATCAGATATTTCACAGTATACAGTGGCTATATATCAATAATATGAAAGCAGGAATTCATGTTGGCGGCTGGGAGTGAATTATTGCAAGTTGATTAGACTAGTATTGCAAATTAGCATTATCAACTATAGAATGATTTGTCTGTTGGTCTTGGAATGCTATAAGTAACTGACCTTCGCATATTTTCGTACCAATCCTCAATGTCTTTAGTAATTGATGGTTTCACGTGATGAAGAGCGCTTTTGAAGTCATCTTTCGAAATTATCGATGATTTGTTACGCATGGCATTGACTGCTGCTTCTCTAGTAAGTGCCACTAAGTCGGCCCCACTGAACCCTTTGGTTGTATAAGCAATTTCCTCAAGCTTTACTTCCTCCGTTAAAGGCATAGAACTAGTCAAGATTTTAAGAATTTCATATCTACCATTTTCGTCAGGAGGAGAGATGTACAAGATAAGATCGAGTCTACCAGGACGTAAGAGTGATGTATCGATTAAATCAGGTCTGTTTGTAATACCAGTAACAATAACTCCTGCACTTCCCGAGTCGTCCATTTCTGTCAGCAATTGAGAAAGGACTCGCTCGTTCCCTGACAAATCATCCTCACCTCTTGGCCTTGCCAAAGAGTCCAACTCATCAAAGACCACTACGCACGGCGATGAAGCTTTCGCCTTTCGAAATATCTCTCGGATCGCTTTTTCTGATTCTCCTACCCATTTAGATAATATTTCAGGGCCTCGCACCACAATAATATTAGCGCTACTTTCGGTTGCGAGCGATTTAGCGATGAGAGTTTTTCCACAACCAGGGGGACCAAAGAGAAGAGCGCCTCTAGGAGGTTTAATACCCATTTTGGTAAACCTTTCGGGCTCTTTGATTGCCGTAATCAGGTTATCATAGAGAGTTCTCTTGGCGTCGTACAATCCACCCACATCATTCCATCTTACCCTTGCGACTTCCACATAGAATTCTCGCATCGCAGTGGGAATAATTTCCTTCATCCCTTCTCTGAAGTCCTTATTTCTTATTTCCATCGTCTCAAGCATCTCTCTTGATATTTTATCGCCCTCAAGGTCAATTTCTGGCAAGTATCTTCTGAGTGCCTTCATAGCCGCCTCTCTGCAGAGAGCTTTAATATCGGCACCGGTATAACCATGAAGTTCAGCTGCCAAACTTCTAAGGTCAATGTCATTGGCAGCTAGTGGCATACCGCGAGTATGAATCTGAAGAATTTCAAGTCTGCCCTCAGCATTGGGCACTCCTACCTCAATCTCCCGATCGAATCGTCCGGGTCGTCTCAACGCAGGATCAATACTCTCCGGTCTATTTGTCGCCCCAAGAACTATCACATTTCCTCGTTCTGACATACCGTCCATGAGTGCCAGTAATTGAGCGACAACCCGCTTTTCTACATCGCCAAACGCTTCTTCTCGTTTTGGTGCGATAGCATCTATCTCATCAATAAATATTATACTAGGAGCAGAATCCCGTGCTTCTTTAAAGATATCCCTCAAACGGGCCTCGGTCTCTCCGTAATACTTGTTGACGATTTCAGGCCCGTTTATAATGTAAAAATTAGCTTCTGATTCCGAGGCGAGCGCTTTTGCGATCAGCGTCTTGCCACAGCCAGGAGAACCGTACATTAGAATTCCGTTATGTGGTTCAATTCCTAGTCGTGTAAACACTTCTGGATGTCTTAATGGTAATTCGACAATCTCTCTGAGACGCTTTATCTGGTTTTTGAGCCCACCGATTTCTTCATATGTTATTCTTGGTCTCTTATCAAGAGTTGACTCGGAGAGAATGCTGAGCTTGGTAGAACTATCGATCTTTGCAATTGCCTTTGGAACTACTTTTTCCACTTTAAAGTCCATCGAATTGCCTAGAATAATCACAGATATCTCATCGCCTGCCGTAACAGGATAACCGCGCAACCTGTTTTTGACAAATTCGCAAAATTCCTTATCGATTACAACGTTACTGCTAGCTAGCGGCAGCAGAACTACCATTTTCGCAGGCTTTGCCCTTATAGGCTTTATCGAAAGCAGATCATTAATACCTATACCCGCATTTTTCCTCGTTTGTCCATCGATTCTAATAACATCATGGTCCTGCTCATCATCTGCCTGCCATCCAATAACTGCAGTATTCCTTTTGCCTATTAATTCGATCACATGGCCTGGTTCTATTCCAAGCTGACGCATATGTTCGGAATCTATCCTAGCTCTTCGCTTTCCCACGTCACGATGTTTTGCTTCCGCTACTCTCAATTGAATTTTCTTCAGAGATCCCTGATCTTTTTTCTTGCTTTGAGGTCTTTTCAAATGTGTACCAGTGCAGCCTCCTGCCCAAGTCCATTCATACAGACTACTTCATTCTTACTGACTGCCTACTAACGCTTACCACATCAATTTCGCCAACTCCTTCGGTGTTCTTGATGGATTCTTCTAGCATATCCATTTGCCCTTCTTTATCATCAATCAAAAAATCTCCTAAAAGAGCATTAACTCCAAATGCTATGGGCTCTCTTGCGTGAGTCTTGAGTTCCATTCCTTCCGGAATTTTGTTATTAAGCGTCATAACCAGCTTGTCAAGATCTGTATCCGCCTCTGCTGGGAGAATCTTGATTCTTGCTACCAATCTAGTCATCTAAGGTCCCTCCAGGCCGCAACCAACACACTTGTAAGGCCTAGCAAACTCTCTACAACTTTGACAGCGCCAAATCAGGACATAACCGCAGTTCGGGCAATAATACTTCACACATTCATCATTTGGCATAATTGGGCGATTACAAGATGTACAAACTGGCAATTGTAAAGGTTTTGACATGAATATAACTTTTGGATTAATATCCGAATTTATATCTTGCTTAATCGAACAGACGTCTGAACTCATTACTTAGGACAGACTTTATGATCGTTGCTGCTTTTTTTGCTCTGATAATTCTAGACAATGCCGTTGAATGAAAGTCAAAATCTCCTGATTTCGAGATGAAATCGATTTCTGACTTGGAGATAGATGTAAATACTTCGTCTAGCCCCTTGTTATCCAGTCTCTCAAAGAGCTTCCTTGCTAATAGCATTTTATTGAATTCGGAACTAAACATCGAAAACCAATCCATTTCGTATTCCTTTAGAGCTTCCTGCTGACCTGAATTTATTGCTGTAGCAATAGATCTGCCGGCAAGTATACCACCCATACCGCAGGTGAAAATTCCACCAGCTGTAGTCGGTTTCGTTTGACCAGCTGCGTCTCCCACCACCAAATATCTAGATCCGCACAAAAATGACTGAAGTGGCCCCATTATCCAAATAGGTGAATATACCTTTCTAACTATATTGTATCTTGACCCTTTGCTGTTCAGATAAGAGTTCAGTGCATCTACCACGTTTATCGCTCTTCCACCCACACCCACCTTGCCTTTTCCTTGGCCGGTAGGTATAATCCAGGCAAAGAACCCAGGGAATCGAATATTGTCGAATTTCACCTCGATAGAATCACTATCAATCCATGGTGCATAAACTTCATATTGAGCAGTTTGTAGCGCACCTGTTCTATTTTTGTTGACTATTGAACCCACCCCCCTAGCATCTACAAAGTACTTGCATCTCATCTCCCCCTCTGAAGTCGAAACTGAATAAAAATTTCCTTCATTGAGGTCGTTGTGTGTGAAGTCATCAGTGTGTTCAGATACGGATCTTACAGTACATCTAACTCTAATTTCAGCTCCAGTGTCTTGGGCCTCAAAAGCAATTTGTTTGTCAAATTCACGTCTATCTAAGACGATGACCTTCTGATTATCTGCGTTAATATCAAAACCACAGGATGGAGAGAGGATTTCTGCCTTGCTAATTTTATTTTGTATAGAGGTAGAAGATGGGAGAGTCTGTAGTTTTTCTATTGCACTCACACTCACAAGTCCACCACAATGCTCCGGAGTTCCTATTTCGTAATCCTCTTCAAGAACTCCGACTGATATTCCATTGTGACGTGATAATTCCCGAGCAGCTAAAAGACCTGAAATACTACCACCTGCAATTATTACGTCATAAATTTTTGACATCAGCAAATGTAATCCCTCATTTCTGCTTATTAACTACACTGCAAATATGGATAGAATTGATGGACGCATAAAAGCAGCATTTGGTAATAGTTTATTTAACTAACAAACTCCGCAGAAAGAACCTCTAAATCATGGTACGTTTCAAGTCACTATACCTATTTCTTATTGTGACCTCAGTTATTCCTGCAGCGCGAGCAATATCTGCCTGAGTTTTGTTCTCTCTATTCTTGAGACATGAGACGTACAAAACTGTGGCGGCCAATCCCATAGGATTCTTTCCCGCAGAGATCTCGTTTCGTATTATCTCAGTCATAGAATTAAGAGCAAGTCGTTTGGTTTTTTCGCTTATGTTTATCCTGTTTGCAACTCCTACAATACATTTCATTGGATCTAGCAATGGAATTTGCAAATCGAGTTCAGTTACGAGCAATCTGTAGTCTCGTGCAATATCCTTTCGTTCAAGGTTAGCAATTAAAGAAATTTCCTTCAACGTTCTAGGCGTGCCCATTTCTCTGCACGCTATATATACTGCTGTAGACAATATTGCTGATACAGATCTTCCGTGAACCAAGCCCTTAACCTGCGCTTTTCTATATATATAGGACGCTTTCTCGAGTACGCTATCTGGTAAGCCAAGCTTGTCTTTGAGGGCGTCTAGTTCGTTTAATGCTTGCTTTATATTTCTTGCAGCATTAGAATCAGTACGCAGTCTAAAATCCCAAGTACGTAGTCTCTGCATTCTAGACAATGTGCTAGGATCTAGTTTATGGCCTCTTGCGTCAGTATTTGCTCTATCAATCACAGTCGAATATTCAAGATCTTTGTAGATTAAACCGAAATTTGATATACTTGTGTTACTTCTCGTCGGATAAGTAACAGGGATCGTTGGTCTAGCATGATCTTGAGAATCCGTGACATGAACCAATCCGCAGTTGTCACAAATTATCTCTCCAGTATCGATGTCAGCGATTAAATGACCTTTACTACATCCAGAGCATATTGATGGGGTATGCATTAAAAAGAACTTCTACTACCCATATTAATAGAACCGCTTCCATATAATAGTATATTATCTTCCTAGTCAGAACTGATTCACGATTGTTTGATTGATAGAGATTTAATTGAAAATGGAAAACAAATTATAGCCAAGGGATCGTTTCTTTTTAACACGGTATCAAAAGAATATGCTAATATTGCCATATTTCTAAGTTTGTCGACTTTGCTTATGGGTGGGATCTCTGCAAAAGCAGATCCCTTAGGAATCGAGATCGGAAAAACATCTTCATTCGTTGATGAAGGCGGAATTATGCATCTGTATGGCGAAGTAAAGAACGTATCAAATAAGCCTCTGGCAAACGTGGTAATTAAAGGTTCTTTTTATGGTAACAGGGGAAACTTATTAAATGAATTCAACCGGTCGGCAGAATTGAGCACAATAGGTCCTAGAGGGATTTCACCATTTGAGATACTATATTTAGATGGTAAAACAGTCAATCAGATTAAGAGTTTTAAATTATCTTCAGGAGCAAATATGGGGCCATTAGGAAGCAAATTGAAGCCGGTCGGACTGAAAATTATTCCATCAAACTCAAGACTGGACTTGTTCGGCTTTTACTACATTAACGGAAGAGTAAACGATATTGCAAACCATAATTCTACAAATACTCTAATTATTGCTACACTATACGATAAGAATGGGAACGTCATTGCAATAGGGAGAGGTCTAGCAGAACCGGTAAATATTACTGCGGGATCTAGTGCAGCATTCGGCTTGGCAGTCTCAGAGAAATTACAAACTTACAAGACAGTTGCTTACTCAATAGTCGCTGATTCTAATGACTTATCTTCTACCCCCGCATTTGTTCGAGTTAGCAGATAGTCCATTTAAGCACATTCCATTTGTTAAAGTCAAAATAATTGGCTTTTACCATTCTTTTATATATTAAATGCAAGTAGGCTGAAATGCTTAAATTGAATTGGAGTATAGAGGACTATTCTCGATATGGTACTGGAACTATCATTAAGTCTTCTGCTACGCTCACGTTTCCGTATACGGATTTGGCCTCGCGAAGGATCTCCTGTGTATCAATATATCTAGCGCTAAAATGAGTAAGAAGAAGTTTTTTAACTCTAGACCCTACTGCAATTTCTGCAGCTTCCTTCGCAGTTGAGTGAAAATTGAGAAGAGCTTTTCTTTCCAACTTTTGGCTATATGTTGCTTCGAACACTAGGACATCACAGTTCATAAAGAATTTTCGAAGCTTCTCAGAAGGTCGAGTATCTCCGGAAATTCCCACTTTACGTCCCGGTCTTTGAGGGCCCACAACCTGACTTGAAAATATAGCTTTTCCATTATATATGATATCCTCTCCATTTTGTAGCCTTCCGTATAGTTCTCCCTCCGGAATACCCAGTCGCTTTGCCTCAAGAATATTGAAAATTCCAGGCCTATTGATCTCAGTAAGAGAATATGAAAAAGCTGAAGTAGAATGTGTTGCATTGCAACAGGTAACTTCATAATCACTTTCTTTCACGACTAGTCCTTCAGATTCTATTATGTGAAGATGGACTTCGTAGGATAAACCAAAATTAATAATTCTAATATTCTCTGTGATGAACTCGGACAATCTGGGTTCACCATATATGTCAATCTTATTTTCCCTCCCCTGCAGAGACAAAGTCTGCAAAAGGCCCAGTAATCCAAGACAGTGATCTGCGTGCATATGCGTAATGAAAATCTTCATTTTCTTGTTCATTCCGATTTTAGACTTTATGAAGTTGAGCTGCATTCCTTCCCCCGCGTCAAATAGCAAGACTTCACCCCCTCGTACTATGGCAAGCGAAGAGAGTCCTCTGGTCATTGTAGGGGTTGCTGCAGAAGTGCCAAGAAATATGACATGCATGTTTACCATTAAATCAACCTGCTGGTATATTCTTACATTCTCTCTCTTGCAAGTTGTTTAAAAATCATAATCCGGATGCCCCTGTACATATACGATCTGGAAACGTTTCTGATGTTTATGGACTTTTCCTTATGTGTCAGACTATTGCAGGATCATTTGACTAGGAAATTCACAAAACAATTTAGTCCATACTCATCGCATTTCGCAGAGGTGAACATATGATTGGACTAAGATCTATAGTCGAAAACTTATTGGGTATAGAGTTTGTGGCTACTATGTTTTCTACACCAGCATTCATGATCTTTTGCGTTGCATTATTGATAAGCAGAGCGTGCGTGCACATCACAACTATTCTTCCTGATGAGCCGAATCGTCGGAGTGCCTCGTAAGCCTTAACTATACTGTCTCCAGTACTTATGATGTCGTCTAGGATTATTACATCCTTCTTTCCGAATTGATAACGAGATTCGTCGGTATCAATTTTCACTTCGCCAGTGGACCTATCACGATTCTTGTTGAGGGCAATGAAGTCTGTTTTTAGTATCGATGCTAGAGAAGCAGCTCTAGATGCACCTCCAAAATCAGGTGAGACGATGACAGGCTTTTCCAAGTTCAACATTTCTTCAGCATATCTTGCAAACAAAGGAATTGAGGATACATTGTGTACACTGATCCTAAAGTGTGAAAGTGACGCTGTGCTATGAGCATCTACGGTGATTAGATGCTTAACTCCTACGCTTTCCAGCAGTCTTGCTATTACAGACATAGTAACCACTTCTCCTGGTAAAAACTCCCTGTCTTGTCTGGCATATGCCAAATATGGGATTACTGCAATAATGTTGGTACAGTCTGTTTCAGAGCATTTTCTAATCATCATCATAGCCTGTAAAAGATGACGATCCGTAGGTGGATAGGTTGATTGTACAATTACACATGTCTTCTTTTCGAAATGTGGTAATCGAATCTTGCTTTCTCCGTCAGTAAATATGCAAACTTCGGCAGAAATAGGCGTTACTCCTAAGTGATTCGCAATTTTATTTGCAAGGTCAGAAGAGGATGGACCAGATATAAGAGAGATATCATCAACAGTCAATCTAACAGAGTGTTAGATTATGAACATTCTTAAAAGGATTGGTAATGATGACATCTAGACTCAGACTGTGAGTCTATACCTAGATTCTAGGATAAATATCCTAGCGCTAAAACAACATATCACTAATCTACCAACTTTATGTTTCAACTTAAATAAATGCTTCAAATTTAAGGGTGCAATAGGATAAAATAATCATCGCAAAGAACAAGATGCGACATGCTTTTTCATTTCTATCAAATCTATGAAACTTCCACCAAGCCCTGTGAATTAATTTTATATTCTAAAGAGCATTCCGATTGATATTTTCTTGCTTGTCAAGTTTAGCTAACTCTGTCATAAGAAATTCCTTATATTTGTCCTTCTCTTGCTCAGACATTCTATCTAGATTCGAACTAAGTGAAGACCCAATTGCGGAAACTCTATCGATCAAATCTAATGCCATAAACTTGCCTACATTACCCACTCGGAGCACGACTTCTAATTGCCTTTGTACTATGTTATGTAGCGATTTTAAATCGACAGCTGTATCCTCCCCGTGTATTGTTGTCCTATATTTGCCATTTTCCACCTCATCTATTAGACCATCTTCAAGTAATCTCCCGAGCATAGGGTAGATTAAACCAGGAGATGGCCTCCATTTTCCTTCGCTATCGTTGATTGCTCTATCGATTATCTCCTTTCCAGTCATTGGTTTTTCTTTTAGTAGATTCAACACATAGTGTCTAGAAAAGCCTCTTGGAACAGAACTACCAACCCGAGAAAACCAATGAGTGAGCATGTGCAATCCTAATATCACTAGAGACAGATATAATCTTTTTCCTCTTGAGTCCTGCTACAATCTCGGGTTCTTTCAATCACTGTTGCCCACGGGTGCTAGGTGTTGCGTATCGGGAGCCTGTTAGCTTAAAAGCCCACATATAAAATAATGTTATAGAACTTAATTCTATATGTAAGATAATAAAGTCAGAATTAATAAGGGCACCTAAGATTCTACTAAAATGGCATTGTATGAGACTGTTTGCGATTTGTATTAATTGTCATAATTCTATGTTTCTAGTCGGGTAAAAATTCGTAGTCAGTTACCACAGTTATTTTATTTAACTTGTCCAATATGTCATCAAACACTCAAATATACACCACAAAATGTTTTCGCCGAGCCTTCTGATATAAACACCGCAGGAGGAGCATTAGTTGGGGGCTGATAGGGCTACTCGCCGGTGGTGTAGGTGCAATTGTCGGAGCGTTGGTAGGTGCATTACTCGGCGGAACTAGCGAGCGACATAATTCTGATGAAGTTACGAGGTTTAACAAGAGTTGACGAATTGGGTCATAATAGGTACTATTATCTGGATCATACCATTCGTTGGTACCTGTATGTTTGTTTTCTATAAAATGCACAAATTTAATCCTAGTATGCTCAAACCTGCATTAATAAAGACCGAGCTGATCCCAACCGAGACAACGTATAACTGGGATCTAATTTTGAGTGTTATTGTAGCATGCGGAGCTTTCGCTGCGGCAATACTTGCAACCTCAAATGTTGTTATTTTTCTCTTTTCCGGCATCTGGTTAATTGATGTTAGAAGTGTAGTTGTAATTGCAATCGTATTCATGCTCTTTGCTCTCAAAGAATTTGATAAATTCGTTAGAAAAATATTAAAATAATCCCCTTACTTGACCTTTATCCAACAACTATCGATATTGCACGATTTCCATTCAAAACCAATTTCGCATAATATTTCATTGATTTCGCGCCATTCTTTTTTGCTTAACCATTGAATAGGTTTAATCTCTGTATAGGTATCATTTTTTATGATCTTAACTTTGTTTATACGAATTCCTAACAAGGTCGCATACTCGTTCTTGTTAACCGCAGCTAGACGCATCAATGATTCGACTTTATTTCCATTAAATGGCAATACAATGCCAGCTTTTTCTGCTGGTGTTCGATTCTTCAATGCCTGATGAGGTCTAATGAAGTTATAATGAATACGCATTGCATCCACCAAGTCCTGAGTGGGTTTGGCCTTATCCAGACCATGCATGACTGTCTCCCTATCTCTTACAGTTTCGTTCAGCCTTTCGATCTTCGAATTTAATCCTTGATGTCCTGAGCCAACACTTCAAACGTTTTGAACTCTTGGACTTTTTAGAATAAATAATTCTTGGTTAAAAGCATCGTCATATGCTGGTAAACCGTCATGAATTAATGCGGAAGGTAATGGAGCGCGTTTTTTCATTTCCCTGAATAATGCTACACCTGCTTTAGTGTCGCGTTTCTGACTTATCCTGGAGCAAATCCAAAATCTAGTAGAGGAATCCATGAGATTCCAGAGCCATGAATAATGATTGTCAAACTGCCTATTTGTGTGGTTTTCTGGATTATTCAAAAAGCCATTTTCGTTTTATTATCTTCCTTTCGGACGTGTAACATCATTTCATCCACTTGATAGACTCCTCCGACTTGTGGCACTAAACTATCCACATACGGTTGAACGGTTTTGCCAAACTTGCTAAGCCATCTACAGATAGAAGAGCAATTGATCTTAAAGCCATAGAACTGTTTAAGATGGTCGGCAATCTTGCGCAGTGACACACCCTTAAAGTAAAGATCAACGGCAGCAGTGATAAGTTTAGTAGACGCCTTCGAATTCTCGAAAGCAGGGTTTATTGTATAGCGATAGTTACATGCTTTGCATAAATAACGTTGAATGTCGCCACTGTTTTTGTTATGTCTTATGCCGAATTTCTTATAATTAGCACTTAGACATTTGGGACACCCTATCTGGCCTATATCAATGGCATTGTAATTGACGATGTTTTCACTATTGACTAGTGGCGCAAAAGTGTCTTGATAGATCTTCTTTCGCAGTAGCTTGCTAAACTTTACGGCATGAATATGTTTACATTCCAAATGCCTATAGACATAATCTGGACATTCGCAGATCCAACCTTCCTTATAGGTCTGAGTCGCAATATACGATTTGTTTGGGTCAGTTTGTGAACGCACTCTATAGGTAAGTTTGTTTAGCCTTTGTAGTGCCAATGTGTTAGCGATTTCTAATCCGCGCATTTGTCTTGCTGATAATTCAGTGGTCATCTATAGCAGTCTATTACCATCCATATAATGCTGGCATTAGATTTATAAAGGTTGCTATATAAGTCTATAACGGTTAATAGAATTACATGGCAATGAAGAAAGTTACTGTGGCAATGACAGATGAGATGTATAACGACCTAGATAATGAACGTAAGAAAAGGAGACTGGCAACAGTTGCTGAGACTGCGCGCTCTGTTATTGGGGAGTATCTGGCGAGTAACGACTAGCTTTTGACCATAATGTATTGAATGAATCTCGATACAATTTGAACAAACCTCGGTGAGACAGCTGTTATAGTCGTGACCTAGGAATATCTATATTAAGATATATTACTAACACAATCACATTGTGGACAAATTCAAAAAGGGTAACTACTACTTCGCAGAGGTCATTTAGTAGAACAATAGATCATGATCTAAGGATTTATCATCTGTATACGGCTGATTACATTAATTCCATGTAATTTTACAGATTCATTTTTCGAATGACTTAGGATCTCGCTAATGGGTTTTATTCCATCCCGACCAAATGCTGCAATCGTGTCGATAATAGTTTTTATCACAACTGGATCCTCATTCTCCAGTGCATCCTTCTTTAATCTGGACAAAGCATCTATATCATCCAAGGCTCCCCATAATACTTCTTTCAATTCATATAACAGTTTCCTAGCCTACATTGTGAATAATTGAAATATTAGATTACTCGAGATATCATTTTAATTCCCAGACTTCAAACCGAGCGGAACTATTAAAAAATGTAAAGGTGAATGTGAAGATTAGATATAAGGCATGATATATTTTTTATATTCCATATAAGATTTCCAATAAGTTTGCAACAAGGTAAATTTTTGATAAGATTACATTAAATTCAATCTAGTGACTATCTAAATGCAAGCTATTCGTAATTACTCGAGATCATTTATGTCCAACCCTATTGGATGGATTTGTAACCAAACCAAATTGGAACTTAGGATGAGCAGCAGATCCTTTAATAATTGCAATCTCCCTTTAGACAAAAGCAATTGAAGAAACAGAAGAACAGTAAGAGTTCCTTGAGAGAAAGGATAGAGAATAAGAATGAGATTCTTGTCCTTCCAGGAGTTTATGACGCCTTGACAGCAAAAATAGCAGAAAGAGTTGGTTTCGATGCAATGTTTCAGACTGGCTATGGTTCTGCAGCTGCACTGCTCGGTATGCCCGATTATGGCTTTTTGAATGCTGGCGAAACTATTGAAAATGCAACTCGAATAATTCGATCGGTGAATTCACCAGTGATAGTCGATATAGATACCGGATACGGCAACCCACTTACTGTTTGGAAGATTGTTCGCAATTTAGAATCTATTGGCGCAGCAGGTATCTTCATAGAAGATCAGCTATGGCCAAAGAGATGTGGTCATATGCAAGGCAAGGATGTCATAAACACTGAAGAATATATCTCGAAATTGCGAGCGGCTGTAGATGCAAGACACAGTAAAGACTTTGTCATCGTTGCGAGGACTGACTCCAGGGCGCCTCTCGGAATAGATGAAGCTATAAGACGAGGCAGAGCATTTCAAGAGGCAGGTGCAGACCTAATATTTATCGAAGCACCTAGATCAATTGCTGAGTTGAAAAAAATTGCAAATGAAATCGACGCGCCATTGGTTGCAAATATGATTGAAGGAGGAGTTACGCCGAATCTTAACTCAAAGCAACTCCTAGAGCTTGGATATAGACTTGCAGTTTTCCCTCTATCGGGATTATTTGCAGCTACCTATGCAATCAACAATGTATTCATGGAATTAAAAAGCAAAGGTACAACTAGAAGATATAAAAATAATATGACAACTTTTGATAATTTCAACAATTTAGTAGATCTGCAGATGTATCAAGCTCTTGAAGAGAAATATACGACGCATAACTAAATGGCATTTCAAAATCTAGTAGACAATTTGACAAATTCTGTACATTTCCATGATAACATCAAGTTCTCGATACAGTCGTATGATTATTAGGTTCAAAATCAATCATTCCTATCCCAAATTGAATAGGCTATGAAAATTGCACATATAAACAACATATCTGGGATAGGAACTGAACTTTCCAAGTCTCAAAGGCTACAGGGACATTTATCGGATGTTTATGTATTCAATCAGAAGATCTACAAGCAATTTGGGGGAATCAAGGTGAATTACATGTCACCATTTTCAAGGTGGAAGATATTTAACAGATTGAAAGAATACCATATTTGGCATTATCATTACCCCTACGGTTCCTTAAAAGTAAATTTGGAAAAACGAAACCAAGGAAAAGTATACATCAAACATTATCATGGGGATGATCTAAGAGGTAAATTTGATGCCGAATTTTGCCTAGTCTCTACACCCGACCTGTTACAGTACGCCCCCAATGCTCAATGGCTTCCTACCCCTGTTTGTATAGACAACAAGATATCAATTAGTGAAAATCTACCAAAGGCTAAACTTAGATTAGCACATTATCCTTACTATAGAATGTACGAACATGAGGATTTGTATTCCGAAATCTTAGATTCATTACAAAATACCGGAGACTATGAAATAGTTAGAATTCTGGGCCTAACACACGAAGAGACTCTGAGGATGATTTCTACATGTGATATTGTAATAGGAAAGATCATCCCAAATATTGGCTGGTTCGGCCGATTTGAGCTCGAAGGCATGGCTCTTGGAAAGCCAGTCATCACTTATGTTTCTGATGAATTATATGACAAGTATAGGCCTCCTGTATTAAGGACGAATTCCAAAAATTTTAAGCGAGACCTATTATCACTATTGGACGACATTCACCTTCAGCATAAACTAGCAAATGAAGGTATTCAATATGTAAAGGACTATCACTCCATCAAGACAATATTAGGAATTCTGGACAAGGTTTATAAACGACAGAATTTCTGAGACGAAATTTGACTTATTTGTAAATTCCTAACATTTTATAAGTAATAGGACCATTTAAATCAAATTCAATCCTTGTCGATCTTACGATATATTTTTTAAAAGGCAGAAGTACGACTTACCGTTGTTAAACCTGTGCAATCTGCTAACTTTAAGATACGACCCTTTTCATTCGCAAGATCAAGCGAAAATATCAGAAGTCACAACAGATCGAGTTCTGGCCAGTAGAAAGAGTAAAACCCCGATCCCTAATTCATTGCAAATAGAAAAGGCTATTCGGAATATTATTAGAAACTCGGTCGAGACAAATGGTGCTGACAGAATTGCCATAGCATTAAGTACAGGTGTAGATTCGAATCTTATATTTTCTCTGTTGCGGGACGAATTTCCAAATATCAGTATCAATAGTTACACCGTAGGTTTCTATGATAATCATGAGCCCTTAATTGCTAAGCAGATATCGGAGAGCAGAGAGGCATCTTTCAAACATATCGTTGTAGATAATCCATTACGAGATCTCGTTAAAATGATTAGCATAATTAAAGAACCGAGATGGAATATATATCAATATTATTTCATTAAGGAGGCAAAGTCCAATTCTAAAATTCTATTTACAGGTGACGGTGGCGATGAGTTATTTGCTGGATATACTTTCAGATATAGAAAATATCTTTCTTCAATAACAGCGAAATCTACACCATCAGAAAGGACCAAGACATATCTGCAATGTCATGAGCGAGATTGGGTACCGGATCAAGAAGGTATGTTCACAAAGAACATGAAATTTAGCTGGCAATTTATATACGAAATTTTTGAAAAATACTTTAATAATGCGCTGGAGCCACTAGACCAGTTATTATGTGCAGATTACAATGGTAAGTTATCGCACGATTTTGTACCTACAAATGAGAAATATTTTAACCATTTTGATATTAAAGGTGAGGCACCTCTCTTGGACGATGAAATAGTGAGGATTTCTCTAATGATACCTCCAAGTTTGAAATACGATTTTACCAATAATGTCGGGAAGATCCCGTTACGCACGATCTTGAAACGCAATTCCAATTACAATTTCAAAGAAAACGAAAAAATTGGATTTGGTATGGATTTGAATGCACTATGGTCAAAAGAGGGCAGGGAAATCACAATATCTAATATGGAAAATGGGCAAATTTTTGAGAAGAAAATTATAGACTACGACTGGTACCGCAATGCTTTATCAAAAGTAGATGACACCGGAGATCAAAGATATATTAGCAAATTGCTTCAGCTATTGAGCTTAGAAATATGGTATAAATTGTTTATCACTCGGGACTTAAAAGGAACAGAGAGTTTATGAACGACTTGATAAATGCGGTTTAATAACTCACATACGATCGACAAAGTTTGCAAACCCTCACTTTATCAATTCTTCATGGTTTAACAAATCCATTTCGTGCAGCTGTGCTGGTCTTTTCAGCTGGCTTTTTTCTCAGACTCGTTCCAGAGATGAGCGCTTATCCATATCCAATAGGATATGATGTGATCAACTATTACATACCCGTTCTGAACAATTTCAATATTCACTGGCATACAACTTTTCATGAATTTCCATTGTATGTTTATTTATTGCATTTACTATCTATCGCAACTGGATTCTCCCCACACATTACTGTGCTGGTTTCGGCCGCATTCATGTTTGGAATTTTTTCTGTCTCGATATTCGTGATTGGAATTAGAATCCTAAAAGTCAGAGTGTCAGAGAGCATTTTCCTTTCTGTTTTTGTTATGGTACAACTGGCGATCCTTCGTACAACATGGGATCTGCATAAAGATATTTTTTCGATTTCGCTAATGCTAATTGCATTCTCGTTGATTTCCACGAACAGAAAAGGTGATTATTCAAATAAGAAGTTGGTAGCTTCAATTATCTTGTCCTCCATTATCGCGATATCAGACAGAATGGTCGGAGGATTGTTCTCGCTTTCACTGCTCATATTTGCGTTCAAATCTAGAAATAGAATCGCTGTCTTGAGTTCTGTGGTTGCTTTGTGCATATTTTTTATAGCCTTGTTCACTAGCTCTAACTTATGGAACGATCTTAAGTATAAGCTGGTTGAATCTCGGCAATCTGTGATTCTAAATGCAGGTATAAATTCTGGATCTTACAATCCACATGATTTGTTAATTTCATTTCTTGTAGTAAATGGTTTATTGATACCGTCAGCACTGCTAGGCTTACGCTTGGCCAAGGGTAGTGCAATATTGAAAGTCCCACTAGTAATCAGTATCTTTGGGTCATTTTCGTGGATACTGTTTCCTAATGACCCTTCGCTGGTTGCCAATAGATGGATTATATTGGCAGGCATTTTGCTTTCTATCTTCTCTGGTTATGGATTTATAATTTTAAGCAAAAAAATTAGTGTCCGAAGATCAACACCAACTTGTCCCATCCTTTTGATCGTAATTGTCACATTTGGCATAATTGGAATAAGTTATATTGTTTTGCCATATAGGAACCCATTAATACTTTATGAGATGGTTCGGGGTTCTATAGGATCGTTTGAACCAGTCAGTATGCAATTTAATTCAGTCGATATAAAGGATAACCAAATGCTTGTTTCTGCAATAGAGTGGATGAATAATAATACTGCTCCAAATTCAACTATAGTCGGACCGAGTCATTTAAGAGGCTGGATGGAGATCGAGCTCAACCAGGGCAGGACCTACCATTTTTTCAATAGCAAGGAGAACGAATTAGATTATTTGCGGAAAATAAAATTTCAAGACAGTTATCTAATCGAATTTAAAGGAGAAAATCCGAACCTACCCGAAGCTATAATTGACAAGGTCTATAACTCTAAGGTCATAAACGTTTGGAAAATCTCCCCATCCAAGGCAAACACTGGTGTATATTTATCTAACTCCGATTGAATGCGTAACATATTTTAACAGTAAAATTGATCATTACTCGTAGGTATGCTTACAAAAGAGATAATACGTAAAGCTACTGGAAATTGGGTAAGAAGAAGATGGCTCGATTTCAGAAATGGACATAGTATTTATTTGATTTTTATAATGACTTTTGCAAACTTTATTACTATTCAGTACAAGTTACTCATTGACAAGGCGCCTGTACTAGGCTCGATATTTCATAGCATTTGGGGATTTGCCCTACTTTTCATAGCTGTCTATGTACCTTTGGGCATAATAATTGGGTATTGGCACCGAAAGAGTCAATGGAGAGTGGAACAAGATGCACTTTTTAAGGAAAACGAAATTGGAGCCACAATGTGGCTCTTTGTAATTGACCTGATCGACGGTAAAGTATCAGAGGAAGAAAAGTTACAGATGAGAGAAATGTTGACCAAAATCACTAGGCGCAGTTTAAGATCAGCAGCGCTGAGACCATCTTCAACGATTGATGAATCACCTCAGAATGGGAAAGCTCAAAAACAAAACCCAGTTGATGCCGAGGTAAAACCAGAAAAACTCTAAAACATAAATTCAGAATTAATGATACATATTTTACATGTGTTCGATCAGGCTGGCGTTGCATTTGTTCTTGCAAAGTTCCAACAGCTGCAAGGCCATGAATCAAAGGTAATAACAACTAAGAGCTCTGATAAATATGGAATAAAGGACTTTTACAATGATCAGATAATATATGTAAAATCAGAGAACGAGTTTCTTAAGGAATCCTTGAAATATGCGAAATTTGCGGATATAATACATGTTCACAGCAGAATCGATGCTCTGTTATTTCTACGTAAAGAACTAGGCAATTCGAAGAGGATCATACTGCACTACCATGGAACTGATATAAGAGGATTAAAGAGAATCAAGTTACCCCATCGATCAAGATTATCAGACCTAGCAATAAAATCTATCTACAAATACAGGTCAATGCGTGACAAGCTATTGTTTAAAAGCAGACTACATGAAAAGGCACAGCATTTGGCAAATGGCATTGTTGTAGCAACTCCCGATCTATTATCTCAGGTAGAGGGTGCAGCATTTATTCCTAACCCAGTTGATACAGAACATTTTTTTCCAGATCGTTCAGAGAACAGGCTTGTTTCGGATAAAGAAGCCCTGACAATGGACACAGAAGCTACCGATTGTAATTTGACCATGCAACATTGTAGGCAAAATAATATTCGACTCACTATCGATGTTTACGACAGAATGAAAGTACCCATTATGTACAAAGATATGCCACAATTTCTCAAGAAGTATGCAGTTTATGTTGATATAAGATACGTCAATGGTCAAATATTACCTAATCTAAGTAAGACAGCTCTGGAGGCCCTAGCATGCGGTCTTAGGGTATTGAATTACCGCCTACAATACCAGGAACATCTGCCAGTCGAACATCAACCGCTAAATGTTTTATCACGACTACAATCAGTGTATACTGTGAAGTAATATCTTTAAAGTTTTTGGGAATTGGTGATTTTCGCCCCTCATCATTTAAAATTCGTAAAAAGGCTGGAATGATCAGTACAGAATCGTTCCTAGATTCTTGCCATTCCATTTAGTAATCGGTAGCCGATTTGGTGACATTAAGAAGGAATTAAAGCAATGAGAATATTATGAGAATCCAAGATTTGAAAATATTACACTTGTCCCATGAAGGTTTACCAGACTGGCGGATTGAAAAATCAGCCATCACTGCTACCAAAAATGGCCATCAGGTCATATTCTGTGGCAGGGAATCAAATTATAAATCGTCTATCTTCCAAAAAATTTACCAAATTAATTGGACTGCAAAAGCTAGGTTAGGTATTCCTATATATTGGAAATCAGTTAAACGGCAATTAGCTAAAGTACTGGATGAGTCAAGACCCGATATCATTCACGCACATAACCTATTTTCAGCTAGGTTGAGTTCTGAATTCAAGATCCCATTTGTTTACGACGATCACGAGTTCTGGTCAGCCTCTTCGCGACTTCTAAACGAAATGAAGTCAAATTTTATTGGTGTCGATAAACCCATGGATTTGCGTCACAATTTCCTGGAGTTAACCTTAGGTACTCGAAGAAAAATCCTGAATCGCTATGCTATAAGATTATGGGCCAAGTGGGAAAAGAAGATCGTGAGTTCAACCCCAACTATCACTGTATCAGAGTCTATTTCTAATGAAATGCGAAAATTAGGCGCGAGTAAGCTATTTGTTGTACCGAACTTTCCGCTATTATCTGAAACAGGTTATATCGAAGGCCCGAAATATCATCCCATTCTCTCATCGGTATACGCAGGTAGCGACGGTCTCAATGTAGATAGATATCCGCATCGAAATATGACAGGCTTTACTGACCTTTTTGAATCTAATGAAGTCGGTACCCTTACCGTATTGGGCTGGAAAAATAATTCAACTTACAAAGTTAGATACAAAGGCTACTTATCGAGACAAGAAATGTTCGATGAGATGTCTCAGCATTCGGTCGGTATACTTCCATGGAGAAAACACTGGGCTCACTCTTTTACTAACCCCAATAAACCATATGAATACATCCACGCTGGTATGTTTGTCATGTGCTCTTCCTCTGTTCAGCCAGTAATAAGGACGCTTCAAGACCATTGTTCTGTATTTGATGATTATGATCAGCTGGTTTCCCAACTATTTTATTTCAAGAGTCACATGGATTTGCTTTTTAAAAAGCGTCAAGAATCATTTAGATTTGCTAAAGATAATATAATCTGGGAAAAAAACGAAAGGAATATTCTACAGGCATACCGAGTTGCTTAGAATCCATCGCATTTGGTAAATTCAGAAATAGGGTCTTTCCCAAATCTGATTACGGCCGTAGAAATGTGGTGTACAAATTTGAAGAAATCTCGAATCTTCAAAGATTTGAATGATCCTGGTAATCATATGTTAATATGCAGTTCCTACGCAAATTCCAGATAGAAAGTACATCAATGATAATATTCAACAAATATACTAACTTTAAAATTGATGTTATTCACTGGTTCTATAGCTAATTGGGTAGCTATTTTGCCATTGTCACATCGAGGAATTCGGAAGATGGAATCAAATCTGCTCTTCTATCATTAAAGAATCAGCAATTAAGTCCGAAATTCATAATAGTAATAGATGATGGATCATCGGACAAAACTCCAGACATACTCAAGGAATTGAAACTAGATTGGGGTGAGCTATATGTAATTACAAATCCAGACATGGGTTACGATATCAAAAGGGTTGTTCGAAACTGGAATGCAGCATTGGATTTGGTGGGAAGTGAAAGGTTGCCAATGACGGATTATCATCTAATCGCTACAGACGATACCGAATATGATCCTGATTATGCTCTCAGGCTAATTTCTTATCTAGATTCTCATGCAAATGTCGCAATCGCGTCAGGCAATTACACCAATCATAAACCAGAAATGCCACACGGTGCAGGTAGATTTGTCCGAAATTCCATATTTGAGATGACTAGATGGAAGGGAAAATATCCTGAGCAGATGGGCTATGAATCGGCGATTCTGTACGAAGTTGAATTTCTTGGATACACACATTCTGTTATTGATGAGGCTAGATTTCGGCATCTAAGGCCTTTAGGCTCAAATCACCAATTTTATGAATTTGGTGCTAGCATGCATACGCTTGGATATCACCCATTTTTTGCATTGGGGAGATTCGTCAAATATTTTTCAACAGGTACGGTAACAGGCAGACGTGGCTCAGTATACATGATCTATTATTATATAACATACAAGCCTGAATCCGGCGGCTACAATAGTCTATTTGATCCCGAATTCAGACAATTTGTGAAATCGAAACAAATCGAAAGACTGAAGGGAATTCTAAAGGGTAGAATTTTAGGAAAAAGGAAGGCTTAGATATCAAATAACAATGTAGAAATTTATTTCTATTTCTCCATCAAGTCACTAGATTTTTATATCTTGTACCTTGCTCAGTTCATTTAAAATGGATGATCTCAGTTCTAGAGATTATTGGGAAGATAGATTAAAGGAAAATTTTGGATTGCATGGTACTGGCTTTCAGGGCCTTGGAAAGCGATATAATGAATATATGTATAAAGTCCGAAAACGAGTTTTCCTGCACCTAATGAACAAATTCGACACGGATTTTACAACTATAAACGTTCTTGACATTGGCTCGGGTACTGGATTCTATGTTGGACTATGGCAGGATCTTGGTGTGATCAGTATGACTGGTACAGATATAACAACAATTGCAGTAGAAAATTTGAAGTTGAAATATCCTTCCTATGAATTCTTGCAGCTAGACATCGGAAACGAATCATCTTATAAAACATTTAGGAAAAAATTTGATATTATTTCAGCCTTCGACGTTCTATTTCATATTGTGGATGATACTAGATATGAGAACGCTATTAGAAATGTCGTCTCGTTATTGAAGCCTGGTGGGCTTTTTATATTCTCTGATAACTTTCTGCATCATAATTCGGTAAGATCTGCGCGCCAGGTTAGCAGATCCTTGGATATCATTCAAAAAGTCTTGAGGGAAAATAAGTTGGAAGTATTGTTACGTAAACCCATGTTTGTATTGATGAATGCACCAGTTGATACGAACAAATCTCTCTTGAAAGGTATTTGGAGGGCAATTGTAACAACAGTGCATCGAGGTGAAATTTCGGCATTGATCGCGTGTAATATCTTATATCCAATAGAGTTATTTTTAGTCTCGATCATTAAAGAGAGTCCTTCTACAGAAATAATGATTTGTAAATCTGCAAATTCTTAGTCAGATCGAGTCTTGCCTCATTACTCATTTATAGTAAAGTATTCTATAATCTGCATAGATTAAGCATTTGTAAATCAACTATTTTTAAAAAATTTTTAATTAACACCACAGACTATTGTAAATCGCGTATTGTTGGTTCTGACGCCAACAAAGCAACATAGGATAATTTTATTAATGATTTCAATTTTGGCAGTAAACTTTGATTGTGGATGACTATATGAGTGGCGAATACTTACTCAGATGTCATTCCCGTTTTGACAAGCATTGCAGAACCATGCGGCATACTTTACCTATGTAGTTGAAATTGTTAATGTCAGTAGATTAAATAAAGTGTCTTCTTTGAGAATCGAAGTTATCCTGCATTGCAAGTGAGATGCTGTCCATGCTGAAGATAGTAATATCATTTATAACGAAAAAGGACTTTGTTGATCAATTTTGGAAAGCAGGATTTGTGTTAAAAAAATGATAAAACGGGAGTATGTGTTACTTCCGTTCCCAGTGTGTTACTTCCAGTCCCAGCCCCTAATCGTGCTGACTCCGCTTGGGTTGCCTTCATCTTTAAACATTATCACCTTATTACTCATAAAGGAAAGGCTTCCAGTAGCATTCGAGTTAAATATTGCAGCACCAATTCCATGCCTTATAGGATTTCCCATTGGCTGTGAGGATTGACCTGATAAATTATAATTTGCAGTTTCCCTAAAGTTATATGTCGCATTCCCACTATTTCCAGGAGTGGCTTTTATTAGACCGCCGCCTACTACGTCTGCTATCCCTCGACTTAGAGGGATGATCAATGCTTTACCTTCTGTTTGTACAAAGTTTGTCCCATTCACTGTACCTTTGCCTATGAATATTATTCCAATGGCACGCAGTCCTGTGTTGAGAACTAGAGGCTGCTGACTTACTGTTTTGACATATTCGATATAAAACGGATTTCCCAAGGTAACGGCATTTTTCGTAGTCGTAAGTTGAACATCGTTGGAGGAGTTTGAATTAATTTTCATCGCTTCACTTTGAAGAGCTGCTTGCATAGAACTCTGTGCTGAATTTGTAGCATTAGTCGAATTTAAGGATGCTGCAGATGCCGAGCCAACAAAGTTCAGATGTGAAGATGAGAAACCAATTGCAAATAAATTTGCTATCAAAAATACTATTACCGCTGCTATTTTAGATTCCATGTAATCTTACTATACATTATACCCTTTACTTAAGGATTCTCAAGAATTAGACAATCGAATTTCTGATGATCAAGATCTAATATATAAAGCGTACCAATCGAGGACTGCATCCGGTCAGAATCTATACTTCTGACTTTCACAATCATATTTCTGGCTACCATTAGATTATCAATAAAAGG
Organism: Nitrososphaeraceae archaeon; assembly: GCA_040414675.1. Classification (GTDB taxonomy): domain Archaea; phylum Thermoproteota; class Nitrososphaeria; order Nitrososphaerales; family Nitrososphaeraceae; genus JARBAU01. Next base: position 90,044 of record JBEDUN010000031.1, on the reverse strand, counting down.
ATTAAAAATAGAAGGCTATTCGAAGTTATCAATCTTCAATTTGATCACATTCAAAATATAGATCTAGACAAGTGCTTCAAAGCGAAAAAGGCTATCGAATAATATGATAATTCACATGTGTGCCAACAGTTACATTATGTCTTTCACTGAAATTTGCAGTCGTTTCCAATACATACAATGAATCTCTATCTGGAGAATAAGTTGGGCACACGAGATCGATTGTGCATGGAGGAAGATTGTGTTCCACATGAACTACACTATTCTTACTATCAATCCAGATTATGTCTATTGGAAATTTCATACCATGCATCCAAAAGGCATACTTGGCTGGCTGTGTAAAAATGAACAGCATTCCTTGATTCTCTTTGAGTTGATCTTTTATGCCCAATCCTTTTTGAAACTGATCGTCAGTACTAGGTACGTCGACTAGAAGATGGAATCCATTTACCTTTACATTCGCTAGTCCATAGAAAGAATTTGTATTGGCGATCTTTTCTGGATTTATGGCTGACATTACGTTCTCGATTGGGACCCCTCGCAAAAAACCAAAACCACATAATAATGCAACACCAATAATGGTAATCACAATGATGATCGATAAATTTCGCTCCACAGAATACTTCTAACATATCAATAAATCTGTAAGTATCTAAAAACATTTCTGTTTACTTGTTCTCGGCAATTCTATGATTAGATATCATTAGTGTCAACAATATCAAAGTTCTTTCAAATTTGGAAAAATTCAATATAACTTGACTATGTGAAGACTAGTTGAGAATGGAAGATGTAAGCTATAAATTCTTATCTTTGGTCAATAGTGATGGTATCAAGTAATGAATGTAGAATACTCGATAAGTAACCCAAAACCAAGAGAAGCTATAATTGCACTAAATGGTACGCAAATCGCAAAAATAACCAAAGAGGATAATCTAACATTCAAGCTTGTCTGTGAAGAAGATGGTCGCGAGTGGATCTTTAGTAGCAAGGTTCATGGTGAGTTTCGACCCTTTTCACTATCAATATCTGAAGTAATAAATGGTAAAGCTACAGAAGCTCTCGTAATTCGAGAGCACCTATTTAGGTATAATGATAAATTCTATATGCTAACTAATCATCCAGAAGGAAAATCCTGGAATGAATATCTCAGCAGCCCTAGATACATATCGAGATTAGATAATTTCCCGTATAAGGATTTACTGGATATCGATCATCATACTAGACAAAGAATCAAGAGATACCGAGGAATCCCAGTAGGCGAAGCATCAGGTCTTGGAAAATCTACTCATAGTGTCAAAGTGAGTAACGAATTGGAGGAAATTGGGCTAATTATTGCTGCCGCATCCTACGTCTTGTACTCTATGGGCTAGCAAATTGTGAATGAATGAATTAGTGTGTAGTAGTACTGTTCAGTATCATCAGACTAAACTGTGAAAAAGGCTAAAATATGTAGATTATATGATGACTTTTAATGGAAGTAGAACCCAATCGCGTCGGCAAGTTTCCATTTAAAATGTTAGATCCAAAAAAGAGAAAGGAGAATTTTTCCGAAGTACAACTACCATACACCGAAAATGAAGTAATAAAAGAGGCAGAGCGTTGTTTGTTGTGTGGTACTCCTGTATGCATTGATGCGTGTCCAGTGTTACTTGATGTTAGAGGTATGAATGAAGCAGTAGCTCGAGGCGACTTTAAAAAGGCACATGATCGCATAAGGGAAACTAATTCACTCCTTGGCGTAACGGCTCGATGTTGTCCTCAATTGCAGGGCTTGTGTGAGGACGCATGCGTCTTGCGTTGGAGCGGTCAACCAATCGGAATCGGATTGATTCAAAGATATATTGCAGATTGGGAACAAAAACAACAGGACAAACAAAAGCCATCAATGGTCGCTGATACAGGCAAGACAGTTGCCATAATAGGTGCTGGACCTGCAGGATTGGCAGGAGCAGAGCTTTTGAAAAGATATGGTCACCAAGTGCGCGTATATGAGGAGCTAATGAAGCCAGGAGGTACTGCTTGGTACGGCATTCCAGATTATCATTTACCAAAAGATGTATTGCTTTATGAGATTGACAGAATAAAGGAAATGGGTGTTGAAATAATCACCGGTACCAAAATTGGCAGAGACCTTTCATTAGCCCGACTGAAAGAAGAAAATGATGCTGTTCTAATTACTAGCGGTTCGAAAGATGTTAATAAACTCAATACTCCAGGTATCGAATTGACCGGCGTAATCGATGGCTATCAATTTTTAGAAGATGTTTTTACCGACAGTGTCGACAATTATTTAAAAACTAATCCTCAAAAGTATCAGCTAGGAAAGCAAGTTGTAGTTATCGGAGGAGGAGACACAGCACTTGATTGTGCAAGAACAGCATTAAGGTTAACACAAGGAGATATTAAGATAGCATACAGAAGGACCGAGAATGATATGCCTGCCGACCCTATAATGCTTCAAGAAGCTAAGGAGGAGGGGATCGAATTTGTATTTCTAGCTGAACCGAAGGCATACGAAGGTGAAAATGGGAGTGTTAAATCAATAAGCATGAATAGAATGAAACTAGGGACGCCCGATCAAACGGGACGAAAAATTCCAGAACCAATTCCAAATCAGGAATTTAAGATGGAAAGCTCCAGTGTTATATTAGCAGTGGGACGAGGACCAAATTCATTTATACAAACAAATGCTGGCATTAAGACAGGCAAACACGATTCGATTGCAATTGACAATCAATATAAAACGTCAATCAATGGAGTGTTTGCCGCAGGTGATGTGACTACCGGAGAAACTTTAGTAGTCAAAGCAATGGCATCTGGAAGGGAAGCCGCCGAGAGGGTACATGAATATTTAATGAATCGGGAGGATTACCATGTCTCATTCTATGAACGATATTACAAGCAAAATTTCTACGACAGGATGTTAGAAGGAGGCAAGGCTGGCCCTCCACCAGAATAGGATGTCCTCGCAAATTCATCCTAAAACTGAGTGGGGAATTCATTTGAAATTAGAGTGATTTCATGCTAGCTCGATTTCTGGACTTGACTGAAAAATGGTTAAGTAACCCAATGCTAACACTGATGATTTAGTATAGGAGACTAATATTTTATGACTGATGAAATCAGACCTGAGGACGACATAAGGAAATGGCAGAAAAAAATCGAAATGATAGGTATTGACATAAAGGATCTGGAACAAGATGTTCAAACAGGAAGGCTAAAATTGAAAACGAAGTTCATAAATCAGCATTTCATTAATGAGTTGGATAAAGGCGGATTACTCCTTATCGGCATAACTGGAACCTTTACAGGTAAGCTCTTAGTAACTCTTGAACCCAAAGTCTGAATAGTAAGCTAGTCTTTGGTATTAGTTTTATTGTTACTATCATTGAGCGACTTCAGTTTGAAAAGAGTAGGTCTAAACAACAGTAGAACTGATCTAATTAAAGGGCATTAACCAGTCTTTTCATTTTGCTAAAGTTTATTTCAAATCCGAATCGTTTTTCTTCCATTTTCATATTAATATACATACTCAATATCAAGTTCAAATGTCTAACCATGTTCAGTCTATTTTCCATTTTCAATCTTACAATTCTATATACATCATCATAGTATGAGAATTTTCTTAATACCTTTTTCCTATATTCATCAAAACTAGGCACGCTTCTATCTTCCAGAGTCTCAATAAATAGATCACAGCACAGAAGAGATGGTATTATTCCTTCCCCTAGCATAGGGAAAACACATCCAATGGATTCCCCCACCCCAACTATGTTGCCAGCGCTAAATGGTTCCATACGCCTGGGAGGAGCTAAGCGAATCGGTCTACCTATTTTCTTAACAATCTTTGATTTTGGATTATTTTGGAAAAAATCCTGAATTCCATAATATTTTCTATCAATGTCACCGGCTCCAATGTATGCCTTTTCCTTATCAAGGGGAAAATACCAAAAATAGCCTCTTGCACCCTTGTAACCTATAACATAAAATTCTTCTGGTGCTTCAATATTCTCAACGAGATACTCATATGCAGGGATTATAAAGTCTTCATGGGATTTCGGTAGCAGCGTGCGATGGAAACCGGTACAGTCGATCACGATGTCAAACTTGAATGAAGGAAATGTGCTGCGCAAACATTGGGTTCCGTATTCAATTTTAGCTCCCGCTAACATATCTTGCTCCCACCTGCGCTTGTCATAAGTCACGAGGCCCCTCAGATCAAGATACTCTGTTACATTATTCGGTAGATCCATTTTTAGGACTTTGCCAATATGGAGCACGTAGTTATCAAAGTTCAAACCTGCCTTCGTTGAAAACCTTGAAAGCATATGATAAGATGCGCCCCAAGCACATACTGGCCAATGATTCTCCTTTTTACTAGCTTCAAATATAGTCACATCGTGGCCAATATTACTAAGCAGGCAACCCAGATAGCTACCAGCCACTCCTGCGCCGGCAATGGCTATCTTCAATATATTCTCAGTAACTACGAATAATAACTTATAATTCTTATCAAATATGGCAAGGCACATATTGCAACGGATTACAACAATTCAAATGCAATTTTGAACAGTATTCTCCTAGCTAGTAAATCCCAGTTCTTATCGTAGTAAACAAGTATTAACAACTGATTTAATACATATCATGTCAAACTGAAAACGCTGTGAAAGTTCTTTCCGGGTCTAATCTCAAGGGCATGTATAGTACGATTTTTCTTGTGTTAATTTACAGTAGAATGATTACTTCTACCATTACTTACTTTCAATTAATAACCCAATTACATATTTATGTTGAATAGACACGAATTTGAAATTTAGTACAAATAATAGTTTCACATAAATACCTTATTTTCTAGCCTCTTTCTGAATGAAACGAACTATAATGACGTACACCATAGCAACAATAGTGTCATTGGCGGCAATAGGAGGGCTAATATTTCAACCATCATATCAAATGGCACATGCACAGACAGTACCACCAACCGGACCTGTTACAACCAATCCAGTTTGCGGAGAGAAAGTCAGCGGAGTTGTAACCTTAACCTCAAATCTCGAATGCAATGGAGACGGCATAATCGTAGGTGCTGATAATACAGTAATTAACTTAAACGGATTCTCGATTAAGAACACTGCCGGTGGAACATCAAATAACAAGGTCGGAATCATGGTACCAATGTATGATAACGTAATGATCAATGGACCTGGAACAATCAGCGGTTATCAAGCGGGATTATTGGCAACAGGTGCTAGTCACTTAGGCGTGTCAACCGGAGTTATATTGTTGGGCAATGAAATAGGCGTATTTATGACGGGTGCAGATCATGCTCAATTGGCAGCCAACATGTTTATGAATAACAACATAGGATTGGCTACTCATTCCATACAAGACCTTACCTTAAAGAATGGCCTATTCACAAACAATAAGCTTGCAGGTATCACCGAAGTGAACTCACATGGTACAGCATTAGATACAAATACCGTACAAGGAAGTGACAATGGTATATTCTTAGACTCGCAAAGCGACGGCAATAAGGTATTAAATAACAATTTGCATGGTAACAAAATCGACATTAATAATGCAAATGGATTACCTGCAAATATCAACAGCAATCAATTCTCTGGAAATAACTGTGATGTGAGCAACCCCTCTGGTATATGCATAGGTAAGTAAAGGATAAGAACGGAAGCGAATTCTAACCCAACTTCTTTTTATTCTTATTATTTATTGATTATGTTTTATTACTTAAGTTGTGAGATTATTAATTAGATCTTGTATTTGATTCTCATACTAAATAATATAGTCATATAAAAATGCAGAAATGACTTCATACGAGAGTAAAAACAACGGTGTGTCGTATACTTAGGTCATGTTGTTGAAGTCAAAACACAAACTTGGATTATTATAAATCCATCACATGCGGTTTTTCTGTTTGTATTCAAGCACTACATTTCTAACTGTACTTTTGCCTAGAATAGAAGATAGAAATAAATAAATTTAATGCTAATTCTCTTTCAACATGATGAATAATAAAGAGCAGGCCTCTTATCGATTATTACCTGTAGTAGCCATTCTAAGTATTCTAATTGGATCAGCGACTATTGTACATAACGGAGGTTTTTTTAATAGTGCTTTTGCACAACAATCAAACAATCCAACTAGCGGTCAAGCCCAGAGTCAATCACCTGAAGACGTAGTAAAGTCTCTTATGTCTCCGAAATCTCTTATGGAGTCAGTAATTAATCAAACTCGTAATACCAATGCTACCAATTTTGCTGCAAATCAAATACTCTCCAAAGTAAATGGATCCAATAGTACAGGTAGTATTAATGGTATGAAAATGAATAGTACAGGTAGTATGAACTCAGTCATACAAAAGTTACAAAACTCGAATGCAACAAACTTTGCCACTCACGCCATTATTGAAGCACTTAAGAGATAGATAAAAGTGATTAAACCCAGCATTGAGTAACTGAAGTTGAGCCAAACTCTAGTTAATAGGGCACGTCCTAAGGCTTTAAAAATTCTGAAATTACTAAAGTAAAATCGCTATCTAATGGGAATTAGACCTTATTGTAAGTGTGTGTCGAGTATTATAAAAACACTATACAGGATATTTCGGCAACGTGTTCATGTTCAACCGCTTTTCAAATGGGCATCTCTGATTCTGTATCTCACATACTTGTCATCCGGGGAATATCTTGCGGGATGAGGGGAATGGGTAGCCGAATTGCACTTTGGACACTCGTACTTCATTGTATACGTTCCACAGGACTCACATCTTCTCAGAAGAAATTTCATGTTAGAAATCAGCCAGAGGAATGCGTCTTTTTAGATTCTAGGCGAATGAAATTGAAAGCTCCGTGTTGCTTCACGATTGAAGATCGAACTTTGTCTACTGTGTTATTCATTAACTTTTCCGCGGACTTGAAATTTTCTGTTGTGATTACGATTCTGTAACGTGGAGCAGCGATGTAAGAAATTGCAACATGTGAGTTATTTTTGCTACTTTCCATAGATGATAGTACTGATTTGATTATCTCTATCCCGTCAGGCTTTTTTATAGAAATCTCAAGTATTCCTCGAATTTCTACGTGAGGAATCTGGATCTTATTGCTTTCCTCTTCAATTGCCTTCGCAATCTCTGCTGAAAGTTCTAAATTCTGCACAGGTTCTATTCCCTTTCTAGCAGTAGCCTCAAAAAGGTCATATACAAAATCGTACTTCTGCAAAATCTTTTCCTCAAGTTCCTTCATCTGCGAATCTGTTAGGTTATTCTTGGTCTTTATAATCTCCATGAATGCAGAAGCTTTTTCGCTCTTTTTTACTTCGATTACTTTTGATTTCCGTTCCTCTCCAGAAACTTGTTTTAAAGAGAGGTCGACCTCAGCTCTAGCTTTATCCACCCTTATAACCTTTAAAACTAATTTTTGTTTGGGCTTTACATATCGCTCTATATTTCGAATCCAACCCGTCGCGATTTCTGAAATATGAAGAAAACCAGTCATCCCTTTGTATTCATCTAAACTAACATAAGCGCCATGTCCAGTAACTTGTTTAACGGACACAATGACAATATCACCTTCTTCAGGCAGTTGTCGCAATTCGGCAGTAACCATTTATGGGGTAAACCGAACAACTCGCATACTTTAACGTTACCATCCTTCCAGTTTGTCCTGCTACGCTCTTGAATGCATTACAGTTCAGTGTGTGCTCATTAACGAGGTTACATTGTTCTTCGGATAGAGCTGTAGTTTACTTGAACTGGATAAGGTCGACATAAGCATCTAACAATAACATGAGTTGAATGAAGATTCACTTTTATACATGCTAAAATTATTGGTTTATTTATTCATGGAAAATAATCGCAAACCAAGCGATAAGGGATTAATAGTTGTTTACACAGGAAATGGTAAGGGTAAGACGACGGCTGCGTTAGGCATTGCCTTGCGATCGGTGGGGCATGGTTATAAGGTTTGGATGATTCAATTCATAAAGGGTGAGTGGTACTACGGTGAACTTACCAGCTCAAAGAGATTGGAACCAGAATTTGAATTGGTTGCAGCAGGCAAAGGATTTGTAGGGATATTGGATGACGACCACCCTCTAGTGGAGCATCAAGTGGCAGCTAGAAATGCCGTCATATTGGCAAAAAATAAGATAACCTCCGGAGAATATGACGTAATCATACTAGATGAGATCAATTACGCAATAAAACTCAAGTTAATAGCAATAGAAGATGTAATTGGCATATTGAATTCCAATACATTCCAGGCCACAATTGTTCTCACAGGTAACTACGCACCCCCGGAAATTATAGATATGGCAGATCTAGTAACGGAAATGAAAGAAATTAAACATCCTTACCGAGCTGGTCAGAGTGCAAAAAAAGGTATAGACTACTAGTAGTTGAGTTACGCGCATCTTCGTACTTTGAGACATTCTTAAACTGCCGATCAAAAATGCTAATATGTTGGCCGTGACAATTCGATGTAATGAATCATGATATGCTTTAAGGGGTCTAATATCATATTCAATTTAATTCAATTTTTGAACATAAACTAAGAATCTTCAAATATATATACAAGTAAAATTTTTAGTATTAGACGTATTGAATTTTGAGAAATTGTGTCAACAAGTATTTGCATTGCATGATGATATTCGATATGCAGGGATTATAGACGATTTCGGTGCCCTAATTGCTGGCGGTATGCGCAAAGGGATTGATTCGATTACCGCAGAGGATAATGATGAATTATATTTAGTTCAAACTGCTCTCAGAAAATCTATGAGGCAAAGATTTGACAAGACAATGGGCAGGGCGAGGTTTGCGTACGTGGAACGTGAAAAAATTTCCATGCTGACATTTTATATGGAGAAAAATACTCTATTATTGTCAATCGAGCCAAATGTAGAATCTCACACAGTAATTGACATTGCCAAAGACGTGCATGAGTTGATTCTCGCAGACGATAAGACCAACACTTGAATTGTTGTGCAAATTGATTCGGGAAAGTGGCACGCCACTCGAAGTTCACAACTCGTAGCTAATTTGTCCACCTTTCAAGCTGTTATCTCACATTTATTCGTCTTTTAATCGAAATTGATTACGGTAGTTCGGGTTTTTGAATTTATATATTCATAATAGCACAGACATTAGGTAAAAAAAGAGTCATTTGGCTTTTTCTATCGATTGAATATTACTATTTGCAAATTTTAGGGTTTATAAGCTTTCCCCTTTTAGTGTTTTGTTCTTGGTTCTTGAGTGGGATTTTTGAGCTTTTTAATCACTTTAGCAAAATGAGGTAGTCTATTTCCTGCGAAACGTACTCTTCAGCTTATTTTAATATTCTTGATCTCGAATAGCATGAAAATTCCGTCATAAATGACTAAAAGTAAAGTAGAAACGTATTTATTTAAAAATCAACTTTTCTTACCAGTTGTGGGTTTGATATGGTAATTAACACTAAACTACTTAACGAACGAAAAAAAATCTCAGATTCGAGACCAAGGTTTGTTAGACAGGAAAGTTGGAGGTATGATAGACTGTCTGAAAATTGGCGAAGACCCAAAGGAAAGGATAATAAGATGAGGCTTCAGGTGTCAGGCGTTCCTCCACTTGTAAAGGTAGGATATAGAGGTCCCAGAATTAGCAGGGGACTACATCCTTCTGGGTATACGGATAATCTAGTGTTCAATGTAAATGATTTAGCAAGATTAGATCCGAAGAGAGATGCTGCAAGAATGGCGCATGCAGTGGGAAAAAGAAAGAGAATAGAAATAATTGCTAAGGCATCAGAATTGGGTATAAAGGTATTAAATGCGGGAAAACTATCTCATAAAGACGAAAATTCGAATGAAGCTAAATCGACAATAAAAAGCAAATCTAAAGGATGAGACATCATGGTAATTAATATAAGAAAGAAGCGAGAACTGGCAGCAAGAATTCTTGGTGTTGGAATCAATAGAGTCAAGTTTGAACCAGATAAGCTTGACGATGTAGCAGACTCGATCACTAGAGAAAATATAAGAAGCTTGATCAAGAAAGGAGTAATTTGGACAGGCAAATCTGCAGGGACTTCAAGATCTAGAGCAAAGGCTAAACATTTGATTCGAAGGAAACATGGTATAGGCCCAGGCTCCAAGAAGGGGAAGAGAACTACAAGGGTCGGAAAGAAGAAAATCCATATACAAAAGATGAGATCGTTGAGATATCGTTTGAAAGTATTAAAGGACAGAAACGACATAAATAGAGAGACATTTTGGATACTCTATAAGAAGGTAAATGGCGGACAAGTACGATCGTTAGCGCACTTAAGGGATCTGGTTAAGGAAACCAAACTTCACTAGCCAGCAATCCTAAATCATATTTTATAGTGACTAAAATTACCTACTGAACTATTCTGCTATTAAGTACCCTATTTTTTATTCGAACCTATGTAATGCTACAATTCTTACATAGAATACCTCAATTATAGTCAATATAACAAATATTCGAATATTCTATTAATCTGATATTCTAAAACCATTTAGAATAATGGTTATAGATATTGCACCATTGGCTACCACTGCAACATCTATAGGATTCGGTGGGATTACAGGCTTTCTGATAGGATATGCTATCAAAAAAGTAATGAAGATAATGTTAATAGTGTTGGGTCTGCTGTTTGTTGCGGTCATTGCCTTAGAATATCAAAAGCTGATCAGCGTAAATTGGAATAAGATCCAAACAGGTCTGTCCGGTGCATTGGGGAACGTAACCAATGGCCAAATACCAGGGTCTCATGAGAATATAGCGGCCACAATGTCAAATATAGGCATTCCATTAACAGGGAGCCTTACAGCGGGCTTTGTGCTAGGATTTTTGAGGGGATAAAAATACGTGGTTAAGTAAATACTTACTAGCTAAGAGTCAAAGTCTGCAGTCATTCCCAGTTGCCATTGGATACAGACTCAACTGACTATATTTAGTCGAAATCTCTAGACTGAATAACTGGTAGGCAGTACTTAGCGAATTGCAATAGTGTGTGTCGATATCGAATTCAGCAGGTTCTGACGCATCTATTAATTCTATAGCACAATTTGGAGCTAGATTAAAAGCACAAGATCTCGATAAAGCAGGTAGATGATCTCATTCTGGTTAAAAATAATGAACTATTACGCCGGTATTGATTCTAACCAAAATAGAACCAGTCCCGAAATCAACCGCTTTTCATTTGATATCGAATAATCTAGCATACTAATTCGAATAACTAATTGCCTAGTTTTCTGTCTTCACTCAAAATTATTCAATTGAGTGCAACTCGTCTGGTAATTTCGTGGAGCTGCTGTCTGGTAAGATTCTAACAAAACCAGTAATGGACATATTGCTTTGCTTCCAACGTAAAAGGAATGATATACTTCAAATACCAGATTTGAAACCTAACAATGGTATTTGTATATATGTCTAAAATATAAGCAGGCCGATTTAGCTTAACAATGGAAAGTAGGAATATTTTCTGTATCCTAACGCTGGTGTTGTCCACATTAATTCTTTCTAGCCTTTGGGACTCAGGCATTCTGAATTGGCTTCCCAGACAATTAGCATTAGCTGCCAATGGCAAAGATGTAAGTACCACTTCAAAGTCAATCCAACTCTCCACAAAGGAGATAAAAGATGGCGTGTATAATTGGATAAGTGGAAGTAATGGGGCATCCAATCCACCCCTAAGAGTTATTCTAAATGCTAGTAATACTATAAAAATCAAAAACCCTACGGATACAAAGCATCAACTAATAATAGACACTGGAGCCGATGTGTTGCCATCAAGTGGTGACATAAATCCCAATAGCTCGGGCCAATTGAGCTTCACGCCAAATGCTATAGGCACATTCACTTACCATTGTGCATATCATCCATTTACAATGAAGGGAATAGTCCAGGTGGTTACTGGAAAATAATTCATGTTATTAATGTGTACCTGTGATTAGCCCGATTATAAGTCAGTAATGAAATTCCAGTGTGTTCTCTGCAAATAATCAGTTACTAATGAGTAGTATCTGCATGATAATACCCTATAATGTTCCTTCAAAATGATCCTAGAGTTCAGATCTGGATCGTCGTAATAGCACACGAAGTGAGGAAGATCAGTATTGAACTTTTATTGCGAGGTTTGTATCAGCAAAGTTTCCAATTAGCATGATGCAGATTATTTCATTCTAAACATCTGAACCTAGAGTAAATCTAGCATAATGAAATATTATGACTCTAGCTCACTTAGTCTGAATATTTTTTGCTTCATTCATCTCCCACCGTTATTAATAAAGAACAAACTTCAGTGGTGAACAAATCTGTCTGTCTTTGGCTATGTCAAACAATCTTTCTACTATCACGTACATAACATTATAATAATAAATAAAATAAAAATCAATCTTTCTGATGAAATGATCAAGCAATTTCTCACATTTTGTAGTAAATCTAGTTAAAGATCGATTGGGTATTTTACTCGCCGAGGCAGTCGTAAATTGATCTATTCTAATGACATATCTTTAAATATTCAAGTTGTGATTTGTGTTAGAAACCATATCCTATGCATTGATAAAAGATCTTCAAAACCTTCTTTATCGCAATATTTCTCATTCATTATTAATTCAGGTTACGACGACATGATTCAACAGAAAACGACTTTAGTGCAGATTAAATCAGAAGATGAATAATATCTAATATTAGTTAGAACTATAATACATATTAACAAAACAGTTTCTATATGAATAGACGATGCTGAGCTTTTTTCCAGCGATCGCTGTAGAAGGGGTACCGAACAAAAGTAATGGTATAAAAAATAGATATAAAGGTCTCATTTAACTTCGTTAGCAGTCGCATTGACAGTTGAATGAGCTATACGCGCAAATGTGACAGTTTCCACAAAATTAAAGTCTTTTACTCCATTTGGCTTTACGTTTTCAGATGGATTGCTAAGGAATTTTACAGTTTTTCCAAGTAAGGAATTAGTATCATCATAGTATGACGCAGTCAATTTTATATCCTGCACATCTTTTGTGGAATTATTTCTCACTTTTCCTGTGACGTCTATGGCACCCGTAGGACCCTTGTTTATTTTTAAATTCTCGACCTTCAGAAATATTTTTGATGGCTTGCCTGTAGCAGCGTTGACTGCATGATCTCCAACAAGATTTTGAGCTAACAAAAAACTTGTTACAAAGCATGTAACAAAGACGGGTATGAAAGCATCTTTTCGTGTCTTTTTTTGCAATTTGGCTATTTTTGAATTAATCAATTTGGTTCCAGCATATAAACGTCCTGGTAATATATATCCTATATATGACACATTTCATAATAATAAATATTATCAATATATTAAAATAATTATTGAAAAAGCTAATCAGGAAGTTATTTTTTGTAAGTATCCGCAGTAAACATCGAAGGGATGACATTTGACACATTGAGTTGCACATGGTCTGACCCGAACGTACTTGTTCTGTTAACTATCCCTTATACGAATTAGAGGTAAGTAAAATACCAGAATTATCTTCGTTTGTTAACGTCTATGTTGCACTTGTAATTTTGCTGTAAAATTTCCTCACCCATCAAATTCAATGGAAAGAAATTTGAGATACCAGATTAAGGTGCTGGTGTATACTTATAATATAGAAATACTGTATAACAAGACATATGAGCGCTCCTGAAGATAGTGGCATAGAGCCATTTGATTGGTATAATAGATTTTTCGGAAAAGGGAGAAGAGGATTCGGCTTTAGCGACTTTTTCAAAGGCTTCGACGAGATGAGAAGGGAGATGGAAAATGAATTTGAACACAGGTTCAGAGATATAGAAACTAAGGCACCTAAGGATTTGGTGAGGGAATATGAAACCCCTGAAGGAAGTAAAGTAAGAGAATACGGCCCATTCGTATATGGTTATTCAATGACTATCGGGCCCGATGGTAAGCCTAAAGTGAGGGAATTTGGAAATGTTAAATCTCCTTTGTCTGCAACTGGTAGAAAGAGCATATTCTCAGGGTCAATGATTTCTTCGGAGAGAGAGCCACTTGCAGATATCACCTCAACAAGCACTGAGATCAAAGTAATAGTTGAAATGCCAGGAGTAAACAAGGAAAATATAAAAGTCAACGCTTATGACAGTTCGGTTGAGATCATAACAACTGGAACAGATCGAAAGTATCATGAAATTATCGAAATACCTCCAGAAGCTGACATCGAAACTGCAAAGTCAGCTTACAAGAATGGTATACTTGAAATAACATTCAAGAAAAGGGAAAACTCTAAGCCGAAAGGAAGACAGATAGATATAGAATAAATCAAGATAGCACAACAACACAAGTGTACAATGTAAATGGAAACTAGTACTAACTATCATTACTTTTTTTAGTTTGCTCTATATCAGGTGTTCTAAATGTGATACGGCATCAAATTCCCTTTGATATTTCCTATGAATAGTTCAAGCTCTCGCAGGCGCTAATACGAAGATTTTTTACATATTTTTTCTATAAACAGGCTTAGCATATAACATGCATGGTAGATCAATCTATAGTTTCCCCTCAAAGACTGATTGATGCAATTGGGCCTTGTTCAAACTTAAGGCCGGAATTGTATAACAATAAACGGGCTTGAATCTACACTTCTCTAAAATCTCAATAATATAACTGCTTAGTAATTGAGGATGCTTGATAACCATTATGGTTCGCGAGCTTGTAAATCCTACTTCTACATCATATCCTCTTTTTGTTACGCTCAATATGAGGGTAGATATATCGCAATTGGGCCTTCCATCAGTAACAATTCTTGGCATCGGTACTCATTTAGAATAGAGATTGGTCTCAAGATCCTGTACAGACAAAATTGGGAGAGAACAAGTGGAATTTCTACACACTAGGGCATACTCCCGTGTGTTGGATATACCAGTCAGATCCCTTCCTTTAAAGAACTCATATTTCTGTAACAGTTCTAGTTGTTTTTTATCATTTATTATAACTGAGATCTGATTAGGAATGAAATGCCGATTTAGCCAACTCGTTAACTGCGAAAGATCTTCATGATCATTATTTTGCTGCACAATCAATATCTCTGTGCATTTCTTTATTGAAAGATAGATCGCAATTAGCATGTGGCCAAATCCGAACGGATTTTCAGCTGCTACGCGTGCCGTAGATCTCATGATGGATTCTGCTTTTTCTAGATATTCATAATTATTTGTCAAATAATACAGTCTAAGTAAGTTAGAAGCTGCTATTGAGCTGCCACTAGGTATGGCCAAATCATAAAATGACTTTGTCCTAACAATTAATTTTTCATGATCATCCGAAGTAAAAAAAAGATTACTTTCATTGTCATCCCAAAAGTGTTTGATCATAAAATTTGTGTGAAGAATAGCTCTATCAAGAAATCTAGGTTGGGAGTCTATTTCAAATACATCTAATAATGCGTTCGTATAGAATGCGTAATCATCTAGATAAGCATTTAACTTAGAGACGCCGTTTTTGTGTAGCCTATATAGTCTTCCATCGTCACTACTTTGTAAGTTCATTTCGATGAAATCAATTGTATTTGTTGCGTGTCTTAGATACTTGGGATCACCAGTAACTCGGAATCCTTTTGCAAACGCAGATATCATTAATCCGTTCCAAGATGTTAGGATTTTATCATCCAATCCAGGTGCTACACGCTTACTTCTGAAGTTGAATAATTTTAGCGATGCCTCCTCGATAATTTTTTCCACATCCTCTATCGTTTTACCATATTTTTTTGCTAGTGTTTTTACTGTTGTTCGGATATACAATATATTATTTCCATCAAAATTACCATAAGATGTAATCCCGTAATAGTCACAAAAGATTTCTGACACATTTTGATCGCCTAGTAAATCAGATACTTCCTGTTTGGTCCAGACATAATATTTACCCTCTTCACCATCAGAGTCAGCATCCTGTGCAGAGTAAAATCCACCAGCAGGAGACATCATCTCTCGTACTACATAATCAAGGGTTTTTCTAACTAATTGCAAATAATGCTCTTCGTGAGTTAGTTGATATAATTCTGCGTACAGCTGAATGAGGAGCGAGTTATCATAAAGCATTTTTTCAAAATGTGGGATCAGCCATCTTTGGTCAGTAGAATACCGGGCAAACCCTCCCCCTAGTTGATCATGAATTCCACCAGCTGCCATTTTTTCTGCAGAAAATATTACAAAGTCCTTAAAACGGTTCATTCCCGATATTTCGTGGTAGCGTAACAAGAATAACAGATTGGAAGTATTCGGGAATTTAGGTGCCTGACCAAAACCACCATATACATTATCGGCCATGCGTAGCAAGCCAATTGCTGCTTCATCAAGAATAGAACGTTCCAATTTGTCTTTGTTTCCTAAAGCTGGAACATCTGCCGCTATATGCACCAATGCTTGCATAAGTTCTGAAGTAGCGGAGCTTATCTCTGGTCTTTTATTCACATATGCATCTTTCAATTGCTTTAATATCGTGACAAAACCAGGCATACCATTTCTACTCTGACTTGGGAAGTAGGTACCAATATAGAAAGGTCTTTGATCAGGAGTGAGAAAGACAGACAATGGCCAACCTCCAGTTCCATTCGCAAGTTGACAGACTTTTTGATAAATGTCGTCGATATCTGGTCTTTCTTCTCGATCTACCTTAATGTTAACAAAATTGTCATTCATGTATCTAGCGATTTCATCACTTTCGAATGACTCGTGTGCCATTACGTGGCACCAATGACACGCACTGTAACCTATACTCAGAAATATAGGTTTATCTTCAATCGCTGCTTTTTGTAGGGCTTCTTTTCCCCATGGATACCAATCTACAGGATTATAAGCATGTTGAATCAGATAGGGACTACTTTCTTTTATGAGCCTATTGGTGGATCGTTGGACATTGTTGTTGGAATTATCCATCAGGATTGATAGTTCGTAATCTTATTTATAACTACGGAATCTCAAAAAATAAAGCAATGAAAATATATCCTACCCTTCGATCAGATTCAATTAACCTAAATTGAATAGCTCTTGAAAATGTTTATACGTAGAGTTCATGATATCAGGTCTTGATAAAGACCACTATGATAATTCACATCCAAAACAGGAATTTTCATAGTAGATCAAACAATCATAATTGAAAAGTGATCACATCTGGGCAATATTAGAAGGAGTAGGGGATATAGTTTTGAACATACGCTAGTTCAGAGACTTGATAAGGGCGAGTGGCATGCAAGACGTTTAGGAGGATCTAGTACTGGTCTTCCAGACATCATTGCTGTTAATAATAAAGAAGCCACCTTGCTATCAATAGAGGCTAAAGCTGGTACAAGCGACATACTCTACGTGCCACAGGATCAGATCCAACGCTGCGTGTATATTCGCGATATGTTCAAGTATTATTCTAAAAGACATGTTATTTTTGCATTCAAATTTATGCGAAAAAAACGGGTCAGGAGAAAAAATTGCACAGTGTATGAAAATCGAAAGCTAATCGAATACTATAAAGTAGGAGACATATTTGGTGATTCGAAGCACATACCGATTCTAAAATGCAATTATGATGGCAGCACTTTTGCTTTGCAAGGTGATAAGTGTGAACGACTCAATCTCCCAAATTATACCATGCCATTTCATGGAATCGTTAAGGTCATCGCTAAAGAAGAGTTCTAAGTTAACTGCCGCTTGTCACTTAGGGATCATACCTACAATGAATTTTGTATCATTTAAAAAAAAGCAACAGCTTTTGAAGGTTGAGACAGAGATCAGCTTTTCGTCAATTGAAACAATAAAGAGCAAGTAATTCAGGAAAGTGCAGACCATAGATTAATTAGTCATTGAAGATCGAAGATAAAACTGCATTCTATGGTTGATAAGATAGAAAAAGTATGCCCGGTTTGTTATAAATTTCTCAATTCTATATACGATCGCAAGAGGATGAGGAGTGTAAAAATAATTGGCATACAAGGAGATTCGAGTAACGAATTCTGTCAGTGCAAGAGTATATACCACAAGAAGTTAACAGACAGATCTAGTTCCTCATTCTGAAACGATTGCAAAATTACTGTTTCCGAAGGTACGTGGGGCAATTCAATATTCTATATGTTGTTAGATTGTGACTGCAAAATAATTAAAATTGCCATATTTCGTAACTACTGAAATATGAGGAGATACGTATCTACTATCTATCCATGTGCAATTGTTCCCAATGAAATGGATCTTCGTTAGTATATTAAGAATATGCATCAAGTCTGACTCTAGTGAAACACTGATGTTAGTAATACTGGCGTTAGTTGTATTTCATACTGAACTTGTTTTCTTTTCTTTACCTTTTTTCATAAGAATAAATAGTATGACAAGTATGACTGCAATCAGTATGTAGTTGACTGGAGGACTTATAGCCCTAGTGATTAATCCTAGTTGAGGTATTACGTAGACTACTTTTCCGATATAGTTACCATGCATTATTGGATAGTCGACGCCAGGTATTGAATCCGGGTTTGCATCCCCCTTGGTTACAATTACCTTGTTACCAATCGAATCTATCCCTATTGCCCTTACTCTGTGCACTATAGTTTCCGGTTCTTGTCCCCTATCTGGAACTGGTTCCTTAAACACAATAATGTCACCTATTTTTAAAGTATTATAAGGAATATTGTGATTTATCACAACAAAATCGCCAACTTTTAACTTTGGCACCATGCTCTCACTTGCCACTACATAAAATGGGTTGATAACACCGAATGCAAGTTGAATACCCACCCATATAATTACTACGGCAATCACAATAACGGCAACGTATTTAATTTCATTAGGAATTTTGCTGACGCCTTGCAACTTCAGACCTTAGAATAAATTGCTTGGAATATAAGTGTAAGAGTGAAAATCGGAGGTAAATTTATATACAATTAGAATATTTTTGATTCCAAAATCTTGACCAGAATAAACAATCCAAAGTTTTTATTGGCAGCATTTGTGAAGTGTATATGCTTTTTAAATTACCAGTCTGATCACATGACGAAACCATAGCTAGGTGTCGTACTTACTGACATAGGTGACATTATAGCTTACAAACATGGGTTACACTTCTGTTGGGAAGTGTATTCATATAGAAATCAGTAGAAGGTTTAATCTAATACACGAAAGAGAATGGACTGGTCATACCGTATCTATTATTTGTTCAAGGTATGGTGTATCCAGAAGGACGTACTATAAGTGGAAGAACAGCTACAAACAGAAAGGAATAGATGGACTCTCAGATCTCTCTAGAAGACCTCATGATATCAAGTACAGAAAGATAACACCAGAACTAGAAGAGATAATCCTTGATCTACGATTAACCAAGAGATTTGGATGTAGTAGGATCAAGTTTAGATTAAAAAGAACCATTGGATTGTCGTCAAGTACACTAACTATATACAAGGTACTAAAAAGACATAGTTTTAACATTTTTAGGGTGTAAGAATAAGGTAAGGAGGTTCAAACAGTTTGCAATGAAACTTCCCAATGATATGTTGCAGATGGACATCCTAGGACCATTCTATCTCAGTAATTCTAGTCAAAGGAATTACATCATTAGTTGTTTAGACGATTGCTCCAGAAAAGTAGCAAGCAGATGGTCTGAAAGAAAAAGGTCTGTAGATGTTCTCGATGTATTAGAGGACTGGATAATAACCAATGGTAAACCCAAGAAGATAATGCATGATAATGGAAAACAGTTTACATCTAACATATTCAGACATTTCCTTGTACATAATCATATTAAGGATAAACGAATTCCAAATTCTTAACCACAATTACAGGGAAAGATAGAAGCCTACAACAAGATAGTGAAGAATGAATTTCTAGCATTAGAAGGTATACTAAACACAGATGATGGTAAACCAAGATACGACATGTTTGTTAAAGCATACAATGAAGCAAGAGAACACGGAGGCATAAACGGTCTTACTCCATCAGAGATGTTTCTACAAAGGTTAATTACTTCTAGCACATATGCAGGAACTAAGCAGCAGAGTGTAACCCATGTGGGTAATTAATAATGTAACCTATCTATGCAAGTACAACAGCTAGGTAAAAGAACTCAATTATGGATCAAGTTTGCACGCCAATACTATACCCTAACAAGGTATTATGATTAAAATTCAATACATTATCGATTACGTCGTATCGTTTGCTACAATCTACAACTCAAGAAAATTAAGCTTTTATATCGAACCACATCTACCATAAGTGAATGTCCAACAAACCACGCCTACCTCATGTTATTGATGATATGTTTGAAGAATCCAAAAATCGAATAAGTTCAGAACGCGAAACTATGATTCAAAATATCAAAGACGAACTGGCAAATGCAAAGAAAAGGACATTATCCAGAGCCTAATTCAACCAGTCAAATTCTACTAACTCTAACAAAATTGAAGCCATCAGACCAATACGCTAAATTCGACTGCTTCATTAGAAGTGACTGTTTATCAGGTCTTATGTAGTACCAATATAACTCCGATATTACAAACTTTAAAACGATTATAAATGCTTTAATTTCCCCCTGAATTGACTATGGCAAGTGGCAGTAATGATGTTCCAATCACTTCAGATCAAATGTATAGGATCGAAGAAAATGGGCATGAATTACTCGGAATGCGAAGGGTATACATGATGGAAAATGCAGGGCACGGAATTGCAGATTTAGTAGTGTCCGAATTCAAAAATAGTTTGACTGATAAAACAAGAGTTGTAGCAGTTTGTGGCACTGGTAATAACGGTGGTGACTGTTTTGTAGCAATAAGACACCTAGCAGCATACACTGATTCAATTTACACAATAATCTTGCTTGGCCATCATTCAAATTTACGAAGTGAGGAAGCTAGAATCAATTGGAACATTATTAGTAAAATGAACTCGGTTGAAGTAATTGAAATTAATCAATTTACTGAAGCCATCAAGGAAATGATTAAGAAGGCTGATATTATTTTGGATGGTATTTTTGGAACAGGGATCAAAGGAGAAATAAAGGATCCACAATCTTCTGCAATCGACCTCATTAATTCTTCTAGTGCCTATACGATTGCTATAGATATTCCATCAGGGCTGGATCCAACTTCTGGCAAAGCTGATAAAAAGTGTATAAAAGCAGACACAACTATCACATTTCACAGACTCAAAAAAGGCCTTATTGATAACAAAATGTACACAGGAAAGGTCTATGTTGAACATATAGGAATTCCTCGGGAGGCAGAGATTGGAATTGTCTAGAGTTAACTATGCAGACGACTCGAAGCTTCAAATATTACAAATACCGGTCGGATCAATGGCAAATTTTACGTATATATTGACTGATAGAGAAACTGGCAAAGCGTGTATTATTGATCCTTCCTGGGAACTTGAAAAAATATTAGAATTATTAAAGAAGAATAAATTGTCTTTAGAATTCATTATAAATACCCATACTCATTTTGATCATGTTCTAGGTAATGAACAACTTGCCGCGATTACCAGGGCAAAAATTATCCAACATGAAAACTCAAATCTTCATAAGGACAAAAATGTGAGAGACGGAGATATCATTTTCTTAGGAAATATTTCTCTAAAGATATTACACACTCCTGGTCATTCGGATGATAGCATCTGTGTCCTAGTTGATGACAGATTTATCTTCACAGGTGACACAATTTTTGTAGGGAACTGCGGAAGAGTCGATCTGCCGGGTGGCGATTCAAGAAAGTTGTATCATAGTCTATTCAACATAATTTCAAATCTGGAGGGCTCTTTAATAATATATCCTGGACACGACTACGGACATTCTCCCACTTCCACTATAAAGGAACAGAAGGAGACAAGTCAGATTTTGGTTCCAAGAACTGAAGACGAATTCGTGAGTTTCATGTCTGGTGACGAATAAAATTTGTATGGTGAATAGATGTACTCAGACATCCAATGTCTAAATCATAGTGAGTCAACTATCAAAAAATTTCACTGCACTAATCCCGTATTTATTTGCGTTATATCCTACACTGAAACTTGTACTGTACCGGGAATAAGTATCGCTGGAGCCAGTCCGGATTTGATGAAGTATACTTCAGCGGCCGATTCTGAATTGCTTTATTATGGGCGATGTAGATGCATAGATGGAGCTCCAATAACACCTGACGGAAAGCCTACTCCTGCAATAATCAGTCGTAGTGCTATATTAGCAAACGAAATCCCATTTTTCATAGTTGATGCAGGGTCTATGATAAAACCTCTAGTTCCATGTATATCGTTTAATCTAGAACACGGTAAGAATATCGCACTAGGTTCAGCAGTGGACTACAATGATGTCAAGAAAGGATTCGATTATGGAATTTTACTTGGGAATCATCTTTCAAAGATGTCAGATATGGTAATCTTGGGGGAAAGTATCCCAGGAGGTACTACCACTGCATTAGGTGTTCTGAGGGCGTTAGGCGTTAGTTCTGAATTTAAAGTAAGTAGCACCATGCCCAATAATCCTCACAAATTGAAGGACAGGATAATAACTCAAGGTCTTAATAACGCCGGCATACGAATTGGAGATCTGAAAAATGCGCCATTCAAGGCGATATCGGCAATGGGAGACCCGATGCTACCTTCAGTTTGTGGCATTGCGGCTGGAGTTATTGGTAGTGGGGGCAAAGTCATGCTTGCAGGGGGGACTCAGATGACTGCAGTCGTAGCAATCCTCGAATCTATGGAAAGACCACTTGACAATTTATGTATAGGAACTACCACGTATGTTGCTAACGATCGAACTTCCCACCTTGTTGCTATTGTTGAATCAATATCTACGAATCCAGTTCCAATATTTGCTTTGAATTTACACATGGAAAAGTCTTGTATTGATGGATTACGAGCCTTCTCTAGGGGTTATGTGAAGGATGGAGTAGGAGCAGGAGGTGTATCAATTGGTTCCATTTTAAAATCGTCTGGGCGCATTAACGGTCAGGATCTATTGGTATCTATTGAAAATGAATATAATAGAGTACTTTTGAATCATGCCAAGTAAGATGACTTCCATGAGTACAGATTGTATACTACAATCGAAGTTATGCATATGGTGAAAAATTAACTGTGATCTTCAACATCGATCCCAAACTAACATCTGATGATATCAGTATCCATTACTGAACCAATACATTTAATCGAAATTTGTACAATACCTATTGACCGCTCATCTCGGAAAATACCGTAGCTTTCGAAATTTCATGTAAGCGCATTGCCAAGGTCCTCTCAAAAACTTTCTTATCAAGAACCCCTTTCTCATGAAGCATATCTATTAAGGTGTTTACTCTAGCACTAATCTCTTCTAATTCAGTGAGTTCCTTCGACGCGTTCTCGTCAGAATGAATTGTATGCTTGTTGCTACCTGCAACGTCTTTTTCCGACACGAGTACATTACAGAATAGCAGGTGTTTATGCTTTTGCTCGACACCATGCCCTAAAATGCCGTGTAGTACCATGAGCAATCGATGATTATTATCCTTCAGACTTTCATTGGTTATGACTTACTCTAGGATAATTGTCGTTTGTGAAGGAGGACTATTGCATGGTTATCATATGGCTAGATCAGAAAACACATGAATCACTTTTTAAACAATTAGTCATATATACTGAATGCTATTGCTATAAATATTTCATTACTTCGTTCATTTCTGATATATACATATCAATTGTTGTAAAGATTATTTAATATATGTAACAATATTATGCGACATATTTTTATTTCAAATGATCCTCATTATTTTCGAATGAACCGTCATTCGGATAATCTATTTTCGATGATAACGATTAGATCAAGATTGATAGTTTTCGCTCTAATTCTAATGTTAACACTGACAATTTCATTTTTTGTAGTAAACTTCACAACTGCAAATCTCAATAATGAACAACAATATCAATCAATCTATGGAATACAGCAACTGACAAGGGAAGGATTACCAGTTTCTCTAATGAGTAACTTTACCGAAAAACAAGAAATAGAGGTTCAGGATAATGGAACTAATTATCAATCCAAAGTATACAATAATTCCGATACAGGATTTGAGGCAAAAAATTTGAATAACTGGATAACAATCAATCACGATATCCATAGTACTAGATATAGTAACCAGACAACAATTAACAAGGAGAATGTGAATCAGTTGAAGGTTAGATGGATATTATTCAACAATGTTGCCATACAAGACCCGCCTATAATTATCGGTGACAAGGGGTTCGTCCAAGATGATTCTGGCACAGTTATAGCATTTGAAACCTCGAATGGAAACGTTATTTGGAGGTCTGAAATTGGTAGTGGTCCGACAATGGGCTTGACTTTTAATAATGGTATACTATATGCAGCAACTGGATATCACAGCACGGTAGTAGCCATTGATCCGACTAATGGTAGAACTATCTGGAATTCAGAAATCCTGGGTGATCCTAAAACTGGATACAACATCCCTACGTATCCTATAGTGTGGAAGGATTATGTGGTAGTAGGCTCAGCAGGTGGTGGTGATGTATCTGCTGGAGTGGGAACTGTGAGAGGAAACATTACGGCTCTCAATAGCACTAATGGTAAGATCATATGGAATCTGAAGACCACTGCAGGGGATTGGGTTACTCCACATAATTCACCTAATTATAATTCTGGTGCGAACGATTGGTCTGGCGGATCTCTAGATGCTTCAACCGGTGTTTTGTATATGCCGTTAGGTAGTGCGTCACCAAACTTTAATGCAACAACAAGACAAGATGGCAACCTCTATTCAAATCACATGATAGCAATAAACATCACCAGCGGCAAAATACTTTGGGCGACACCCTTTATAGCTCGGGGAACAGTTCTGAATGTAACTGTGCCTGATACTCATGATTGGGATACATCCTGGGGAAGTAGTATAAATGAAGTAACTCTTGATAATGGTACGCGAGAAAAAATTGTAATAGGTCATGACAAAATGGGAAATATTATTGCAATGGACGCCATCATTGGAAAGGTTCTATGGTGGAAGACATTGGGAAGGCAATATAATACCGATTCAATCCCAAAGCCGAACGGCAGCGGTGAAATCTGGTCTTATGGAATTTTCAACTATCATGCCGTAGACGACACCAATACCCTTTACGTAGCCGCTACAAATAGAGGATTAAACTATTTCACCGACGGTGGAATATCAGGACATAGGGTTTCTCCACCACACACGATTGAACTTGGATTACGTAATGGAACGATAGCTTCATTGGATTTAAGGACGGGGGAAATTAAGTGGCAATTATCAACCCAATATCCACCTAGAATTTCACCATTAGTTACTAGAGATCTACTTTTCGCTGGGTACATTCACTTTCTAGAGAACACAAGAGCGAACGGTCATATATCAACTACAAAGTCTAGTATAATTCTAGCATTGGATAAAAAAAATGGTCAGAAATTATGGGAAGGTGACATCAAGGCAGAAGTAGGTCAGGTTGGCCCATCTATAGCAAATGGAATGCTGTTTATACCGACGGACAAGATACAATCAAATGTGAAGAATGGTCCTCGACATGGAGGCTCCATTATTGCGTTCCAGCCTTAAAATCTTTAGAGATCAATCTGATGATTTGAGGAAGTAGAATCACTTACATGTTATAACATTGTCGAGAAAGAGAGAAAGAAATATTGATCGATCTAGATAATAGATTATGGTTGAAATTATCAATCGATACAATTTGTAATTCGGAGTTGTTACTATAGTTTAGTAAATAATTGTGTCACTCATTGATGAATCTGGTCAGGAAGACATCTCCCAATTCATAACTCGAGAGGTACTTGAAGTAGGACAAAAATGATTCGAGATATCATTTGCACGATTTCATAATTGTATTACATCTCATTTAATACTACTAATCTAATGCCAGTCCGATTATAAATCAAGTATATCACTCACTAAAGCGCCGGGAGAGGGATTTGAACCCTCGAGACCTTCACAGATCACAAGCTTTCAATATATTTTTCCAGGCTTGCGCCCTCCCAGGCTAGGCGACCCCGGCAGACATACATTTCGTAGTAAATTCTATATATTAACTATTAAACAAGATTTTATAATTATAATTCGCTCGTATCACAGGTGTTCATTTAACAGATTGTCAACATTCCAATATCTTACACGGTTTCACGAATTCTATTATCTAAACTTATTATCATTTCTCCCGAAAGCAGGTCATATTTTTTCATGCTATAGTGACCTGTCTGTAGTTGATGGTCAACCCAATCTGAGTGGAAGATAAACCTCTGTAGACAATCTACACATATTCGCAGTATTTTGAGATCCTCTGGATGCATGTTCGTTATAGTCTTATACCTTGAGCTATCAAATATATGGAATAGGGAAGTAGTTAATATTCGTTTTATTCGAATTTTTATTATTAAGTATTCAATATAACGTTGAAGAAGTATTTTGGTAACATCCTTGTACACTAATAAATTATACCCTCTAATTGTTATCCTATTACTGTCTTGTGGTTCCAAATCTGTTCTAGACTGGAACTTCATAGCACAAATATATCTGCCAAATTTCCAAATAATCTTCAAACGGACTGCCTAGATTTCTAATATATCTTTAAATCAAGTATGACGATATTTCCGAGTTCCTATTTATTAAATGAATAACATTTTTTAGGTAAAAATAGGAATACTTATTGATTGGAGATTTCATTCAATCAAATATTCAATAGTTCAATCTGCGTAATCTCTGGAATCATAGATATATTTGTTCGAGAAAAATAGGTAAAGATAATCCTTTGAAAGAAGCAAATATACTATAATCTACAATATTGTCTTGGGATATGGGAACGCCAATATAGTCCGCATTTTGCGATATTAGATTTATCCATATTCTCTGCACACAGGTCCGAGTGCAACATCTATTAAATCACAATTTTAGTTGAACAATATATAAATTCACATTATATTATGCTAATAACACAGAATAGTAGATTACGCGCCGTCTGTCATCAGGACTCAAATTGGGAATGCTACATTGTAAAGGAGGTTCCAGAATATATGGTCCAATTTCACTTAGATGGATAGTAATATTATCAGAGGAAAATCATGTTTTAGTATTAGTAGGCATGTCACTAGCTATAACACTTGCGTTTGAGCGCCAGGCCTTCGGATAAGTCCCGGGTTTCATGATAATTCTTCGCATATGAAATGCAATTCCCTTTATACTTTCCTTGATATCGTCACTTGACATGGCGGCTTCTGCTAATCCCACTATTTCCCCCTTTATGGTATAAACACCAACAAGTTCATGTTCTTTAAGACCTTTAGTAGCAGCTATGACACCTGGAACCGCAAGCTGGGCACCATGACACAGGGCATCGATGGCTGTATCCCGAATCATAACAGCTGGAATTAAATCAAGACACACTTCTACTGGTCTAATAATCCCTCTAAGCTTATTTTCATCGTTTTTCTCCCTGTAGACCTGAATCGCGTCAGAGAGATCATGCAACTTTGTAAAATTATCCTTATTTTCTGAAAAATTACTCACCCTAGTTCTGCGTAGCTCTATCATGGTGGCCCCAGGACTTAATATTTCGCCGATATCATAAATTATTTTTCGAATATAAGTACCCGCTTGACAAACAATTCTCATTAGTACAAGTCGATCGAACTGCTCAACAACCTCTAATTCATAAATTGTTCTAACACGAGTTGAGCGTCTGACAGAAGATCTCTGGGGTGGTCTCTGATAAATCTCCCCAACAAACTCCTTCATAATATTGTTCAATTTGTCTGCATGAACATGTGCATGTAAGCGTGCAATAGCATAGTATTCCTTTGGGCCTATAAGTAGTACAGATAACGCCTTTGTTCCCTCGCCCAAACCGATCGGTAGAAGGCCAGTAGTACCAGGATCTAATGTGCCACTATGTCCTGCTTTTTCAATACTTAGCAACTTCTTTATCCAAGCGATAACCTCATGGCTGGTAGGACCAGGGGGCTTATCTAGTAATATTACACCATACTGGAGTAGCTCATTCACTGGCCTTTCGTAAGGATAATAGCCATTTTTTTCGCTAGTAGTATCATCATCAAACCTCTCCAGATTATTAAGTTGTATCAGAGGAAATTTGTTTTCTGTCAAGGCCACTAACGTTAAACTCTCGCTAACGGCTATATCAATGTAGATTTTTTATCTCTGCCCTACAAGAAGACACTTTCTCCATTTGTATGTTGTAAGTTGATCAAATAATAAAACACGACATTGTGGTGATGAGATGTTCATACGTACAACTTAAAGGAAATATATGATGTGTCATCAATAATTCTATTGAAAATATACTCATTAGTAAAATTCGTAATAAAGGTAGGTTAGTGTCCCTTCAGCACTTGCATGGAAATTTATCTACCATTAGGAACCTTCAATTCAATGCCCAAAAAGACCACCAAATTGAAGTAAAATTTTACTCTAGAACGTCATGTCTTTAAGGAAAGAATAATTGTGAGGGAATGATTTTGTCCGAACAACTTGGAGCATTGCTCTATCTCTAATATCAGTAACCTGAATGTTTTATGATTGAAAATGGTACTCATTTGTGTACCAGTAATATATGAAGCTAGCTCAAAATGACATTAAAATTGGGCAATTTAATCAACTTGATGGTCGTACAAGTTTTGACATGATTAAAAGACTAAAAGACTAGATACATTTAGTTAAGAATTGTTTAACAATTTAATATATGAAATCAAAAATGCCTTATGATTATGCAACAACTACAAACTTATTTTAGATTATCTAAAACAAGTAGATTTCTAGATTCGCAATAAGTAATAAGAACGCCTAGTAGAAAATTAATCTTAGAATACTCGAAAGTGAAACACTGATTTATCTCTGATGTACCGTTGGGCACCTATCTGGACTGGACAACCCCCATTAAAGCATCGTAGTAATTTATCAAAAAAAATTATGGAAGTAACGGAGGCAGTTTAAGATCTGGAAATCCGGGGATTTTTGGTAGCTGTGGCATGGGACCCAGGCCGAATGGCAGTTGAGGTCGAGATGAAGAGTCTTGAGACACTGATGCTGTCTGGGTAGTAGGGCGCTGTTCTAGATGGACTGAAAGATCCATGTTCGTGTCGCTTCTCTCCACGGTTAATTTTACATCATCACCTATTTTCTTGTGCTGCTCTATATAGTTTATAATATCGTCAATTTGTCGAACAGGATGATTATCAATTGCAGTTATTACATCACCAATATTTGTGATAACTCCATTGTCATCTTGAACTATACCTTTCAAGCCAGCTTTTGCAGCCGGTCCGCCATCTTGCACAGAAGTTACAAAGACTCCTTTAGAATTAGGAGATAAACCCAGATTTCTTATCAAGCTGGTAGGGATCTTGCCACCTGCTAACCCCAACCAGGGATGTTCGTATGTACCAGTACTAATCAGCGATGACAATTCGCGAATTATGCTTTCTGATGGAATGGCAAAACCTACTCCTGAGTAAGCTCCAGTACTAGAAAATATTGCAGTGTTCATCCCTATTACCTGTCCCTTCATGTTAAGTAGTGGTCCGCCGGAATTTCCAGGATTGATTGCTGCATCAGTTTGAATGGTATTCGGAATAGCATAACTAGTCTGGCTATCAGGTAACAGTCTGCCAATCTGACTGACTATACCAGTAGTCATACTTGCACTTAAGCCAAATGGATTCCCAATAGCTATGAGCTGCTCTCCAACCTGTACTCCAGAGGAGTTTACTATAGGTAATGGGAATAGCTTCTCATCTGAAAAGTTATCTGTTATTTGTAATACTGCAAGATCACCAAAGGGATCTCTTCCAACGACCTTAGCTGAATATGTATTCCCATCAACGAAAGTGATATCAGCCTTAGTTGCCCCATCCACTACATGATTATTGGTTAGAATATGCCCTTGTTTGTCAAGTACAAATCCGGATCCTAAGGCAGTATTTCGTCCCGTCGACGGCACGCCATTTAGTATTACGAGTTGAGTAGGATCGCTTCTAGTAGTCGTTACCTGTACTACGGAATTTTCAACTCGCTTAAAGATGTCTACTAGAGCTGAAGGAGATTGCTGTTGTACGGCATTATTTATTTGACCGTTAGTTTGGTTTTCGCTTGCTTGTGTCTGTGCTTCCGCTTCTTTATAATGTGATATCAATACTACCGCTGCAATTCCTGATATCACCAAAAGAGTGAGGATCATAACTGCTTGTATACTTCGGTTCATTATTTAGAATAATGTCATCCAAATATATATATCTTGACATTTATATCATGAACTGTGTAAAAAAATGTCAATCGGTCTGTTTGATCATACAACATAGACGATAACTAGATGCATATAGGTGATCCAAGTCATATTTGTATAAATTATTTCCGAAGACAAGGTTTGAAATTTGGAAAAGATTACGACCATGTACGATCTGGATTTAGATTTATTGATATAGGAATTTTTAATTGACAAAAAAGGTGATTATATGCATATTCGAAACAAAATACAACGAATCAGATTATCATCTATAGTATTTCCAGACGCTCATGATATTTCTTCCGAAATTTGCTGGGTCTTTTGCAAACCAAAATTCGAACCAGTGAAAACAGCACTGTGGGTCAAGTTATTATTGTCTAAAGTACTATAAAATAAATTTATGCTACTGGGTTACATCATAAAACTACTAAAGAAAGATTTGGGTAAAAATGACCCAGAAAATATCATTGTTACTAACGATAAGATTTCTGTTTCCTACGCCTAGCTCCAGAGCCGCCAAATTTCTTTGATTCAGTTTGTCTTGGATCACCAGCTAAGAAATGCCTATCATAACTGATTATTTTTTTGCGAATTTCCTCCCTAACGCTCTTTGATAACGGATGATCTTTAGGATCCTTGCCTCCTTTGGCTTCACCAGTAATCGCCCTGGATATGGCGACTGCGCTAGCAAACGCCTGACCCATGAACCCTCCACCTTGCACCTTTACACTTATGTCAAATTTGTTCCTTAGATCTCCTATTAAATTTAGGGGTACTAATAATACTTCTCTTGCAACCTCTGGTTCCACCAGCTCTGCTGGAATATTGTTTATCCTCACTCGGCCGCTCCCTTTTGATATAGCTGCTGTAGCACGACAAGATTTTCTTTGCCCAGGATAAAGATCCGTTTTATGCATTACTTTGCCCTCCTTTCCATCCGATTTCTTTTGCTACTTCACCCATCGTAATATAGTAAGATGGTGATTTCGTAATCTTACAATTATCAAAAATTTCAAAATTGGTTTTTTTCAATTTTTCTGGAATGCCATTGTAAACTCTTAATTTTTTCAGTGCTACCTTTCCATTTGGTTTCCGTTTGGGTAACATTCCTCTGACCATTCTAGATAATATTGTATCGGGTCTTCTAGGATGAAAGGGTCCATGAATCGGATTCGTTGCAGAGGATACTTCAAGATTTTTCTTGTACGCTTGAATGGTAGCAAACCTGTTTCCAGATAACATTGCTTTATCTGCATTTACAATAGAAACCATTTTACCTTGCAGCAATATTTTTGACGCCCGGGAACAAAGCCTACCTGCGATACAGTTCGCAGCATCGATGTTTACGAAATGATTAGCATTACTTGGCTCTGATTCTCTTTCAGCCAATTAATCTGACCCCTGTACCTTCGGGAAAGGATTCGGTTAGATTTGCCATCGTAAGGATCTTACTACCAGAATCAGTTAGCTTTTTAGCAGCCTTCTGAGACACGGAAAAAGCACATACAGTGAGTTTATGATCAATTCTCCCAGACCCAATAATCTTACCAGGAACGACAATAGTCTCGCCGTCCTTAGTAACACGTGCTAACTTACTGATGTTAATTTCACTTTTATTTGCTCTCGGACTCGCAAGTTCACTCTCTAGACGCTTCCAAATTGGCGCCTTGCCGACTTTGAAAGCCTTGCGAAGAATCCACACAGTCTCATTTGATAAACTTTTAGTAATCATAAGCGACCAAGTCGTCAATCGTAGTTAATCATAAATAAATGTATTCAAAGTCTTTTAGATATATCCAAAGACCTGACAACCTCATCAAACTTTCTTATCTTTGAATCCAATTTTTCTATTGCAGCTTGGATAGTTTCATGGGCAGTTAATGCTCCATTCGTCTCCACTGTCAAGATGGACTCACTTTCATCTTTCCCATCCGTGACAACTGATGCCGAGGTAGGCTGCCACTTTGCATGCTCCTTTCCAAAGCCTAATCTTGCATATGCTTCAAACTTTAGCTTTTGAGCGGGAGCAAGAACAATAATTGGGATTTCCGTGCTTAGAGGCTTGACCACCTCGTCCTCAGATATAAGGTCACCTGATGTGACTACCTTGGTCTTATCGTTGGCTTCTGAATCCACCGAGAGTAACACTCGGCATTTGGAGCAACCTAAAGTACTATTGCAATCACAGTTTGTAGGAAGCACAAATCTATGCAAGTCGGTTCGTAGCGGGATAAGCCCCAACCTGTGTGCTAAGGCCTCATCGTGCATCACAGAAGAGTTTTCAAGAATTACAACATCATCTATGGCCAGAGTCGGAACTTCGCTTATAGATATTCTTCTTAAAGCATTTACATACTGTCTGGGTGCATTAGTAAATTTTAGAACTATCCTTTCATTGTGATTTTCAAGTATTTCGATAGAAGCGGAAGTCAAGCTTTAATGGTAGTATATAGTACGTATTAAATATCTACCGATAGTTAAATAGATTATATAGAAAACTCTGCAATTATACCAATTTTTGATATTCATTAATTGATATTAAAGTTTGGTAACTTTATATGTAAACCGCGGCTCCGATGAGTTTACTAAAATATATTGTACAATCTTGTATGGCCGAGCCGATTGGGATTTACGAATAACTATTCTATTGACATTGCCATAATATCATAAAATAATAATTTCAAGATACTTTTATAATATTCAGATAGTATTCATCTTCTTGGAATAAGAGATTTTATGTTATAACATTTTTTATATTTCCTCCTACGTGGAAAGCCTTATAATGCATGTGAAATCGATGGGAACAGCAGTTTTATTTGTGGGCATTCTCGTTGGCCTTATGACATTATTGACTACTAGCACAGTTAGTAATGCTATGGCTCAACCAGCATATCCACGGACAGAAAACTACACAAAATCCAATCCTGCAGTACCATACAGTTGTTTTAAACATGAGGGGGTGAGTCCTGAGACACCTAATGGAGACAAAACTAAGCCATTGTTAGTTGACAAGAGCGGAAACCTGACACCTTGCGATATAAACGAAGGAGACAACGCATGGATGTTGGCTGCTTCGGCACTTGTATTGATTATGACTCCAGGTGGATTAGCAATATTCTATTCTGGTCTCTCTAGACAGAAAAATGCTGTAAACACACTTCATATGGTGTTCATAGCCACTGGAGTGATCGGAATACAATGGGTCTTATGGGGATATAGTTTAGCTTTCGGGCCAGATGCAATGGGTAATGGATTCATAGGAAATTTTGCTTGGGTTGGTTTACAAAACGTGTTGCATGATGTACCATCGGATGTGTATGGAGGACTCGCAGGACCGACCATACCTCATCAAACTTACATGATATTCCAAATGATGTTTGCTATTATTACTCCTGCGCTTATCGTTGCCGCTCTTGCTGAAAGAATGAAATGGAGTGCATTTTTGGTCTTTATTGTACTCTGGGCCACATTCGTGTACGATTTCGCAGCGCACTGGACATGGTCACTTGGATCTGGTGGCACGCACGTAGGATGGAGTGGCGCACTTCCCTCATTGGACTTTGCCGGAGGAACAGTGATTCATATTACTTCAGGCTGGTCTGGACTTGTAATAGCAATTATGTTAGGTAGAAGGCTTGGGTATGGAAAAATTCCAATGGAGCCTCACAACTTGACACTAATAGTCTTGGGTGCAGCTTTGCTATGGTTTGGATGGTTCGGATTCAATGCTGGTTCAGCAGCATGGGCAGGAACAAATGCTACAAGTGCATTCGTCGCAACACAGATAGCGACCGCTATGGCCGCAGTGACATGGATGTTAATTTCTTGGGCCCACACGGGCAGAGCGTCAACTGTGGGTGCGGCATCTGGAGCAGTGGCGGGCTTGGTAGCTATTACTCCTGCATCAGGTTATGTAGGACCTATGGCATCCATCGTTATTGGAATTGTTGCATCCATCGTTTGTTACGCCGCGGTCATGTTTAAGAACAAACGCAAATGGGATGACGCACTTGATACATGGGGCGTACATGGAATGGGAGGTCTAGTTGGGGCTTTACTTACTGGAATCTTTGCCCAAAAGATGTATACACCGATCGCCAACGGCTTAGCATTTGGAAATCCCCAACAGTTTTTGAATAATGCAATAGGTGCGTTTGCAGCTCTCGCCTGGGCTATGGGCATCACTGCAGTCATAATCAAAGTCATGGACGTCGTATGGCCTGGCGGTATAAGAGTTACTCCAAAGGAGGAGGAAATAGGATTAGATTTGACTCAACATGGAGAAAGAGCTTACGTTACGGAGTGATTCTCCTAATACTTTTTTGATCAAGTTAGCCTGATTTTCTGAGCGTTATAAATAGGACAAGATTCTGCGTATATATTTTTATTTTAGATTGAAATTTAATTAGTTGGTGCCAGAAACTAAGTTTAGTGTAGTTCGACTTATTATTGGAAATAATAAATTCGAAATATTGGTTAGGCCCGATCCAGCCCTTGAGTTTAAGCTAGGCAAAAAACATGATCTTTCTAGTGTCCTAGTTTCTGATGAAATCTATACTGATGCAAACAAAGGCTCTAGAGCGGGTAACGATAAGCTTTCAAAATATTTCAAAACTACAGATACAATGGAAATAGCTAGACAAATACTTCTTCGTGGAGAACACAGTCTTACAACTGAGCAGCGCAGAAGAATGACAGACGAAAAGAAAAAACAGATTGTTCAGTATATTAATAAGAATTTTGTTGATCCAAGGACTCATTTACCACATCCTATTCTTCGAATATCTAGTGCTATGAGCGAAGTAAGAATTGTAATCGATCCAAACAAGAGAGCTGAAGACCAAGTAAAGGGCGTAGTTGATGCCATAAGAAAGATCTTGCCTCTTAAATCTGAAAATGTTACTTTGACGATTACAATTCCCTCCGCTTGTGCAGTCCAGTCATATACCGCACTAAAAAATACCGGCAGTCTTAAAGGGGAGCAATGGCTTGCTGACGGTTCGCTTAGGATACTTGTAGAAACCAATGCTGGGATGAAAGGGGAGATATTAGATAGGATAGGATCTATAACCAAAGGGACTGCATTGATATCTGAACAATAGCGAAGGTGCTACCCATGCACTTAACATATAAGTCCCATCCTGGTAGACCAAATGAAGAGAATGGAAAGATTCATTTTACATCAACCTAACGATGAAGGGGTGACCAATTAGCATAATGCAGGAGATCAAGAGAAAATATGTGATTCCTGGCGATAAAATTATAGAGGGTAACTTTAGGCCTTTGATGAATGTGATGAGGACTGGCAATTCTGTTGTTGCGACTAGAATAGGTATCGCAGAAACGGGAAGGGACGGAATCAAAGTCATACCATTATCCGGCGTCTACATCCCTAGAGTGAATGATATAGTTATAGGAAAGATAACAGATCATTCTTCGCTATCTTGGGAAGTTGATATAAATTCATGCTTCTCGGCTCATCTCCCTGCTCAAGATATTTTTGGCAGAGATTTTTCCCCTGCACGAGACGATATGAATAGACAACTGGCTACAGGAGATCTCATTACAGCGCGGATTGTTGCGTTTGATCGAACAAGAGATCCAATGCTAACCGTTCAAGACAAAGATTTAGGAAAAATCCCTCGAGGCGAATTGCTTAAAATATCTGCGACACGAGTTCCTAGGCTTATAGGGAAACGTGGTTCAATGATTCAAACTATCGAACAAGCAACACAAACTAGAATCATGATTGGTCAAAACGGAATAATCGTCGTCACAGGTAAGCGTTTAGATGGGACCCAATTAGCCATAAGGGCTATCAAAATGGTGGAAGAAGAAGCACATATGTCAAATTTAACCCAGAGGATAAAAACATTGCTTAACGTGTCTGACGGCCCTCAGACAGATGTCCAAGTCAATCAACTACCTGAGAACCAGAAAGATTCCAATTTGAAAGTCGAGGGATCTGAATCAGAAATGGAGATAGGTCAATGACCCAAACAAGAAATCTTATTGACGAGAAAGGAATACGAACGGATGGCCGAACTGCCGATGAATTACGTAAGATAAAGATTGAGGTGGGAGTTGTAAAAAACGCAGACGGTTCAGCCTATATTGAGTTTGGCAATAACAAAATCATAGTTGCAGTATATGGCCCAAGGGAGGTGCATCCGAAACACATGGCATTGCCTGATCGATGCGTACTGAGATGTAGATACCACATGTCTCCATTCTCTACTGACACACGAAAAAATCCAGCACCATCTAGAAGAGAAGTTGAAATCTCAAAGGTGATCAGGGAATCTCTTGAACCTGCACTAATGCTAGCAGATTATCCTAGAGCAGCTATAGATGTATTCGTTGAAGTCTTGCAAGCTGATGGCGGATCTAGGTGCGCTGGGATAACAGCTGCTTCCGTTGCTCTTGCAGACGCTGGAATAAATATGAGAGATATCGTAACTGCTTGTGCAGCGGGCAAAGTTGACGAAAGGATTGTACTTGATATAAACGACACAGAAGATAAGGAAGGTGGTGCGGACATGCCAGTTGCATATTTACCCCATTTGAATCAAATTACACTATTGCAACTGGACGGCATTTTAAGTAGTGAACAATTTAATGAATGTCTGGATAAAGCATTAAATGGCTGCAAGTCAATTTATGAAATCCAAAGATTGGCTTTGATGAAGAAATATTTTGGTAGCGAATCTGAGGAGATAAGAGAAGAACAATGAGCTCTTCAAGGCGGTCTACGCTAATTGTAGAACATCTACGTAAACAACAGATGTGGGAGGCCATTTCGAAAGGCAAGAGATTAGATGGCAGAAATTTAGATGAATTAAGGCCATTAAATATCGATCTAGGTATTATAAAGAAGGCAAATGGGTCTGCCAGAGTTAACCTAGGCAATTCCGAGGTTATTGCAGGAGTTAAAGTCGAAACCGGCGAGCCATTTGAAGGTTTAGAGAACAAAGGAGCCTTGATTGTTTCTGCAGAAGTACTTCCTACTGCTTCACCCTTTATAGAGCCAGGTCCACCTGATGAAGAAACAATAGAATTGGCTCGGGTGGTCGATAGAGGAGTCAGAGAGTCTGAAATGGTTGATCTTGACCAGTTAGCTCTGATTCCAGGAGAAATTGTTTACACAATATTCGTTGATTGTAGTATAACAAACACTGATGGCAATTTGTTCGACTGCACTTCCTACGCAGTAGTTTCAGCTTTAATGAGTTGCAAACTCCCGGTCTTCGAAATTCAAGATAACAGGGTAATCGATACTGGTGCTATAAAACCAGCTCCTGTGACAACGATACCGGTATCAATTACTGGGGCTAGAATTGGCGATTCGATCATTCTCGATCCCACTGCTGAGGAAGAGGCATGTATGGATGCAAGAATTACCATTACTACTAATTCAGATAGTCACTACACTGCCGTTCAGAAGGGTGCTACGGGGGCATTCACTAGAGAACAAATAAAGAGCATCTCGGAATTGGCCAGATTAAAAGGACAGGAAGTAAGAGGCAAGATCAAGGAGTTGGCAAGAATTGGTGAGTAGAAAAAAACATCGATCCAGCTCGCTAAAGGGACTAGGAATCAAGTTTGGTGCTACAGTGAGAAAAAGATATGGCATGGCATACAAGACATTAAAGCAGAAAAGACGTTGCCCTTCATGTGGCTCATTAAAAATACGTCGAATTGCATTAGGCATATGGCATTGTGAAAAATGTAATTACAAAATTGCTTCTGGAGCGTATGAAATCAGCTCACAGTAACTGTAGGGCCACAATAGTCTTTTCTTTCGACTATTCATGTCCTAAAGCACGGGACATTTCAACATCACTATGTTCGTCATTGAACGCAGACGCTAGAGTCATGTCTAAAATCTTGGACAATAATGGTACAGCGCATTCAAGATTGATAGTTCAAATTGGCAGTCACGATATCAAGGATTTTAGAGCTAGTATTAACACGGACCTTAGATTAATTAATATGGCACATTTATCAATTTTAGAGACGATATAGGCATCTTTAAGTAGGGAAGTTTTTTTATACTCACAGCAATCAGAGAACTTGATTTCTGGGATGCCAGCATAAAGCATTAAGGTTACACTTTATCCAGAATTAAGAGTCAAAACAGATTTTCTTAATTTCATAGAGAACTAGAAAAGCTTTAAAAAGTTCGTTTTGATACTTGTTGTGTTGCTTGAATACATGTTAACTCGAAC
Source organism: Nitrososphaeraceae archaeon (assembly GCA_040414675.1). Classification (GTDB taxonomy): domain Archaea; phylum Thermoproteota; class Nitrososphaeria; order Nitrososphaerales; family Nitrososphaeraceae; genus JARBAU01. Next base: position 51,542 of record JBEDUN010000031.1, on the reverse strand, counting down.
GTTTCTAGCTACCATATATCTATTTCATACTAGTCCTCTGTAAACTCTATCGCTTTATACTAGGAATTTGAAGCCTACGAGCTGTTGTTCTCAATGTTTGGTCCTTTGCACATTTGCACATTTGATATTTATAATACCATTTATATCCTAATAATATGAGTGAACAAGAACTCCCACCATGGCTAAGAGAACAAGTGTCTCGCTTACAACAGCTTCAACAAAATCTACAAGCAATAATGATGCAAAAGCAACAGGTCGAAATAGAGACTGTGGAAGTTGGGAGGGCATTAGACGAGTTAAAAAAAATAAGTCCAGAAGATGCTGTTTACAAAACTGCCGGGCCTCTGCTCATTAGAGCAGATAAGGAGTCAGTATCGAAGGAGCTCGAAGAAAAGAAAGAGTTATCAAACACAAGATTAATGGTGTTGACGAAACAAGAAACTAGGGTCAAAGATAATCTGAAAGAAGTGGAGGCAAAGATAAATCAAATGATTGCAGGAGCTCAAGGTAATATGGGTAACTCCGCATCTAATTTGAAAACTCAAAATGAATAACTACATATCTACCAGGAATAAGATGTTCATGAAAAATCTCCTAACTTGACTCCACTTAGAGTCACTTAAGCAACGAAACTCAATGCTTGATCATTAAATTAATTTGTTGATCAGGATTGTTGTTGATGAGAGGGAGCGAAATAGCCAAATACCTACACTTCTCCTTGAAGCAGGGGTTAGGGTTGATTTTGCTCAACTGAAAATAGGCGATTATATAACTTCAAGTTCGACTGCAATCGAAAGAAAGACTATTACTGACTTGATCTGTTCTATATATGATGGTAGATTATTTTTACAGTGTTCTGATTTAAACCAATATTATTCAAAGCCAGTACTTATCATCGAGGGCAATATGATGGATCTTGCGCTTATCCCAGATGGAATCACGAATGAACAGCATTTGAAAAATCTAGTTGAACGCCTGCCTCTAGCCTATCAAACACTAACAAGAATAGCGCTAAATTTTAGGATTCCAATAATCAATACAACTACGGCAGAGTATACAACACAAATAATAATCCACATGGCAAAGATTGCGCTAAAGCACGAAGATGATTCTGGCCCGCTTTTGAGGAAAATAAGAAAGAATAAGCCAGCATACCATCAGCAGCTTTCGATTTTGTCTTCGATACCAGGTATAGGAGACAAATTAGCAATTAGAATGCTTCAACGATTCAAAACACCAACTAGAGCGCTTAATGCCAGTATTGCAGATCTTGCGAGAATCCCCGGTCTTGGAACAGCTCGCGCTGTTAGAATTAGAGAAATCCTTGATCATGTAGTGAGCGAAGATTCAAGTTTTGGTGGACAATCCACCCTCTGGGACAGTGAACAATGAATTCATCATTAACAGAAGTGTGGGGTTTAGTATCACAATTGCGGTTTGTCGTTGGCAATTAGATTATCCTTCTAAATCGCATTATTATCTTTATTCTAAAGAGATACAGGTTGAGTCTGAAATATCGATGGAGAATTGCAAAATGAGCAATTCGCTCCGTTATTTGTAACGGTTTTTTTGCCACAGGAATTACATATTGTAATCCTTTGCCTTGGACGCATACAATTCAGTTCTGTCGTAATTTCCAGTACTTTTTTGATGTCAGTAAGTGAATCGCTACAGCTAAAATCTATATCGACTGATAATCCCCCATTGAGTAGTCTATCTACAGAATTAAATTCATCGATAGTATGATTCATGTCGTTATTATTCAAAATTTGAGTTGCAGTTAATAGCATTCCTTGTGAGTACATATCATAACCCTTGTTAGGAGCTAGCAGTAGGCTTCGGCCATATTTTTCAGAATCGATACTCGCGAATCTAGAAGCACCTTGATCGGTGATCATCGCAACACCTACCATATCCTCGCCTAGTTGTTTGCCTTGATCAATAGCCACATCGACTGCAGTTTTAATTACTTTGTGCAGTATTTCTAAACCGTTGTTGGTGGCATCATGTCCCAAAATATCATAAATAGCTTCTCGAGCGCCAGCCAAGTTGACTAATGCATTCGTAACTCCTACTTCCATAAATCTAGCGCTACTTGTAACTATTGGTAGCATTCCTTTGAGGATCAAATCCGTAATGATCTTTTTCCTAATTGATAACGCCATTAAGGCGGGCTTCATCAACATAGCAAGCCTCGCACGAAAATAGGTCTCATCCTTGTTCGATTGATATGCGATTCTTGGAAGGTTAACCGAAAGGGATTGCAATGTTATGACGGTATTCGAATTCTTACCTCCTATCGATTTTCTGGCACCATTGTTCGCCCTTGTGCCGTCTTTAGATATAGACAGAATGCCCCCAAGTCTTACGATAGATGAAATCTTTTCTGAATGAATACTGAATTTATTACTTCTATTATTATGTATTATTTCCAGGCCTATTCTAGGTATGGGTGTACAATTAACGTAACTTGAATACCCGATCAAAAGATCATCTATACTTTTATCATCCAGTTCTTCTATAGGCAATGTTATTGTTGTGAGGGGTAACCCTGAATCGGAGTAGGTAGGTACCGATGAGGTATCTATTAAGATTCTAGAGAACATCGATGCAATATTATCTGACCCATCTACTGTGTCTAGTATCTTACTAGGTACTCCTTCCAATACTATTTCGGAGGTAGATTCTCTGCTCAAAAGTGAAATGAGGATCGAAAGTGCTGATGCAAGAGATTCAGGCTTATGAATGTTAGTAAATCTTGAAACATTTAAATATCTACCTTTAGGATTGAGGCCATTTTCACAAACGTCATTAAAATTCAAGAATATAGTATCTGGCATCAATCCCCAAATACCGCTATGTGATATATTTAGTTCGCCTGCTAAATGCATATCTGCTATGTCCTTTGGAAGTATGTTATTAAGAAGATGTTCTGAGAATAAAGACTTTGATACATTTGAAAATATGCTATCTAATCCATTGTTGAGTTTGTCAGCGCTACATAACAGTTCTACTATATCCGACGTTGGCATGCCTATCCTAGCTAACTTATTTCTATAGTCTTCGTAACCATGTTCTATAAGAACCGAATTTACAGTTTCTCTGATTAGTGAAGAAGTTAGATATGCTGTTTGAAATTTATAGACCTTGTTCTCAACTTCTTCTGTAATTTTATGGGCTTGTTCAAGTGGCATATTAGCTTCCCTTACTAAAGACTGCACTATTTTGTGAGCATCGAATTCTTCAATGGAATGTTTGGAAGTTCGAACATACATTTTGCCACTTTCAACTATCGATCTTTCTTCAATCTGTCTAGCAAGACTCAAAACTAGTTTACCCAAATTAGTAATAGTATATCTGCGCTCAGATTTATTGAGAGCGACCAAAGACTGTCTTAAGAGTTTTCTCAAATGATAAGCAAATTTGCCTGATTCTTTTTTAGATTTAAACCCAGCAAGCGATTTCAATTCGGAATATGTAAGCGGTCCTTTAGAATTCAATATTCTGAGTATGTCAATCCTATTAGGGCTCGCCATCACGGAAAATATCATTCTAACTCGTCTAGAAGCTGATTCTAATACTCCTCCACGCCTAGATTCAGTTTGAAACGAAATTTCATGGCTCAACTGTTCCATTGCACCGTTATTCGGCTTAGATGATTAAAACTCCTTTGTAAATATTTTTTCACTAAAGATGTAGCAAATAGTATGAAATAAGATTTAGGTCATGTAGGTCAGCTCTCTACAAGAACTCTACTTCCATCTAACACTTGCTCATGAATATCTATGGCTTTCGATCTGGAGTTAGGTATGGTGTTTGGTGCTTCAGGCAGCCTGGCCTTTGCTTCATCTTCCAAGAGACTTTCAGCATCTTGAAGTATCGAAAGAGCGTCCCCATCGATATTTGTACTGATAATATTGGGGCTCGTCTTGACTTTCGAATCAAGGAGCACCTCTGATGTAACCGAAGTCATTTCACTAAAGAGTCCATTTGCAGCAGGAACCACATTCCAGATGTCGTTCTGAATATCTTTGATGGTTTCAATAGTTGGGCTAATTGTTTCTAAAATTCTTGCAAATTCATTAATCGTGCTGAATCGAAGTACTATGACCTCTAATGCAAGACACATATTCCTCGATATACGACCAACATGATGAATATTTGAAAGTTCATTTGCCAAAACCCTTGCTCGAGAATTATTTCCATTTCTGAGATTATGAGATATTTTGTATCGAAAATCTTTGTCGAGTAAGGAAATCCTCTTGTTGAGCATCTTCAGTTTTGTGAGTTGATTACTTACTACAAGCGTCGCGTCCGTAAGATCACTCTTTATATGCTGTCGATGCTGTTCCATTACCATTTCTTCTACTCCAAATTAGATTAAAAGCCATTGTTAAGTCGAATGTACAAGCAGCTATGTTAAAGCTAAGCTACTAACACAGTGGTTGGCAAAGAAAAATCATGTCTTTATAAGATTAGTATGTTTCGCAGGAAAAAGTAAGATATTCACTTCAAGTATGGGCCAATGCATCTTGGATAGATTGAGGCATATCTACAAATAGAGCAGATTTATGCTTGCATCTACGAGAGTTTTAAGAATAATACATTGTTATTACTGTAAATATATACTTGTAAAGTTCGATTTGAACTGAAGCAATTCCAACAAATTGATTTGAGTGAATTGCTGTCTTGAGAATTAAATCGGATAGCTCAAACAATACGCGATCGTGACTAGTATTTGCACATTTAAATAGGTGAATATAAATCCCTTACGAATATGAAGATGACCACGGATCTATACCTGCAATGCTAAGCGGTTAAAGTTCGGGAGAACGTAGAAGTTAAGAGAATAATCTCCGATGTGATAGATCCCATCTGTCGAGTCATGGTATTGTCTTTCTTTGGGATCAGATAGTGCTGTGAAAGATGGTTGTAGAGTCGCAATTACTGCTGATCCGCGAACCAACTCGGCCAATACTATAAGCCTTTTTATTTCGTAACCTTTTAATCTAGGAACGAGATTGCTGGATTTTACTTGGATCAGCAATTTGGCTCGATCACGTGTTGCAATTATATCAGCTGGTCCTCTGCTACCTTTAGATAAATTTAGGTTCCAACCTCTAGCTTTAAGAAAAACTGCAACTAAAAATTCTGCTTCTCTTCCAAATCGATAAGGACAAAATTTTACAATGCTATTTTCTGCCCTAGTCATCAGAGACCTATAACGGTGTAAGATAAATACCTCTTTTTGTTCACAAAATTTGAGTATTTCAACGACTTTTAACCTACTTAGCAATTTGCATAGAACGTCATTGTTAGGTCAGGCCATCACGTAATGTCCAGTAGACCAAATTTTGGCATTTTCAACATGCTATAGCAAACCTGTAAATAGGTTTTAGCCCAGTTCAACAACATTACGAAATAGCTAAATATAAGGATGTAATTCGAATGCTGGTCGATCGATTAAGAGAAGTGCTATTGGATGTGGTAGAAGGAGCCATTGTGGATAAAGGTTCCATAGCTATAGCTTATTCAGGAGGTCTAGATAGCACATTGCTTGCAACTATATGTAAATCGAAGGGCATAGATATTACCCTCTTGACAATAGGATTTCCGCAATCACATGATATTTGGTTCTCTAAACAAGTGGCCTCGAGACTCGATCTAAATCATAGAATTAGCATATTAGAAGAAATTGACTTTCATAAGAATCTTGGAGAAGTATTGAAAAAGATTAATTGTGAAAAAATTTCACATATAGAGAATTGCATTGCTTTTTTTTATATCTCTAAATTAGCTCGAGAATCGAACCATGAAACTGTACTATCAGCTAATGGATGTGACGAACTTTTTTGTGGATATGATATATATAGAAGAGTGTACGACGAAGGAAAAACTCGACTGATGCAATTAATAGAAGAAAAAATTCTAAACGAATTTAAGCTTCTTGAAGAGATTAACATGGTAGCGAGCGAATTTGGAGTCAAGATTAGGCAGCCTTTTCTATCCAACAAACTTATAGCATTTTCAAGAGACGTTCCCATCAACGAAAAAATATTTAGTTCTAAAGATTATCTTAGGAAGCAAATATTGAGGCAAGTTGCAAGCCTATTAAATGTTCCAAGTGAGTCTGCATTCAAACAGAAGAAGGCATTACAATATGGAACGGAGATACACAGAAGGGTCAAAAAATACCTAAAGTAGTAGCACAATACATTATATTCCAACGATGGTTACATTTTCAAAATTCGATTCCCGTGATGTATTCGAGATGTTTAGCACTGTCTGAGGTAATCTAACAGAATATCCTTTAGCCAGCAAACTATTAGCAGCAGTTGATTCATATTTTTCTCGTCTCGAACAAGCAGGATTCGATTCATCGATCTAACGATTATCAGTCTTTATTATGGAGATAGGAACTCTTGGAAAAAGTGGCTCGAGATAGTCATGGCACTTCTGAGATCATACAACATTGAGATTGAAACCATAACTTTGTTCTAACGCCTTTTTTCATTGCTTATTACATTCATATCACAAGAGAAAAAATGGTACGAAAACAAGACATTGAGTCATCCAACCTGTCCAGGTTATCAGCATAAGGGTTAGATATTAACACTACTATCCAGCTATAAGACTTAGCTGTCGTAGCCAATCCTCATAACAAGCGATCGAATAACGAGAACTTCGATTAGAAGTATGTACTATATAATCCAATAAAGGTGAGCATACAGACTTTAGCATTAAAAATATTCAGTAATGCATAAATCAAAGATTCCTTCAATATTGCTTCAATTACCACTAGGCAAGATTATATATGCTAAATCTAGATACGATATTCAACTGCCGTCGTAGCTCAGCCTGGGAGAGCACTCGACCTTAACTTTTGGGGTGAAGCTGAAGACCGAGCTGTCGTGAGCTCAAATCTCACCGACGGCACTCGAAATTATTCATCTTGAAACGATATAGTAAAAAATGAGCTGATCGATAAATACCTTAAATGAATGTTGAAATGCTAAGGAGATTTTTTTGTAAGCACACTGATAGCTTTTCATTCCGTACGTACAACGACTTCGATTTTAGTGAATATTGTAAATGTTCTTATTGTGGAAAAGTGCTGAGATTTTTAACCGGTTTTGAAGAGGATATTAGAGGATAGATACTGTATGATTTATGTAGGTGACAAATTTCCGATTAATCTAGAATCATGGTCATGATAATATTCTATACATACTCCTCAGTTATCTATACATCAGCATACATTGAGAATTCGTGTGGATGTGGTCTGACTGCTACCTCGTTGTGATCTTTAACTTCATTCTCAATTAGCATGTCGATCGCATCATCACCGAAAACAGGCTTTAGAAATGATCGATCACTCTCTAATTCTTCGTAGGCATCTCTCAGACTTGCAGGGAGTTGTTTGATTCCAAATTCTCTTCTCTTCTTTGCTGTCATTTTGAAGATATCTTCATCAACCGGGGAGCCGATCGATGTTTTCTTTCGGATACCATCCAATCCCGCAGCAACTATTGCAGAAAATGCCAAATATGGATTGCACGATGGGTCTGGGGCTCTGAATTCAATCCGTTTCATCGTTGAGAACCTTTCGCCCTTGTAATGTGCAGGAATTCTGATAATTGCAGATCTATTTCCAGTACTCCATGCTATGTATACAGGTGCTTCATATCCGGGAACTAGTCTTCTATATGAATTTGTAGTTGGAGCTACTATAGCCGCAAGCGCGTAAGCATGATCGAGTATACCACCTCCGAAATAGCGAGATACTTGTGACATTTCAGCATACTGATCGTTAGCGTCAAAGAATAGATTTTTCCCGTTATTCCATAGACTAACATTTACGTGCATTCCTGAGCCATTGTCAAGGGCAATTGGTTTTGGCATCATAGTGGCAATCATATTATGCTTTTTAGCTATATTCTTGACAATATACTTATAGCTCTGTACTGCATCAGCGGCATTGGTAAGAGTATCATATCTAATATCGATTTCGCATTGTCCAGCGGTTGCCACTTCATGATGATGGGCGTCACAGATTATTCCAAAATTGTTACTTAAGATGTCAACACATTCATTTCGATAATCCATAAGCGTGTCACCGGGAGCACTTGGAAGATAACCTTCCTTTAATCGCAATGCATATCCCACACCCTCAGTAGACCAAGGCGCCTCTCTTGAAGATATGTTATAGCTTTGGCTTTGGTACGGAGTCATAGTATTGACCTCTAACTTATCAAAAACAAAAAATTCAACTTCAGGTCCCCAATATGAAGAAATGTAGCCCTGATCTCTAACGAATCTCTCTGCTTTCAAAGCAATCGATCTAGGGTCTCGACTAAAAGCTACTCTTTCAGATCCTCCGCTTAAAATATCGCAGATTAGTCTAGCGGTATAATCCTTTTCAATCCATGGAATGACAGCATATGTTGACGCATCAGGTTTAATAATCAAGTCCGATTCATGGATCTCGGTGAAACCTCGAATAGAAGAACCATCAAGCTTCGGTAAGCCATATTCAAAATCTTCTTTTTGGAACATATTTGCTGCCATCGTAGTATGGTGGAATCTACCAGTAAGTCCAGTAAACTGCAGATCCAAAAACTTGATCCGATCATCTTTGAGCTTCTGCATCACATCTGCAGATGTGAAATTTGTCGGTTCTATCTTTCCGTTATTTACTCTATATGGCAACCAGTTATCTTAAGATAGGAGATCTGTGCTTGTAATTAAGTTTTCGATATTCAATTGTTTTTGTTTATTTCGGGAAACTAATTATTGTGTTGTATTTAACATGTCTGCATTGCAATTTTTGATGGTGTTTCTTAGAATATCTTCGAACATCGATTACGATTCATCACGTTACCGTCACATGGAATCGTAAATAAAAATCTAGTGCTGCAGTAGATCGAGTATTTGTGAAGTATTTCTAGTTGTTAAAATCATGATTTAAGAATAATCATTGAAAATGCTATTGATATACGAGACTAGTTCATCTCTGAGCCTTATTACTCGTACTCGTTTTTCACCATCAAGGTCAGTGAGTAACAGAGTGTCCAATCCTTCTATAATATATTTCATGTTTGAAAGTGTTAGTATATTCTTTTCAGGATAATCCTCTAGCTTATCATTGCTCATTGCCATAGATTTCACGAATGTATTATATAAGATAACCATATTATGTATCAAATCAACGAGATAATAGACCAGTATTTTCCGTCTTAAACATCTAGATAATTAGAATCATCATTAATTGGAGTGTTACATGTTTGGTCTTTAATGACAAAGAAATGACATCAGAGTATACTATGATATTCGACCACTCGAATCCAATCTATATTATTCCCTAAGGGACATCTTGAGGCCGGGTTCATACGATTAAATGATTATAATATCATTGAGGTTCTATCGTTGCTGGTGGCTTGGACGACACAGCATACGTAACCCAGGAAACTCCTTCTACCTCGTTTGTTATTCTATTACTCATATCGCGTAATAGATCGTGGGGAAGTCTGGTCCAGTTTGCAGTCATCGCATCAGTTGAATCAACAACTCTAATTATAACAATGTGGCCATACATTCTCTCATCTCCCAGCACCCCTACTGCCTTATCATCGCCTACTGCTGCATACGCTTGCCATACCTTATCATGAAGTCCGACACGCAATAGCTCTTGTTCCACTATTTTACTAGCATGTTTTGCAATCTTCAGTTTCTCTGGGGTTACCTCTCCAATTATTCTAACGGCCAATCCTGGCCCAGGAAAAGGATGCCGGTTTAGTAAATCCGCTGGAACACCAAGCAATTTCGCGACTATTCTTACCTCGTCCTTATAGAGATTCCGCAATGGTTCTATAATCTTAAAGTTAAGGTCTTTAGGAAGGCCTCCAACATTATGATGAGTTTTTATTACAGAAGCTGGTCCTTTGGAAACGCCACTTTCGATAATATCTGGGTACAGGGTACCTTGAGCTAGCCATTGAAATGGTCCATTTTTTAGTGCAACCTGAAGAAATGCATTTGCGAACTCGCCGCCAATAATTTTACGTTTCATCTCTGGATCAGAAACTCCCTTGAGACTTGTCAAGAATACTTCTTCTGCGTCAACATAGATCACATCTATGCCAAAATGGTCCTTGAACAGCTTGGGAACTTGATGTTGCTCATCTTCCCTCAATAAACCATGATTAACAAAAACACAACTAAGATTACTACCTATCGCTCTATGTAACAATATTGCGACTGTAGTAGAGTCTATTCCCCCACTTACTGCACACAATACTCTTTCGTTCCTAACTTTAAGTCTTATATCGTGAATAGCTTCATCTACAAAACACTCCATACTCCAATCTGATCTAGCTTTGCTTATTTTATGAGAAAAGTTCTTGAGTATTTCTAGTCCTCTTTCTGTATGAACTACCTCGGGATGAAATTGGATGCCGTAAATATTCATCCCTGTTTTTACAACTGCTGCAGAGGGCGAATTCTGTGTGTGGGCTAGCGTTCTAAAACCTTCTGGAAGAACCTCAGCGGCATCAGCGTGACTCATCCAGCATCTAATCTTATCTCCTACTTTGTCGAATAGATCACTAGCATCGTCAATAATCAATTCTGCACTCCCGTATTCTCGATAACTGGATCGCTTGACCTTCCCCCCAAATCTATCTACTATCAATTGGTGACCGTAGCATATTCCGAGAATTGGAACGCCTAAATCAAAAATCTGTGCGTCTGGGATTGGAGAATCAGATGAATAAATACTTGCTGGACCACCGGAGAAGATTATGCCTTTTGGTTTAATGTCGTCAATTACCTTTGCAGGTGTATTGTATGGTAATAGCTCACAGTAGACATTCATCTCACGGATGCGTCTGCATATAAGATGACTGTATTGTGATCCAAAATCCAATACTATGATTTTGTCTAAATTATTATCAGCCACTTTTCTCTATCATCCTAGTAAAAACCCAGCTTGATGTGTTAAAAATCTCGTTCAATCTCTCTTTTTCTCGGTAATTGTTTATTTTAATTCTTTTTATTAGACCATCACTATCTTCCTCAATCGAGTAATGTAATAGTTCTGATTCTTTGATTCGACCATGGTTTACTGCTTCTTCATCTTTCTTTTTCATCCCATCCAAAATTCTATTCAGAAAAAAAGATTTGAATGGTGGAGTATCAACGTTGAGAATGATTCCCTTCACGGGAATAATTTCAACAGAGTCTGGATCTATTTCTGCATTGGCCAAAAGCATACTATCTTTAAAGCGAATAAGTGGTTTGATGGCTTTAGAGCCGGCATTCACTACCGTCTTTTGTTCTTTAGACTCGGTATTGTTGGCTTTAACTTCATAAATAATCCCTTCATCCTTAGATTGTAGGTTCGTTTTCTTCTGCGCCGGCACTACATCTTCTGTCGAGGCACGCAAAGTAGTTGAAGATCCAAAATTCGAAGCCGCCTTAAAGCTTCCTTGCTTTAGCAGGCTATCAATGAGCAAAAGTGTTGAACGTAGTCTTTCTATTTCTTCCTGTTTATCAGCTAGCTGTTTCACAAGCCATTCCCTAATTTCGGCCGCTTGTCTGATATCTTCATCCGAGTACGCATCCATGTGATTGATGTTTGTGCAATAAAAAGATATAATAGGCTTTCATGAGTCCTATGTGGTTAAAATTAATGACATTATGCTGAATCTATGTCAATTTCAATTTCTACCAATTAGGGTGTAGTAATAAGTTGGTACAAAGCATTCTACTCAGTGACTATGTTTAGTAATTTGAACGATTGCTAGTTAGTTGTGCATGAAGGTCATTCCACAGCAAAATATGCGTAGCCCTTGATGGGTCGTTTTGATGTATCAAATAATTTTGAACTGGATCGCCTGGATAGCATTTCAAGAAGTCGCCTGGCAACTTTCATCTTTTCCCTTTTCAATTTGGGATCTTTTACAAAATCTTTTGAATACCTTCCAATCTCTCCAAAATCCATGCCAACCAAGATGATCTCGCTAGCACCAAATTCTTCAGCCAAGAATGCGCAACGATCACCATCAGTAAAACCTCCAAAATTATAGACATTCTTAACCGGCATCATTTGGGTTGAGCCTATTACATGTTTAAGTTTCGGTATGATCTTCTTTAAATTTTCGATATTATCACTATGTGCATGCACGACCATGATTGCACCATTGCGTTCTGCCTCCATTAAGGACCGAAGATTACCATCTAAATCGGTCACTACAATATCCGGCTTGATCTTTCTTTCTATCAATGCTTGAACTGCTCCATCTGCGACAATCTTAACCGATTTCTTATTTTTCTTTAAGAAGACGGCAGTATCTTCAAGGCTCTTACCTGCTCCTATTACAACGACTCGTTTTCCTTGGATTTTCCTGCGCAGTATTTTAATATCCAGTGCCTTTCTTCTGATTAATTTAGATAAGACTTCACCTGCTTGCTGATCCGTCTCGGTACTGTATCCAAATTGTCTTCTAATATCCTGATAATAAGGGAACCATTCCACGAATTTCATATTTAAAATTGCATGTAAGTTATTAATAGGTTATATGCTCAAGTAAGTAGTATTGACTAGAAGAACGATATATGGAAAGTGTCCGAATTGCAGAACCAAAAGTCAACTTGAGGTAATCTCTGGTGCTGCTGGTAGAGAAAAATTCAAGTGCAACCAATGTTATCACAAATTTGGCATGGACCAACTGTGATCGTTTCAGCGGATATCAAATTTTCAAGATATTGACTAGTGGTTGTCAATCTCGGAGATTCGGATCGACCTCTCTTTTCCTCAGTTTTGCCAAATATGGACTTAGTTTTAGGATTTACATGAATATAGTGTAACAATTATAATATTCGATTGTACCTGATTTCATATGATGAGTAGTGAATCTAAGACGGTTATTGTTCCTGGCGATCACATTGCATTAATTGAGGAATTCGAAGGTGGAAAGAATACATATATTCTAGATGGTGATATTAGAGCAGCTACTGTCGGAATACCCATATATGATCTGAAAAGGCACATAGTAAAGATTAAGCAGAAAAATTCTCCTATGCTGGCCAAGATTGGGGATACTGTAGTTGGCCATGTTGAAATGCTATTCGGTGCCATGATGTCGATAAGAATACTTTATTTAAACGAACGAAAATCACTTGCTGGATTTTCTGCAATTGCATCCACAAGAATAAATTCTGGTGGTGGGTGGTCCAGAGGAGATCGTAGAGGTCGAGTTATCTTCAGAGTTGGAGATATTGTAAAGGGACGAGTGTTCAGTCTTCTAAATTCAACAATCCACATCACAATCGATGAAAGAGAATTTGGAGTTTTGTACGCTTTATGTTTTAATTGTGGTGGGGATACCGTTCGAGTAAATAACAATATAAAATGCATCGAGTGTGGAACATTAGAGGAACGAAAATTAACCAGTGATTACGGTAAGGAAACCTTCAGGACAATTCACAAAATAAGCATAAAGTAGCCTCATGAAGCAAAAGGTTGCCTTTCAAGGGGAAAAGGGCGCATATAGTGAAATTGTAACAAAAAAGTATTTTCCTGGTGAAGAAATAATACCAATGAGATCGTTTCAGGACATATTTAGAGATCTCGAATCTGGGGGAGTGGATTTCGCCATAATTCCCGTAGAAAATTCTATAGAAGGAAGTGTCAATGAAGTGTACGATTTACTGCTAAAATCTAATGTAGCTGTATTCAGAGAAACACACCAACGCATATCACATTGTTTTATTGTTAATAGAGATTCTGACTCTGTAATCAAATCCGTATATTCACACCCTCAAGCACTAGCTCAATGTAGAAAGTATATCCAAGAAAGGAATTTAGAATCAATCCCGACGTATGATACGGCAGGAGCAGTTAGACTGATTAAGGATAACAGAATAATGGATGCAGCTGCGATAGCGAGTAATAGGGCAGCCCAATTGTACGACATGCAAATAGTTGATTACGGAATCGAGGACGAAAAAAACAATTATACGAGATTCTTTATTCTATCAAAAAAACAAATTAAAACGCAGCCTACTGGGCACGACGCCACATCTATTATCTTTTCGATAAATCATTCACCTGGCTCGTTATTCAATCTCCTAGGCGAGTTCGCGAAGAGAGATATCAATCTCACAAGGATTGAGTCCCGTCCAACTAAGGAAAAGCCATGGGAATACAATTTTTATGTGGATATTGATGGTCATTCTAGCGACACAAGCATCAGCGAGGCATTAGAATTAATAGAAAAAAAGACCAATTTTTTCAAGATCTTGGGATCGTATTCGATAGAATCTTGTTGAATTGAATTACTGATCATTGATTCTTGCAAATGTGACTGAATAGGACTTGGATAATTTTATTCAAGGGAGAGATAGAACTTTAATATTCTTTTATCCTGATGCACAGTTGCTAAATCCACAATCAATACACATACTGCAGCCTTCTGTGATTATTAGTCGGGAGTTGCAGCATGGACAGACTTCCCCTGAAGGTAAATCAAACAAGCGGGATGTAGGATCTGGTTCATGAGAAGTTGTTGACCTGCTTTCGAATTCTACATTTGTATCAGCAATTTCCTGAGCCGGCGATTCTCGAAACACAGTCTCCAGTTGTTGCTTAACATAAGGGACCATCGTGCCAGAAGAGACATAATCTTTTACGAATTTACTTGGCTTGGTGACGTCTCTTTTCTCAATTCTATTTTCTCCAGTTATATGTAACACTTGTTCATGTCTAGATCCGTCACGATACACAGTAACACCTTTCAAGCCCAATTCATGAGAAAGTAGATATGCACACTTTACGTCATCTACTGTTACATCACCGGGCATATTGATTGTCTTTGCGATAGCGTTTGAAATCCATTTTTGCCATATTGCTTGAGCCATCAAGTGGTCTGTCCAGTGTAGATCAATAGCAGTTACAAAGATATTCTGTATAGACTCAGGTATATCATCAAGCCCGCTAACCGATCCATAATTATTAGATATCCTAGTCAAAATATCATCATCATATAATCTATTAAGCTTCAAAATATTCTCAAAGATCCTATTTGTATAAAAGAATCTTCCGACAGTAACGCGTTTCTCAAAGACGACCGCAAATATGGGCTCTATACCATTTGAAGTATCTGCAATCATAGATAGCGTCCCTGTGGGGGCGATTGTTGTCGTCCACGAATTCCTTATTCCGTGTTTTTGAATTTTCACTATCAGCGAATTCCAATCATATGAATGCAATTCTTTAGGAATGTCGTAATATCCTGCAATTGGTATTTTGCCATTGACATATTCTGTTTTCTCAAAAAGTGGGAACGAACCTCTAGATTTTGCTATTGCTACACTCTCTTCCATACTATAATAAGAAATAGCCTCTGCAAGCTTGTTCATAATATCATATCCTTCTTTTGAATTGTATGGAACCCCGAGTAAGAACAGCAGATCTGCAATACCCATAATCCCTAAACCTATTCTTCTTGTCAGTCGAGTATTGTCCTCAATTTCTCGAACTGGATATTTGTTTGTATCAATTATGTTATCTAAAAATCGTGATGACAATCTAACTGCTTGTTCATATCTCTGCCAATCAAATTCATACATACCATCAGCTTTTCGTTTTACGAAGTTAGCGAGATTTATCGATCCCAAGTTACATGATTCATAAGGATAAAGCGATTGTTCACCGCATGGATTGGTTGCTCGTAATGGTCCTCCTTTTGCTTGGATGCAGGGGTTATATTTGTTTATGTTATCAAAGAAAATTACCCCAGGTTCAGCACTCTTCCATGCACTAAAAGCAATCAAATCCATCAATTGATGAGGATCTATTTGTTTTATGATCTCCCTAGTTCTTGGGTTCCTCAATGCATATTTAGAATTGTTCTCGCCGACTAGTGAATCCCAAAAATCAGCCAGCATCCCTACGCTAACATTAAAGTTTTCGAACATACCTGGCTTGGTTTTTGCGGTAACAAATTTTTCAATATCTGGATGCCATGCCTCCAATATTCCCATATTTGCACCTCTTCTCTTCCCTCCTTGCTTCACAACGTCAGTAACAGTATCAATAATCCTCATAAATGATGTGGGTCCAGATGCAACTCCTGATGTTGATGCGACAATGTCTCCTTCAGGACGCAAATCAGAATAATTAATTCCCACTCCTCCACCAGACTTAAAGATCATGGCTGCATCAGTAGACGATTTCATAATTCCATACATATCATCTGGCATCTCTAAAACAAAGCAGGCAGATAGTTGTCCCAATCTAGTTCCAGCATTCATCAACGTAGGCGTATTTGGAAGAAAATCTCTCGAAACCATTAGATCGTAATATTCTCTAATTTTTTGTTCATATGAAGACAGTTTTCCTTCAGCAATCGACCTAAGCAATTGTCTGAAACCAAGCTTCATGCGTCCTTGTTCAGCCAGATGAATATAAGCTCGAATTAGCGATTCAAAGTGATATTTATTTAGCGCATACTCCCCAATTTTCAGCTTTAAATGAAAATCCTCAGTCTTCGAATAATAGAGAGCCGCCTCATTGATGTCTTGTGGATGATTGTCGTTCAAATCGAAAAAAATGGAATCATGTAAAATGTCAGGAATCGCAACCAGAATTGCAACTCGTTCAAACATTTGGCTTGGTCCTTCTATTATTTTACCGGAATTATCTCTCAGCAGATACCTAGCTGCCAGAACTCGGAGTGAATTTATATCAAATGCTTTATCCACTTCATCCAAGTCTCTCTTATTTAGAATCTTCATCTTGTCGTCACGAATCTTTCGGCGTTCATGGCGGTATAATATATATGCCTTGGCTGTCTCGGAAAAACCCTCTTCGATCAATATTGATTCCACCATATCTTGAACGTCCTCTACACTTGGGATTGCGGTTGTTTCAGTAGATCTATATCCGTGTTGAATCATTTTATGAACCACATCGCCTGCTAATCTATCGGCTACTGAATAATCGGCTCTGCCTGTCGCAACCAGGGCCTTATATATTGCATTTGATATTTTTGGCTGTCCGAAACTGACCACTCTCCCATCTCTCTTCTTAATTCGTATAATCACGTTCTCCTTTGAGTTATTAACCTCAGTAATTCCCGCCATCCCTTGTATACCTATCCTGTTGATCAACTACAATACTTAAAGGCTTTCTCTGAAGCGTCAGATTATTCTGATTGATTACAAGCCTAAACCTGATCGGTTATTGGTTAAATCACATAGCTTGTAAATAGCAGGAAATCTAATACTGTTTGCAAAATAATAATTATATGATCGACTTATTACGATCTGATTTGTATTCAACACTTTTCCCCCTTAAATCAGGGATGATTTTATAATTAGCCATCCCGAATCCCTTTTTTAGCTCATTACCACTAAAAACTCTATCCAAAAATACAGCCAAGGCAGCGATTTCTGAATGAGGTTGATTACCAATAGCAATGTTCATATCTGCAATTTCGAAAAGTTCTCTTGGCACTTTTTTTGCGCCAATAATGACGAGAATTTTGGCTTCAGTTCTGAGGGATTCGATCATTTTATCAACGTTCATTCCGTACATGGTCAGGTGAATAATCTTTGCGCCGTCTTTTTTCCACATTCTTACTATCTCCTTCCAATCGTCACATATCTCAATTAGAAAATCGGATCGACCCCAGTTAGTTGCAACTTTCTCAACTGTCTTAATTATAGATTCATCCACATCTGACATGTAGATCTTGCTGCAACCAAAAGCTCTTGCTACCAAAGCGGAATGCGTAGTTACACGGTCATCACGAACTAGTCTATGGCCAATTCTCAGGGTAGCTATTTCCATCAGTAATCACTTATGACGATTGTAACGATATCCACATGAAGTTCCAGATTGTCTAAACAATATCAATGTTTTTGCCTTCATTAAGGAAGGTTAAGATTTTCGAAATTTCTGGCCAATCTTATCACTTAGACTTGTATCCTAGTTGTTAACTAACTGCTAGAGTATACCTACTCATTGAGTAAATAACAAGAGTTCCAAGATGCAGCCCAGCATCACGAGGAATATGAAAATATGATTTCTACAGTATCAAAGGAAAGTACACACACATTCTGACATTCTCTCTTGACCAATAGTAATAAGATCTGTGATTTCTTGAAAGATACATCAACTTCGAGAAACATCTAGAATTCTGACCTATCACTATTTGACGTGCTCCGACTTTAGCTATTTTTCAACTTGGATATGTAAATTTTTCAATATAGAAGTGGTGTAGCATAAGTAACGTGGTCTGAGACCGATCGAGAATATGAATGCGGTCACCGGGATTTGAATTCCCGCTTTGTCTTATTGCAAAGTCCCGGGTTACGGGCTTACCTCGTGTCCATTAAACACCTGGAAGGCCAGTGTCCTAACCAAACTAGACGATGACCGCACTCTATAATTCTCCAGAAACTTAGTTGGTATTAAATCTTAATGCCCAGAGTTCCTGTTGTTCTGAAATAAGATGTTTAAAAGTAAATTTGCAGCTTTCTCTTTCGCTTGTTTCTTATAAAACTGAATTCCCTTCTTTGGTGCATCCAATGCGTTTTCGGTATCAATTTCCACAACAGATCTACTGTCTAGCGCTCCTTCAAACTGGACAATATATCCCTTGAGCTTAATTGGAACTATGGAATCGAAGGATTCTCTCTGCCAAGCAGATCCGACAAAATATATCTTTGGGGGATTGAGTCTGTATTTAATAAATCTATTAATGCCATCACATGTCTGTCGTAAATTCTTCGAATTGGTATCAGTCATTATCGAGTCTTCTCCGATTCCCGCCTTCAGCAATTCATCTTTAATATTTCGAATTGAATCCAAATTCGTTACTATATAGACAGCAGTCTTGTTCTTGTCTGGCTTTGATCTCATTATAATCCGGTATACTTCGAGACACATTCGTACTCTTCTGAGAATATAGTCAGGCAATCCCTCTTGAGTCGATGAAGATTTATACAGTGCGTAAAGCACTATGACATTTCCATCGATAAATCGGTCATTCAATGGGGTATATCACTACCCTTGCCGTTACTAATTGCATTTATGTGTTCCTGAAAAGGAAGTAACCAATCATTACAGATGGCAACAAGATTTGTAGCATTAAACTATGTTTAATTGAGCTTGATTGTAAGAGGGGAAAGTGCAAGTTCGATGAATTAGATAAAATTGAAATATCAAACATCTATTACGTTGTGTGATCAAGATTATATGTATACTGAACAGGATTCAAAGTCCAAAGCTCACTACTATTCACTGTTGGACACTAGATTTAATATTTAACAGCATCCGGTTTAGGAAAAAGTTTCAATGGATAGTATATTTGCATCTTACGCACTATTGCCAGAGTTAGTACCTATGCTTCGAGGCTCTAGTTATATGAAAATCTAGCGATTGTCTGAATCTTGTTGTGCAGATTGTACTAACTTCAATTGTAGTGTCACGGAGAGGAATTAATGAGCAATCCTCAATTAATGGAAACTGAAAATTTCAGATTCAATAAAGTGGTTTGTAATATTAATTAACTATAATGACCATTCTGTGGAATCGGTTGACAATTTGGTACTGAAATACAAGAGGATTAATTGGTTCTTAGAATATTATGACGTTTCTAGTTGGGTCAATTCTTAGGCTGTTTCTACACATCTCCGTCGGAAATGTAATTCGAGAGGTTTATCGTAGATTCTCCTGGGATTTTTGCAATCTCAAATCTCTCCTTCTCCTTTAGAAGAGTTGCAGTTGCATCAATACCTAGCTTTGCAGTAAGCAAATTATTTTGATCGCTGGACGGATCTAGACTAGATCCTTTAGCATTTGGAATTATTAGTAAATCTTTGTCTGCCTGACATCTCGTAGATATGGCATATTCGACTGCAACTGGATTTGTTGGATCAATATCGTCATCTACCACAATAGCTACCTTTAGTGAGCGATGAGAGGAAAATGCGGATAGTATAGCGTTTTTTGGTTCACCTTCGAATTGCTTTTTGATCTGAATCACTGCAGATAACCAGCTGCTACCACCCTCGGGTAGGTGTACGGATATTGTATTAGGAAGTGTATTTCTAACGTCTTCCAAGAGCTTTGCTTCAACAGGCATGCCCATCAACAATCTGTGTTCTGCAAATCCAGGCAATATGTCGTGAAAAATTGGGTTATTTCTGAATCGAATTTTTTCGAGTTCGAAGATAGGTTGTTGTCGTTTGTGGTCATATGTTCTTAACATCTCTACCATCCATTCTTCATGAGTATGATCTTTCACAATGCGCCCTTCTAGGATAATTTCACTATAAGTGGGAACAAATAGACCAGAATAGTCTAGTTTGCTTAGAGTCAGTTGGTTATCGAGCAAGGAATTCGCAATCAACATTTCATCGACGCCATAAGCTGCCTGATATGCTGCTGCTATACTTATTGAAGGATGTACGCCTATTGCTATCGCAACTTTTAAATCCTCTCCATGTTCTTTTGCATATGTAAAGCAATTATGAAGATGTCTCCCTTCGACCATTCTGATCACTAAGTGTTTGTCATCTAATTTTAGCAATCGATGTGTAGAGGAATTCTGGCTACCACTTTCTTGGTCCTTCGCGAAGACAATCGAGGATGTGATATAAGGTCCAGCGTCTTTTTCGAAATGAGTGATTATAGGCAGAACATGCAAATCATTTGCCGTGTTTTGGTTGTATGGAGCAGGGCCTAAGAATTTGTTAGGTGCACAGCGCGAAGTTATTGCATAGGCAATACGTGGATGAATGGACTTCTTATTAGATCCTATTGCAATCGAAAATCTTTCTCTTGTACCCAAAATATTGCACACTACACTAAACTTGCTGTTCCTGACGTCATTGAATAGAAGCGCCTGTTTTCTCTCAAACTTGCTAACAATAGCTGGAATTTCGAATTTTGGACTAACCGGTTTCTGAATCAGGGTTAGTTCCTTATTTTCTTCGAGCAACTGCAGAAAACCACGTAGGTCGTATGAACGGGATGTGTATCGGCGCATATCCTTCATTGTACTCAATACATCTCAGATTAACATGTCGCTATTTTTGTAATACTATAATTCACTAAATATGGCCATCGGTATCGCTATGGAGGAAATAGATAGCAAATTTAGAATATTGGCTCCTCACTATCGCATATCATTTTGGTCGCGGACAATTGCAGCTCTTGTTAGTTTTGGCTGAGCATTTCTTCTAGCCCTTAGCTTGGCATTATATTTCAAATCGCTTGGCTTGATTCTTAAATGATATCCACAACGCGGACACCACAATAATTTCAAATTAGAAATATCTCACAGAGATAGCGCCGCTTTTTCCCAATAGCATATCTGTCCGAACCTTAGGTTTTTGTGCCTCGTGACGTAAGCATAGGTCCTTACAGATCATTTAAAGATTCCAGTGTAAAATATGGACTTATACAATTATCTTGACTATAGTATTTAAATTCATTTGGAACTGGTTTAATGAGATGATAGATGTAAAATAAAATGACTCTTTTTTGTTTTTAAAGAACCATAAGGCTTTCCAACATAACAAAGATGGATCCATATTATTTTCAATAGACTGAAGTCAACTTTAGTGTAGATGCAAAATTCTCGCCAAATATCTTGTACTAGTTGTGCGAGCAGCTTCCTAGAAATTTCTTTGCATATTTATAAATCAAAGTAATTTGCCTCTCCTAAATGCAATCATCCTTGCAGATGAACAATCCCTTAAACCTCTTCTATTTGAATAAACTTTATGTCGCATAGATGTTCCGTATTCATCAACAATCTCGATGTCTACTGAATCTTTGAATTTTGCTTTAAGGGATATCGCAATTTGGTTACATATTGTAGTATCACCATCACCTATCCTTATCAACTTTTTTCGCGACCTAATTCCAGTTACAATCACAGAAATTATTTCGATGGCAGACTCAGGAGAATGTTGGACAAAGCTTTCAATTTCATTGTGAAAGTAAAGGATGGATATACCAATCCGATATCCAGGATCAACTCCAATAACGAGGCTATCATCTAGAGTTTGTCCCATAATTGCTCTTAGTATCTTTGCTTTCGATAGTACGGGAGTTTGGTTCAATTCCGTATCAAGAATGACATTCTTGGTATGTATTATTCCAGATTCATCCTTGGTTGTTATTACTAATCTAGTATCTGATAAATCAGCCTGTTCTGGCGATAGTGATTCGTAGTCTAAATCCATCAGTTTCAACGCATTAACTATTTTAAAATATGAACGACCATAAACAGTGGCAACAGCAACAGTTTTTCTTGACCCGAATCTATCTAGGGGCGTTTCATCTATGTCAATTCACAAATCAGATTATTATTAAACTTTTTGAATCTCTATTATATTCGTTCAACTATATTTTCGCCATTCGACTCGCGTAGGGCACGACTAACTTTGCAGAATATTTAGAGATCAAACACAAAGAGGCAAGAACTAAACCTATGCAATAATTCTAACTCGACATATTCCGATTTCTAGGATTATCAGTCTGATCGATTTGGCCCAAAATCTTTTTTACTACAAATTCTACCGCTTTGGGCAGTGAACTATCAATATTTTTTTTGGTGGTTAAGGTTATCTTTTCCGTTTCAGCCATAATAATAGCAGATTCATTTTCAGCTTCTTTTCTAGCAACATCGATAAGTCCTTTGGCATCTTCGTTTGCAATAACGATAACCTTCTGCTTTTGCTTCTCTATTTCCGTGGCTGAATAAGCTATAATTCGTTTCTTCATATCGTTGACTTTTGAATTAAGATTATCCAAATCAGTTTCTAGAGACGACAGAGCATTGATTATTTGTTCTACGGAAGTCATCTTTTGCTCCAAACTAAATCATAAGTACTGTTTCAGAGGTATTAAATCCTTCTTTTAAAGCACATGATTTCTACAATTCAAGGATCTATCTCAAGTACAAAGCTTAATAAACAGAAATTTAATTATCTCATTTCTAACATGATATTTGACTGCCGGCCATGGTGCGTAACTAAATTAAATACAGTTCTAAAAAAGATGACCACAGGATTTGTACTCGAGCGAGCAGTAACAAGTATAAAATGAATTTTGTAACATCAACCCAAGCGAACATTAGTGCAATCAATCCTTTAGCAACAAATACATCAGTGCTTTCTGAACATGCAATCGGTTTTCTGCCTCAACCCATACGGCAGAGGCATCTCCATCAATAACGTCAGAGGTCACTTCTTTGCCTCGGGTTGCAGGAAGACAGTGCATGAATATACAGTCTTTTTTTGCCATAGACATCAAGTTAGAATTAACTTGATAATTCGGAAGGAATGCAGCATCTCTGTTGTGCTTCTCATCATCCTTTCCCATAGATATGAACGTATCAGTTACAATAATGTCCGCGAAATTAGCTGCGGATTTAGGATCGTCAGTAATATTAATTTCTGCATTCGTTCGTCTCCCCTCTTGCTTGGCTAAATCTATTACATATCCCACTGGTTCATAGCCTTTTGGACATGCAACAGTCATATTTATACCGACTTTCGAGCAGCCTAATAGCATATCATTACATACATTGTTACCATCACCTATCCAAGCAAGTTTTAATCCTTTCAATTTCTTCTTACGTTCATAGATAGTCAACAGATCTGCAAGGATTTGACATGGATGAAAAGAATTAGAAAGCCCGTTTATGACGGGTACTGTAGCATAAAATGCAAGCTTTTCTAGAATATCGTGGTCATAAATTCTCGCAACAATGCAATCAACATATAGACTCAACGTTCTAGCAGTATCTTCTATAGATTCGCCTCTGGATAGCTGAATATCATTGACACCCAGGTAAATGGGTTTCCCGCCCAGTTGGAACATTCCTGTTTCAAAACTAATCCTTGTTCGAGTGGATGGTTTCTCAAAAAGCATTCCCAAAATGGATCCCGGTAAGTGGCGCTGAGACTTTTTAGTGTGCAAGTCAGTCTTAAATGATGAAGCTAGTTTCAAGATATAACCTATTTCTACTGCGGTAAGATCCTTTAGACTAAGTACATTCTTACTATTTAATGAGATCCTCAATGTCCTCATCCGAAAGATATATAGGCTCCTGATCCTTCTGTTCCTTGCTTTCTTGTTCGCTTTCACCATTCTTATTCAAATCCTTAGCAGAGGACACAGTATTAGTTGACTGATCATTTTCTTTACTTTTGATGTCCACACTATCATTATCTTTCTTGACTTTTTTCTTTCTCGAGAATAGACCACCGAAGACTCCCTTTTTCTTCTCAATCTTCTGACCTTCATGATCTGTTTTCATTGGCTTTGATTTAGAATCCGATCCAGGTTCAACATCATCCTCGAAATTCCTTGACAATGATTCATGACTCTTTGTTGAGGTTGTAGGATCAATTAGAGAATCTTGATCGGAAGGTGAATCAAAGTTCTGCGACTTCAAAGTGCCGTCTGTTGGCAAAGATGAAACCGATTCTTCGACTTCATCCATCACATAAGGCTTCTGAGAACTCAATTTATCCTCAAATACTCGATCAATTTTCGTCTCTTCGGCGTGAATCTGTCCAATTAGCGGCTCCCTAGTATGTTCCTCATTAGTGGAGCTTTGTTCGCCAATTAGCGAATAGCCCTCAAAAATTGACTTCAGGAATCGGTCATAACGGAATGGCAGAATGTCATCATATCCTTGACCGATACCAAAATATAGAATTGGCTTTGATGTGATAGATACTATAGAAATTGCCGAGCCACCCTTCGAATCTGCATCAGCCTTGGTCAAGATCGCAGCATCAAAATTTGTATATTGATAAAATTCTCGCGCCTGATTTATTGTGTCATTCCCAGCCAATGAATCACCCACGAACAATTTAATATCCGGCTTTACAACACGAACAACTTTATTTATTTCATCCATTAGATTTTTAGAAGTCTGCATTCTTCCAGCAGTATCAATAAGTACTACATCTACGAAATGTTTTTTAGCAAATTCGACGGCATCCCTTCCGACTGCAGAGGGGTCGGCTCCATATCGCTGTGCAATCACTTTTAATGACAATCTCTCTCCATGTGCACACAGTTGTTCAATTGCCCCTGATCGGTGAGTATCGCCTGCTGCCATAACAACAGACAAGCCATTACTTCGAAGTCGATTTCCAATTTTCGCGACCGTTGTAGTCTTGCCACTTCCATTTATTCCGACGAATACAATTACGAATGGACCAGACTTAGACTCAGATTTATTTCGGATTTCTTGTATTAGATCTATAGTTTTACAACTAACAAACATTTGTGAGATATTGCTCTGTAGTCTTGAACGGATCAAATCCTCCAAGCTCTGACTCTTGTCTAGCTTAAATCCCAACAATTCCGTTTTTAGCTTTCCGAAAATATCATCTAAAGCTTCTTGGGCAACGTCACATTCAAGCAAATCGAGCTCGATTGGAGAAAGAGAATTCTCTAGATCTTTTGATGTAATCTCCTTTTGCGAAATATTGCTAGTGACTGAGGAGAAAGCCTTCTTAAGTTTTTCAAACATACTGCATCTGTTTTATTGCTTGTATGCACCACTGTTGGCAAACCTTTGACTTTTACTTGATTGGGTAGAAGTTGCCTGACTAATCATTTGATTGACTTGCATTTGGATTTGTTCCATGCTTAACGAAATTTGCTGTCTCTGTTTGCTTAGTTGTCTCAAACCCACTTCAAATTCATTCAACTTGTTCTCAACATAATTTATCGTATCATCCTTAGTTTTCTCTATTGTCACTCCTGCTCCGATATTTACCAATAGTTTCTTCACAGGTGGAATTACGGCCTTGGTATAAACCCCAATACCAACAGGTGTTAGTGATTCAAGCTCGGTTTCGCTGAGCATGTTCTGAAGGGCATCAGAAGCTAAACGAGCTTCTTGGATCAATCTTGTAATTGTGGCTTCTCGAGACATAATGTCATTCAGATAAGCTTCGAGAACTCTAGATTGTTGTAATAATTCATTCATCTTCTGATCGATTATCGTTTGCTCTCCTCCAACATCTCTGCTCATAAAATTCCAATTTCCGATACCATCTTATATTTGTGACTATAAGATAGAAATAGTAGGTTTAAACAATCTTATTTTTGACCGCCGAATTGAGTCAAACAAGTCCAGTATTCCCAATTGGATTATAGAATCCGGTTAAATTTGACCTATAATGAGTAGATCTGGAAAGTCAGGTAGTTTACTATACGAGACACATTTTCAGATTTACTAATCGTTAAAGATCCTTGGACAGAATCAGCACCACTAGCTCTAGTAGAGAACAACTTTGCTCTCGTAAAATCCAAAACTTGTCCGAAAGATTTGAAATTTGAACTAGATAATAAAAGAATTAAATAAAGTTTGTAAGAAATTAGAAATTAGTGCCGGTTCGCTTAACATTCATGTGCAAGACAAATCTGCAGTTATTTTTTTACATTCTAAATTCATGTCAAAAATTCCGTTAAGAATTTAATATGGGAGCAATAATCCATATGGAGATGCGTTCTGTTGGTATATTAGCGTTTGCTTCATTAATGGTATTAGGGGCCATCACTGGAATTATTACTTTTTATCTGTTCGCTAAGGTAGCTCCAACGCCTGGGGTAATGGATTCGCTCTATCGCAAAGACCTTCCTAAGGTAAATTCAAGTTCTGGAGGAACCGGTAGTGGAACAACTGCCAGTAATATAGCGGCATCTAAGATTAGCGGACCAATAGGTGCGACACTTACTGTTTTGCAAGGTGCTTCGATACAAGGAAACCCTGCTTTTAGTCCCAATCCGGTAAACGTCAAAAAAGGCAATGTCGTTCTAGTCGAAAATAAAGACTCGGTACCTCATACTGTTACAAATGGTAAGGGACCTGATGATCCAAACTCTGGAAAGCTATTTGATACAAGTATTATTAATGCCGGTTCTTCAGCCAAAGTCGATACTTCTAAATTGACATCTGGACAACAATATCCATTTCACTGTACTGTACATCCTTATATGACTGGAACATTAAAAGCGACCTAAGGTCGGACTGCCTTGAATTTGGAATATCAGTTGCCCACATAAGCTGGTAGTATTAAGCCAAAGAGATTAGATATACTATCAATTCATAAAATTTGTAGCTCAAAATAATATCGAGTGACGGAGCAACATCTACAGAGTAAATAGCAAAATGTTAGATTCTCCCTTTTGCGATTAGAACGGACTACGCCATTCAAGCTCAATGACAATACATCAAACATACTGAATATGCCTCAAGCCTCTCAATTGAGCTCAGTAGCGCTCACATATTATATATCGGAGAATATATAATACATTCATGCCGTTTCTTGAAGTAAAGGATTTACATGCTAGTATCGATGAAAAGGAAATACTCTCAGGATTTTCACTAACGATCGATAAAGGCGAAGTCCATGCAATTATGGGGCCGAATGGGTCAGGAAAGAGCACGTTTGCTAACGTGTTGCTGGGACATCCTAGATATTCAATTAAATCAGGTGAAATCCTTGTTGAAGGTAAAAGCATATTGGGCCTTTCTACTGATGAAAGAGCGAATAAAGGATTATTTTTAGGTTTTCAATACCCGACCGAAATTTCCGGTGTTGGTTATAGTCATTTTTTGAGAAATGCATATAATGCACTGAGCAAATCTTTGGGTCAAGAACAAAAGAATAGAGAAGTATTTTTGACCGTAAAAGAATTTCACGAATATGTAAAGAGGAATCTCGACGAGGTGGGCCTTGATCCCTCATTTCTAAGCAGATACCTCAATGAAGGATTTTCTGGTGGAGAAAAGAAGAGATCAGAGGTAATGCAGATGCTAGTCCTAAAGCCCAATATTGCTGTACTTGACGAACCTGATTCTGGTTTGGATATTGATGCAGTACGTGCCGTCGCAGGAGCTATCAATAATTTGATTGATACTGGAGCCGGGATCGTGGTAATAACACACTATGCTAGAATTCTTAGGTATCTGAATAAATTGGATCACGTACACATAATGGCCAAAGGAAAAATAATCAAATCTGGTGATAAAGAGCTATCTGAAGAACTTGAAAGTCGAGGATATGGATGGCTAGGTCTGGAAGATACGCAGGATTAAGAATTCCTTTCCAAGTTCAGCTATAATAGTATGAATTCGTATCTACGTAATTTTAAATAGGATAGGATATTCGATTCCCTCATGAGTTTGTCTGTCGAAAATGATGCTGAACGAGCTGGTCCTTCGTCTGCACTCTATCTTAACTATTCTTTTTTCAAAATTGATCCGAAATGGCGATGGTTAAACGATATCGGTAAAGAGGAAGCGGCGAAAGAACTTTCAACATTAATCGAAGTAGCTAACACAAAGATGAAGGTTAGAGCTTATTCAACTTTGGGATTACGACACGATATGGACTTTATGTTGTGGATGGTTTCAGACTCTGTCGAAAAATTTCAGACTCTAGCCTCAAAGCTCTATTCTACTGTTGTAGGTAAGTATATAGAATCGACGCTAGTTTATTTATCGGCTTATAGACGATCAATTTATTCGAATAATAGTATCAAACCTCGCTTTATGCTTGATAGTCAACCTATGAGATATTTAGTGGTATACCCTTTTATCAAATCACGGGAATGGTATCTATTACCATCAGACGACCGAAAAATAATGATGGAAGAGCACATTACCGTTGGTAAAAAGTTTCCGCAAGTACAAATTAATACATCTTATTCTTTTGGGATTCATGATCAAGACTTTACCCTCGCATTTGAAACAGATGACTTGATGGCATTTCAGGATCTAATAGTCCAACTACGAGAGACAAAAGTGAGCCGATACGTTGTTAAAGATACCCCAATGATTGTTTGTGTACATAAACTGATCGATATCATCATTAGGAGCCTAGGATGAATTCAGAGGTTTTCGTACCGGCTCTTAAAGAATGGGCAGTCATTTGCAGAGCACTAGAAGAAGGTAAGCAGATAATGTTACTCCGAAAGGGAGGGATCCTGGAATACAAAGATGGATTCAAACTCGATTATAATAAATTTTTCCTATTTCCAACGTTAGAACACCAATCAAACGAGTTCATCCAATCAGATTTTGCACATAATCTAGACTCATTCTCATGGGACAAGTTTGACGAGAAGAGAAATTTAACCTTATTCGCAGAGGTTTCAGATATTAGACGGATTAGTGACGATTCCGTACTGCAGAGCCTCGAGAAATACCATATATGGAATAGGAAGTACATAGCAATGAGAATGAAATATAACCCCAAGAAATCAATGAATATGATAATATTACGTGTTTACAAAATGATCCACCCTATACAGGTATATATAAAACCAGAATGGTCAGGATGTAAATCTTGGATTTCGATCGAATTGTTTGATAAAGAACATAAAATGTTTGATCTCTCGAATCCTGTCTTGGAAGAAGATAAGTTCCAAGAAGTTAGGCACCAAATATTGGAGTTATTGATCTGACTTTATGAAATATAGAAAAATAGGCAAAAGCGACATAAAAGTCAGCGAGATAGGATTCGGCGCCTGGACAATAGCGCTAGACTGGTGGGGAGGCAAAAAAATGGATGAAGAGTACGCAGTAAAAATGCTAAAACGAGCATTTGATTTGGGTATTAATTTCTACGAGACTGCCGATATTTACGGTAATGGCAAAAGCGAAAGACTTCTTTCTCAAGCATTCAAGGGTATAAACAGAGAAGAATTAGTCTATTCTACAAAATGGGGTTATGATATATACAGCAACAAACAAGATGGGCATAATGAGATGCCTCAAAAGCATAATAGAGATTTTCTACAATTTGCTTTGAAAATGAGCATGGATCGACTAGAGACTGATTACATCGACATATATAGCCTTCATAATCCAAAGATGGCTGCGATACAAGATAATAGCATTTATCAATCACTTGATTCACTAGTCCTAGACGGAAAAATAAGGAGCTACGGTGTAGCGTTAGGTCCTGCGATTGGATGGATGGAAGAAGGCTTGTTGGCAATGAAAACGCGAAGTATAACATGCTTGCAAACTGTATATAATATTTTAGAACAAGATCCTGGTAGGGCTTTTCTTGATCTATCTAGTCAATATGATGTCGGGATAATCGTACGAGTTCCTGACGCTTCAGGAATACTGACTGGCAAAATTAGTGCTGACACTACATTCGATAAAAACGATCATAGAGGCAATAGAAAAAGAGAATGGATCATAGAGGCGTTACATAAAGTAGAAAATATGAGAGATATTGCCAAATCAAAAGGATGGAATATCACGGAATTGGCTTTCAAGTTTATACTCTCCAGAAAGGAGATTTCTGTAATCTTACCCACCATACTCGATATCTCAGAACTTGAAACAATGGTAGGATTGTCCGATGGGAACTATTTAGATGAAAATTCAATGCTTCAAATTTCAGAATTGTACAATAATAATTTTAACTTAGACCCTAACCAATCACATGTACATAGTTGAGACAAAGTAATATATACTTGTTAGGCTAGATATCCGCAAAGTACTTGACTCGTTCTTTCTTAAATTCCCGTGTACTGAATAGTATTTGATAATCGCTAATACCAATAATATTCGATATTTCATGGGCGATTCTCTTTGCTGATTCCAACGAGCGTGCATGAATCATACTAAACAAATTGAACCTCCAATCCTTATAGACTGGTCTACGATAACAATGACTTACCTCCGAAAATGTTGCAAGCCTATCACCAATTTCATCAATTTTAGCTATAGGGACATTCCAAACAATCATACCATTAGCTGTGAATCCCGCTTCCCGATGTCGTAGGATTGCTGCAAACCTTCGCATAATTCCAACTTTTTCATAGTGTTTAGCTACATCAAAAAGTTCCTTTGTAGTAATGCCGAGATTATCAGCACAAATTTTGAATGGCGCTGGAACAATTTGCAGGTCTTTTTGCAATTCTCTTATGAAGTCCTTATCGCGTTCAGTAATATCAATACTTACAGGAGTAGGGTCTTTAACCTTATCTGAAGGTGAAGGAACAGTAGGGTCTGCGTTAACCATATCCAATTTCACGCCAATTTTATACAATTTAAGGGTAGGCAATAAGCGGTACTTAATAACACCATCCAACGAGGCCATCTTGTCAAGTACGATCTTCATATCATTATTTGGTGCTACCGCAAGAGTAAACCAAATATTGAATTCATGATTTCTCTCATAATTATGGCTAACTCCAGGGTGTTTATTTATCTCGTTCGCTACTAAATCAACCTTGTCCGGTCTAACTGAAAATGCTATAAGTGCACTCTTGTAGCCAAGTTTCCTTGTGTCAAAAATTGCATTTATCTGCCGAATAAGACCCTTTTGTTTCAATTTTGTAATGCGTTGAATGATTTCAGCCTCAGATGTGTTGTAGGATTCAGAGATTTTAAGAAAAGGTCTATCCGACATCGGAAACGACCATTGTATGTCATTTAGTATTCGTTTGTCCAAGTGATCAAGGGAACTGGTTTGTAATGAAATATTCAATGGGTTGTATTGTCCGCAAATACATTAAATACTTATCCGAAATTCTGAAAAATGACATATAAATTCGAATTGTGCAATTGCTGCAAATTTTGTAACTTCCTGACAAAATATCTAAACACATCACACTCGTTTTCGTAAATAATGCAACTAGCTCAAATCTTGTATTATCAATGGTTATCTTTGAATATATGTAATTTATTTGTCGGATTTCGAGCTTTCTTGTCATAGTGACCGTTGATGCTATTGGATATATTCGAAAATTTAATAGTCTATAATCTAGTCAGTATATTTTACTTATCTTAATTGGCAAATATCACCGACGCAGAGATCAAATATTATGGTATTTCACCATTTGAAATCGAGATTATTTACGATGTCCTGAGGAAATCTTTTGGATTAAGGGAGGAACAACTGATGCATGTTGATGAAAATCTCGCGAGCGTAGTTGAAATATACTTCCCAGTCACCTTCGATGAATCTTTCTTTACTTGGTTTTCTGCAGAGAGTTGGTTCAAAATTAAGGAGGTATTGAAAGAGATGACTAAAAGAAGAGGCAGAAGAGATATTAAAATTGTCTTCGAATTCTGTGGATATTCAACCAATAGACCTCGGGTCAGATTCACTTTGAAGGGAAAAAAAGACAGGGAATTCGAAATAGCCATCGAAAAGATCGAATATATGGTAGACGCTATCAATATGCAAATTAATACATATTCTGAGGTTATAGATGAGGTAGAATATTCATATAGTGAGGACAATCATAGATGGGTCCCTAATTTCATAACGGGAAACCATAGATTAGAAAATGACAAACGTTCATGAACCAGAGAAAATAAAGCGTGTTAGACTTGTATCCAACTAATTTATAACTGATGAATCTTGCAAAATCTCAATCAATTCTCGGTATTTTCTGTTTATGAATTCTAATGATTCAGACAATTTTTTAGATTTGCCGTATTTATATCGAATCAATTCTCTATGTCTCCAAAAATGCTTACCGTCAGAAACTGAAATAGTCGTAAAATAATCTGGTCCCTTGAGACTATCTGGCAGTTTTACACTAAATGGTATCAAATATTCGATGGTGAACCATTCATCGCCATCAGGATAATCATCACCAGTATTCAAGTCAAAATATAGATGCAACGCATCATCCACAGTCAATCCCTCATCCTTAATAGTCGGATGTTTGGCGTAGGATTTACGGAAGTCCAATTTGAGTAGTTCAGGCTCAAAATATGTTTTAATAATCGCCTTCCGAAATATCTCATTTGACTCTTTAAGATTCAAAGACAGTATAATCAGCAGTGTCCTTATTATATTTCTTCTAACCTAAAGTCTCACATTGTATCACTTGAAGTAGAATTCAATCATAAAACCTGAAAAATGAATCTACTATTAATAGGCAGATAAGAACAATTCCTTCTTATCGTGGAATTGTCTGAAATTCAAACTTGGGTTTTCAACCTTTAATTTAGTAGGCATTACCAGCCTAACAGGATTAGAATTGGCACATTCGAATTTTCAGCTAGAGAAAGTAATGACCTATTACGCATCTGTTGCCGTGCAAATCGCGTAACACTCTTCAAATTTAGCCTTAAAATTTGCACTCTCGCTTAATTTAGTCCATTAAATAACCAGCAAAATCAAATAGACTGTAGTATCAAATCATCGTGGTTGACTATTCATTACCTACAATTAATATATTGCTTGTGACTTTTTTGTCGATATAGCGGGGGTCGCCTAGCCTGGTAGGGCGTGGGATTGCTAATCCCATGTTCGGAAGAACTCGTGGGTTCGAATCCCACTCCCCGCGCCTTAGATAGGGATTCTTTACGTAATCTTAATAGCTGGACAAAGTCCCTTTCTAATAAGAATATTGACACTTCAAGAGACATTCATTGTATCTCAATTCGCTGCTTTAGCAACAAAAATAAAAGAGATTACAAAATACAATTCGAAGCCTCACTATAGACAGGCTCTTTTGAAATTAGCCAAAGTCAATCCTGATAATGCGAAAGTAATTTGTGACTATATCACAGCCGAACAGACGGAAATCAACATCAAAGAGTCGACCAAGGAAGGCAAAATTAAAGTATTGATCTGGTCATCGAACCGTTTGGACAATAATCCTTCCATCTAATGGCGAAACAAGATCTACGTGATTATTGAATAGCCTTCGCATGCCTGCTACGGAAGATCCTACCTGCAAATGGATAGGCTCATACAATGGAAGGCAAAGAATTTTGCTCAAGTTTTTCAAGTGGCCGTGCAATCCTGACGAACCGAATGCAAAATTAAGATTGACCCCACTATGCATGCAGTGTGTGAAGAAATTACCGCGTCAGGAAAGCATAACTCATTACTCTAACGTTACTACAACATAATGAGAGTGGCGTTCATATCAGAAGTACTGTAATACCTTGCTTCATCACCTAGAATGTGGCATAGTCGTAGTCGATAGAAATGTGTTTACTATATTACCTAGTTCTTCAGGATATTGATCTACCACTGCATGACCAGCATTTTTGATTTGTACAAGCCAGGCTCCTGAAATCTTTTGTAAAATTTTTAAAGCATTAACAGGCGGCTGGTACATATCATCGGTTCCAGTTATGACCAACGTGGGCTTATCTAATTTCGCAAGATCATCACAAGTACCACTCCATTTTGGATTATCCTCCCAATACTTTCCTATGTTATTCTGATTGTTCGCTATTTGAGGAGATAAACCAGGCTTCAATTGTTCTAACGATGTAATGTTTGCTGGGATGTTAACTGATTCAGGATGCAGTTTGATCCATCCTGATCCTAATGAGGCAGCACTAAGCGAGTCTAATTCCTCGTGAGTAAGGGGTATTTTATGTAGAGATTTGTTTACAATTTCGGACATCTCTTTTAAAAGCTCAGGTGATTTAGATGTGATATCTTTTCCGCCACACGATGAACCAACAAGCACAAGAGTGTTAACCTTTTCTGGATGCATTATTGTAAGCGGTTGGGCCATGTATGATCCAAGAGAATACCCCATAACGTTTGCTTTTGGTATTTTCAGAGCATCCAGCAAACCAGCTGTATAGTTTGCTATTTGCTGAGAAGTATATGGTTTGAAACCAACCGTTGTATTTGCAATTCCTCGTTGGTCAAACACAATTACTGTATGATTAGAGGAAAGAACTTTTAGAAGAGACGGATCCCAGGCATTCATGTTGTCAGAAGCGCCATTGAGAAGTATCAGAGGGTCACCTTTGCCAAACATCTTGTACGCAACATCAATATCTCCTACATGGACTTTTTTTAACGGAATATTTTGTGTATCTAATAGAGTCGCATTAGCTCCTACTAATTTACTTGTTGTCGTTTGATTTGTTTGATTCTGTTGAGCTTAAACATGTGCTGGAGCTATGACAAACAACAAGACTAATGCTATGGCTGCCAGTGAGACCGACAAAAAACAACAACAGCAATAACTACAGGGTGATCTAGCCAATAACTCTATTTCTCAGACTCATTTAAAAATAGTCCTTGACCAATGTTAGATAGTACTGAACAGATACATGATAAGATTAGGGCATTCATCTTCCGTCTCTACTCCTAAGTAGTAGTATTCCCAATATAATGCAGCACATATTTGGGCAACATTCGAACACATTATCACTACTAAGGAGGGGGAATTTTTCTTTTACCCCTTCACAGAAAGAAATTTACATCCTTGACTGCTACTTT
Organism: Nitrososphaeraceae archaeon; assembly: GCA_040414675.1. Classification (GTDB taxonomy): domain Archaea; phylum Thermoproteota; class Nitrososphaeria; order Nitrososphaerales; family Nitrososphaeraceae; genus JARBAU01. The sequence goes on along the minus strand of JBEDUN010000031.1, from coordinate 16,250 downwards.
TGGTTTATACTAGTAGATTATGCGCATAATGCTAATAATTACAATAGTAGTAAGGATTCTAATTTGTTATAATTATAGATCACAAATTCTCAGAGTAGATTACAATATCTTAAGAATCAAAAGTCATGATAATATATTATGCTAGGCACAGAATTAGGACAAGAGGTTGGTCGTATTATTGGTCAGCGGATAGTTGATGCTGAAGGACCTAAAATAGAAAGCACTTTCTCCGCTGAAGGAACATTCAGAACTATCGCAGTCACAGACTTGGGAACTTATTTGAGTATACCAAGATCAGATGGGGCTTTGTATGGACAAGGACAAGGTGTTTTAACAACTACAGATGGTCAGATCGCAACATGGGTTGCACAAGGCCTTGGACGCTTTACCGCTCCACAAACAATAAGATTTCGTGGCTCAGTAATATATCATACTGATTCAAGTGGAAGCTTTGCTTTTATTAACAATATTGTGGCAGTCTTTGAATATGAAGTAAATGGAATTGGCAATACTTCTGCCAGAAATTGGGAATGGATATATTAGTTATTTGAGATTAGGATAAATCCAGATCTATTTTTTGTAACTACATACTAATATCTGTGTAGGCGCGGCCTTAACTGGATAAATCTCCGACTATGAAGACAATTGATGCACTCGAAAAAGTAGACAAATATGGTGCCATTACTAAATCCTATAGGATATACAGCGAATATAATTTCCGTCCTACTTGCAGTGATATTTAGGTTGAAAAATAGTGGAAGGCTCTGTAGAAATCATCTCCTACAGTCAAAGCTTTGTAAGAGTATAATACCAATAATCTATTGAAAGAATCAAGGTACGTTAGACTTGCAGATACTATGTTCCGTGTTTTGAAGCATGCACGGATTCCTCTATTTTCTAATAGGAAAAGTAATCACATATTTACAATATGGCAACATATCGCACTGATTACAATCCGACAGTACGAAGGTAAGAGTTATAGAATGTTTGTGGATTGGTTGTTCGAGGCATGTTACCTTAGATCGTTTCTACGATTGTCACACATTCCTCATTTTACAACATTGCAAAAGTTTACAGATAGAATCAATAATACATTGCTTGAGAAGATAATTTCCTCATTCATTGTGATTAGCGGTACAAAGCATATTTTTGTTGGAATAGATTCAACAGGATTCAAGATAACTCATGCTTCGCAGTATTATACTGAAAGAACAGGATTGAGACGAAAATATGCGAAATTATCTATCGGAGTTGATGTATTACAACAGATTATCTGTAAAATAAGGATAAGACGAGCTCCTACACGACATGATAATGTAGATTTCAGGCCAATCGTAACTAGAATATCAGATATCCTTCCATTATCTGTAGTTACAGCCGATAAGGGATACGATAGTGAAAATAATCATCAGATGGTTAGAGATGGCTTGCATGCATTCAGTACAATCTCTGCTCGATATGAACATGTACCGATATGGAGAACATATGGCAAATACAGAAAGCAGATGAAACGTGGCTATTCCAAATTACTGTACAATAAACGAAACAAAGATGAAACAATAGTGTCAGTCATAAAGAGACTATTTGGAGAGCATCTAATGTCTAGATTGACCAGGACACAAAACAGGGAATTATCATTCAGATGTATAACCTACAACATGCATAGACTGACCAATCTGATAATATTGATGATGGTTTCTACAAAGCCATAGTGGAATAGAATAAATAAATATTCAGATTTTTCTTACATAATGCCTCTTTTATACCATTAATGGTATATACTATAATGGACAAAATTAATTTACTTGTCAAAACTCTCTTGCTGCTCTATCAGTTTCGCTTATAGCTGTAACAGTTATCAGCAACTCAAACAGTATAGCAAATGCGTCTACTAATACTACAGAAACACTATCTCCACTACCCTCGTCAAATTCTTCTTCTCTTCCATCTGCCTCTTTAGTAAATGAACCGGTTACTTCCTCTAATAATAATTCATTTGTATATGCAAGTCCGACTGTACAATTTAAGAGTCTTTTGGATGGAGTAAATAGATCGTGCTAAAAAGTTCCACTATATGATTTGGTACATCGTCCTGCTGCCTTATGCTATGATTTACAGATAAATGAACTGCTAAAGCATCCCATGAACGAAACTCAAAGAGATCAGTTGTTCGAGCAGCCCATCACAAAAACTTGGTATACGCAGCAAACTTTACTAAATATTTTGATCAAAAATTCATATTACAGCTGAGGCTAAATTCACAGATTCAACAGGTACATGAATTATTTGCAAATTCCCCTACAGCTCAGAAATCAAACACTACTGCACCTAAATGTAATCCTTCACTATGGAACTTTATGCCACTACCCGGTCCGCCGAGGTTCATAATCCTCAACCTATGTGTAACAGTATCAGGAAATGTGTCTGTGGTACGTTTTCCAGCTGATGGAGATGCAGTTATAGCATTGACATTGGATAAACCATATACTAATATGATTACAATAGGAAATTTTAATGACAATATGAAGGGAGTGATAAAGGTAGAACTGATCTGTCAAAAGCCTATGAATTTAACCACAGTTGAATCCTTCAAAATAGGATCATGTAAAGAATATGATGGACCGGTATTTAATCTTCCTAAAGTAGGAGACCACTTGACTGTAACTGGTGCATACATAATTGATGTACGCGAAGGTGGTCATGCTGAGATCCACCCTACGTCTAGGGTGGTTAGGAGCTAAATACCATCATAATCATGGTGGCATATAGAATTTTCAATAGAATTTAATTATGAAAGCCTTAAACCTAACATTAAGTCAATACTGACTAAGGGGTGTCAGCATTCAATAATCATTTTTACTCATTTTGCAAATTCTCACATTTAGACACTTTGGAAATCAATTCGTTTATCATCTTTTGCTGCTGTACTACTAATAATATGAATAACGATTCAGCTGAATAGTTTTGACCTTTGCAGACAGCAGCTCTGATGTAGTCTTTATTTCGTCCATATTCAGAAAACATCTTACTAAAGAGAGGTGCATCTTCTTTCCTTAGAGCATAACTAAAGTCTTTCCATGATTCGATCTCTTTAGATAAGATGTCAACATTACCATTTTCATTTTGTTCATTTTGATCCACTTCCATTATCATAAGTGTACATTCTTTTTAACAACAGAGCCGCAAAGGGGGAGGCCGAGGGGATTGTATATGTACTAGAATACACCATATGTTGTTTTGTAAATATGATCTCAATCAATCAGGTTAGCACTTAGGTCTAACCTAGGGGAAAACAGTAGGATACCTTGCTATAGGTAGTCGCGATTTCATCGACTCATTTACCTCTGAAATACCCGAAATAATTTCACATTCCAGATATCGTAAAGAATGAATAATCATTCCTAAACAGGATAGAACCGATATATGATTTCTTAAATATGCCGCTGAGGATATTAGATATAGTGCATTTGGTTATTCTCTTGTATGGAAATAATGTTTGGGTCAGCGATTGCGTCGTTACTGTTTACAGAGAGCCCACAGATTATGGTAGCAATAGCAGGAGGTATTTGTGCAATTTTTGGCACTATCGTTGTAGCATTCACTAGAAAGAAGGATAAGGGAAAGATCAGTCAAGTAAAGCAACTGTAGCATTTGTGATGTAGTTGTGCCTACGTGACACAGGAATATACTTTAACAAAGGAGTAATGGTACTAGATATACAATATATAGGATATGTGTAAGAGGATACCTATTATTAATAGATGAGAACTAGAATTATCTTAAATTCTCATAATGACTATATCCAGACAAAGATATTCCGTGCAAGCAAACACATTTAGTTTTGTTAACCCAATGCGCTTAACATGTGGACTTGGACAAATTCTACATTATCATCCCAGAAAAGACGTCATAACCCGATGAGAGATGCCAGATTATAGATATTATCAAAAATGGTGCATCCTACGTTTTAATTCCTTCAAATTAAGAGACGAAACTTAACCTTATTTTAAATGAAGCTCGGATTGGATTTGAGGGAACAAGAAGTATAATATAAATAGAAAAATAAGAGCCACAAACCCGAATTCCATAAGAGTCAAGCTTATCGATTTGACGCGGCGCCCATAAGAAGTCTTTATGCGTTCTAACTGAACTACCAAAACTGCAGATACACTAAACGGAATTAATACAATGGAGACAAGACTTGCCAGACCAGTAAAACTGGTCTTGCCTATGCCAGATCCAATAAAGCCTGTAATGCTGAGCATAATTAGTATACCGGTAATTATTGTGGCGTCAACTTGTAGTATATCTTTGTCTTCTAGCACCAAGCCTTAGTCTATCTTACCAATCAAAGGAGTTGAATTAGACTAATAAGTGGAGTTAAAGAAACTACGTGGAGTTTTATACTGCTTTCTGAACCCCTCTTTTCCTCTTGTCATAAGATTGTGGACCGGGGATAGTTCTGAATTCTATTATAACTTCAGCATTTTTATTGATAGCATATTTGCAATACAGAGCTAATTCATTCTTAGGTTAGAAAATAACCCAGGTATCCCGGGTGTAGTATACGATCCAATCTAAAATTATATCAGTGGTAATCCTTGTCCTATTTGCAATATAGGATTTTACGAGCTTTGAAAGGTCCAACATTCTTTTTGAACTATGGGTACTGTATCAGTAAAGTTATCTTTCCCACCTACAGACTTTGCTAAATCCTGAGGAAGCCCAATTACTGCATAGCCATTATGGCGATACTCCTAGTGACGTTACCGACAATATCATTTAATGGATTTTTTATCCATTTACTTTGTACATCATCAAAGTCCTTAAAAGGGTCATCAGCAATGAGTTAAACAACTTGAATAAAGGAGGTTTATCCAGAAAACGATACGTGGATATGTATCTTTGCTATTCCAATCACATCACTCGAGGCAAAACTTCCTGGCAGAGGCGCTCCATCTGGACCTCTTCGTCAAAGACAGGGTTTAACAGAATATAGGTCACGCCCGCGTCTCTAAGGCGGACAATCTGGTCTGCAATCTGCTGTGGCGATCCCCATACCGCGACTTGATCTGCCATTTCTGGCCTATGGTAAAAGGCACCGAACCACTCCCGCAGGCGAGATAGATTGTCGCCTAGGGCCAGATACAACCGTTTTGCTTTCGGGAAGTTGGCGGGCAGCTGTTTGATGTCTTCTAAAAAAGCATCCATCGGTGTCGAACCCGCGCCAATGTAGCCGTCTCCCAGCTCCACCGCACGACGCAACGCGGCCTCGGCATGTCCGCCGAGCCAGATTGGGGGATGTGGCCTCTGGACTGGTTTCGGCTGCATTGGAATACTCTTAAGTTGTGAGAAATGACCATCGAGCGTTACTTTGTCCTCTGTCCAGAGCCGCTTTATGATCTCCAGATTTTCACGAAAGCGAGTGACGCGGCGCTCTGGTGTCAGTCCATAAGCAGGATAGTACTGGGTACTTGCTCCAAGTCCTACACCAACAATCAGCCTCCCGTTAGAAAGCACGTCAAGTGATGACAAGACTTTGGCCAGATCAATGGGGTTCCGCTGAGCAATCAGTAGAACGGCAATACCGAGATGCAAACGTTTCGTGACCGCGGCTGCATATGTCAAGGTTGTCACTGACTCAAGAACAGAAGCAGTCCCGATAACTTGCTCAATACACCATGCCGCAATCAATGGCAATTCTTCGGCTCGTCTCAAGAACCGCTGAATACGAGCAGGATCTGAATAAGTTTGAGGAATAGCAATTGCGAATTCCATACCATCGTCCGCTTGTTCCATGTTTTATTTAAATCTGCTCTTCTAATGTCTGAGGGGATTGATTGATCAACAAACTATAACCGTGTGAACGATAAGCAAGTTGTGGGATGAAAATTAAACAAGGAAGAGTAAAAATATAGTCATTTAACACGATAGGCAAAAGATAAAATTTGCGAGTACACAGTCAGATTAGGAGAGTAGTATTTTCTATCCAATATACAAGTTAATTACAAGCGCGATTATCATATACTTATTAGAAATGTAATCCATAAATAGCTATGACTCATGTTGCAAAAATAATTGAAATTGTTGGTAGCTCAGATAACGGATGGACAGAAGCAGCTCAAGCTGCAGTTGAGGAGGCAAAAAAGACATTGCATGGAATACATGGTATAGAAATTAAAGATATGACTGCAAAGGTAGATCCGAATTCTGGAAATATTGTGGAATATCATGCAGGTGTGAAGATCTCATTTAGTGTAGAACACTGACTACTTGTCTATTCCACATATAGATACTTCAGATATTAGAGATGTTGTACATAGAATAGTCCTTTGATAGAAGATAATGCCACATTCGCAAAAAAAAGATGGATCTGCAGGTGGCAGAACAATAGATATAGATAAAATCAGTAAGACAAATCCTTAACATAGCTTCGAAGTTCATGAAAAAGGAGTTGTATCGGAAAAGTAACCTGAGCAACCACAATTTCGGCTTGTAAGAATTTCCATTAAAATATTGCTATTCCGTCAGTAGGTAATCACATTCAAGTTACCGGATCATATGTATTGGATAAGGAACACGATGGTTGGACAGAAATACATCTTGTCACAATCATGGCAAAGAAATCATCTGTGTACTAAATTAGTCGTTGCCAACAATATTATCAAAAAAGTCTATTACACGATACATTGTAGAACTGATTGCTACCATAAGGCGTACCAAATAACGCCCATATGCATTAGAAAAAATGCAAAAAGGCCGGGTTAGCTGCACTAAAACAAATCCGATCACGTTCTTCATATAACCTAGTCCATATACAATCCAAATATCCTGAAGCCAGCTTTATATTAAATCCGTCTATGGAAATTGGCGAAATTATGAACTAGAAACTATGCGCTAGTCTCATCAAACCGGTATATACCTAATATTAATACCCACTTAGAAAATGATAAACTCTAGCTCATATATTCAAGATGAAGGATTAGAGATATCTTTAACAATCAAATCAAACTGTTATACTAGGCTATATTTTTTAACCATCTTACAAAAGTAAACTGCGCAAAAGTTATTCCAGACACTATGTGGGAAAATGTGTCATCTCCATACAAACTCGTATTCATGACATCTCTACCACCGCTCTTGAGCGTTTTGATATATGCACTCTGTGAAAATTCTTCTACCAATTTTGCCAGGCTGCCACTTATTACATGATTATTAATAAATCCAACATAATCGTCATTTCCTAATGAGATTAACTGTACGTTAATAGTATATTCAAATTTCTTATCGATTGATAAAGGGGTAGGAGGACCTGATACTTCACTCGTTTCCTCATTAACAATAAAGTGTTTCGGTATAAGATCTGATAGGTACTTTGCTTCTCTAACTGCAATCTGAGCTAAAGGAGGGTATAATTTCCCTTCATCATCTCTAACGGCAGCTATATCACCTATAGAAAAAATGTTCGGATAACGATCAGTCTGACAGAATCCATTTAGAACTATTTTTCCATCTTTAGTTTTTTCAACTTCTGGAGTTATTGGTACGTTATATCCTTTAATTCCTGCAGTCCAGATAGTAAGAGATGAATGAATCCATGAGTTACCATCATCATCACTAAGAAAGATATCATTATTGCTACCATCAGCATTTTTTTCGACTTTAGCAACTGGAGAGTTTCTTATTATTCTTATTCCTTTTTCAAGTAATACTTCTTCTACTTTCATTACCAAACGTTTATCCCATCCTGAAAGAATAGTTGGTAGAGCTTCTATAATTGTTACAGAAACTGAATCTGATTTTTTCTTCTCATTTATAAAGTCTGATAGTGCACCTCCAAGGCTCACACCTGTAGCTCCTCCTCCAACTATTACAACACTTTGTTGTTGTTTCTTGTCCGAATTGACAATTGAACTTATCCTATCATAAATCAATGATGCATCAGTAATTGAACGTAAAGGCAAACTGTTTTCTTCTGCTCCTTTAATATTAAAGTACTTTGTAGAAGCGCCCAAACAAATTATGAGAAGATCATAGTGAATTTTAGTTGATTCTAAAATAACTTGATTTGTATCTGGTCTTATTTGTTTTACGGCAGATTGAATGAATTTTATATTCATTTCCTTAATTAACTCCAAAATTGGTATCTTTACATCATTTGCTGTTCTAAAACCAGCAGCTACTAAATGAATCTCTTGGAGTAATTGATGATAAGGATTCTTATCAACAAGTATTATTTCTCCTGTTTTTTCCTTCATATATCGAGAAATGTTAGTGGCTAAGAATATTCCACCATAACCTGCTCCTAGCATAACGATTCTTTTTTTAAATGTGCTCATTCTGGAACCTTCTATATTATTAAGTTGAGATAAATATTGGAATACTGGAATATATACTCGGATGTCTCCTCGTGAAAAGCAATTTCCATTTGTTCAGGGTTAGCACTTAGGTCTACTTTAAGAAGCCGGCAGGGTATACTACTATAGGAAGCACGCTGCTGCTCTGCGATTTAGGTGCGTAAGTCATACCTTAGGTTGTTCTCAACTCTGCATCTGTCTCAATCTTCTTGATGGTCGGGCAATTGCAGGACATATCTGAGGAGGATAGAATATTAAACCTGTTAGCAGCCTTGTTCAGATGAAGAATATACATCTCCAAATGATCATATGAAAGCCATCAACTTGCGTCTAATCCCTAGCATATTATGAAACTTAGATAGAATCCCTGGTTATAACTCGTGGGTTCGAATCCCACTCTCTGTACAATTTCGGATCAATAAATATCTAGCTTATCATGCTAGCCTGCTATAATAAACTTGGTCCGTCATAGACTGTCATTTCAAAAATATGACCCGGCCGCTCCAATTTAGCTTTGTAGAATGTACTTATCGACAGTAACATTTAGAAATAACAGGCTTGAATGATAGAATTCCACTTGATAGAGCTGCTTATTATTCTGCCAACCTAGCGATCTAGTACTATAGCAGACATTTAAAGTGAAATAGTGAATTCTGTCGCTATTAATCAAATATTTTATTTTCTGGTTAAAGGTCGAAAAGAGTATTTATACGCCTTTTATAGAATATGCGACTAGTATGGAATAACAACCCAGACCACACTGCTCACACATGGGTTTCAGTCCCTTACTAAACGCACTACCTATGCAACATGGCTTTTTTAGCAGTCCCATATGATCCAAAGAAAGTATTGCCCCAGATTACTCACCATAATGTCTATAATCTAATGTAAATGATTATGATATTGCTTGCGTTCAATAAAATGCGTTAATGATCATGGAGGGAGAGTTTTAGAATCTTCAAAGATACAGATTATTTTTTGGGGAAAGGAGTGGGAAACTAGATCAAAGAAAATATTTAGAAATCAAGTCGAATTCGCACTATGTAAGATATTTGCTAGTGATTATTTCGTAAAGCTGAATCAATACAGAAATATTCACAGGCCATCATTACTCAAGATAGTCACTAACACCGCATCTAAAGCTCCGAACTTATTTTCGGATCGGCACATGCAAAATGCAATATTGGACTTAATATTGGATAGAAAAGTGTCCTACGATCATGACACTGCTTTTATCTTAATACCTACGGAAGATATGAAATTGGATTGCGAAGATCCTGAAATTGTAGACGGTGGTCATGATTTTTTCAGTTATAAATTGTGTCATAAAGATCAAGATACTATAGTAGTAATACCTTTTGGTTACATAATTAATTTCAATGAAATAAATCAGATTACTTTAACCATTACTCACGAAATTGTCGAGATAGTGACAAATCCGGAATATGATGGTATCTACGGACATATGGGAATGTGTAAATATCCTGAAGACCAGCAATGCGAACTTGCCGATATTTGTGAGACTAGCTCTGATCGCGCCATTATTTCAAATACACTAGTTTCAAAGTATTGGTCTAACATAGATCAAAAGTGTGTTCCATAATAATTCGAAGAACATAGCTTTGTTCAATAATACTAGGGAAGAAAGCATTGTCTCTAACAAGAGAACTTAGTAATGTTGTTAAATATGTTACGTCAAAACTGATAGTCCTGGCAATTCTCAATTTTGAAATTCGTCATATCATGCTCTTAAGATTTCCAAGATTCACTTCATTTTTGTGAAATCAGTAATTTATTGTTATTCTCGATCACTGACTGCAGATATTGATTACTTGAAGTCGTGCAGAAATAGTTACACAACTAGAACACTGCAAGAAATTTGTAATTTAGACCTCAAATAATACCTTTAAGTTATACATCGTTTCTAACAATTGGATTCTCGAAGCTATTTAGGTCAGCGTTTGAGTAGCAAGTGTTTCAATATTACTATAGATCTATTCTGAAATAAGTATAAATGTGATAGCACTGGAATTAATTCTGATGGTAGTCAAGGTCGATCTATCACATCTTCCACTTAACTTAAAATCCACGATCTTGAGTAACCAAGAGTTTTCTTCTCTTCCAAGAGATGATCGTAATGGTCAGAATGCAGATGTAGTAGTGTTGGAGGTTCCTCAAGAGATTAAAGAAACAATAATCAAGACGATAGAGAAGATTCTTTCATTGAGTAACGTAGAAGGATACAGTGTAGTAGAAAACATGATAGATGAATCTGAAATTGCAGTTTTAAAATCTGGAGACATAGAGGAGCTCGGCATATTTATATGTGCTCATTGTGGTGCTCCGTTTCAGAATCGCGAGCAGATGATGATACATCAGAGAATGCATTATATTTTTTGAAAACTAGCTGGTGATATCCGACTATTTGTCCCAGATATTTCATGAGGTCACGAATAGATGTAAGTTATTTCGTATTTCTCGTACCCGGCTTGCGATTCATATTATGTAGATATATAAATAGAAATTCCTCAGACTGCCCCTGCACGTAAATTCATATGTCTCATCAAACAATCAATCTCAATTGTCAATTGCAGGACATTTACATTACCATAATTTATGTTGTTCTTCTAATACCATCTCTGCTAGTAGTTAAAGAAACAAGAACGAGAATTTCGAATTTGGAGTCAGGAATCAGAATTCTCTACTTCCTTCCATTAACGGTGGGCGCATTACTAGGATATGTGTTCCTAGTAATGCCTCTTCTATCCCATTTGCCAATATTGAATCTTTCATGGCTTGGCTACAATATCGCTGCCGGTCCATTGGCTCATCAAGGACTAATTGGTATAATTCCATTCATTCCACTACTTGTGTACATGTTGATTCACGTAAATTATTTCGAAGAATATTATTTCAGAAAAAGTTCAAAACACGTGGTATTATGGGGATTTTTGCATTTACTCATGGGAGTATCACTTAGTGCTGTATTCATAATAATGCCATTAGGGTTTTTTTACAAGTATATCTACAGCAGATATGGCATCAATCAGGCATACGCTTTGCATTTTGCTACTAATATTGTACTTATCGTAGTGACAATCTGCTCATATTTTTTCCTCTAGTGGACGTATTGACAACTATAGCTAGTTTATCATCTCTCAACTTCATCGATTGGGGAATTATGTAAAAGTGTGTTCTAATATAGGATTAAAATATTTACGACTAAATTCTGACATTTATTGATTTTTGAGTTTTTTCAGTTCATGATATGTCTCTAAATAAATAGTTGTTAAATAAGTTATAGATCTCAACCTTCAGTATTTGAGAGATGGACATGACAACATCAGCTTGCTCATTTCACTGTTCTTCTGTTCATATAAATAAGCTAAGGAGAGCAGCTTGCTCTCGTCGAATTCGCGACTTATTAGTTGGACCCCGACTGGCATCTTCGCAGTTGTCAGACCAATGGGTATGCTAATAGCAGGTAATCCGATACTATTAAATATAATTGTATTTCTTAGTAAAGCTTCTCTAGTTCTTATGACATTATTGTCAATTTGGATCTTTACCAGTTCAGTGAATAAGGGGGCCGCAGTTATTGTAGTAGGAACTGCGATAATATCAAAATGTCCAGAAGCAAATCCATGAGAAACATCAGCCTTAATCTCACAAATTATTTTTTTTGAATGTAAATAATCATATGCCAATATTCGTTTACCCTCTTTTAGCTGTTGCCTAACTTCTTCACTGTAGTCTTTCAAACGAGTATTCCACATGTCAAGATGCATCACAGAGGCCTCTGCTAGCCTTATTTTTCTCCAAGTGCCAAAAAAGTGTTCAGTATTATTTAGACTAATATAGTTTATTTTTGATACTATCGTCCGTATTCTATCCAGAAAATTATAAAAACAGCGTTCAATATCTCGATCCAAATAGTTCATGAAATAGTTAGTTGGTATTCCAATTGATATCGGATCGACGATCGGCTCTTCGATAATTTTCGTGTAAGCTAGCTGTCTTCTTTGAACAGTTGTCGGATCAAGAGGATCCCATCCGGCAGTAAATTCTAGTAATGCAGCTATGTCCCAAACACTTTTAGAAATATATCCAACATGATCAAGCGACGGTGACAGCGGTATCACACCGTGTCTACTTACAAGTCCAAACGTAGGTTTAAACCCGACTACACCACATAGGGCGGATGGAACTCTTACCGATCCACCTGTATCAGTGCCTACAGACATGGGAATCATTCCGCTTGAAACTGCTGCAGCAGAACCTCCACTCGAACCGCCTGATATTCTTAATTTATTCCAAGGATTTTTCGTGTTGCCGTAAAATTGATTTACACCAGTGATTCCGGCAGCAAATTCATTTAAGCTGTTTTTGCCGATCAGAATAGCTCCAGATTTTTTCAATTTCCTCACTATAAAAGCGTCATAGGATGGAATGAAATTTGAAAGCAATTTAGATCCTGCAGTGCACCTAAGATCCTTTACAAAAAAGTTGTCTTTAACAGAAACAGGTATACCGTGAAGTGGGCCCCTGTAGCGTCCCCGTTTAATATCCCTCTCTACTTCTCTGGCATTTTCATATATTTCATTTTCGTTAAAAATTGTGACGAACGTATTATAGATACAATTTAACTTTTTAATTCTATCAATGTAGTATTTCACTAGTTCGATCGGTGATATTTCTGAAGCTTCAATCTTTTTTGATAAATCTCTAACAGTGAGACTGCTATAATTTTGGTTCACGTTGTTCTTATCCACTAATTATTATTAGTGTATTTGGTCTTCAAGATAGCAGTTCATTCAACTGCTTCGTAGAATATACATGATAGAATCGCAATTTATGAATTTAATCTTGTGTATGTGCTCAAAGACGCATAGGACCATTATATTCCGGATAACGAAGATGTATACTATGTATCAATTCTTGTCTCTGGTAACACAAAGACTGGGCAATTTTCATACAAAATATCTTGTTTTATACTAAGTATCAAATCAATTCTAATTTGATTGCGTGCGGAAAATAATTTATTTAACTATCAATTTTAGAAGTTAGTACTTCCAAAGATGAGCTGAACTTATATATATGACTAGTACGCGAAATTGATTGCAGATCACAGTTTATACTCGTGGAGTACTAATTATAATATAGTTCGATTGACACATTCATTAATATGATTCCAGTAGACAAAGCAAAATGTGATTCAGTAGCATATTTAGATAGTAGAATATAATACTAATTGTGTACGGCTAAAATCAAAAGCAAACATTTTCATTATAGTAATAGGTATATAGAGTCGTGTATAACGGATCAACTTTCTACGAAGAAAAATCCGGGAATGATTGTAGATCTACAGAACACCTAAGTTTACACAAGGACACGATGTTCGTATATGGAAACTCTTCGTCTGATTCTAAGAATGTTTGTTCACTATGCAATAGTAATCTTACTATATTTGATGTAGAGACCGGTGAAATTGTATGTAGTAATTGTGGTATGGTAATAAGTGACAATACCCAATCTTTGGATGCAGAATGGAGAATCCATAAAACAGAAGACATAAAAACGAAAGAGAGAACAGGATTGCCTACTTCACTAGCTATTCATGATATGGGTTTATCTACATTTATCTCTGCTTTAAATGTTGATGCAAACGGAACAGCACTCACGCAGGATCAGATTAATAAAGTAAAAACAATGCGTCGTTGGAATAGGATTTCTACATTTAATAGTAAGAGATCAGCAAGGAACCTAAATAATGCATTTGAAATTATGACTAGAATCAAAGACAAAGCTTCCTTAACTGATGCGACGATAGAAAAAGCAGCGTATTACTATCGAAAAGCATTGGATAAAAATCTAATAAAAGGTAGATCAATTGAAGGAATGGTTATTGCGTCCGTATATGTAGCTTGTAGAGAAATGAGAGTACCAAGAACCCTTGATGAAATATCCAAAGTCATAAATAGTGACCTCACTTTTGTGAGTAGATGTTATCGTTTACTAGTTAGACATCTTAAACTCCAAGCTCTTCCAGCTGTACACACCAGCAGTTATTTATCCAAGATAGCTAGTAAAGCTGGAGTCAGTGAGAGAACATATAGGAGGGCACTCGATATGTTGACCAGAGTGAGTAAAGATCATATGGCTTTAGGAAAACACCCCAATGCGTTAGCTGTTGCGGTGCTCTATGCAGCATGCATCACAGAAAGGGAAAGAATAACGCAGGAGCAAATTGCAGTCGCTGCTGGTACTAGTATGGTAACACTGAGAAAAAGATTTTCTGACATTAAGATGATCTTTCAATTGTAGTAAAGTGATTATTTTTCTGAATTATCATCATCAACCTGAGTTTTATATTCAGGAATTGGGCCTGTTCTCAAACATACCGAATTGATTAAAGATTGCACATGTTTCTTTTAATCCCTATAACAGCGAATCTTCAGTATAACGGAAACAAGGAAAGCATTTTGAGGAAAAGAATCAACTTTAATAATTCTCACATATGTATGTCAAAATTAAGATGGGAATATCTTCTGAATCATAGATGACGAGATACCAATAGCCTTGGTTTTCTCAGTTTGATTTTCTTCAGTATCATAGCGAAGACAAGAATACCATTAGTCAAACCAAATGTTGGATGCTATCACCCAGTCACGTATTTATGATTATTGCATAGACGATTTAACCAGTTGGAACAATGTTGGGAAAGTGGACCGGTACTTTGATTTTTCCTAGAAATCTATTCAACATCTATTGATTTGCCTCTTACGTTTTGTAAGCTTTCATCGTGGTCTGTACCTGCCTCTACTTTACGCAATTCTCGTGCCAAAACTTGTTTGTACTTGCTTCGTTCTTCGGCAGTCATTTTGTCTAAATTAGAACTTATCGCAGATCCAATTGTAGTAGCCCTGTCAATCAAATCCTGAGCCATAAATTTACCCGTATCACCCACTTTAAGCATAACATCAAGCTGCTTTCTAACAATATTTCCTATAGAATCAATGTCGGCAGCCATTTCAACTCCCTTAGGTGTAATCCGGTATCTACCGTCACCTTCTTCCTTGATTAGTCCTTCTTGAAGTAGTCTTCCTAATATCGGATATATTAGCCCTGGAGAAGGCTTCCATTTCCCACTGCTCTGGAGACTTGCTTTGTTGATAATAGCCTTTCCTGACATAGGCTCTTCCTTCAAGAGATTTAAAATGTAATATCTAGAAAATCCTCTAGGTATGGAACTTCCTACTTTCCCTAGCCACTTTGTAACAATCTCTTTCATATATCACTAGTAATATCTCTAGCGACATATTAAGTTTTGGACGACAGAGTGAAATTTGGTTAGAAGGTGTTACTAAAATCAAATGAATTTATGTTACGGTATCAAGAATAGAAAAGAACGATTCGTCGAATTATACAATTTAAGTCAGTGAAATCCAAGTACTTGCTTGCGGGATAAAGATACAGCTGCTATAACGATACCTGCGACACCTGCACCTATACCGACCATTGCAATCATGTAGGAGCGATCTACAGAGCTCTTAATGTCTGCAATCGATTTTTGAATCCCCCCCATATTCTTAGCCAACGACTGAATGTCTGTTTTGGAAGATTGTACATCATTTGACATGCCACTAATTATTGTCTGTAATTTAGGACCTATGTTGTTGTTTGCGGACTGAGTACCTGAATTGCCTACATTAGGTGTAGATGCATCTGGAAACGAGATCTTTTGTGTCGATTCTACAAGATCTAATGGTATTTCTATATTTGACACTTTTTCTCCTTGAATGGTGCCGTTCATAGTAAGACTATAAGAGCCAACTCTAGTAGGAACTGTCTTGGATTCGTAAAGCCCTTCGGCTTGTTCTGAGGGAATAAAAT
>JBEDUN010000030.1:0-6842 GCA_040414675.1 Nitrososphaeraceae archaeon | reverse complement strand
GCAGGATTGAAATGAGCCATAGATATTTTTCCAAATAAGTAGACTCCTAGAGCAACTCCTATAAATGGGGCAAATGCAATAAAAGGCAGACCTAATCTTCCATTTAACCTGGCATCTAATACTACTGACCCCGTAGCAAGAACTACTACTATGAATGTGCCAATAACTTCTGCGATAAATATTCGCTGGTTAGTAGTTAGTTTGTTTGCTATTTTTGTAAGAATGGTTTTTTGTTCCAATCTAAAGGCTCACACTCACATGCACTCGCAAGCAGACAGATAATCAATAAACAAGCGAACTACATAGATGTAGAAAAATAAACTAACGACCTGCGTCATTAGCCAGTTTTGCAATCAAATCCTTTACCCGTACCTCAATTTCGTCTCTAATCTCTCTGACCTTTGCTATTGATTTACCCTTTGGATCTTCTATTCCCCAGTCTAGAAGATTAGGGACAAAGACAGTCGGACACCAGTCCTTTTCCATACATCCCATGTTGACTATCTTTGATGAATTCCTCATCATATCTTCAGTAATATTCTTTAGCCGTTGTTTGCTGATGTCAATTCCTATTTCCTTCATTGCTTGTATTGCAATTGGTTTGGTTCCAGCACTTAATGGTTCATAATCTTCTGAAGCATACTTTCTGAAATAGGCCTCCGCCATCTGACTGCGGCCTACATTCTGGACGCATACAAAAAGAATTGTTTGTTTTTCTTTAGATTTGCTCTTGCTGCTGCTCCTAAGTGAAAATTTCATAAATCAATTCGCTCTTTCAATTCTTTATTGCCTTTATTACCAAACTGGTAATTCTTCTGCCTTCAACATTATCGCCGCCGTCCATATACAATCTTTCTTCCAGTACTTCTACATTAGAAAATCCTGCCTTTCTAGTACTATCAATATAATTCTCTTTTGTTAATGCGCCATCTATACAACTACACCATTTATCTGAATCTGCAGATTCTGGATTGACTTCTTTACTTGTTACTAGATCTGATATCACCATTCTACCGCCACTAGGTTTTAGGACCCTGTAAATTTCCTTAAATGCTGCTATTTTGTCCAGAGTTAGGTTAATAACACAATTGCTAATTACCACATCTGCACTATTATCTTCAATTGGAATTCCTTTCTCAATGTCTCCTTTTTTAAATTCCACGTTTGTATAGCCATTCTGTTTTGCATGACCTGTAGCCTTTTCTAGCATTTCGTCTGTCACGTCAATACCAATTGCTTTGCCAGACTGTTTGACTCTATTTGCTGACAAAAATACATCGATCCCTCCACCAGAACCAATATCGACTACTACTTCCCCTTCCTGGATATTTGCAAAATTTACCGGTGCACCACAACCTACACCAAGAATGGAAGATTCAGGTATGGTTTTCAAATCATTAGTATTATAACCAATATTTTCCGCAATTTGCACGGGGGACATCATTGTCTGACTGTTATTACTACTTCCGCTACTACTACCGCCACAACATTCGCCAGGTGCACAACATCCTTCTGAGGAACCTCCAGCTAATGCAATCTTGCCATAGCTCTCCTTTATTTTTCGTTTAATTGTATCGTCTTTCACATCTATTGTTTACAAGAGAAACTATTTAAGTTGTCAAGAGAATCTAGGTAAAGTAAGTGTAGTTATGGAAACAAAAGGAACTAGAAAAAGTGGCAAAGCAGCATCAATAGCCGCACCAAGAATAACTAAAACTGAACTACCACCTGTTCAGGCTAATCAAAATTGCGATTTTCACGGGTATGATGCAAATACGCTAAGGAAAGAAACCGCTAAGCTGCGCAAAATAATTACAAATGAGGAACACTTGAAATTCTAATTCCATTGTGCTGCACTACTAATTCTGTCAGATATATAAAATTCAGGAATACAATGAAGGGTTTCAGTAGTAAAACATTAGCGAAAAGGTTGAAGGAACTTGACGAAAGCGGAATCCTAGAAAGACAAGCCTATAATGAAATTCCTCCCAGGGTCGAGTATAGGCTAACCAATAAGGGACAGGGGTTGATAGAATCTGTAATCCATCTATTAAACTGGATGAAAAAATGGGCAGAATGCTAATCTAACTATAACACGAAAGCCTGGGCTATCAATCCTGCAAGAACCGCAATCAGTATTATTGACGTATTTTTTGTCATTGTTCTATAAAATATTAAGAAGATATATAGCATTAACTGGGCATCAGATACTTTTTTAAGGAGATAAGTCCGACTTAACTAAGGTTCCAGTTCGACCTATTCCATATAGCCTATCATCGAAAACTGTACTGAGTTATGAATAGAACTGGTTTAACAACGACAATTCCATTGGTTCTACTTGCTACTTTAGCTACGACACCTATCCTGTTAACACAAGACTCGTTTGCAAGATATCAAAGACATACCGGCGGTGACCTTAACCAAGCAGCGTCTATTACCAATTCATGTCTAAACCCAGTATCTAACTCTAATACTATCAATAACATGATAAGCAACGGTAACTGTGGTGGCACAGTGTCACAGCAAGGAGCATCAATACCAACAACTGTACAAAATGCAAACCCAACCATAGAAGTGCAACGGTCAACTTCAACTGCACAACCACCATTAACTACAACAGGAGGAAATTGTACAGCATGCTTTGACCCCCTTAACGCTACTCAGAAAACAGAGCTCCTAATTGCTCTTTCTGAAGGTAATACCATCCCCGCGACTACAACTACAATCGCTCAATTGTGCGAATTCCTTGGAGGTTTGTCTTCAACGGATTTGCTCACTGTTGTCCAGACAATCCAATCCGAACTAGTATCCCTGCACCATCCAGTCAATATTACCACATCCTTAAGCATAGAAGAATGTTTGCTGCGTACCTTTCCTTGATAAGATAAGTAGATTTAATGTGTTATAACAAATGAACAGACCGCTGAGCACATTCTAATTGTGCAAGTTGAACTTTTCTTAGAGGCAGGGGTGGTGGCTCTTGCCACTGTTGCCTGGTCTGTCTGCTGGTACCCTTAGACTAGACTCGCCTGTGCCTATGGTAGTATTGCAAATAATACCATTTGTGAACAAGAAGGCAAGATAAGAAATTGTCGTTCATATCGCCAGCAGTACCGCCAGCGATTTGAGGATAATTTTCGCTTTGCGAATTATAGAACCTACGTTTGGATCTTGAAATTGGTTATTTCATTAGTTAATTTTCATTTAGTATCAGACGAAAAAATATGTTGTAAGAGACTAGTGATACTAACACTTCATTCTATTATAAGTAAAAAACACAAAACATACAGGATTTCCTATATGACTAAAGTAATAATTAGCAGTTGCTTTAATGAGGTAGGATGGGCTTGGAAAACGAGGGAAAAATAGTAGATGCGAAGCATAAATTCTACTCCTCAAGCGAACTAGTCGATCAGACTGAAGCAATAGATACACTTGCAGCATACGGTGAACAGGCAATAGACGCCATAACAGAAGTCATTAACCTATTTGACATAAGCGATCAAGTTAGAGAATATGGACTAGAGGCTGTAGAGGGTATCAAGGGACAAAGTTAGTCAGTGACGGTCTATCAGATCCCAATCTTATTTTTAGTGTCTGTCTCTTTCCAGTCATAGGGGCAACGATCCAGAACGTTACTACTAGTATACACAATACTACTTTAATACTCGCTGCCAACACTAAGGTGGACAAGTGGACACAAACTAAATTATTGTAGCAGATCGACATTGGAATGATATTGGAGTGGTTTGTTGTCTATAAGAATGTGTACTACTTTGCTTGGTTTAGCCATCGGAATAGGTTTTTCTATAAATTCTGCTGTTATGTTTTCATAAGAGATGTCTTTTGAAAAATATGTATCATTAGATTCAGATGCACTCGTAGAGAGTCTCAATGAAAAAGGAAAGGCTTGTAGTAAGTGACCTTAATAATCAGGCTTGGACAAATTAAGAAAGGTTCGCCTTTAGATAAAAAGGAATATGGTCTTCGAATTTTCATATCTAGGGGCGTGGGCGGACTTCGAGTAGCGAAGGTTGCTGAAAAAAGACAATATTATGATGACTGGTGGAACGGTAGAAAGTCAGGAAATCCAGATCTCGAATTAGCACCAAGCAAGGAGCTCAAAGATGCACTCATCAAGTATAAGACGATAACATGGTCAGAGTACGTAAGACGGTTTACAAATGAAATTAAGAATAATCCTAAAGCACAGAAAGCATTAGAGATATTGTCTAACTATGATGGTACTGTTACTTTGTTATGCCATTGTGAAATCGAGAACCTATGCCATAGATCTATAATTAAATATATTATAGGACACGGAAATGGTTCCATTTACAGACTGCTTATAGAACGATAGTCGTAACTCTTAATTTTCTTCTGAGTGAAATATGAATACATACAATTTGAACATCTTTTTGAGTCGAATTTGAGGATATGTCCTTCCCCCCCCGTATTCTAAGAACAATTTCATGCCAGATTATAATTAAGATATTCCAAGAGGCATTTAGATTCCTAGCAAGGTTCAAAGCCTTTTCAAATATTTTGATGACTTTATCCTCAGATATACGCATGTCTGTGACCATAAACGCATCCATAAGAGTAAAGGGGAATTCTAATATTCCATCAACGTTATAATAACGACAATCATTACATGAACTTCACTTTATATTTTCAGAAATGAGGAGAGTAATAAAATCAAAAGTTTTGAACTACTTTTCTGTCTAGAAGAGATATGAAATTTAGTAAAAAAAGAAGGATTTGATATAATAGTTATAGAACAAGAAAATGAAAGCCAGTTACAATTACTTACTTCAACCAGGTTGCGCTTGTGATCTCTTAAAAGGATACGTCGTGGCTGTCTACGGATTACATTTGCAACAATTCATACTATAACTCTACACCAGGTAAAAAACAACACTCATGTGCAGCATCGCAGTGGCCACATCCTAGCATTCTATGTGTTCCATCATTATCACAATAATAGAAATTTACCAATCTTTTAGAATGGCATCTGTGGCATTCGTGTTTAGAATCCTCTGCATCTGTAAATATTTGGCTCAATCTTCTTACCATGATGGAATGCTTGTATCTAATCGAGGTATAAAACCTGTCGCTTCCCCAACTATCCTGAATACAACAGATGTTGAGTCCGTAAGAATGATTACAATAGGTAGATAACAATAGATGGATTTTCCAAACCACTGTCTACAATTGCGGCGTAAGTTCCGGTTTTGCCTTACGTCGTGGTCCGAAATGTTCCTAACTGTATTTTTTCAAGGCCTAGTCCAGGTATCAAATAGTAGATTAGCTAGGCTTTGTAATACATTGTCCGTTCGTAGGAGTTATTCCTCCTGGACAGGTTGCAGTTGCAGGGACGTCACATTGAATAGAATTCGGGTTTATTATCGTAACCTGACCTTGAAGACTTTTACAGACATTTGATAGTATGAATGTTACGACTTCAGGAAGGTGATTAGTGATCGATCTACATGTAGTTCCGACTAAACTGAATGTCCCAGCGAAAGCCGTTCCAGTCGGGCATACATATGTCACAGGCGCTACACATAGACCCTGACTTGGTGTAAAACCTGTTGGACATGATTTTGGGTTTGGTGAATTAGCAACATTGTTATTAAATGTTCCATTACATGATATACTTATTGAAGATGCGCTGCCAGCAGTATCACAGGTTTGTGCTTGATGGGTAGTTGTTGGTATTAAAGTATCTTGTGCTGCAGCAGGCTGTGCTATAAGAGCTGCAACTGTACCTGTTGCTAGCATTAATGCAACAAGGACTGATACCGAGAATAATATCTTATTAGGAACAGTATACTTATTTGTCACTTTATCGAGTTAAATATATTAACACTAAATATTTCTGCATTTGAATCCATTTGGAGGCTGCATTTGTATTTAACTATAATAGCAGATTCTTATTAGATTCATGTTATTGCAAATAATATTGTGATATATTACAGTGAATACTACTTGTATATTTTCAAAACCGAAGCCTTTACAGACTTACAAAAAAATTGTGTATGGTTATTGGCAGTTTGGATTAGTCGAACTTACTAATTACTTCCGATAACGATACCATCGCTTGCTCCACCACGAATTATGATTTATTACATTATACATTATGGTGAGTTATCTCGTTCAAGCATTCGATACAATAATCGTCTATAACGTTGAGCTAGACTAGCTCCAGCAACAAAACCTCGAATGGGTCCGATTATTGAACAAGTATCTATCAAATATACAAATACGAACACAATAAATCCTAGTATTTAACTCAGTATCAGCATACTCAAGCCAGATATACTGACAATTCGAGCAGAATAGTACGAATCGTCATACCCAAATGCTGATAGTATTAATTCTACTAAATGCGATATTAGTAACAGGTATATTTACAACCAATGCGCCAAATGCATTTGCCGACTCTAGGATCCTAAAGCAAGATACTAAACAGGCTGCAAACTGTGATACAGCAGATGCTGCCAGTCCAGTATCAGATTCTTGTAACCAAAGAGCGGCAAATAATGTCAATAACGGGAAACCAAGAACTACTGGAATGGGAGCTTCAGGAAGTCCTCCAACTACAGGAACTATAACTGTGAGGAAAGTTTGTAGTCCAGACTGTGCCGGGTTTACATTTCGTATACTAGTCCAAAATAGTCAAGGCAATATTCTTAATCAAAATCTTGCGGGTGGAGAAAGTCAGTCAGTTACAGTAAATCCTGGTGACTTCGTGGTACGTGAAGTTTTTGTACCTCTCTCTTTTCTTCCTTCATTTTCAGGCGATTGTGTTGGCACCATTAGTGCTGGACAACACCTCA
>JBEDUN010000029.1:0-17807 GCA_040414675.1 Nitrososphaeraceae archaeon | reverse complement strand
GTACAGCCACACTTGTAAGGGCATCACCAGCGTTCGAATTTGATTTGTCTATGGTTTGAGAATAGGCAGAATTATTGGTCAATGGAGATGCAAATAAAATAATTGTTAGTGACGATATGACAGCTATTGACATGTAATTTGCTAATTGTCTATAATGAAATAACTTGTCAAATGACTGTAGAAAATCTTGTTTATTCATAATCCAGGTCAGTTATCGTAATATAATAAAGATAGCTTAACTAAGATAACTAGTTATGTGACGCTGCAATAAAAATGATATCTGGTATTTCGTTAGATTATATAGTGATGAGATGATAATGATCTTTATTTTGGGTTCATAATCCTAATCATCGTGATTCATACTAATTATATATTAGTCGTAAAGTCTTTTATCAACTTCTATTCATAATTAACATTTATATCATAATTAGTCTGAACAAATAGACATTAGTTGATTCACAAACCTTTACTATTGGTCATAACATTGATCTTCTTAATACGTGTTTTTTCGAATAATCTAACGAGCTTATCATATTCACAAACTCGTAGCATTCAGAAACCAGTAAAAAATACATGATGGCAAAATCCAAAGTTAATGGCATAAAAATTACATTCCCAAAACAAGGACAAAGTATTCATAATGACAAAAATTTTACAATATCCGGAATATCTACATATGATCATCATACCAATTGTCGAGTTTCAATTGTTTTGAATAACGTTAGACCATATCAAAATGCTATTGCAACTGGTCACAATGGATCAAATGACTATTCAACATGGAAATTCTCACTTTCTTCTAAATATACTACTGTCAAACCCGGATTAAACAGAGTAACAGCAAAGTTGACTTGCACTACTAAACCGACCAACATAACAAGATTTTATAGTGCGAATTTTAATGGTCAATTGACCAGTAAACCTGTATCGCAAGTCCAATTTCACGCTTCAAAGAACAATACTAATAGCACTAGTTTAGGCAAAAGCAATACCGCACTGCTATCTATAACTGGAAAGAAAGAACCTAATAAATCAAGTATCGTTACGTCATCAACTTCTGAAATTCAGAACAAAATACCTAATAATGAACAAAGGATTCACACTACTATCTAGCCTAAAATTATTTATGAAAACAAATCATCGATAAGTCCTGAATCTTCCGAGATATCATCTATGAATAGGACTAGTGGTCAACTAGTCCTGACATTACCTTCAGTTAAGGATAATTTTTCCGCATCTGCACCATTATTGCCTGGAATGACGTCAGAAAATCATGCAAGTAATAATGTTCAAGGTTCTAATCATAACAATAATTAATTTATTCTCAGACATATCTATCAAGTCTAACAATTAACTATCTGAAAGAATAGATCATTACTAACATACAGATAATTATTTAAATGACGCCTGAAAACAAGGTTTTATCCTTGACATAATTGATTAATAATCTCGTAAACTATCCAAAGTTATGACACTGTAGTTACCCTAAGTGATTCGAACATCTTTTTCGCTGTTTGCGCAAGTTCTGCATAACTAGATGGCTCTGCATTAAATGTGGCAGAATAAATCCTATTTCCGCAAAGAGTTGCACTATCCATAGTGATGGTTTTCAACCCGTTATATGTGCTAGCATATACCATTGTATAGACATTTCGTCCCGCAAGAATGGAATTGGTTGTTGAGGAAAGTAATTTAAAATCTGAAGTATTATTATCATTCTTGATAATGTTTAAGTTATTTTTCATCAGAGTATCCAGAGACATGTTTCGAATATTATTTTGCTCGTTAATATCCAGGTAAGTACTACCATCGCTTGGATCTGTATCAAATGATTTATGAATATCAAATGCTGGTGTTAGCCGGATAATGGTGACTATAGGCCAGTACAACCGATTCTCAACCTCCTGTAGATCCCAGTCAGAGGGAACTTGCATCTTGATACCAAAGGTAGAATTGACATAAGTGAAAAAATCTGATACTATAGAATTCCGTGATGCTAAACTAATATTAATACTGTTGGACAGTATGACTATAAATGTGAAACTAGTTAGGAATACACATATACTAATAGTAGCAGTCATTTCAGTTCTTGATACATTTGCGTGATTAATCGACATCTATTAAAATTTAGGTACACATGACTAAACGTGCACGCAATATTACATCATTATTATCATAATTATGGTATCATTTGGTTGTATTAATTAGCGAAGCGTACCTTAAGAAATTAAACTAGGATATGGATGATAATGCTTCACCTTACATGCAAAAGAAAATAAACATGACAATATACACTATTCTAGCTTTAACTACAATTTCAGTAATAATATCTGCAATTCTTTTGCATCCATTTACATATTCTTTAAAAAATAGTCACAAAAATAATGCTAACATGGTTCCTATATCTCTCGCAGGTAGTAATTATAACAAGCAGATCTTGCTCCCTTTTCTGACCTATCAAGATCCAATTTATGGAATAAAGATTCAGTATCCCTCAGATTGGGAAAAAATACAGGCTGATGGGAATTTTATTATTGGTTTTGTATCTAGCTCTAAGCAAGTATCAGGATTGCTGCCTAATCTGATGATTACAGTTTTAAAATCACACTCTCCAAGCACATCTTTAAATGATTTTGGTAACGCAAGGATTTCAAACCTTGAATCGCAATATCATGATTTTCATCTAGTAAGCTCTGGTTCCTTCACAACTTCACTAGGTTCGCCAGTTTATAAAATAGAATATACCCATATGGATGACAAGTTGCCAATCACTACGACGGAAGTATGGTCATTGAAAGGAAATGAAGCCATTATGCTTTTGGCTAATGTCGGCACATCTGAGTCGTCAACGTATATGCCTATTTTTCAAAAGATGATAAATTCATTTAGTTCATCCGCTTTTTTTACATCACAATCAAAGAAGGAAAATATAGTATGAAGATAAGGACCAATTCAGTCGTACAAACTATATCTGTTCATACATTTACTTATTGGAACCTTTCATTCGCATTATAATCACAATTGAATATTAAATATTGTGCAATATCAGACATCATCATGAGAGGAGATATTTAGATATCCTGTCGTTCTTTTAATTATACTATTTCGTATTATGAAGGATATGATGTAGCTTGACAATCCTACTTGAATTTTCTGTCACAGCATCTGGTACAATTTAGCAAGGGCAATGAATAGAGAAAAAACAAGAATTCATAACTGGCAGGTTTATAGTGCTTATACTCTGATTCCCCTTATGACGACATGAAAAGCCGCCCTGCACATCCAACCATCATTATCACTGACCCTAACTTTGCATACCACAAAGATTCTGGCCTTATCAGTAATACCAGTCTTATCAACATCTATGTCCCATCCAGCAAAAATTGCGTGATGTTCGTTATAGATCTTAGTGAAAAAGACAGATGCTAAAATTTATCAGCACTTTGCCAATCGGAAGGCTCTGGAAGTTCGAGCAGAAGTTCATCCTCGAGCTAGCCTCCATCCGTTTGTGAGCATCCTCCAGTCGTTCTTGTACCCACCGCCCCTTGAAACGCAAATTCGATCGTGCCCCTTGCAAATGAGACCCCTTCTTGTGGGTTACTGCCGCCAGATGGCATCTCAAAATAATCGTAATCTCTAATGGTATATGATATGGTCAAGATTGAGTTACCTCTAATTATTTATTAAAATCTGATGTTCAATAACTTTGTACTACAACGTGTAGAAGTTTTAGTCTCAAATTCCTTACCAAAATTAGATCGGAGTTTGTTCTTTATAATATACTTGGCTGCTCCAATACTTCTGCATTAATTGGATTGACGCATTTCTTGTGGTAATCATGATGAAACCAATATTTCTACAGTATTATGTGATGATTATATATCTAATATCTGGTAAAATTCGTTCTAATAAAGGTAGTTGTTTTTGAGTTCTATATGGACATTAACATGATATGATACTCAAGAGACAGGCTTTAACTATGTTAACTTACTTAGTTTAGCATGACTTTATTAAAACTTATTACTTTACTACATTTATTATGTGGAAAAATCAATCCCTTGTGAAAATTAGACCATTCAAATACAATATGTCTAAGAGGAAATATGCAGACAGACATGGTACTGCTCTGCAGCATGAGAACAAGTTAATTCATGAACATGACTTTACCATAGGGTTTAAAGAAACAAATAGTTCTCTTCTTCGATGCATTAGTTGTGACGAGCACTACTGTGACCTTTGCGGCAAGACTTTGTGATAAGAGGTCCACATACGCTTTTTATTACTAGATTATCATATACCAACCAGACCAAAGTCTAGTGGTACAACTATTTTGTATTAATATTTGTTAAAACTTACACACAAACTGTGCGCATACTTGTGCGCATCGATAGCATGTTTGGACTCTAATCTTAGTCAGATTTCATTTAGCATAATTCTCTACATTGGTGAATGTTACTTATTCTCGAGCTTGCTTCGCTACTATAGGCTGATCTAACTTCGGCGTTTATAGCATTAATAATTGTAGTTCTATTTAGTCCTTTTATTGCATTGATAGTGTTAGTAGAATTTGCTTGCTGTATAGTAATAGTCAAATTTTGAGCATACACAACAGTTACTGCTGCAAATGATAATACAACTACGATAGAGACAGCAGCAATTATTGTGGTCACAAGAATGACTTTGGATTTTCTCACACCAAATTAGGAGGCTCTGACTATTTATTAGTTGATTAACTACATCTTAAATTCTTCTACTTATTTATGGCTATCCGAGACTAAAAATAAAACCACCCCGGGTTGTCAGTAGGAATATCACCGTAGTGCTAACCATCAGAATGATATTTTCTAGCCTGGTCTGGATTAATAGATAAATAACACACAATACAACTTGGGATAAAACAATTTGCTAATTAGCAATGGACTAATAGACAATTATTGCTATACAACAGTCTGCTAGCAATCATTGCCCCGGGAGCAGTCACATCAGCTGACACTGGAAATAATCCTATAGATATGCAGATCTCTCCTCAACTCACAGGCTCAGAACTATTCGAAATGCAGGAGAAATTTACTGGTCTGATTAGTACTGATTCAGAAAACCGTTAAGTAATTTACCTGATTAATTAACGATGATACAATAAAAAGATGGTAAGCCTATGAAAGACGAAACTCCGAAACAGCGCAGAGAGCGTTTTTTATTAGAATTTGAAAATCCATTCGAATGTAAAATATGTAATCGAAGATTTAAGAAGAAAAAAGACTTAACAGAACATAAAAATGAAGACCATTCTTTATGATTTCGATATATCTTTTATTCCGTAAAATAATTTTTATATGATTAGTAGTGAGTGACATTCGCTGTTGATAAATTACCACACATTGTAATTGAAATGAACCTTAATGTGGTATATGTCATTGTTAAAAAATAATGAAAATAGATTAAAGATATTAACTAGTATTCCCATGAGTATACTTACAGCATTGCCAACGTACTTGTATGTTCATTCTATGGGTACAGCCACCCACCGAAGAGGAGCTTATAAATGCGCAAAATGCTCCGAGAGATGAGCTTGGAGTAAAAGTGGTAAATATCCTGTACAATTTAGAAGCGGCATCTATTTATCGCATTCTAGACGCACCAGATAAGGAAGCAGTCAAAAAACATCATGATAAAATAGATGTAAAGTGTGACTTGATAATGGAAGTAAAAACCACACAGAAAATGTGATGCGCACCAAATCTGAAGTCTGTATCAATTAATTTCAGACAATACTGGAGGCACTACACCACTTTCTGTCCTGGTCAAGAATGCGTTAGTTTGAGAAACTAAATTTGATTCTTAGATCCTCCAGAGGATTCAGCCGAAATAGAGTTTTACCATATCAAACGTTGATTTGATTTGGAGTATTCTGTGCCATCTATGGCAACGAAATTCACTATGTTTTTTCCAAAGAATTTATTAGATGTTATAAATACACGTCGTGCATCAAATTTGTATCTTATCAAACCTTTGAAAACTTTATCGTTCAAAGCAGCCATAGACGAGAGTCTATGTTGATAATCATCTATGTGATCGGGGCTAGGACCGATTATCTGTACAGAATTGATCTATATGTCCGACATCTTCTTGTAGTCTAACGAAATACGGTCTGCAGGGCAAGTTCAAACTGCCGTTAAGAGCAACCAGACAAAGACCTGCGCATCATTCACAGCAGTTCAATGATGGATGCAAAGGGATTGCTCACGGTTATGGGGCCGAACTCCTAATTCGTGCGCCATCGTCTTGTCTCCTTTCAATTTCTTGCAATCTAACTGATAAAAACATAAGTTGATCTGATAATTGTGCTATAACATCATCCTTTACTTTATCGCGCTGCCTTAGTGATTGATTTAATTCTTCCAATTCCTCCACCTTGGTTTGTATGTCAGCGTTCTTTCTTTCTAGCTTATGTATATTTAGAAATGTTAATGTTCGACTTTGCGGAGGATTTCTCATTTTTGAGTCTTTTTCGCGTCTGTATGTAGAACTGGAAGCGTCATGTAACATTATATCAGACAAGCCTGGCCCATTCATTAATATCTCATTATGCTAGTATTTCCTACTTATATTGGGACAGGACACATTTATGTCAAATAGGCTCCGATAAGCATATTATGATTGTTGTAGGGACTAATCAGAATTTTTGCAGTAAATTTATGCCGCAGGAGTCTTTACATATAAGTCTCAACGATTTGAACCCCTTTTCCAAAAGTAAGCCCAATCTAGCACTTGCTTTTTGCAGCCTAACCTTAAATATCATATCAAACACCGTTAAGACCTCAATAGCGATACACTATTATTGAGAGACTAACCCAGAAAATTTATAGTAACAAATTGGGAGCTAGAAAACATATTTTGTAATCATTTTTTACTGACAAGATGAACCTGTGTGTAACATTGGTATGACTTCAAATAATACTAGATCATGATTTCTGAGAGTTGGTTGATCATAATGTTAGTACGTTTTAGACGATCATGTCTTTTCTCTAGTTGTAGAACACTCAAACTAGTATAATTTCGAAATTGGTTCAATCAGAATTACTCCCCAAAAGCGATTGCCAACTTGAATCGGTTGATAAATAGTAAAATTCTTCTTACCATTAATTGTCTCCAGTAATGATCCTGCTTGTCCATTTACTACCGCATTTGTACTTTTAAGATGACTAAAGTCCATTAATTTAGATGTGGAAGATGAGGATGTATAATTATTATTTGTAGCATAAGCTGGCGAGTATTCTATTATTGCCGAACCATTATGATCAACAACCAGAATCCTTTCATTATTCGTGATATTGAGGTTTCTAATATCTTGCAGTATGCTACGTAGATCCAATATCCCTACCCAATATCCTGAAATTACTTGGTTAGTTTTATTACTACTATTATTAGATACCACAGTATCAGTTATCTGAATTCTATCTACCGGAACAGCAACTGCAATTGCTGGACTATGTATAGAGGCCGAAATAAAAATCGCGCTTGTGTAGGTATTATTAAACTCCTTAACTCCCTTATACCATTCTCTATCTGCGTAATTTATCTTCGGAAGTTGCTTTTGGTAAGAGAATGGCTCTCCCATGTACACATTGGCATCTGGAGTTAAAAAGTATACATTTCTTATATCTTTGTCTCTTTCCAAGATATCTTGTGCAATTTTCCTCTTTGCTAAATCAATATTGGTTGGAATTCCCATGTATTTTTTGTCTATGAATTTTACAAAAGATGCATTTTGTACTGCAGGATCTTTACTTGTTAATTCCAAAAGGTTAACTGCGTGCTTCAAAGTGCTTCCAACTATATAGGCTAATAGTTTTGCCATATTTGTTCGATCATTTTTTATTATTGAATTTTGGTTCTCTTCCATCGAGCTTTGATTCTGAAGTTGATTGGCATTCGTTGCATTTTTCACAGTCAAATTATATGTGGTCTCAAAATTCCATCCTGAGGGAAATGCAAAGGAATCAGTAGTAGATTTTCTTTCTGTTTGTGGTTGTACTTCTCCTTTAAAAATTATTTTATGAGCGCCAATTGAAAGAGGTTTTAAAAAGGCCCAGTTACCATCTGCTATGGCCTGTGTACTAGTGTTAGCTGCAAGCCCAAGAATATTTTCAGGCGGTAGAGTAAAATTAAATGGTTGCGATTGGATACGATATTTTTCTAGTTGGTTCAGAGAGATTCCATCAACAGTTGCATTAACTTTAGTCACTTTGTCTTGAATATTCTTGGCACACATGCGTAATTCAGAAAACGTCTTAAGCTTGGGAAATTCAGCAAATGAGCATTCTGAGTTTAATATGGGTAATAAAATCGCTTTTCCTGCAGGAATACTGCACTGACGAATAACTGGATGACCGTAAGTGCCAGTCAAAAACCACACTGGGCCACTCTGTTTTTCAGTGCAATATCTTCCAGTATTATCATAAGCCGGATTTATGCTTTTTGGTATGGAATAGCCCCATTGCCACCATCTAGCAGTCCATTCGCCCAATGTCAAATTGTAAGGTTTAGAGTTCAATGGAAATAATTCCACAGATTTTGGAGCACCATTTTTGAGTGTATGTAATATTGTACTAGGACCAGATGTATTGTTGCCAGTCTGAGCATGCAACGGGTGTAGTGAACCAATTAGAAATACTGACACTAAAAATAATACAGTAATTTGTACGACTAATAATAAAACAATAACAGAAGTTATATTCCTAGTTTTCGCTATAGTTCTCAATATAGTATTCATTATTCCTCTTTTACAATGTGGTAGTAGTATGGGTTTTTTATTGTTTTGCGCACGGCGGCAATTCTAGAAGTATTATAAATATACCAAGTGCTGCTTGCCCTATGTTAATATGCATATCATGTTAGCAAATAAATTACTATCATTAAGCCTTGTTAATTTTTGTTGATTAGTGGTAATTGAATTTTAATATGATTCGATAAAATCATACCTGATAAAAATTAGATTGATTCCAGTTCAGTCAACAAAAACTTGAAATCATTGAAACGGCTTTCCTCTGGGAAAGAGGCAGAGGAGTGAGTGAAGACGGTTTTCATGATATGTTACTTCAGGCTTAAGAAATGCTAACTAAAATTTTTCGATAAATGTCAATTCTCTGAATTTTTTGTTGGAACGTTATATACAATAATGATAAATTTCTAATCATATTTGAATTTTAGAGTTGCATATTTGGTAAATATGATGTTAGCAATAAAATTCCAATTTGAATGGCCAAGGTAAGGAAATTTCAAATATATTTCAGTCCAGTTTCAACTGTTGTTCCTGCACTGCAATATATTTTTCTGCACGTTTCAATGCCTCTTGTTCGTTTTTTGACAAAGCTGACCCCAATTCCATTTCCTTAAATTGTAATGCATTTATGACAGCATTTCCGCCGTAATGATTATTAAAATATATTCTTAGAATTTTGGTCTGACTTCTAATTTCGTTAATCTTGTTAACCCACAATTCTAGTTCCTTTTGCGAGTACAAATAATTATACCAATAATGATCTTTATTTCTACCATGAAATCTCACAAATGAATGATCCGCAGTTACTATAATATTTGATAAGAATTGTAAATTTTCTTTTGCAGGTGAATCTGTGATTACTGCGGCAATATTGTATTGCTTTAGCATTTCTCATGGGTCCTTCGGTATTCCACGATGGATGTTTGAATTCAATAGCATATTGATAATACTGATTAGTTGAGTTAAGACGTGGCAATCTATCGAGAAAACCTTCTATATCTATAAATTCATCAACCGTAAAGCTTGGAGGGAGTCGAATTAGTACAGCTCCAAGTTTATTTGCTTCCTTTAATAGTGATATTTTGTCCAAGAACTCCTCAAGATCTGTTATTGCACCCTTGTCAATACTTAGTCTCTTCTTATGAGTGATTGTTTCAGGTACCTTTATTGAAGACTGGAATTTTTCTGGAGTATCTCTTGCTATTCCTATAAAAGTGCCTCTTGTCATTTTTGAATAAAATCTAAGGTAGAAGGTTAGCGTCTATTTCTGCAGCATTAAAGATTTGAGAGTAGTAGCGTAA
The DNA here is from genome assembly GCA_040414675.1 of Nitrososphaeraceae archaeon. Taxonomy (GTDB): domain Archaea; phylum Thermoproteota; class Nitrososphaeria; order Nitrososphaerales; family Nitrososphaeraceae; genus JARBAU01. Next base: position 7,724 of record JBEDUN010000029.1, on the reverse strand, counting down.
CCTTTTTGTAGATTTTTCAGGGTAGAAAATCCTGGTCCATCCGCCCTTATCCAGTGTATCGGGATAATTCCATCCAGAACAACCCAAAATGAAATTTCCCTGCATCTCTATTATTCATAGAATAACACAGTGTTAGTTATATCATTTATTCAGCTGTCTTGGTCCTATTCTTCTGATTGATATTCTAGGCTAAAGTTGCTCTTTGCCTCAGTAGGTGACATCACAATAGATTTGAGAATGAAATTAAATAGCTCGAGTGTAACCAAAACTATGGCATGACCTAATACACAAAGTAGATGGGCTATAGTATTGTTTCTTATCTTAACTATCAGATTTGACGTAAACAAATAATTTATAGCTAAACTGAGTAATTAATCCCATATATCATCATGTCATCACTTTTTACAGGAGACGAGTTAGAAAGATATTCCAAGAAATTCATCTGTTTCTTGTATGAATCTACATCAGGAGATTTGAATAAGAGTCACAAAGCCATTGACATATTTTTTCAGGCGATTAGTACGGGAGCATATGAAAGACCATCCTATGGATATCAAGCCACAAACGAGATAGTGAGAAATCTTACAGCAGAGGGGCTTGTTGAAATCATATCAACAAGCGATGTTCGATTAACAAGCAATGGTCTAGAGAAGTGTAAAAAAGAATGTAGATAGTACCATACAGAAAGCAAATCCATTATTACTTGTTACCCAGCATTATGCGTCATTACATGTCGGATCTTAATGTCATGAAGTTAGGTTATATTTTAGTCACAAATATGAATATGGATTTGAGCAATTTCCTCAGGATTTTATGTTAAAAGATCGAGTCTAATTGCTGTTTATGTTCAAAGTCATATCTTTTGAATACAAAGATTGGGGTGAGATTTTCTATTGTATAAAATCTTTCATACATTCCTACATTGATACACATTATTTGGATATCGCTTGGGTATCATTACAGCGATACCAACAATATTGGGATTTCTTGTGGGCTCTGTTTAAAGCATTTCTTATTGTCATATCTCATCTTACATTTCTGTAGCAAGTTTCTAAATAGTTTGTGAATTGCATCCTTTTTGCTGGTTCTTGGTTTACATGTATTTTGAGCTTCTTTGATTGAACTTCGTTATACATCCTGTGTGTTGATTATATTGATCATAGATTACTTATGAAAACAAAACCAGATAGAAATCAGAGGTCTATCAAATGACGTGAACGAGGCCTTTGATTTAGGGGATCTTATTTATAGACAGACATATGGATAGTAGATATATAGATACCGGTTTGGATAGGTCTAAAGTTCTCATTTTTCGTACATTTGAAATTCCAAAAAAGTTGGAAGTGTTAATCTCTATTATGTTACTTTCATTACACTTATTCAATGTACAACTTATCATGTTTTAAAATTACATAACCCATTTAGATTCTTAGACTAATTTATATTATGAAAACAAAAATAGAATATTGAGAAGCCAATTAAAATGTCATCTAAAGGATTAGGGCAGCACTATGAATGGCAAATCGTTGAAAAGGTGATGGAGACGCCTGATACATACACCTTTTCTTTTTCACCTAGTTCTCAGTCCCAGAGATTTACTTTTAACGTAGGACAGTCAGTTACTATTCGTGCTTTTCTTAGACGACCTTTAGCATCAGGAAAGTTCGAAGAAGGCTTTGTTGAGAGAGCATATTCAATAGCGTCATCTCCTACTAGGGATTTGTTTGAATTAACAATCAAGGACGAAAAACCATATGGTTATCTTAATCCGTCTACTGGTAAGGCCGACGGATTTGCAGCATATTTCCTTGAACAGACCAAGATTGGAGACAAGATAGATGTGCGACTAAATCGAGCAAAAAATCATTTTTTATGGAAGATTGCAGCTGGATTGGAAAAGGATATAGCCTATTGGTCAGGAGCAAATGGAATAGAATCTGCAAGATGTTTAATTCAATATCTGCAAGATTCGAAGAATTCAGATATTGGACTTACACTATTTTATAGTAATCCAACTTTACACATCATCAACCAGCGAGATGAAAGACCCTTGTTAAATGTAATATATTACAATTGGCTTATTGATATGGCAAAGAAAATAGATACTTTTAAGATCATATTTACCTTTACTAGAGATAGTGAAACACTAACATCCGATCATCCAAGAATTGTGTTTAGAAAAGGAAGATTCTTTGAAGGTCACAATGGGACTCAAGAAAAAACTCTTTCAAAATATTATGGAAAAATAAATAATATTGATTCAATTTTTAATCCTATATGTGGAAGCAGTGGTTTTATTAATGGTGTGGTCAGATTACCAAATGGGAGGATAGAACGAGGAAAGGGAATAATGCAAGATCTAGTAGATATCGAAGGTGTTAAATCAGAAAAAATTGATAGGGAACAGTATTATCTAGAAGTAGTAGGTTTCAAATAACTATTGTCCAATTTTATAAGCTCTAATTTATATCTGAGCAATATTTAAATAAATAAATTTTCTGCGATTCTTCAGAATAAGATATTAGTTTTTAGACTATAAAAAACATTCAATAAAATCCAAGATATTTTGGAAATGAATATGTGAAGATAGTATGTGTCAAGCTAAGGTTTAACAGTAAAAGTTACATATGAAGGGCTACTGACTGCATTGTTATTGTTCACTATTAATTGAAATGTTAATGTGGTGGGTTGGGTGACCTGCGGTGCCTCAAACGTAGGTTTGACGCTATTATCGTTAGACAATGATACAATGGGACCACCTGCTAGCTGTACCCATGAATAGTCTATTTTCTTTCCGTCAGGATCATAGCTTTTACTCCCATCTAAAGTAACATGATTCAAAGAATGCACAGTCTTGTCTGAACCAGCGTCAGCAACCGGAATACTTTCAGAAGATCCAGTTTCCTGATTCTCGTTCACAGTATTAGTGGTTGAAGTACTTTGCTCTCCGTTAACTATTATCGGTGAAGATCTATATGAATTAGCAGTAGACTCCGTGCCTACTACCACCGTTCCATCAGAAGTATGACATGGATTAATATTGCAAGGGCTGATAGGACAGGGATTCACTAGACAAGGATCAACGTGTTTATTGCATGGATTTGCACTTATTCCAAATCCCGTACAATGTTCTTGAACGTGATTTGAGTTATCCTGCATCTTGTTTGAATTACCGCAGGGATTTATACTTGCACCAGAATCTGTGCAATGTGCGTTTGTTTGAACGCTATTTGTATGTATGTTGTTTGGGTTGATATTATTTGTATGTATGTTGTTTGGGTTGATATTATTATGATCTGGAAGACCATTTTTCGAATTGAAGTGAGGTGAACCAGATTTATCAGGAGAAGGCAAATTACCTAAAGATGGAGAAGGCAAATTACCTAAAGATGGAGGACCACTGAATCCGGAATGGCCAATCCCCTCGGGTAAAGCAAAGACTCTTGATTTATCAACAAATATTGCAGCTGTTAGCAAGGTTAAAGATACAAATAACAGAATTGAAATTTTTTTCAAACGTGATTCATTTTTGATGATGGGAAAATTTGAAGAATAATTAAACTTAGAATGTGAATCTCGCAAAAATTGTCTTCTAAAAAGTGATTGAAATACTAAACTCAAATATTTTAAGTACAATTATCGTAAGGACGAGCCAAAGATATATAGACTTTTATAACAATTTTTATGAATTAAGTTGAGAGTTGCCCTTTTGCAAGATTTATTAAAAGTCGTGTTATGAAGAACGTGTATATAACTACCGTATTATAGTATATTGTAGCTGGACAAAGAAATTCTCTGATGAGCACTTTGACAATACTGTGATTTGGATAAACCTTGAGGATGTGGTGATATTTATTATTATTCGAGTAACTGATCTGCTATTCTTACAAAATGAGACAAACTTTGTATCAATTCATTCCAGGCATTTTCTCCCATTTGTTTTTTTACCTTGCGTTGAACCTCATTCCAAAGAGGAATCGTTTTGGCTATAGAGTTACTGCCACTGGGAGTTATCGTTACAATTCTTGTTCTTTGGTCTTTGCCAGTTGAGATCTTGATGAATCCTTGTCTTTCCAAGACAGACAGGTTTCTGGTAAGTGTTGTTCTATCCATACCTAACTCTTCTGCAAGTTGTGATACCTTCAAAGAATCAGATTTGGAGATGACTCGAAGTACAGATAACTGAGTAGAAAGTAACCTCGAAGACTTAAATGCATTATCGTAAAGCAATGTCACGGCTCTAGACGCCTTTCGTAATTCAGCACAGGTGCAGGTACTTGCTGGTATTTCTGGCTCATGTAATACGTCATTGCCCAGTTTTTTCAATGTTTAATGAGTTCATATACACATATTATAAATAAAAGGTTTACTAATTATGATTGACTATATTCAAAATTCAATGTAAATAGATGTAGACAAACTTAAATGAGTGCACCTACACATTATCTTTGTCATTATAAGATTACAAAGGGATACTACGAAGCTAAATTTAGCTTCGATATACCAGAAACATGGCATAAGGAAGATCGATTGGATAACCATTGTAGTTCTGGGTTCAACTTTGCTAATTACAATGTACAGTGAGACTATGTTACTACCAGGTATAACCGATATTATTAAGGAATTTAATCTTTCATACAATTCATCCTCGTGGATTCTTTCCGCATATATTATGGCTGGTGCAGTTTCCACACCAATTGTTGGGGAGCTGTCAGATATCTACGGAAAGAAAAAAATGATACTAATTATAATGTTAATTTATCTTGTTGGGATCATTCTAGGGGGAATATCCTCTAGTATTACATTTCTAGAATTAGCAAGAATAATTCAAGGAATTGGTATCTCAATTTTTCCGATCGCGCTTGGGATGATAAAGAATCAGCTTCCAAATGATAAAGTCGCTATAGGTGTAGGAATATTTAGCTCCATGTTTGCAGCTGGTTCTGTAATTGGATTAGCGGTAGGATCAAATATAGTTGAGAATTTCGACTGGCGAACTACTTTTTCTCAACATTTTTTATCGTAATAACTCTATGGTTAATAATCAGACGAGTTATACCCGACAGCTCGGATCCTAAAGATACTGTGCTATTACAAAGAACAAATACTCCAATAAAATTAGGTAAATATGATAGAAATAGTGAAAAAATGAAAAAAAGAACATTTCTAAAATGGTAGATTTTAAAGGGGCAATCACATTTTCCCTCACTATAACTTCATTTCTTCTGGTCATATCCTATTCGCAATTATCTGACAATACAAGATCAATATATGTCCCATTATTCTTAGTTTTGGCAACTGTCTCACTGGCATCTTTAATATTTGTTGAACAAAAATCAGATAATCCTCTAATTAGTCTAAAACTAATGACGGACAAGAGAATTCTATTCTCTAATATTATTTTAGTAGTTTCGTTTCTAGCTCTATTTACACCATTTCAAACCATTCCAGTCTTGGTCAGAAGTCCTCTACCAATAGGGTTTGGAGGAAACGCAATAACTAGTGCAGATATTCAATTACCATTTATGATGGTATTTCTATTATTTGCGCCATCTTCAGGTTTTATAGTATCTAAAATATGCAGCATAAAACCGATTGTCATCGGAAGTGTAGTCAGTACATTTGGATTTATTAGCTTATTCGTATTTCATTCAACGGAATTTTTGGTAGCAATAAATCTTGCTATTGTGGCCGCTGGAATATCGCTAATGAGAGTTGGAGGGTATGAGATTGCCCTAAAGTCTACACCAAAACAGTATAGTGGGATATCTTTAGGAATGACATTCCTTTTTAATTTGATCGGAGCTTCCATAGGACCTGCAATTGCCGGAATATTCATGCAAGGAAATCAAATCATAATAAAGAGTATTATGGGGTCATTTCCATCTGAGATATCATACACTCTGATATTCCTTACTTTAGCTTTGACTTCTTTTGCAACAATAATACTCTCAGTTTTCCTTAGTCGAAAGTAGATGTCAATTACGAAATTAAATACTATCTCTAATTAGATATACCAAAAGAAATAAGAATGTCGGTGGCAGTTTTTATATGAAATGTGAAATTGCGGCCTGTTATATAGGCTATAACCACTACAGATGTACCAGATATTCCTTTTGTCATTTTGTAGTACAATCGATTCTTATTGAGACAGACATACAACTTCCTTTTGTAGCAGCAATGATATTCTCAGACAAATTCATAGTACTGTGTTGATGGACAAGACAAGATGAAAGAAAATCTGTGCTCAACGACAACTAATGGGATCTCTTCCAGAGGAAGTTGTAATTTGAATTTTGATGCTGAAAGCAAAAAACAGAAAGATCAAACTTAGAGATAATCTCTAGGCATTTCTACTTTCGTTTGAATGACTTTTTGATTAATTGATTGATATACTTTAGAGTTATAATGAAATGATTCTAGCAATATAATATCAGAGAATAATTTGACATACTACTGCTTTATTTCACAACAGAGCGAACTCGTGCAGATGGTGTATGTCTGCTATCCATCATAAGATATATTTCAGGTACAGAATAAACAAATCCTATGTGAATACAGTCTGTTTTCTCATCCAATAAGCACTGTAACTCTCCATCTTTTAAGAGTATTTCAGCTATTCTGTTTCTTTTATTGTCTTTTATCAGTATCCGATCTTGATCAATTGAGACCTTTTCCATGAATGGGCCATGTTTGGCAAACGTCTCATATCTTATTACGGTTTCTTCCATCAAACTGGTCATATATCCAGAGAAGCTAGTAATGCCCTTCAACTCGAGTTTTTTCTTATTCTTTTCGTATGAATCATAGAATTTTTTGTAGACATTTTCACTTACTGTGATAGATTTAAACCCCGGTTTCGGCATCTTATTTGAGTAAGGTAATGAATTTACAGATATAAGACTTGCGCAATGAATCTTATTGATCTAAGAATCTCACATTGCTATCTGAATACTCAAATCCCGTATCTCGTTAAGTATTGTCTTTCAGGATAATGTGGTAATACTGGGCTATTAATTGATGATTTCCTAGTTTCATAGTTAGTTCAAATTTTTTGTTTCAATCGCTATTATATCTTTTACCCAAATTCCAACTTCACTCATCATGAGTAATTTGTTCATATATTCTTGCCAAGAAATGTGGCCATAAGCATATACCCATGACTCATATTTTTGTTTCAAGTTTATGAATGCATCATAATGATAGGTGCAATATTTCAAGTCAGTACAACTTTTCCGAATACATGCGACACATTTTTTTGTTTGAGATCTCATATACTGCTGCTCAAATAATCCCAATGTTTGTTTGATTATTTTATTTATTCATTAGCTCAGACTTATTGCTGAACTGGGGCGCACAACTAGATTTAGCCAAATAATTGTTGAAGTTGAATAAACTGTTGATCCTGTTTGGTAGCTCAGTACATAGTAGATTTTGAATTAGGGTCCAATTTAGTGTACTACTCATCATTTCTTCCATTGCCTATTATAATACAAATAGATTTTTAATTTTGTGCCGCAAATATTACTATAATATATAGTATATTATTACGTGTGTCCTTCAGTATAGATCTTTGCAAGTTTCTCACGAAATTCTATTTCTGCTCCTGTCTTCTGAAACATAGCCATCCATTATTTTTCCATTTTTTCAATAAGAGCGTCAGCCGCCTTATCAGTTGCCTGACTCCATCTTTCTTCCATCCTCTTCTTTAATTTCTCCGACAT
>JBEDUN010000028.1:0-12445 GCA_040414675.1 Nitrososphaeraceae archaeon | reverse complement strand
ATTTGGAGAGCATATGATGTCTAGATTGACTAGAATGCAGAATAGAGAATTGTAATTCAGATGCATAACCTACAACATGCATGGACTAACTAATCTGATAATATTGATAATAGTTTCTACATAGCCGATGTAACTAATTATACATTTTAAAGCATCATGCCTGGTTAGTTAATAATGATATATACTGGTTTTAGATAAAATCTCCTTTGTCTAGCATTCGCGTATGTTTTATTTTAAAGCGCTCTTCAGCATTCAACTTGATTTGATCAATCCTTTCTTTCAGAATGCCTTGACCTAAACATTCTTGTTCAACTACAAGCTCGAATTCGTGAAACGCATCTAGAAAGATCAATGGATCGAATATCTGATTTTTCTTAGCGTACTTGTTTATCCAATCTTTGAGAGCAGAAATAATTTTGCTTACTTGCAATTCTTGTTGGGGTGCCAGATACTGCTCTTTGTCCATGCTTTAATTCAATCTTTTCACAATTTAATTAAAGTATCTTTTTATCATCTTTTTTAGTAGTAAAAATAGAAACTAGAAAGTACATATAGTTGAAAATCCAGAATAGAATGCATGCGATTGACGATAACAGAAAATCAATTAGACTCAATTTACACAAGAAACCGTCTCAGATCTCAAGTCAGAAAAAGCATATTTGAACTATAAATTTTGCAAGTTGGGTCTAGATAACCTTAATATCATTTTTGAACCATCATGGTTGTGATAATAAATATCTATGGATAACTCAACTGCAGATCGAATAAAACTAATAGTAAAGGCGATAAATATTGCCGAGAAAATCACTAAATACTTACCAATTATAATATTTTCGTATTCAAGTCTGAGTATAGCTTTTGCGGTTATATATCTATTTCAACACAACTTAATAGCATCAGGCGTACTCTGTATACTCGCAGCATTTGGTATTTATCTCACAATCAGAATCTGTATAGTAAGAGTAAAATGGAAACGCAGCTGACAAGTTGTTTCTTAGCTGTTGTACTTGCATAGATAGGTTACATTATTAATTACCCACATGGGTTAAACTTTGCTGCTTAGTTCCTATATATGTACTAGGTGTAATTAATCTTTGTAGAAACATCTCTGAGAGAGTAAGACCGTTTATGCCTCCATGTTCTCTTGCTTCATTGTATGCTTTTACAAACATATCATATCTCCGTTTACCTTCATCCATGTCTGGAATATCTTCTAATGCTAGAAATTCATTCTTTACAATCTTGTTGTAGGCTTCTACCTTTCCCTGTAATTGTGAATAAGAATTTGGAATTCGTTTATCCTTAATATGATTATGTACAAGGAAATGTTTGAAGATTCTGGACGTAAACTGCTTTCCATTGTCATGCATTATCTTCTTAGGCTTACCATTGACTATTATCCAATCCTCTAATACATCGAGAACATCATCAACTGATCTTTTTCTTTCAGACCACTTGCTTGCTACCTTTCTGGAACAATCGTCTAAGCAGCTAATTATTTAATTCCTTTGACTTGAATTACTGAGATAGAATGGGCCAAGGATGTACATCTGCAACATATCGTTTGGGCGCTTCATGACAAACCGTTTGTATCTTCTTGCTTTAGCCCGACACCTGAGAATGTTAAGACAATGTCTCTTTAGTATCTTGTAGACAGTTCGAGTGCTTAATGAGATTCCAACAACCTTTCTTAATCTATACTTGATCCTATTACATCCAAATCTTTTGATTAATCGTAGATCAAGGATTGTCTCTTCAGCTCTGGTGTTATCTTCTTGTAGTTGATATTATGAGGTCTTGTAGAGATTTGATAAACCTTCCATCCCTTTCAGTTTGCATCTACTATTCCACTTGTAGACTGGATACATCATATCTCTTACAAATATTGCTTATGGTATCACCACCAATCCATTCTTTTTCATGTATTAGATTAAACTTTGTTCCTGATTTCTATATGGATACACTTCCTAACAGGAGTGTAACCCATGTCGATAAGCTATAATGTCACCTATGTCAGTAAGTACAACATTTAGTATTAGGATAATTCACGATATATGCATCCAATCAGTTATATCGGAGAATCATTTTAATTTGGATTGAACATTGTTAAATCAGTTCCTAATTCATAATATAGATCATATGTTTTCCAATATGGATTTTAACCCTGTATTACTCATGTATTTTTTATAATTATACTGTTATGACTACGTTTACGCAGCTTTACTTCTGCATGCTGTTGGAATTTGAAAGTATTTGAGATATTTATACTTCATATTCTTCTACTTTCACATATTTTATCTTCTTAATTCCGCTGATAAAATCTTGAATGACTTAGTCAAGTCCTTAAACGCATTGATCATCTCATCTAAATTTTGATTCGACTCAGAATTCTTTCTACTTTTAACTGAGAGTGCTAGATTCGTAGTGTCATTTGCAAGCCCAGTTTCATTTACCAAGGCAGCGACAGTTTGGAGTCTATCTCTAGCCTGTTGCATTGCTTCATAAGCAGTACGCACATGTTCAATACTGTTAGCCATTCGAGGCTCTTCTATGTATTCAGTGATTTCTTGTACTATCGATACGATTTCTTTAATCTTTTGAAGCGATCTTATCATACCTGGTGATCCAAACTCGGTGAGAAGTCTTATACTATCCGAAGATATTTCTTTGATTTCCTTAAGCATTATTAGGTGTCCATTTATAATATATCGAAATAATTAAAGTTATTTCCAGGTTATACTAGGGATAAATATAACACTAACTAACTTAGATTTGGAGCCTTTGTCTGAAATGAATAATGGTGACGATTTGAAGGAAATAGAACAAGAACAGCAGCAGGAAGAACTACAGAAACTAAAACAATCGCCATCGCAATATCAATATCAATACCAAAACCAGCAAAAGCGAATCTTTGACGTTACCGAAGGCATTAGAGCTAAAAAGACAGTAGTAACCTACAAAAGAATCTTCAAGAACTTTCTAAAACATATCAAGATCAATGATTTGGAGGTGCTACTTGACTATAGCAGGACTAGACCTAAGATAATTAAAGAGATGTTGATTGATTATATTCTCTATCTAAGGGATGAAAAACCAGGAAAAAAACTAGCCCGTAGTTCGATTAAAGTCCATATAGCAGCAGTATTACATTTCTTCCAGATAAATAATGACGATTTTAATTTAACTATGCGTCATTTTAGGATGCATCTCCCTTCAGATGAATTTGATTATAGGAATGATGATAGGGCTTACTCCCATAAGGAGATTTCACAGATTCTAAAGGTTTCTGATGTTAGGGTCAGAATGATGATTTTACTTCTTTGTAGTTCAGGGATGCGAGTAGGAGCTCTTCGCACTCTGCAGATAGGTGATTTGATCGAGACTGGAACAGCCTTTAAGGGTCTGAACTTAAAAGTATACAAAATCCAGGTCTATGCCAAGACTCGTGATAAGTATTTCACATTTTGCTCACCTGAATGCTATATTGCTATTCAAGAATATCTTGAATATAGAAGAAAATCAGGAGAGACATTACATGATAAAGCTCCTCTAATTAGAGAACAGTTTAACGTTGACAATCCTTTCACAACAAACGTGCCTAAACCTCTTTCAGAACAAGGGGTATGGTATACTGTTGAACGAGCCATCAAGAGATCTACAGTGTATGACCAGTGCAAAGAGGATGGCGTTCATCCGACTCATGGAATGAGAAAGTTTTTCAAGACTCAATGTGAGCAGTCAGGGATGAAGTCTTTGCATGTTGAAATGTTATTAGGTCATAACGTCGGATTAGCCTCCAATTATTATCGCCCTCCTGAATCCGACTTACTGGAGGACTACATGATTCATGCAGCCGACTCTTTGACCATTGATCCAACTTTCCGATTACAGAAAAGGGTTGCCAAACTAGAGTCTGAAAGAACTGAGGATATTGCCAGATTAAAGTCCGAGCTGACTAAAGCCAATGAAGCAAATCAAGAAGCCTCTAATCTCATACACGAGCATAATCAAATGATACAAGAACATAACATAATCTTAAAGAATCTAAAAGAGAAAATTAAACAGGAAAATGTAGAACGTGAACAACAACAAGCCAAACGTGATAGAGAATTTCATGAAGCCTATGGAAGACTGGTTAGAGATAGCCAAAATATAATACGCGAATTGCTGGACGAAAAAGCAGAAGATATAGCATCTAAATTCAATCTAAATGCAGAAGCCATTAAAAAAAGCATTAGGCGGAAGGCAGAGCAAAAGCTACAACAGAGGCAGCTAAATTAATTAATAAAAACTAATTAATAATCTCATCCGGTCTCCACTCATATGTATTCGTCGAGTGCTTCTATATTCGAGTTCAATATTCCGTATTTGTGCTTAATAATATCGTAACAATGCTACGTTTCAGCATATTGCTTTTTATTCCTATTATAACTTTATTAGTATTTGTCAACCTTTTATTCGAGCTTTTCCTAGTTTTCTCCAAGTAGCTTTTTTGTTGCTATTCTATAGTTATTACATAATGATATGACCATATTGTCGAGGTCATCAATATTCCAGAGCAGATACATGAGGTTTCTATACTCATTTATAGAGTAATCTATAGCTTCAGGTATGCTTGCATGTTCTGAATTGGGTAAATTCTTGAGATTTTCAATGGGCTTTTTGACATGTTCGGTCAATAATAAATGCCGCTGTTTTAACAGTGCAATATCCCATCCTGCACGGTTTAGAATTTCTAATAGTTCAAAGATTGTATCAAGCTTCTCTCTGGGCAATTTTAAGAAATCTTTTGTTAATACATCCATCATACCAGTTTGTAGTGGAAGTCTGTCTTTCCGTCCTTCCTCCCGATTTAATATATTTTCTAAATCTCTTAGAAGTTGCTCTTCTTTAGAAAAGTCTCTAGCCATGACAAAAATTAAGATTCAAGTCAACATATATCTTAATATGAACCATACGATTCGCTGTCAAGTAACTTGACGTTCCTGTAGAGTTCCTATGAGGCAGCCTTGAGCCTTTAGTCTGTTTTCCTCTTGTTCGTCTTCGGCGTCAAATAGTTCCTGTAATTGTGATTTAGGTTTGTTGTTTGGATACATCTGAGTGAATCTAATATTTTTAAAGAGAAATCCGCTGTGTCCTCCGCCTTTTTCTGTGGAATCATAGGCCTATATTCTCTCTGCGCTTTCTAAGTGCAGCTGCAGTAGCAGCATCGGCGGTAGCATCTTTGATTAATCCGCACTTTTTGCAATAGTATTGATATTTGTTAACTAATATCCTGCTTCTATCAGAAGGTGAAGTAATGTCTCTATCTGCTAGAGTCATTGCCGTTTCGCAATGCGAACATATCATAGAATAACCTTCTTCGGTAGTAGCGGCGGTATCGCCTTCAGAGAATGTGAGATTAACAATCTTGTAGTTATTGTATTTGCTCTCTGTTATGTTCTTATTCTTCATCATTTATAGAATTCCAGTCCTAGTCTAAAAGCATCTAGGATATCATCATATGAAGTTGACTCTTTGTCTAACTTGTATTCATTGGTTTCTGCCGTTCGAAAAAAAGTTATCAGTTCGTCAAATGCTGGAGGAATGGCAATCTGGCCACCATCGTTTTCCATTAACTTCTTTATGTGAGCCAACATCTGTTTATGATTCACTACGAATGACACAGGAACTACAAGCATGTCTTGTGTCCAATCATAGTCTTTGGAGAACTTCCTATAGTATTCGTTCTCTTGCTCATAGTCCTCGCGTTCTCCTAGTTGATGCTTTAGTGATCTGATAAAGGCAGGATTTGAACCATCACAAAACACTTGCGATGAGTTAGTCTTTGATATTCCATACTTTTCTATTAGCAACAATGTTTTGTTAATCATAGAATTGAAGTCTGCCTTCTCGAATTCCTCAGCATATAATACATGGATATGGCTATCAACCCACTCCGTGATAACAATCGCAAAGGCTGAACTACCGAAGCCGGGGTCTATGCCCATAGACTTCTGAGTATCTTGTGAAACGGCATCCGGTTTTGTTTGCATACAGAGCAGCAGCACCTTTGTCTATGGCTGCATCGATGTCTCTCATACTAAAGACATTGCCTATGAGGCCTAGGTATTTGAGATTATACTCCCTTTCAAATGATGGTGATTGCTTTGCATTTGCTATCTCTTCCTTGCTGTAGATATTGCCTAGGCCATATGTATAATCTAGTTTGATACGCTTGTAGATACAGGTATCTTCTGGCTACCTCTCAATACTTTCGAATAATCCATCTGGTGAGTTAGGTGTTGAAACCATCACTATGAAAGGATTAGACTTTGCGATGTATCTCTCGCTGACGTCTCGAGCGTTCTGTTGCGCCTATTCTGAAAAAGTCAGCCTCATCTAACAGTATGAAAGAGACATCTTTGATTTCTCTAGCAGCATCAAGATGGTTAGATGGGTATGAGTCTATGCTAACATCATTTAGTTCTAAGGATGTATCTCTTGTCTGGAATGTTATACCAAGTTTATCCATGAATAGCCGCTTCATTCGGTCTATTAGTGAAATGGCCAAGTCTTCTCTTGGGCCAGTGATGATACGCATTTGTGAGCCCTTCAGTTTATCATCATTGAGGCATTGCCATGACAAATACCGCAGCATGAATTCAGTAACGCCTAAGCCAGTTGCTTTCGTAACCCAAAGATGTTTACTATTCTCTAGCGCGTTGAACAGTTACTGTTCATACTCAAACAATGGGTATTCTTTTCCATTCTTCTTTGGAAGTCCTGTGAAATTATTAAACGTCTTGATGTCTGATGGGTTATCCCAGTTGTAGAATGGGAGATTCTTTAGTAGTTCAAACTGATTGTTGTTGTTTGCTATAGATTCTATTCTATCTAGTTGCTTCCTGTAAAACTCTACGGCCTTACATAGATTGTTGATTACCATTTTCTGCGGTCTCATCTATTAATAACTTAGCATTTTGAGACGTATAATCTCTATATCTATCGACTAAGCCTATTGCCTTATACACTAGGTTAGCATTTGATACAAGTTTCATACGCATGTTATAGGCCTGTATCTTGATACCTGATGCTTGCATTATCTCTTTGTTGTGCGTGCTATTGGCAATGATGTTAGCCATAGATTTGATTATATCCTGTAATCCTTCCAGGGTTTTATGATATTCAAATGGAACCTTATCCTGAATGTATGAACGAATCTGTTCTTTGGCTTGCTGTTTTAATATTGTAAGATCTCTATGAATGGTAGTATCGGATATCTTTAACTTGGCAGCGATCTCCCTTTCTGTATATCCAGCTGCTGCTAGTTGTATTACTTTCTGCTGTCTCCGCATCGTTTCTTTTCGCTTGAGAGTCATTTTGGATTGCTGCATAACCAGAATATGATTATAATATAGGCTTCACAGATTTTAATTTGAAAAGAATAGAAAAAAAGAGCAGGAAGGTTAATTAATTCACTCCTTCAGGTTTGTATGTAGTCTTTTTGTTAAGTCCTTCTCTTCTAATTTTCATTACTTTCCAGCCCTTTCCATCGTTACCGTTAGTCAGTTCTCGGTATATGTTAGCGTGAGCCCTAGACAAGTCCCACATCTTCCAGGTATTAGCCATTGAATTTACATCCCGCACCCGGAACCTCAAAACTCTTGTAGGATTGCCGTTAAAGTCGTTCTTTTGCTCGATGCTTATGCTATCTCTGTCAAATTCAAATATTCGAGTTTCTCCATCTTGAAATGCTTTAACGTAGTTTCCTGAAAGAAAGTCCTCAATCTCCTCATTGCGCTGTGCCATCACTGCTATCTATCACCTCCCCTAATTCTGATTTCAAAAACTGAACGAATTAGCGTAAATTATTCGCCTCCTCTGCTGATGCTGCTTCTATCAAGTCGTTGCAAAAAGGTGCAAATTCAAACATGTTAGTTGAAACTTCCTTCATGAGACGAAACTTGTGCAGCATTTGAAGTGCATTTGAAACTGTTCGCTTGTCTGAGCCGATAACAAAAGATATTGCTTCTTTGAGATGAGTCAGAATAACCGCACGTTGGCTTACACCATAGCGTTTGAGTAGATCTGCTTCAATATAGTATTCCCTTTCAAGATATTCGACAATCTGATCTCTCTGACGCAGCAGCCGCTTAGGGACGTTAGAAAATTCTTTAGTGATACCAAAACTTTTGTGTGCATACGTGTGTGTGTCCTGACGCTGATTTTGTTTATATGAAATGTAGAAACGTATTGCTGCCTCTACTGTCTCTTTTATGCTGCCCTTATGCCATGAGTTAGCATCCTCAATTATGAACTGCTGAAGGTGGTGATAGGCACTATCTGATATCTTAACTAGCCTACTTACCAAGGTTATAAGAAATCTCCTATAAGCCGCTTCCAAAGGAAAAGCAGGTAACCTTTCTTCCTATAGTATACTAGTATACTAAGATAGTATAATAGTATACTATCTTTTGTAATTGTATGTATGAAGTGTAATGTATAGGGTTGTTTTTGGTAGGTTTTGAGCGTGGAATTAAGGGTTTTAGGGTAGTGGATTGGTTGGCTGCGCACACACACATGCACACAGTTTTCACTGACGTGCACATGAAATTCATTCATTCTTGCGGCGGCTCCTCCTTTGCTGCAGCTGCTGATCTACTAGCACGGACTCCAGCAAGGACGACTTTCGCTTTGCCTTGTTGAGATAGATTTGTTGTTTTATTTTTTCAGTTGTGCTGCAGTTGCAGCTTTCACAGAGAACATTAGAGTCTACAGATCTTAGATTTGAACGCCAGATCTCTTTGAGCTCTTGGTCGTAATCAAAAAAAGCCCCGGTAGAAAGTTTATTAAATTGTTTATTGATACTCATAATGATATAATAACTTCCCTAGTGGGGGGTCGTTGTGTCGTCTGATTGCCTGGGTTCTGGCCTGCTGTTGGGGGTGGCCAAAACCACTTTCTACCGCTTTCTTTTGATTCATCTTCTTACTCAACTTTTGAATTTAATTTGACTGTGGTTCTGCAGTGGGGACAGTTGGTTACATCCCTTGTTGCAAAAGATATCCATGAGTATTTACAGCGATGGCAAATGCATTGTAGGCCTTTCTTTTTCTGTGTGACTGTTTGAAACTTTGATGCCATTCTTTCTTTAATATACTAACTCAACGCTTGTTTAAATATATACCGACCCCGTGCCTAGTTGGTATAGACATAACTACTCTATACCCATAGTATAGGAATAGATAATGCCGAATAAGGTAGTGATAGAGGATAATGAACTTCTAAAAATGATTATTGCCGGTTATACTTCAGCATATACAATCTATACATTCATGAAGAAAAAGAATGATGATATTAATAACCAAGTATATCCTCCGCAATATGCTCCGCACACCCAGGACTATATTCAAGAACTGGTTAGACAACCTAGTGATGAAAAAGAAAAACAAAAACAAAAACGATTGCGCTTACAGCATATTACTCATGCCAATACACTCAAGTATAATATATTACCGCTTATAGCCTATAAAAATATCAATACAAGAGTTTTAGGTCTTGCTAGAGCTGGACTAATAGAAGAGGTAAAGATCGGTAATAATAGTATACATGGAAGAAAAGATTATAGGGTTACTTTGAAGGGACTTGAACAACTGATATTACCTAGTGCTATTAAAATACAAAAGGGATATGTCAAGACCATAGTTGATCATGTGAATAATAAATCCTACTCAGCAACAGCAGATAGAAATATTCTTGGACGCTTACTAACAGATAGGTTTATCGATGCTGCAAACCTATTAAACGAATATCTAACCTACATACAACATCCTGAACTCATGCCCATAAAAGAAGGTCAGATAAATAACTTGGTGAATAAACTAAAAGAATTGAAGATGTATCCTCATAAAGCGGTTAACGTATCAATATTAGAATCAGTCCTAATATCAGATTCCGTAACAGCAGCAACAACCGCAGCGGCAAATAAGAAGGCAACACCAGGACATACGCAAGCAAAAGACGGCTTAATTCCAGTTCCAGAGACAGGGACAACCGGCAGCAAGCGTCATCAACATGCCTCTAGGTAAACATGTTTTGTTTTGTTTGTGGTGACAGAACCACAAAAAGCAAGGCAACATGACCTTGACATAAAAAAGATACTACAAAGAATAATTGTAAGTAGAGCCTTTACAGTTTATCAACTAGCAGATTTAATCATTAATGAATTACCTAAAGTTATAAAACAATTTGACACTTGCCTTGTAGTTATTTCAGATTTATTGCATATGTTTACTCATGACCCAAATATTGATTGTAAAGAGGCCATATATCTAATAAAGGAAATCGCTTCTGCAATTAGGAAGCTATCAATGTCGTCAGAGTCACCAAGAAAAACTTTAGGAGTTATATCTTGGAATCACAACCAGTCTTCATACAATGATATTCTTCTTTCAAAACTTGATAAACGTATAGAAATCACTGATTGCATAACCAGCAGAAGGAAAAGATTGTCATCATAATTACTGTCGCCATCATGTGTAAAAGTAAGGTTTACTAATAATAAGGATATTAGATACAATAATATTGCTAATAATAATAACAAATGCAATTATTTACTTCCGATTAGAGATCTATGTCTTAATCAGCAAAGGTGATCTGCAAATAAACATAAGTTAATACTGTTGATTGGCTACTAAGTAGCCAAAATATGGAGCACAATCAAATACATTTTACAGCAGAATTCATTATAAACGAAGGAAAAAAAGAAGAATACAAGAAACTGATACAGGAAATGAGCAGCATGGTAGAAACTAACGAACCAGATACAATAAATTATAAGTTTTATCTAAATAAAGATGAGACAAAATGTATTGTTCATGAAACGTATGCGAATTCAGAGGCAGCGCTAGCTCACAATAATAGCATTGCATCACAAACAATACTTCCAAAGATTTTTGATATAGCTAAGGTAAACAGATTTGATGTTTACGGTAACCCTAGTGAGGAATTACAAAAGCTGCTAGCAAGTTTTGGTGCAAAGACTTACTATCTATTTGCTGGGTTTAGTCGATGATATCTGTGTTTCTGCTTTGGTTAATCTCAACAATAACCTATATTGTAGTCTAGAATCATTAGCACCGCTAATCATGCACAAGTTTGAAAGGGCGGATTAGCGGGTATATGAACTGCTGTATGATGATGTAGAATAAATTTATATTCAGTTCGTAAACCTGTGTCTTTTATTGCGTAGATCATGCTATCATATGGCATGACTACTACCATAATGGAGGCAATTGCTCCAATGGCCAGAATCAAAAGAACATTTTTGTTCAACACGACATATCCTATAGGGTTCTCATATATTGATATTGGTAGATATGTCTGATCAGTATTTATCAAACTCAAACTGATTGTAAGATATTAATTCCATTTATCTCTTAATAGGAATATCATATATTGTAGATTAGATGCTGGACTTGATTATTTATTTAATAGATTCCTGATTATTCTTATTATTAGAAACCTTCTCAATTAGAAGCTTATAATGCTGCTCACTTAGCTTTCCCTCAACGAAAGCATAGTTTATATCATTTTTCAAATCATATAATTATGTTAAGTTACTATTTGATGAATCAATTTTCTTCTTATATATCTTCTCATAGAGAACTGAAATCTCAGTTTTCAGGTTTGTATATTGTTCATTATTTATCTTGCCTTCAGAGTAAGCGTCAACGAGCTTATTATATGACGTGTTCAGTTGTTCAATATTGCCTTTACGAAGATCTAACTCCCGATGATAGGATTTTAATCTAGAAGTCTGCCTTTTCGCTTTGAACCATCCAATACCAGCTGGAATAAGCAAAGACCCAATCAAGGCGGTAGCTACAATAGTGAGTAATGAAGGCCAAAATTCTGGTGGAACGGAAGGTGGAAGGTGTTTAAAGTTAGCAGTAAAGCTGCCAAACCGATTAACTTCAAAGGTTGCGGATGTGTCTTTTGCACCTACATACATCTACATACAGATACGTATTTGTTGGATATGTGTTATTATAGACATTTGGACTGTTGTATGTATTACATGGTATATTGCCCGAATTTCCAGGTGAGACATTAAAGGTAATTCCTGCTGCCACCATATCATCAGAGGACTTAATAACAGAAATGGTCTTGTAATTCGTTATATATATTAGCAACGTTTCAAAATTGTGATCTATGGCTGTAGGCCCATGGCCAACAGTTATATTTTTTATATTCGTATTTGTTGAAGGATCTATTACAGAGACAGTATCACTACCAGAATTTGCCACATAGACTTTATTGAAACTAACAACTATGGCTGTAGGTCTATCTCCAACAGGTATATCCTTATCTTCCTTTTTATCATTACGGCTATTTATTACAGAGACAGTATTATCGAGATAATTTGCCACGTAGACTTTATTTGAACGTAAATCGACGGCTA
>JBEDUN010000027.1:0-13557 GCA_040414675.1 Nitrososphaeraceae archaeon | reverse complement strand
ATTTGGAGAGCATATGATGTCTAGATTGACTAGAATGCAGAATAGAGAATTGTAATTCAGATGCATAACCTACAACATGCATGGACTAACTAATCTGATAATATTGATAATAGTTTCTACATAGCCGTGTTTAACAAATAACTGATTTACAAATATAATGAAATAGTTGTTCAAGCCACAACAACTAATCTTTTTCTTTTTTCTTTATGACTCTAAGTTACTGCATTGATACTTCTAATAATTTCTGTTCAGATAATAAAAAAATTAATGAATAGCAAAATCTCACTTTGCCAGCCATCTCATAATGTTTACTAATTCAAGGTAGGTGTTGATTAGGATTCCTTGATTTGTTTGCTAGCGAGCAATGCGACTACAAAGAAACATACTGAATGCTTCAATACCAGAGTCAATGACGGCAAATATCATTCATTCGATGCATCAAGATCCGATATAAATGGGAAAAACTATCAAGATAGATATGTATAGGGTTGTACGTCTGCCTGCAGAGATAAAGCGACCTGTGAGACTGACGAGAATACACAGATGTGATGACTTTTTAAGTAATGAAATAATATAGAATCAAAGAAAGAAGATGTCAAGTATACTATAACATGTATCGTGTTTCTTTACCCAATATTATTATTAACATTTAGTACTAACTTTAATCAAACACAAAGCTTGCTAATGACAGGAGTTCGAAAACACCACGTCATGGCTTTCAAATTTATAGAGGGACATACCTTCTAATTTCCCATGGCAAGATTTGTTAGGAAAGAAGACAAGGGTCCGATGGAAGTCAAAGTTGGAAATGAGAGTAGATGGATTTGTATGTGTGGATTAAGTGGCAATCAACCTTTTTGCGATGGTTCGCACAAAAAGACAGCGGATGAAGAAGCAGGTAAAAACTATAGATACAATGCTGATGGAACCAGGATCGAAATCGACTAAATGGAGAGGTACTAGATTCCATAAACTAATCTAGCAGTATTATCTTACCTACGGCATATACATTCTTGGAATCAAGACGCCTTAGTTCTTCTTATTATTATTGAGTCTAATCGCTAAGGATACTAGCAGTTATTCTGTCTACTCGACATATCTCCAGTTTTTTTGATTGAAGGCTCCAGTGTCTAGTCGTAAATTAATTGGGCCAAGTTTTCGATAGCGTACCTGTATTCTTCTATGGGATAATATATCAACTAGCTAACCTTTTTCGTTTTATAATAGCAGAAGACAGTAACAGAAGAAAGCCTTCAGAGTTATATCCAAACAGATAGTTGTAACGGAGAGATTATGCAGCATTTAGTAAATGTATTGACGTAATAGATATTGTATAGTTCTGTCGGAAATTCGGCAAGAAATACAGGTATATAAGAGTCCACATCGATTACAGATGCGACATGCTTCAGCAGAGTACAGTTAGGATCATTATTAGAGAATGCGGTATCGATATCAGATCAATTGTCCAAGCGGACTCTAAAGCGTCGATACCTGCAAGAGGTTACGACAATAATGGATGCATATAATGGACAATTCAAGTTTAGAACTATACTAGAACCGGCAGTAGTTATAACGGATAGTCATTTCGCATCTGTAATTTTTAGCTTTTTAATATTAATTTACTAAGTGAACTAGATCTCACAATTAGATCTTTTTGACTATAATGAATCCAATATCACAATAAACTAACTTTGTCTTAGATTAGATCTTTCACTTTTCTTCAGAATTTCCTTTATAAATTCCATATTCTTTTAGAATTGAAATAACCGTGGGAATATCTAAATCTAGCTGCATAGCAACAAATTCTTCCCCTATTCCAGACTCATATAGATTCATAACGATTTGTTTTTTATCTTTAGATACAGTCTCCTTTCCTATAAGTTGTGACGACGAACTGTTGGATAACGACATCTCTTCTCTTTCGATCTAAAAGTATTATGTCAACTTAAGTTAAATAGGATTGATTAACCTTGTTAACTAACAAGATAAAAGAACTTTATACATTTCATTCCATCAAGTACCTATTTGCTAATATGCATGTTCTAGAGCGTTCTAATATCATAATAATATTTTCAATTCGTAGAAATAGTTAGTTAAAATCTTTAATATATAAGAACTGTAATTAATTAGAGATTAATTATGACTGTTCGAATTGATCTTGGAAGGGAAGTTCGAGCGTCTATCCCCAGCGTCTTGGAATACTTTATGAACGTAGAAGAGTTACCGCACTTTCATCCTGAATATATAAAAAATGTCAGGATCATAACCAAAAAAATGGTGGGCGAAAATAATGACTCTAGTATTGAATTTGAACAAGAAGGGTCATTCCACGGAAAGAGGATAAAATCTATAAATAGACTAACCAAATTTTCTCTTGACAACGCTATTAAGATTGAAACGGTAGACGGTGATGGAAAAGGGAGCTTGACTAACATTAGATGCGTAGAAATGGGATCAGGAAACACGCAAATAAAGTTAAACAGTGAACTACATTACGGATTGATAGAAAAGATACTAAATCGATCTATTCATGCTATCACAGAAAAAACTTTGGAAGAGGATATTAAGAACATAGAACGTATGTAGAACGAACTTAGTATTAAGAAATATTAAGTCTAGATTGTGCAGTTGCATAACTATTCATATTATTTTCTAACAGTTTTCAAATCTAGCTGTCAATTTGACAACTGAAGATATTCGTAACTAAATTGAGTCATAGAGTATCGTTATGACTGTAATGTTTCTTATTTCCATAACTCCAGCTGCATAGTTTCAACACAATTAGGTAATTTAGGGCCAACAGCAAACATCACATTTTGATAAATGCTATTCTTGAAAAAATATAGTTCAGAGATTATCTGCCGAGAGCTTTAGGTAATACTACTAAAGACCTCTAAAGTAATTGTTAAGTCATAATTGATATCTTTCAAAGCCCTTGACTTTCTCACGATGATCTATCAGGCCCTCCCCTATAGCTAGATGTTCATCCTTCATTCCATGGCCCTCATGCTAATATATTAGAACTATTCTATCATTAAACAATGAGATATAGTCAGATACTGATTTCATACCGCCAGAAGTAAAAGCATGTGGAATATTTAAATGAACTAGTAACGAACTTACAATATCAATAATATATTTGAATTCAAATAAAAGATATTCCATTCGATATATGTGGATATTTTTCAACGTTATACCTGTCTTAGACTTTTGTGCATATTTTGTAATTTCTCGCAGATCTTTGATCATAACCTCTAATAGAACCTGTCTCTTACTCCCATCAAACATACCATCGAGATTGGCGTGAAGTTTATGAGATATGCCGGTACTTCTTGCTGTTCTAATTTCCAGCATAATTTCCAGTATCCAGGCTTCTGACACATTCATGGTCTGAAAACAGATTTATCCAGTATGCGGTATGAGCTATCATTTTTGACTAAATTTACGTAAAAGTTTGATAATTTCCATTTTGTTTTGGTCAATTATTTTTGGACTACTTTTGGTCCCCCTATTGCAATTTCAACGAAGTAAAAACCCAATTTATGGACTTTAATCTCGTCCAATGTCATTCGACGAGTTTGCAATTAAACCATAGGATGATTTGTAATATTCCACTATTTGTGTTTATATGAAGGAGATAGATAATTTTTTGATGGTCATTTGAAACATAATTACAATTGTTTGTCGTTGAGGAATGCAAGAGTGAACAAAAGATCTGACCACGATAATCGTTCAACACTTAATCCCAAAGTTAATCTACAAATGATTGCGAACATTTTCTATCTCAACATCTTGGAGGGTGTTGGACTAGTCATGTTAAAAATTCGATTAATGTGTTGATAATCAGACTAATTGCATTCACAAGTACGCGTTGCAGCTGTAGTAACAGCTGCAACTGAACTTCTGATAGCATGGTTAATAGCAAGAAGAACATATATTATAATAGAACGATTTTCTACAATCACTGTGTCCGCAATCATATAATACACCACATTTTGTGCATTGATGATAACAATGTTGCTGACTTTCATTTCTAACATACAAACATGCGGTAGTCAATATTGATTATATGACCATTAACACTATTTTCAATAGAAATTTATTTTGCAAAGTCAAATAATTTAGTGTAGATTGTTCAATGTTCGAGATAGTGTGGTTCTTGTTAAGCAGAATAGTCGATTAGGTTGATGTCACGATGGTGTCTATTTTTCTGCTGAATGTCAGTTTGGTGAGATGGTTTAGTGATAATTTTCCGTTAGGATTGATATTAATTTTGTTTTTTGTTTTTATGATTTTGACGATTCTAAAGATTGATTAGACAACATTAAACAAGAAGTAAATAAGTTATCACTTATAGACAATCAATATGTAGAATAGTCCAGTCCTAAGTTCTCTTACGATGAATTATTCCAAAATTATGTTTGGACTTAATTTTTGATTTTGCTTGATCTCAAGTATTTCTTCAAGAGTAGGGCTTTCACGAATATTCTCTCTCGTTGACTTAATGGCGCCAGACACATTAGCAGAAATTAGTGATTCTATATCATCATTTCCTATTAGTTTCATCGCTGCAATCGTTCCAATAAAGACATCACCTGCGCCAGCAGTATTTAGTATTTTGTAGTTGTTATCATTTGTCTTATTTTCGAGCTTGGCAGCTGGGATGGCTATGATCATCTTCTTATTTGTATATAGACATCCTTTTTCCCCATTGTGACTACCACATTGCCATCAAATTTGATGTTACTTAGAATAATCTTAGTTGCTGATACTGGATCAGTGATGCCAGTCAAGTTTACGCATTCTTACTCATTTACCATTATGTAATCAGTATTCATAATCGAGGTTTTAAGATCTTTGATACCTTTAAGTGATAAGAGTCCTTGAGCCCATAAACTTGTCTTGTTTGCGATTTTCGAGAGTGACAAGATTCTGTCGGCTACTGAAAAGGATGGATCTACTACTATTGTTAGATTTGTATTTTCTGTGCTATACTGAATTAATGTATTTAAGGTTAGTCTGCAAAAAAAATAAGTGCGGCATTAGGACTCTGTTTGACGAAAGGGGTTCAAATCGTTGAGAAAATCATATAAAAACTCCTGCAGCTCAAATTTGCTGCAAAAAAATTTGATTAGTGCCTACAACAGTTACAATTTGCTTATCGAAGCCTATTTGTCATAAAGGCGTCCTGTTCCAATGTGATAGTAAGGAAAACTAGCATACAGAGATATTAATGAATGGATCAGGCTTGTCTGATATAACGTTACTTGACACATCTAGCTCTACAAACTGGCGCAAAAAGGATTCTGAGAAGGCAAAGATATTTCGCAAAATTGAGTCCTACTTAACATTTCTAAGTATCCATCAATTAGAAGGGATTTGCATTCTCGGTTCGAGTCACTTCTTTTTTGGGATTCGTCATAACCATCTATGTACATGAACTTTGTGGTAAGCTTTTGTGATTACTTCATAGTCAAAAAGTTTTGTTCCTTTCAGTACTGCAATTTTGGATCTCCTGCAATTAGAAAGACAGGTGAACCTGACAATCCAAAATAAATTCCTGGGTCTTTTACAAATTCATTTCTCCTTTCATATTTAATTCCTGGATTGTGGCGGTTGAGCCTTATTGAAAATTGGTAGGTTGAATCCCACATACCAATAGAATACTTAACCATTATCACTGATTAGAATATATATATTGAGAACAATATTTCACCAGATAATGTATTTTAACTAATTCCTGGAAAGAATATGGGAATAAAAGATTTGTCAACTGATGGATCCTGAATGTAAATGATCTTTGAAACATCCTTAGAATTTATAATCTGTTGTAACATAGATAGACAGTCTGGCAGCGTCGCAAAAGCAAGTTTCCAGAAATCATCAACTATTATATTTCTATTAACTGGGAATATGCATTTTATTCCATTCCATGACTTTTGTTTATTCTTTAGAGCCTTACCTTTTTTGGGAACTAGCGAATATACGCCGTTATTATGTATAGTATTGCGTATAAGTCTTAACAAATCCATCAATCTCAGATACTTTCTAGGCAAATTAAGCTTGCTTATAAGCCATGAATAAATTTTATCAAAGCTCCCCTGCATCTTCTCGTATTGTATACTATCCATATTTTTTGTAATTAGTCTTATTGAACTTTCCATTGACAAAAACATAAAATGAAAAAATCCCAAAAGGGTAAATTGTTTAAATCCTTCTATTATAGGAACACGTGATTCTACATAAGGCGGTTTGAGATTGTATGACTGCGCTGAAGTAGTCCACCACCTGTTATTCGATAGATGCCTGCCAGCGAAAATAAAGCACAAGGTAACGCTATCTATTACTACAGGTGATTTGCTAAAAAATGTAATTCTACAATCTTTTTCGACTCTTATATTTGGATATTTTCTTTCTGTTTCATTAAGCTTTGCAAAAAAATCTGTTCGCATCATAGTGAGATTGGTAATTAGATCAGCACAGGTCTGAACCATTAAATACAAAGTTGATATAACACATTTTTAGTTTATGAATCAATACACCTGGATGAAAAATTTTCTCTATTCCAGAATTAAATAAACTAATTGTCATCTGGCTCATTAGCTTCTACCATTTTACTCATTTCCTGTATCAGTTTCTTGTATCCTTTTTTTCTCGTTTATAATGAATTCTGCTTTAAAAATGTATTTAATTGTGATTCATATTTGGCTACTAGCCAATGAACGGTAATAATTTATGCGAGAAACTACTATTGTTATTCCTCGACTATAATCTTTTCACAATTGACAATAGTATGATCTAGTATAGATCAGATGCATGATTAGTTGCACAATTTCATAATCTCTAACACTAAAATATGCGACTTTACTTTTGTTTGATCCTGTTTAACGAGTATGAAAAATACACTTTCACCTCCTATAATTGAAAAAATAAGATAGATATATAGAATCATGTTTTGGAGGGTATATCTATTGATCAAATATTGAATAATTAAATTCCCATTACTGTTTATCATAAAAAATGGCAACTTTTGTATTAGTTCATTGGGTCATGTCATGGAGGATGGTGCTGGAAGAAAGTAACGCCTCTTCTCACAAACCATAGTCATATCGTTTACTGACGGCAGCCAAAATACCGGAATGTAGTATTTGTAGTATGGATGAACTCGTTAAAGACGGTGATGAAAATATCTATTACGCGATACCCTAATTGAATAAAGAAGAATTTTATAAGCAATAATTATAGGATAAAAATACCTTCGCCACTTGACTAAAGTCTAAATAAATTAAGCAATAATCACGACAAGATGAATAAATCGATTGGTATAATTGCTGTTACAGCGGCAACAATCTTGCTGCTTACTGCTACAGGTATGACTCAGGGTGTCTTTGCTCATAGTAGCCATCATCACCATCACAGTCATAACCACAACCATCATCACCATCACGGTCACGGACACGGTCATGGAAGCAACAACAACAACAACAACTCGCAATCACTAGCACAAGCAAACAGCTGTGGGAATGGATCTGGAGCTTCAAATGTCAATTGTCAGAATCTAGGGTCTCAGATTCAAGGAAGCGGTAATGCAGTTAACGTGATTGGACAACAAGGATAAGCGGTCAATCACTACTCTAATTCTTAATTTTTTTAGATTATTTTCTATCTTGTCATGATTTCCTGACTTTACAGTTG
The DNA here is from genome assembly GCA_040414675.1 of Nitrososphaeraceae archaeon. Classification (GTDB taxonomy): domain Archaea; phylum Thermoproteota; class Nitrososphaeria; order Nitrososphaerales; family Nitrososphaeraceae; genus JARBAU01. The sequence goes on along the minus strand of JBEDUN010000027.1, from coordinate 5,862 downwards.
AGATCATCAAGACACATCATTCTCGGGATGCCGTAATTCTTGAGATAAAAATGAAAGGAACACATCTTGGTGAGTGGGCAGGTCTTAAAGCTACAGGACATAAGATGGATGTGCCAGTTGCATGCATATTTGATTTTGATAAAGACCAATTGATATGTGAGAAGGTTTACTTCGATATGGCTACGCTAGTCAACCAGCTAAACACACCACAGTAGCTCAATACTCTCCAAATTTTTGATAATGTGTTTGGGTTGTTGTATTCTTATTTACAAGAGGATTCTGATTATTTTCTAATGTAAATGACGATTACCCACCATATCTTATTATTCTATTATTATTTCCTATCTATATCAGCCATGGATTTTCTTGCATTTACTATGGCTTTTGTCCGCCTTGGCTTAATTATTAGAATATACACAGAGCCTACTGCATATATAGCAAGTAAAATAAGTTGAGCTACGACCGACTCAAGAGTAGGATGAATTCCAGTCATTTCTGCCAAATTTATATCAAGTCTAGGAACTGTTCCGATAAGACTGGTCGTCGATATATATCCAAGTTCTTGGAATGAACGGATCGCATTACCCATAAATGCGACAGACATGTATGCACCCACTGCCATAGTCAAACCAAACAGTACGCGAAGGGGCAATTTTTTACCCAATTTTCGAATGAGAAACACGATCCCAATTATTACTGCAAGTCCTGAAATCAAACCTGCGGTTACATACCATTCCATATATTTTGCAAAAGAAAGGATAGCTTGATAGAATAGGACGGTTTCAAATCCTTCCCTGTAAACAGTGAAGAATGAAAGCATTACAAAGACAATAACGCTACCAGTAGTGGTTGCCTTCCAAACCTTTGCCTTTACAAATTCTATCCATTTTTTAGTTTCAATTTTATTAAGAACCCAAAAGCTAACCCAGAACAATATTGCAACTGCTGAAATGCCAGCAACTGCCTCGATCATCTCTCTGCTTGCACCGGATATTTCAATAATGTACTGGGCGATGGACCACGTTGCGGCAGTTGCAGCTATGGCGATTATAATCCCATAATAGACGTGTTTTTTAAAACGATTATTCCTGGAAGCTTCCAAATATGTGAGGATAGCACCTACTATAAGAGCCGATTCAAGGCCTTCTCTGAAAACTATTGAAAACGACGAAGAAAATGCAATCCCAGGAGCCACAACCCCAGTTCCTGAGACCAATCTTTCGGATTCATCTAGACCTTGTTTTATTTCAAAGACTTTGCTCTGAAGCGTGTTATATGGTGCATGTATCTGAATCAAGTTACGTAACTCGGCAAATTTTATTTCCATGTCTAAAGTAAAGTCAGGATTTATAGGTCTTAGTGGAACTTCTACGTGTTCGTAGTTATCCAGATAAGCTGATCTCGATTTCGAAAATGCCTCATCATAATTGCCTTTTTTAAATATTGAAAGCATTTCATCTAATTTAGATCCAATTTTATCAACATCGCTTCTAACAATTCCCTTGGATGACTCATCTGCCTGACCCATGCTCCGTCTATCTCCGGTATATACTCCAAATCCTTTGCTAAGGGCTTGAATATCAGCAAGACCTCTTCCGTTTACTCCAGAGTTGATATTCAAAGATTGAAGTGCTTGTGTTGAAAGTTTGCCATTATTACCAGTAGCCCGGGAAGTACTACTAGATGAAGTAGAACCAATCTGCGATTTGCTCTTTAGCAGAGATTCAGCTTTATTGAGATTTAGTAATATTCCATTGACATAAGCTCTAATTTCACCTAGTGATGCTTTCTTACTAATCATCTCTCTAAGATGTTCTCGAATTGCTAATTCTATATCGAGTTTAAGTTTGTGATCATATTTGTCGATTGGTGGTTCTAGATATTCAAAATTGTCTAAATAAGCAGTGACAAAGATGTCATCAGCTCGAGCATAATTTCCGGCCTTGACATATGCAATAGCTTTTGCAAGGTCAGTTCTGATAATTGAAAAATATTGAGCATTTTCATCTTGCTTCTGGTTTGTAGGGTAAGTCGTGATAGAATTATTAGCAGCATTATTAGCGTTAGATTTTCCGAAGCTTGTAGCGGGAGTCGAGGAGGTGGTAGTCATCCCATTGGCAAGTTCGTTTTCTATGTCAGATATCGACTTTGAAACAGTCTGTTTATCAGTTCTTTTTAATATATAGTTAGTTAGTTGATCGTATGCTAGTTTTATTTCAGTATTCTTGTTGTCATTCAACGTTCCAGACATATTGCCGTAATTTGACTGTGATACACGAACCAGTCCCAACGCATTTTGATAATCAATGTCATTTCCTCCTGCATTTTGCTTTACATAATTTGCATTGTTATTGTAGTTGTTTGTGCTGTCTGATGATGTAGATGACGATTGTACAGCACTATCGCTGCCTGGCGACTGTTGGACTATCTTTGATATCTGATATGATCTATTCACATCAACCAACATAAGAGCCGCAGTTTGAGCAAGTAACATATTTCTCTTATCGGTCTTTAGAATAGGACTCAAAATCTGATCATAAATTTTGTTCAAATCAGATCGAGCTTCGACCAAATTTCTTTTCACCATAACAAAATTTCCAGTTTTTATGGAAAACGTGATATCAGTTAATCCTGATTCGAGTTTATTAGCTAAACTTGTGAATCCTGAGGTTTCAAGAATATTTTTAATCGAAGGAAATATGACAGAGTGTGTAATATATGAATGAGCAAAAGCCATATTATTGTCTTCATTTTTCAGATTTTGTTCAGTCAGTATCAATTGCGTACGAATTCTTTCAAAATTTGTCATAAGGATAAGAGCACTAGTGGTGTTTATTTTGCCAATTAGTTTTTGTGATACTATACCAGTAGAAATAACACTTGGTACAAATTTTAGTTCAATTCCTGGTCCAATCTTCGCAGAACCAGGATTTTCTAACGCGTAAATACTTATAATATTCACCATAATTATCAAAATAAGAATAATACCACTAATAGGAGATTTTATATTAGTCAAATTCGATTTGTCAGAATTAGGTCCTTTCATTTTCATACTGTCTCATCATTGATGTCTATGATTTCATATTATTTCTAATTGGCCAAATAAGTACAATGCGAAATTATTATATTATTGATACTACTTATAAAGCGTAGCTTCATTCTCCAATTTGAGAATGATTGATAGTGAGATCTAATACAAAAGTACCAATCTACAATATCGATATACAGTGATATACCAATTGAGCAGTTGATCCGAGTCGTTTTTTGAAAATAGATGTCAGGGATTATTGAATTGTAAATCAAATCTACTTCAAATAAGTTTAATTTAATATTTTTTGATATACTTCGATATGACATGCTGGATACATAGATTGCAATAATGATCTAGGTACAATATGCCAATTAGTTCTCTTTCTTATACTTCCAATGCGCCATCTTTTTTAGGAACTATTCATAATAATAACAAGAGTTGGAGATCCACTCTGTAATCTAATCTAATCTACTTCAAAATCTTCTTCTATTTCTAAAAAGCTGGCTGGAGTATTTGCTATTTCCATTTTTATTAGCTTAGGTATCATAGTAAATATGAATTGATAAAAAAGGCTCAAGTTTGTTGTTCAAACAGTTATTTTGTTCATCTTAATTATTGCTCGTTTGATCATCATCTAACATCAAAAAATCCCATCCATCCTAATTCCGAAAATTCATTTATGTGGGCATGGAACATGTATCTGCCAGGTAAATCGAATTTGAACTCCAATATGCCTCTATCACCTTGAGTTAAAGCAACAATGTCATTGACAAATGCAGGTGTGATGGAAGTGCCGCCTGGATAATATTTGAACAGGTTACCATGCAAATGAAAATTGTTTATTGGGTCGAATTCCAACATGTTAACAAGATAGATTCGATAGGGAACTCCCTTTTGCAATTGTATTGGATGATTCATATAATCAAATGCCTTCCCATTCACAGTATAAACCTCATTTTTATGCTCAAATGCTTGTGGCATCATATCGTCCTTTACCTCTTCGGGAGTTGGAATTCTATTTGGACCAACACCTTCTTTTTCATAGTCCAGATCATAGCCATTCATTAACATGACCATCTCCTTCATAATTGGGCGCGGAATTTTGGGGTCGATGATAAAAGCACCATACAGACCGTTATTGATGTGTTGATCAATTGGAGTAACATGGCAATGATATGGATATACACCGTAAGGTTGAGCAACAAATTTATAGGTATAATTATGGCCTGGTGCTACTGCACCCCCTTCCCCTTCGATACCATCCATATTTGAAGGGTGAATAGAATGCAGATGTAAAGAGTGAGAGTGGTTGTTTCCTACACTGTTTATTAGAGTTATTTTTACCAAATCGCCTTCTGTTACCCTCATGGTTGGTCCAGGAATTGTGCCGTTAAATGTCCATGCTCCATCAAACTTTAAGCCATTATCCGCGATAGGTATAGATTGATTTTCTTTGACAATGAGTGTAAAAGATCTTGTTACTTGCTGCTTACCATCTGATAATGAATTAACATCTACATGTCCACAGTTAAAATAAGTGAGATATTCTACGGATATAGGTCTTTTACTAGTATCGGGATTGCAATTTTTTAATTTATCATATTCTCCAAGAGAAATCGGTTTTGCATTGGTTTTATTGGAGGTATTATTAGAGTTATGTAAAAATGAGGCAGTGGATGAAGAAAGTGATGAGAGATCAGAGAAAGTATATGAAGGGTTATTATGAGTATGAGTATCATTTTTATCCATGATATGAGTTTGATTTGATAAATCTCGCTCTTTTGCTACTACTGTTGGCGTCATTATTTTATATGGTAAATATACCAAAGAGACAACATTCAAAACAAGTAAAAGACAGAAGAGAAATCCTATTATGGAAAATAGCTTAGGCACTGGGGACATCTTGATAAATGATTATTTGTATGGCAGTGTAGGCGTAATTTCTTTCAAGGCAGCAATTACACTATCAAAACTCATGTTTGGGCCAGCAGTCCATACCACAAGTGTTTGTTGTGAATTAGTTCCCCTTGCCAAACCTCTCACATCCCTGAAAGAATAAGTATTGTCTACGGAAAACCCTTTCTCTTTGAGTTGTGAAAGATAAATATCAGCTTTTTTGGTTGGAACCATGTAAAGGCCAACTGTTTCTATACCATTATTGTTATTGGTGTTTTTACTCTTGTCAATGTTTGGTGATGATGATGACGTTGTTGTAAATGTAGAGCCATTCCCCTGATTATTTATATCGGATGTCGCTGCCAGTTTATTTGACTGATCTATAACATTGATGCCTCCTCTCATAACAAATCCTTTCTTTACTGCTTCCGGACTTACATCTGGACTGGTATAATCATACTTGCCAATAGTATTAAAAACAACAGGTGTAGATGCGCTACTACTAACAATACCACCACTATCATACGGATTTGGGTTAAAGGAATTTGATTTTCCATTTAGCAAGATTTTATGTAAATGGTTGACATCTCCACTAAACCAGATCACCTGTGTCCCTCTATTTATGACGGCTTCTTGAGGCAAGAATGATTGATTTATGAATCTATTCTCTTTAGCTTCTCCATTACCATGATGCGCCTCATCCGGGATTAGAATGATAAGGTTTTTAACATTATTTCCCAATATTGCAGTCTTTGTTTCAAAGATGGATCTTGCATCAATATTTGGTTGTAAGTTTTGTGACTGCTGCTGTTGTTGGGTTTGAGATAGCACTCGATTCTGTCCACCTTCGCCAATCGATGCAGCAAATGCCTTGTTAATAACAATATTATCATAATTATTATTTCCATAAAGACTACAAAGCAAAATAGTGATTA
>JBEDUN010000026.1:0-28827 GCA_040414675.1 Nitrososphaeraceae archaeon | reverse complement strand
ACCATGCCTCTTTGATATGCTCTTAAGGCCACAAGGTGCTCTTTGTTTTCTCTTAGTATAACTTTGCCTATGCATATCTTGTTATCTTCTTTTAGTACTCTAACTAACAAGCTATATGCCTTGTCTACTGTTGTACTGGTACCTTTCTTGACATCAGGTGCAACATAATAGCTCTTTTCTACAAATAGCGGGTCAAATTCATCCATATTTATGAATTCTTTTACGTCGATAGTCTTTGTTGTTTTTAGTTTTATCTTGTCTAGATTTTCCTTTTCTATTATAATGTACTTGTCCTTTGCTATTTCATAGCCCTTTTTTATTTCTGCATAAGAGTATTCTCTTTCTTCAACTGGACACCATCTCTTGTATTGTATTTTATGACCATTTGGACATAACTGATTGAAAGAGAATTCTTTATCATACGTTGCATTGTATAATCTGACCGGGATGCTTACCAGTCCAAAACTTATACTTCCTTTCCATAAAGATCGTGGCGTTGAGCCTTTATACTTTGATCTTGCTTTCTGTTTAGTAGACAAAATTTTCATCATTACCTCATTTTGTATCTGTGTTGCCCATAATGGGGGCAACATCCTCATGGCAACCAGAAATAAAGTACACTGCATTATACTTTCAAGTCACAAGATATTTTTCTATTGCTATTTATTGATACTCATGAAATTCTAGTATGAATTTTTGTTATTATTATGATTGGTAGCTTGAGTCATAGGTTTAATGGCCACTTGCAATGCCAGATATTCATCTGGTCTCGGGTATTTATGACCTATATCCAACCTGAGTAGATCTAAATAAAAGAGATACTATACCAATTTATCAATCAAGGAGTTATCTTAGGACTGTAATTTTTATTATAATTTTCTTTTGAAAAAATTAAATTAAATCACAAGTACAGCATTATTCAAATTACTTCTTAAACTGTATAACAAGTGCGTAAGGACGTCCATGTCTTCTGACTTGCTATGTTGTCTATCTGAGTAGAATAGGTTGTACATCAACACGAGTACGAAACAGAGTGTATGGTTTTCTACGTAGGTCATGCCCATTATTGAATTTGGCTTGTCGATGCAATTGGTTGGCAGTCACGTAAAGATAACCGTCAGTAGCAAGCGAAAGTGTATCTGGCCATAATAGTCGTGAATCATGTATTAGTGTCTCCCAAATTCCATCCCAAGATCGTCGCATTATCGCATTGTGTTCATAATTAGTTGAGTAGATATTACCTGATGCATCTGATTCCAGTCCATCAGAAGCGCCACCTTTGTCGCCCTCATCAACAATAGTCGCAGCTACGTCTTTGTCATCAAGTGAGCGGTCTACTAGGGCACTAGCATCAACGCTGTACAGACTTCTGCTGTTTAGAGGGCAGTAATACAAACGGGATCCATCTGAACTTATAGCAATGCCATCTGAACCCATACTTGCACCTGGCCTCTGGGAGCCATCTGGTTGATACTCTAAGAATGGCCTACCTTCAACCATTGGAAGAAAGTTTTTCAAGCGTTCTGGTTTTGTTGAAGGATGGTCATGAAGCCGACGCCAGCTTGTGCTAGTTGCCAAGTCGACGACGATAATTCCATTCGGACCATTTTGTGCAGAATCTGTGATATATGCAATACCTTCCTCACCACGTCGTAAATCAAAACGTACGTCATTAAGATATGTACTGGGAAGGGCAATATATTCTGGGAAGAGAATCTTTTTAATGATTTTGTTTGTGGAAAGATCAATACCGATCAGTTTGGGCCCACCGCACTTGGTGGGTTGAAGCATTGGACTACCTGTATCTAGAACCCACAAACGATCTACTGGATCAACTACAACTGATTGAACCGATACAAACGCAGCAGCCAGATCATCACTATTAGTTTGGTTCATAACTTCATCTGGATATGGAATTATCTTGTTGTCTCGAATTTCAGAGACCGTAAAAGCAACATCATCTCCCCACTTTGGAAAGTTAACAAAAATACGGCCCGAATGCGAAACAGTAACCCCAGTAGGCATTGCACCATTAAAGTGAAACACCGGCTCTAATTTACCCAGAGATTCTTCTATGGGTAAACCATCATTAGATTGTGTGGTGGTGTCCATATCTTATCTTTTCCTCGGAGTCAAATACTTTTGTGCAGAAACTGCTGGTTGCTGCTTTTCAAATTGATTGTATTAAATTGAGCATTCATCTTGATTTCTGTTTTTCAAAGTGTTTTGCATCATCTCGATCAAATATAGAATATTTACATCTAATTTTAGTCTGATGCTTTGACACAAATTATTTTGCTTTGTATCATTTATAATTGTTATAGATACTGTTTACTATCTTTAATAATTATCGTCACATTCAATTAGGGGTTGACGGAAACAGGCCTCACCCGTAATAGAATGTGGGGAGAACGAAGCCTGCAAGAACTCTGTCAACAGCTGAAACTATTAGGAATTACCTGTTATTCTCACACTATGCACAGTAGAACTAAGGGATTAAATTAGAATAAATAAAATGAAATTTAATTCATTGTTGTTTAGATTTACTTGCTTTCTTCTTAGCTGCTTTTGCTTTTCTCTCTGTCTTAGTGCTGCTGCTAACTACAGCCGCCGTACCTGTGCCTGAAGTTAGTTGCTGTTGCTGTTGCTCCTTCTTCGACGATGGATTTGATGACTTGTTATAGCTTCTGGTACGACTCTCATGAGAGGTGAGTTTGATTTTGGCTAACAAGCTCTCATCGTTTTCTTCAGCAGGAGGCCGCTCTGTAATTGTTGTTGTTGTATCTATATCTAATTCGTACATCATGTCCGAATTGTCGGTATTAGTATTAGGTTCCTTGTCTTGTGGAGGGTCGACTGATTCTGCTGCTTTCTCTATGTTGATTGCCTCTGCTCTAGCCTGTATCGCCTTGTCTGCTAGTTGACTACGTCTAGAGTTCTCTTCCAAATATTCGTTAAGTAATACCGAATTATCATCTTCTTGTTGTGTCATGGGCTTTAATCGATTACCTACTGTTAGTAGTTAGGCAAACTATTTCTTTCTTTATGTCGCCATTTGGGATTATTTTCCAAACTAAACGTATCATAGCACTATCTGCATTATGTTAGTCCGGCGTACGTTGCTGTGTTCTAGGAGCTTGGCGAGTACATGCTTAATCTTTGGTATTCGCTGTTGTAAGGTAGTTTATTCCTACTAGACGATGGATTGTTAACTTTAGTGACATGCTTGCTTTATTATCTACTTGAAAACCAGTGATTTAGACGATTATGGGATTGCTTGGCATTACTTTATTATTGTTGTCTGGCGTGTGCAGTATCACTGACTATCTTCAGTGATATGCGTCTAAACATTAGGATAAATGACATCATACCAGCAGTCTGGACATCAATTGCCCAGAATCTGAAAAACTTCAGCTTCCTTTTTCTTACAATTTTCACATTGAAAAATTGAATTAATTCGATTGTTTATAGGCTAGGCTAGCTGGAGCAACATGATACAAGTACATCGACAGATTTATAGTCGTTGTAACAGTGGTTTTTGTCAACCTATAATGAAGTTCTATGATACAATTCTCAAAATATTAGTGATACTAAAGACTGAAACTAATAATGGCTATAAATAGGGCCTATGGTTTGAATTTCTTGTTTCGAAATCAATTAATTCATAAAATGAAGTCGAATGGGAAATTGGCTGAATGTTCGACAATAACAACTGCCATGTTCCTGAAAATAGCAGGCTGAGGCATAATTGACGTTCAAACTTTTAATAGGCCGATGCATGTATTGTTGATTGTAAAGTACATGTTTACTAATTGAGTATATTTATCATTCATATAGCATATATGGCTGACATAGCCATAATATGTATCAATTTATTAATCATACATCATTTGGTGTATGTGTATTTATTATAATTGCCAATGATGATATTAAATAATTCTGCTTCTATTGACAAGTAATATGATACTAATAGTCGATGACGATTATGATATAGCATCGCTAATTAGAATCAGTATTGAAAAACTTGGTCTTTCCGCACTTTCCTTTACCGAACCATTAGAAGCATTGAAGGAATTTGGTTTACACTCTCTTGAATACAATCTTGTGATATCTGATATTAGAATGCCCATTATGAACGGCTATGAATTTGCAGAGGAATTGAAAAAGATAGAGCCTGCAGTGAAGATTTTCTTGATGAGTGCCTTTGAGTACAGCGATTCATATTTTACAAAAGCCTTTACACATTCCGAAATAGAGGGATTTATTGAGAAGCCTATCTCGCTAAACGAAATAAGTAAAATTGTACTCGGCTATACTAATCCCCACCACCAACATAATGAATTTCAATACTGTAACTAAAAATCGATTCATCCAGTATATATGATACATATGATGAATGTATATACATCAAATACTACTGAATTGAGCATTATCATGAAAATTCTTATACTATCTGTCCTTAAATGAAGGTCTTGGAAAAGTAATTTTTATCGGATATCTGAATGCAGAATGTATTATAACTAATTCACCTTTATTTAATCTGACAATATTCATTTTTGTGCTCTCATCTATCATGTTATAGGAGGCAGTCGATAATTCCGATAGACCTATTTTTGCAATTATGTGCATCCCAGTACTTTCGTGTAAACTCTGATCTACGGTACTTTTGAATTGTTGTGCAGAAAATAAAATTGTACCTCTCGTTCTACCTGCATTTACTGTTTTGACAATTTGTTCTCCTACAGTATTCAGTTTTGTAGGTGGTTTGGAGCTGGGCAAAAATCTGTTTATCTCGTCGATAAAAACCAATACATATCTTGGTTTCTTTCTTTGTGCAGATTCTTTTGCATTATTATCATCGTTACTTACACCCGAATTGCCTTCTTTTGAAGCATACAATTCATCAATACTCTTCATAACATCTCCAATTACAAATGATTGTTCCTCTAAAGTAGATAACATCGCAACATCAATTACAAAAATGTCACCTGGCTTTATTTTTCTAATTTCTTTTCCTAGATAAGTACTAGTTATCTTCTTGTCAATAAATAGTGACGATCTTCTAAATCGTTGAATATGTCCTTGGAAATGTAGTAATGAGGATTTATGAGTAATTATTTCCTCCGGGTAATCTTTAAAGTTAAATAGATCACTCCAAGTTTTTATATTTTTGTCACTTTTATTTTGGATGACAGGCTTTTTAATAGGCCAAAATTCGTAGATATAATTTATGATCGAAGACAAATTGTAATGAGGATCATATATTTCTGAAAAGAGCAATTCTAATCTATCATATACATCATTTAATTCATAAGAATAAGTCTTGGAATTTGATGGCACATGAACCGAATTAGGCTTTCCGTCCTTGCCACGTGGCAGAAAATAGGTTACGTTGTCAAATGGTATCATCTTGAGATTAAGCATTTGAAAATGTTTTTCTTTTGTCAGCTTTTTTTCTTCTTGTATTTCATCTATTTGTAGCAGATCCTTTTCTTTAGTATTAAAAATTATCATTGCAAAGTCCTGATCATATTCTTTAAATTTTTGATAGATTGACTGCAAAAGAAATAGGAGATAAGATGTTTTTGCATTTCCTGAGATTCCTGAAGCATTTACATGTGCAGTATCAGGTCCAACTAAATACGTAATGTCTAGCGAAACTGGAATTTGTTGACCATTACTCATTTCAATAATGCCCGCAGGAATAGGGAAAATCATCTCTGGTACTCCCAAAGCAAAAGTTACCTCCTCTTTGGTGGAAAACCTTACTGATCTTCCTAATCCAACTGGCATACCTGTAGTAGACATGCGACTTAGTCGTCCTTCCTCGTTGTACTCAGAATTAGCTACAACGACAACTTTTGCGATATTGATTCCGTGCTGGAAATCATAATCACTAGCAGCTGGAATATTGTCAGAACTCTTAATCGTCATGTTATTTGGGAAATCATCTGCTTGGTCAGTTCTATCAAATTGAGTAAAATTGTTTTGATTGCTTGCAATTGTTTGTATATCTTGGATCATTCCTATGGTTTTAGTATCGTGTCTCAAATATTCAATTGTGACAAAGTCAAATGGCCTTACAAATATTCCTGACTTTAGTGCAAACCAGAACGAATCGATAGTGTTTAAATGTTTATCAGAAGCAAATGTAACTCCGATATCTTTGATAGTATCATAATCATTATTTGAATAAGAAAGGTCCAACTTTGTTGTAGTATCAAGGTCATTCATAGATGTATTAGCGTTTAAAGCAATACCAATGCTGTTAACATCGATAAGATCACGACTACAATTACGATCGTGACTGTAGTTGTGATCTTTATTTGTCTGGTTATTCATAGCAAAAAACTCTTATGTAGTAGCATGTATCTTATTCTTCATAAATCTTGTATGTAGATAATATATAGACAAGATTGAGATATAAGTGGAATATAGATTAACTGTTAGACCTTTATCTAAAGTACAACATTTCGCTATATGTCTATATTGTTTCAATATTTAGTACTTTGTATTCTAATAGTAATTATAATATGCACACATTACGAGGAAAAAATTGAAAAGATTTCACAAGGTTATAATTATGATTATATGGATACTTACTTAAATCGTGTGACATACTAATATCATATGAGAATTGTTCAAATATCTGATCTTCATGTTGGAGGCCTATTTAAGCAAGATATCTTTGATACTCTAGTCGATGAAATAAATAATGATCTACGACCAGACATCGTAATCGTATCTGGAGATTTAACTGATGATGGTTTGGTATTTCAATTCGAACAAGCAAGAAGAGAAATACAAAAACTAAAGTGCTCAAATCTAATTGTCTTTCCAGGCAATCATGATTATAGACATACTGGATATCTGCTTTTTGAGAAATACTTTCCTGGATCAATATCTTCTAATCAAGTTCATGAAATCTCAGCCAAAACTAATAGTAAGGACAAGATTGTAGTAACCACAGTTGGAACTGCGGTGCCAGATAAAGATGAAGGCGAAGTGGGTTACAGACAAAATTTATGGCTAAATGATAATTTAGCTAGACTTAACAACAGATTTCAGAGTAATGGCCAGAGAATAACCAAAATAGTTGCAATGCATCATCATTTAATTTCGATACCTGATACTGGTTATACAAGTGTCGTAGGAATATCTGACGCAGGAGACGTTCTGAGAACTTGTCTTGAAAATGAAGTTGATCTAGTTATTTGTGGCCACAAACACAGACCATGGATCTGGAATTTAGGTAACATGAGGATTGCCTATGCTGGCACAGCCTGTTCATGGAGATATAGAGGTATATTCAAAGATACATACAATATTATAAACATCAGTGAAAATAATACAATTAATATTGAAATGAAAGTGGTAGGAGGAAAAAGCATACCTCTATCAGAAGTAGTTAAAAGGTATGAACCAGAGGCTAAAATCACTAATCTATCGAAAATTATTACTCCAACCCGATAACTCAGGATTCAGATATTATTTATTTATTTATTTATTTATTTATTTATTTATTTATTTATCAGTTCGCAACGTTTGACGTGTCCCATTTTAGAAATATTCTCAGATATATGCATGTGCGTAGCAAACATGCCAAAACACGTTTGCGGTTGATCTGATGTAGTGTTCTAGCTAGCAGATAGGCAAGCCAGTTTGATTACCTAGATTTTCGTATTGTTTGATAGCATTACACTTGTATGTGTATGTGAATGCACATATACTTTGAAATTTATTTGATTCATTGCTGTTGATGTGGATTATAACTCAGGTCATCATTATTAGAATGTGTCACAGTTGGTAAGGTGAATCTAAATGTTGCACCCTTATTATTTTGATTATTTTCTGCCCACATCTTGCCCCCGTGAGCCTCAATAATATTTTTTGATATAAATAGACCGAGCCCAGTTCCACTTTGAGAGCCTGAAGCAAACTTTGTGAAGAGCTTGGGAAATACCTTTGGGTCAATTCCAGTACCGCTGTCACTAATAGCAATAACTACAACGTCACTTTCTTTTTTGTCATCCTGAGGATCTTCCTCAATATCAGTTGTAATAGTTATAGTTCCTCTCCTAGTGAACTTGATCGCATTGATCAAAAGGTTTGAAATTACCTGATTAATTCTGCTTTTGTCTGCTTCGAGATGGATGTCTTCGCTACCTCTAAAGATAGGTTCTATATTTATGATGTCCTTCTCAATTTTTTCACTATTGCTTGTATCTTCTCTTACTACATAATTTTTAGAATCTGTAATGGCATTTAGTATGAGCTGGTTTAAATTGAATTTCTCTTTCTTAAGGACTAGTGACTTACCCTCAATTCTTGTAACATCCAGAATGTCTTCTGACAGATTCTGCAGTCTTTTTGCGTTTCTAATTATAATATCCAAAATCCTATCCTGCTGCAACTGAACATCAGACCCTTTGTAACGAAGTAGCTCTGATAAACCGATGATTGGTTGTATGGGGCTCCTTAGTTCATGTGCTGCGATATTGACAAAATCTCTATGAACCTTGTCATTAGCTTTTAGCTGTTCATTTAACATCCGTTCTTTCCAGAGAACATCAAATATCGAACTAAAGGAGTTTACTGCAAGTTTTCTGTTCGAATAAAGACTATAATTGACTGCCTTTAGCAGATTATCTGTATCTAAATCTCGAACTTCTATTCCTAGAATCTTATCCCTATCTATCACACACATACTGAAGAGTGAGTCGTACTCTGCATTTATTATCTTGATCGACGGAGCTAATTTATTTATTCTATTTAGCACTTTGATGTTTTTCTCGCTATAGGGACAAATAATTCTTGTAACAATTTCCTTTTCCATGGATGCCTTTATGATCTGATCGATGATTCCCACTTTATCCAATCCAATCAATGTCGCTTCATTTGAAATCAGCAATAGTATCTCCTTTTCTATAGATTTTATCATCTCAGTAAAAATTCGAATTATTTTTTTGTGACTAACGATAACCTGAAGAAATTCATGCTCCATACCACCATCCAATTGCTTGATTCTCTGTGCTGCGGGTATGGACACATCCCACAGCGTCTCAAAAAGACATTGCTGGTGTTCTACGACCTCCTTCATATTACTATAGATGCCCTTTGAGGCAGGTGATCCGTTCTCATGAAAAATTGCAGGGGATAGACATCCTATCTCATTTAAGTATAGATTGCCCTTGATTCCATTCAAGTGTCGTAGTTCATCTACCATTGTCATCAATTGCTTACAGTATGAAAGATTACTTTCAGTAATTTCAGTGATACAACGTAGCTCAACTCCTCGTCTTTTTGCTGCGACAATCGCGTCTCTTAATATATCTATATCAATCATTAAAGAGGGTCTTGATTTATCTAAACAAATCAGAACCTTGCTTGTATGATTTAAAATTTGTAATATTGTATTAATAATTATATCTACACCATAATAAATTCTTGTGGAGTCAGGCAAACTATTTTTGCCATTATCGTGATGCGTAGTTGAACTCAACGATTTATCCCTGATTACTAATTGCACGAAATGGGTTATATACTATAAAAAATTTCACTGCCAGCAATAACCAATTGATGTAGTCTTTATATAATATTATTACTGGGGTGTATCGTTGTACAATGTCATATACCGTTGACTAATTGCCTAATTAACCAAACTTGAACCGGTATTGGTCTGCCAATCTTCAATATAATGAATCTTTTATTTGACATTGAACGAAGTTGTATTCTTTTACTGATCTGCTTGGGTTGAAAGGTAGTTCTGATATTGGTCTTTCTCTTAACTCATTCGGATTTAACAATCACAATTCAAGCTATTATATTTAAGTATTTAGTGGTGCCATAGTAAATATGGTCTGCAATTTTTTTACTGAGATGGAAAGTAATTATATGAAATCTCAGCGACTTGCAAGGATAGCCACAGTCGGGCAATATCGAGGAAACGAATCCATACAACCTGATGTTGTACCAGTAGGTTTTGATTTTGACGGGGAATATTTTTATGTTGGTGGTATGAATCTTGTCAAATCTATCAAATTCAAAAATGTTCAGAATAACAGTAAGGTTGCAATTATCATTGATGATTTGAAGACTGTTGATCCGTGGGATCCTCGTGGAGTGAGAATCTATGGGAATGCTGATATTGTTACGCGTCAAGGTGGATATATGGATAGAACTGGTCACTCCAACAATCAATATATCAGAATCACACCTTACAAAAAATGGAGTTGGGGAATTGAAGGACCGGTATTTGTTGAAGGCAAATTTAACGTAAAGAAAGCCAAGAGGACATGAAGAAATAGAGTTCGCAGATTTGCAATAGTCGTATTTGGCGGTTAAGCTGCGGTGGTATTTGCGGAAGCGTATAAATGAAATACTTGAAATTTTTTAATAATGGTATGAGACGTTGGCAACATATCTACGCTACATATATACTTTAATACTGACCAGGAAACGAAATTATATTCCTTAAAGCAGACCGATTTTGATTATATTATGCACTTGCATGGCTACATGGAAGTAAAAATTCCTTTAAGATTACTCTTTAATCTGATATATGTATATAAAAATTCTAAACCATTCAATTCATTTCTACTTCTTCGTTGTTGTCCCTGGTTTAGGTAAAGCTGAGATCCGTCCATCTACTGCTCTGCAATATCAAAATACAAATAATACGCTAGAAATATACTATCAGGTCTGCATTTGAATTCATTTACATTATATATTTAATTAGACATTATCTATTTTGACACTAAAGCTCGAGGCTTGAAGGTGATCTTTTTTGCTTCTTATCAAATATATCATACACATCGGGTGCTTCGTCAAGTTCCATAGTATGGTTTATGATCTTTGTAGGATCTATTCTACCTACTTCAATTAGGTGAAGCAATTGTTCATTGTACCTTTTAACTGGGCATTGACCCATTTTGATCTGAAGCTCACGATTAAACAATTGTCCTAGAGAAAATTGATCGTATGCAGATCCATAAACTCCAGGGATTGAGATAGTTGAATATTTTCTTGCTGCTTGACTCATCCAGTTTATTACTTGTAGAGGATTTGGTGGTTCATAGGCAGGTTTTGAGACCGTTGATTGATCATGGCCTGCATTATTTCTATTATTTTTATTGTTACTACTATCATTCCTACCATTGCCTCAGTTACCTACATGCCCTACGGCTTCATATCCAACTGCATCAATACATTTAGCTCCCTTTCCATTCGTTTCTTTTTTTATTCGCTCAACTGGATCCTCGTTATCAAAATTAATTATTTCTGCGCCTAATTCTTTTGTCTTGTTCAAACGGGTTGGACAATGATCTATTGAAAATACCCTGGCTGCTCCACGCAAAAATGAGGTCATGGTTGCAAAGTATCCAACAGGACCAGCACCAAATATTGCAACATCGTCTCCAGGTTGTATATTAGCCATATCCACTCCAAAATAACCTGTTGGAAATATGTCGCTTAGAAATAGTACTTGTTCATCTGATTTGATATTATCAGGGACTTTTAATGTTGCCACTGTATTTGCAAATGGTACGCGTACATATTCTGCCTGTCCACCGTCATATCCTCCGAGAATTTGAGTATATCCAAATGAACCTCCTAATTCTCCCTTAGGATTTGATCTATCACATTGTGACCATAGCTCGTGTCTACAATACCAACATCTACCACAATTGATATTAAATGGAAGAACAACTTTATCGCCTACTTTTACCTCCTGTACAGCAGGACCTGCTTCTTCTACTACTCCCATGAATTCATGTACAAGTGTTTGTCCAGGTTCCATTCCCTGAACAGTACCGTGATAAAGATGAAGATCAGATCCACATAATGCCGTACTTGTTACCCGTAAAATCGCGTCTTCCTGATCATGTATAGTAGGACGTGGTTTATCATCTATTTGTACATCATTTGGTCAGTGATACACCAATGCTTTCATAACTTTTCATTTGGAATATATGGAATATAGATGTTGATAGCTGGACTTATTATGCATCTAAATAAGATTAGTATTTTCTCTTAGTAACACTAGAAACAGTTTAATACTATTGAGGTAATCCAGATCTCATTCCTATCATACTTCAAGTACATACTCTTATTTACTATTATTGTTTCTGTCTTTTGGAAGCAAGTTGAGTATGGAACAGTGCTCGATGAATTAGATATGCTGGGAAGCCAATTAATAATATTAGTATTGAAATCAAAATCATATATGTTCCAGTATCATTGTGATCATGTAATGAATATACAGTATATAAAGGAGTCTGAGTGACAGAAAACAATAGACCTTCAAAACCCATCATACACATTAAAGTCAACAGCAGAAATAGATTAAAGGATTCACCAAATGATCTTATTGCTAAATAACCTGTTGCTCCTACGATAATAAATGACAAATGTTGAGCTATGTGTACTTGTATATGCTGTTCGGCATAATCAAAAATCGATGGGACGTGCCAAATCGCCAAGATAAGAACTGAAATTACTATCCATAGGTATCTATATTCAGATTGATTTATGAAAAAGATTTTGCTTAGTAAATATTTCCATTTAGAAAGTATGGTAAGCCTTACTGTTGGATGGTTAGTTGTTGCTGTAGTTATATCTTTATCACTTTCAGATCTATTTTTAATGGAGTCATCGTAGTTCTTACCATTATTATTACGTGAAGCAGATGTCGCAATCAAAAGACTCTTTAGTATAATTTCCCCTAGCATAACAGACATTGCTCCTAATAAGAAGAAGAATAAATGCTCTAGTATCATATGTCCTGCAAGAGAGACTTCTGTAAGTTCCAATATTGGCGATTGAGTAGAAATAAAAATAAGAAATAGAAAAGTGAAAATAATCACAAAATCTCTTTTATATTTCATTAGTTAGTCTTTTCTCATCTGTTTCATGTTATTTTGTTTTTCTAAAGGCAGTATTGTTGGTCTGTGCAACTTAAATTGTCAATATATCTATTAATCAACCAATCAGTTGTATGCAATAGCAAATCCTCTGGGAGATTGTGAATAATTTTCTTTAGACCACTGAATATCAAGTCTGTTCCAAGATAAACCAGAGTCAACTGAGATAAATACCCCCTGATTATTCACGGCATAGAATTCACCAGCAACTTTTGGGTTTGCAACAAGGGTAGCGATAGTTGTTCTGCTTGATTCAGGAAGACCATTTGAAATAGGTTTCCAGTCGTTTTCTTCAAGGGACTTTCTGTATATAAGAGATTCAGCATCCTCAACGATATATGCACTACTAGGACCAAATGAAGCTGAAACAATTACAGTATTTGGATCACCTGAATCAACAGCAAGACCGTATAGGTATTGATGCCTAAGACCGCTAGTGAATTCTTTCCATGTTTCACCGTAATTAGTGCTCTCAAAATACCCATCACCTGCAGAAGAATATAAATGGCCAGGCGCTTTTAGATGTGTTATTAGGGTATGAGTATCATATGGTCCGTGCTTTGCTCTATCTATCCAAGTTCTACCACCATCAGTACTCTTGACTAGAGCTCCTGCTTCTATTGCAACAAAAACGTTGTCAATGTTGTTTAGATCTGGTTCGATCCAACGTACATGATGCGTCCAAGGTCGAGGCGGAAAACTCCACGAATTAGAAGAAGGCAAATTATTCAGAGCATTCATTTCTTCCCATGATTGCCCATTATCATTTGAAATGTACAAGGCACTAGGCTCAGTTCCTACATAAATTTTGTTATTTCTATTTCCATGATCATGACTAATCGCCACGGACATTATATCAAGACTATGTATTGAATCTTTTCCAATGACTTTCCAGGTCTGACCTCCATCTTCGGTTTTCCACAAACCATTACCAAAAGTGCCACAGTAAGCATTGTTTGGATTATTTGGGTCAAATATTACACTTTGCGGATGTGTTCCCTTTAAATGCTCATAAACTTTGGTACTACTTGATGGTTGAAGCACGAGTAGTGAATTGTGCATTCCTATCATAATGGTCTGTGCATCATGACCAGGCAAAGTTCTTGTGTCGATATCTCTTAGACGACTTTTCTTATATATCTTACATCTACTTTGTGCTAATGATTTGCAGAAAAAACTAGCTGGCTGGCAAAGGTTACTACCATTTATACAATGTTGTTAACATGATCTATAGATAAAAAAATAACTTACTGAATGAGTGAATGAATAATCGTCTGATCTCAGATCGGCAACGAGTATTTGGCAATCTCTAAGTAAATTGACCAGAATTTACATTTATTATAATTTTTAACCCACATCAAATAGTGGTTTTAGGGTTTTCTTTGTTCAATTTTATTAGTCTTATTACTAGCAGTCCTATTACTAGTTATTCCTATCTTATTTCCAGTACTGCTATTAGCCATTGTCATATTTTTGCTTTTAGCAATTGTGGATTAAGTGGAAGAGATTTTATGGTCCAAAGGTACTGGAGTTATGAGCTGTGATCACTATGGTTATCGTCGCAAAATTACAGTGATTCCGAACAGTACACTAGCGATTTGTCTAATTCCATTACTAACCGTGGTACATATTTAAAACGGAAATTTAACTTAATTATCATAGATCAATCCTATAGACTGGTTCTTTATAGTGCTAATATGAGGTAACGTACTGCGGTTGCAATTAATTGCATTTACTTGCAGTTGATCTTTGATATCTGTCCAGGTGCTTATGTGTACTTGATAAAAGATACTTCAATACCTAATTCATATCAAATATATTTATTGTATGATGACTATTTATTATTGATGACATTAGATCGCGAGTTTGAAGATTCCGAGTCTAGAGGAGAAGTATCCTTACAAGAACAACAAAAAATTGCTGAAGAGTCTAAGCATGTTAGTTCAGGACAACGACGTGATCCTAAGAATAGAGGAGAAGTATCCTTACAAGAACAACAAAAAATTGCTGAAGAGTCTAATAAATAGGTGTATGAATATTGGTTATACAGAACGACTGTATTATTAGTACTTTGAATCCAAACTAATTTTGTGAAATTGGGATGCAAAATATGAATACAATAAAAGATAAAAAAGGTAACAATATTCTCGTAATTTATTCTGAAGAAATCGAAGCAATGACTATATCCAGAAAAACTAAAAAAATGAGAGTGTATTGTAAACCTACAGGTTATTTTGAATTTCAATTAAGGAAAAAAGCAATGGTTGTTGACAAACGTCTTAGATTTGATGAGGAATTACTTGATGTAGCAAAAAAAGATAATGTGTGCAAATATTAAGGATAATGTGTTACTTTCCATATCACTTCTGTATTTTGGAATACCTATGCAATCATAGTATAAAGGATAATAATACTACTTCTACTTTTTTAAATTGTAAACATTATTTATTTATGTTAACCGAAAGATCAATCGATGTCAACTGATTATATATGCAGATGCAGAATATGTAATCATAGCGTTGTGAATCAGTGCCTAAGATCGGATTGCAAATGTTGTACCGTTGAAAATCATTCGATGGTGACGGATGGGGTTGAAGGTTTTACACCAGTGCGTTAGATAGAGTTGCTGATCGGCTTGAAAAATATTTTGTCGAAAAGAATGATTGAATATCGTCAAGTAGAGGCTAATCTTTTTATTGAAAACACAAATATTAGATAGTGAATGGATAGCGAAAAGGATATCTTGAAGGCAGTTGAAAAGTTAATGAGAGATAATGGTTTGTCTAAATTAAAAGCCTTATCAATGTTACATGGAAAATATCAGAGTGAAAGACGTTTGGAAGAAGCTGTAATCGTTCAAAGAATTATAGATAAAGTGAAAACTGAAAAGTCAGAATTCCAAGAAGGATTTTACGAAGACTCGTAATTCATAACTCGTAATTAAAGTGTGATTTTTAATTATCAAGATGAAATCTAATCAATAAGAAAAATATTCATTTTCTAACAGTCAAACTTTTGAGCAATAGCTAAATTCAAAAATCTAATGACAAAACTTACACTTGCAATAAGAATAACAATCAGATACATAGATGCAATTATTATAACAATCTTTATCACTCAAAATAGCTTCTACAATTATGTTGAGATAATTGACAACAGTGATTATAATAGAATATCTATCAATATGTGCCATTTATTTTGAAAACAATTGATTTAATAGAAAATGTTATAATAAGAAAGCCTTCTTTTAATCTTAATCTTAATTTTTGATATCTGTCCTAATTTAATAGTTCTAATTTATTCTTTAGATCCTTGAATCTATTTCTTACAGTCACCTCAGTTACTCCAGCCGCTTTTGCTATATCATTCTGGGTCTTATTTTCACCTGTTCTAAGACAGGATAAATAAATGACTGTTGCAGCCATGCCCATTGGATCTTTTCCTGCAGATATCTCCTTTTCAGTAACTGTATTCATTATTGCTATTGCTCTTCTCTTTGTTAGTTCGTTTAGACTTATTTTATTTGCTACCTTTACAATACATTTCATAGGATCTAGCATAGGCGTCGAAATACCAAGCTCAATACTCATTATTCTATATGCTTTTGATATCCTTTTTTCTCTGATGGAACTAGCATGTGCAACCTCATTCAGCGTCTTTGGAATTCCTAGTTCCCTACATGCAGCATAGACTGCAGCACCAAGTATGCTATCTATCGTCCTTCCTCTTACTATTCCTCTTTGCTGAGCTTTCCTATAAGTATAAGCAGCCTTTTCTACTACTGCATCTGTTAGTCGTAATTTATCTTTTAACGCGAAGAGCTTGTGAAATGCAATTATCAAATTCCTATCAGTTGCTTTATAAAGTTGTGTTCTCTGATTCCATGTCCTTAATCTTTGCATTTTCGTATATGTTGCACTGTCTATCTTATGGCCGCTAGCATCTTTATCGGTTTTTCCAATAGTGGTAGATAAGCCCATATCGTGGTATGCAACAGAAGTTGGTGGGCCTAGCCTGGCCCTATTATAATCTTGCTCATTACCAAACGTGCGAGAGTCCGGTCTTGCATTATCTTCTATACGATCATTTATTACTGTACCACATCTTGAGCAAATTATTTCACCTGATTCAACATCAGTTATAATTACTGATGACTTGTCGGAATTAGAAGCATGGTTACTTTTACAAATGGGACAAATTATGCATGTAATTTCATTTTTCATTATAATGTACAACTACAATAACATATTATTAGGTTACATTACAAAAAACTATTTAAAACTTAATTGTCATGCTTCAAGTATTATGACTCTGTAAATGCCATTTTTTATTAGATTGTCCCCTTTCATTGCATATTCTTTTAAAGAAAGAAAGCCATGTTATAATTGTCCTGCAAAACGGTGTTGCGGGTTTCTGTTCCGTTCCCCGTAATACTATTTGGTATAGAGGAAAGGCCAAATACGGAACTGGCCGAAAAAAGCCTCGTACCAGCAGGGTTATGGAAGTCCCCAGCTGGGAAGCAGCAAAAAAGATCTTTCCTTTTCCAGATTTGATATGAAAATCTAAAAATCTAAGATAGTAATTAGATTTATTAGTTTATTATTGCATTTTGAGTCCTATGCTAGGTACAGTTGATTTAACTATTTGTAAAATCAAATAATAGATTCTAAAGGCAATCAAACACTTGTAGGCGTAAATTTTGACTAAAAAATAGTGGATGTTCCCCACATTTCAATTGTTACTTTGTAGAGTTTGACCCGCTTTGGTTTAATGGGGCACCACCCATAAATTTGCTAGGAGATGAGGATGCATTTTTGGCTGTGGCTAATCCTGATGTTGTTGCTTCCTTAGGAGTAGCTGTTAGTCCACCAGTTTCGTTTACTTTGGTTGGTGCGCTTACAGAAGAATTTTGTGCGTATGCTTTGGATATGATTGATGGTGTTGCGATCAGAGCTAACGACAGCAGCGATATACCAAAAGCCGTGCCTACAATTGTGCGTGCTAGATTTTTGTTCATTCAACTTAACGTAAGATGTATTCTATATAATCATTATAAGTTACCTGCTGAAAGAACACCTCTGTAGAATAACTACATAATAAATAAATAAATTTACCTATCTAATATTTTCCTGATAATGTATATCTACTGTATCCTACGTATGGTAACTTCATTTATCTCTTTTGCGTTTTATCTCCTTTTCATCTGCCAGATGCTCTACCTCCGCATTCTCGTGGGTCTCCGCCTCTCCCTTTTCAGTTTGAATTGGTACGTTAAACTTCTCGTTATATTTCACAACACGTTTGGCCTTTTCCGACGTTTCATCCTCTAATTGCGATTTGTTCTCCGTATCGTTCAATATTATTCACTTGATTTATGGTTGTTATTGTAGAAAACAATTTCAAGTGACATTCACAGTATTTGTTTAAAATAATCTATTTCAGTGACTTTTTTAACTTTGACTAATAAAATGTAACACAAATTCATTTCTAGTTCGCTTCTAAATCTCAGATACTATTTAGGTGAAAATTTGAATTTTGACCGCAATAAGTTTGCAACATAAGATCTATTATCTATCTGATTAGTCTAGGAGCCTTTTATGGCTTGGATTTCATTTTCATAGGCCAATGGACGTTGCATACTCATCATAGCCAGATATGCTTAATAGGCATGGCTGATTAGAAATATAACATGATTAGATTTCGTGTCAAATTTGCTAATTATTATAATTATATATGCCAATGCACTTTTTTACCGTTAGTTTATATTTGTTGTAGTAGTCCTAGGATGATGCCTAAATACATAGATAAAAATGAGGCAAGATGCTAGAATATACCTATCTTATATGGTCGAATTCGTTCGAAATAACTTTTCCTTCAAGGGGTATGTAGGTTGCGGAAGAATAGCAAGATTATAAGAATACATAATTCCCGTGCTAATAATAACAATAATAATAATAATCACACTAACAACAAAATAAACTCTTTGTTTATTGATGATTTGGATCTTAAAATACTTGGATTACTATCTACTGGAAGCGATAATAAACTCATATCGACCAAGATGATGGTTCCACTTAGTACCATACAAAGAAGGACAAGAAAGCTATTCCAAAAGGAACTAATAAACTCCAAATTTGAATTAAATTATAATAGATTAGGGCTCAAAAGGGGATTAATACATATTTACCTATCAAATGGTTGCATTGATAAAATAGGACAGCAAGTGGCAAACAAGAAGGGAATAACATGTGTTTCTGTTCACGTTGGTAATTCGGATCTTGTGTGTACCTATGTTTGCCAGTCAAGTGATGACCTCGTACGTATATTATCAGAAGTTAGATCCATAGATGGTGTAAATAGAGTCGTATGGTCAGAGGAAGTTTACACTATATCCAGCACCTCAAAAAACAACCATGTGCTTTCATTCAAATATTAAGATATAATTTAAGTTAGTTGATTGGATAACTATTAATGACATCAAGTATTAATTATATAATATAAAATGATGTATGTCCTCATAACCTTGTAATATTTACAAAACACATTAAATGCAATAGACGTAATGCATAACATCAACATTAATAAATGGTTATATAAAGTGTTTCACAATATATGAATAATCTGCTCTAAAAGTGCAGATGGCGATATTTGTTTGGATGATTCAGAACACAATAACAAATCTGACAAATCAGATCAAAACGTGGTAACCAGAGGTGTGCATCAAGTATTGAATGCATTATTTGAAACATCACCTGGATCTCATAATATACTTGTGTATTCTGATATCAGGGTTCTAAGAGACATATATCCAGTTTATATAAAATACCTATTGAACAATAATGAAATCATCTTAATATTGACGTATTATGACCATCCATCGTTCATGAAAGAAATACTGACAGAAAACCACAAAAAATCCGACGCTAATAACATAGAAGGATACGTGCGGGATGGATCATTGGTAATAGTGGATTCGCTTATGTCGTATTTTAATAACAATCATAAATATGCTGCAGATGCTGAAAATAATTTAAATTTTCTATCGCTCATAAGAATATTGCTTAATCACGGTATAAGAAATAATAAAAATGGAATAACAATATTTTCTGATATGGGTTCATTTTTTCACATTGGCTTACAATACGACCATGATATTAGAAATAATGATGTTATTATTCAAAGAATTCTAGAATTTGAAAGGTCTATACCATCTAGATACAAAAACTTGGAATTAAAGAAATTCTGCTTGTATCATCAAAAGGATTATGAATCTCATTTTGTTACTACACGTCAAAAAGCTCAACTACTTGATTGCCATGGCCGTTCCATATTAGTTATGGATAATAATAATGATTATTGACAATAATGTTTAGATCAGTACTCTCGTAGATTTTTTTTGGCTGCTTATGTGTGTTATATAATATGTGAATGGCACGTAAATCTACTAATTATTCTCCACTAGCCATCAATTAGTATTATTATTAGTGCTAATTGTAACAAGTATCTCTGAACTCGTCTACAATGTAATATTGTTTTAATAAACGTTTACATAGAACTCTACGTACTATCAATTGGTCAGTTATGTAATCTTGGATACTATTTGTACATTTCTATGTGATGCACAGTATCATCAAAATCTTTAACCGTGGTCAAGAATTATCGAATTAGAACAAAGTGTTAAATAATACGGCCTTATAGATAAAGGATATACCATGATAATTACTTCGACTATGGCTAACATTTCTGGCCCTACTTATATCATGGTAGA
Organism: Nitrososphaeraceae archaeon; assembly: GCA_040414675.1. Lineage (GTDB taxonomy): Archaea > Thermoproteota > Nitrososphaeria > Nitrososphaerales > Nitrososphaeraceae > JARBAU01. The sequence goes on along the minus strand of JBEDUN010000026.1, from coordinate 8,136 downwards.
GAAGAGACAGACGATGAGATATGGTGAGAAGTACTTCAGCTAAAAGTTCCCATATTTTGGACAAGATAGATTACCAGATACTCAACCTCATGATGCTGGGCATTGATAACAAAAAAATTTCTGAACAGCTGAGAACACCGTTAAGTACGATACAGAGAAGAACAAGAATTCTACTAAGATCAGGATTTGTAAATCTTGCATTCCAGCCAAATTACAAAAAATTGGGATTAAAAAAAGGGTTACTTCATGTATATTTAAGTAATGGGAATATGAAGCAAGTTGCCGAAGACCTGCTCTCGAGCGATGGTATAATGTCGGCTGGAGTTCATGTCGGTAATTCCGATATAGTTGGAGAATTTGTATATGAAGATAGTGAACAATTAGTGGATCTGATATCACATGTAAAAGAAATGGATTCCGTAGAGAGGGTTCTGTGGTCTGAAGAAGTTTATCTTCTTGCTGGAAAAAAACATAGTATTCTTGCAGTATTAAACCGAATAATTGACAGGCAGTAATTTAGTGTAATACTTATTTACAGATAATGGACTTGGATTTTTGGTATTTCCTTGTACATTCAACTAGATTTATCAGGCTCGTAGACTTGCCAATAATACCGAGATAATCTTCACTTGTTGCTGTAATTGTACAAATTAATCCTGGAGCCAATATATTCAAAAATAAGTAAGCCTTTCTGTAACAGATCTCTATATGCACGGTTCTACATTAATATGAAGTTTCAAGTATTAACTGCCATATTTGCAGCAATAATGGCTATTTAGAAATAATGTCTATATTTAACACTTCGCATGATTGTTCATACATCCTAGAGTAATTGATTAACATGGACAATAAAATAATAGATTAAGCGTTTAACGACATCAAATATCAAATAATGCAAAAACATGACATTTGACTAATATTATATTTCAATATCAAAGAAGTTTATTATATAGTATTCGCATAATGCGCCAAATCACTTCAGATATAGATATTTAAATAGTATTTCATAATATATTATGAATGTGCATGAAAGAGTCATATGATGATATTAAGATTGATGACACAACATATATTGATAGACGTAATGATAAATTAGATCATAATACTATAACTAGAGGAATAAGTCAGATTCAATTCGCATTATTTAATTCACCGCCAGAATCCCATAACCTTATAGTTTATTCAGATATACGGGTGCTAAGAGCGTTATATCCTGCTTATGTCAAGTCTTTACTTGAGTTTAATGAGATCGTCTTGATGTTGTCATATTATGATCATCCGTCGATGGTGAGACAAATTTTGGAGGTAGGTAGTAAAAAGAATGGTCAAACAGATATAGAAAGATACTTGAATGATGGTTCTTTAGTAGTTGTGGATTCGTTAATGACATATTTTAATCCAGAACAAATTAGTCGAATAAATAATAGCGTTAATAAAAAAATCAACTTTTTATCTCTTATAAGAATATTGCTTAATCATGGTATAAGAAATAATAAGAAAGGAATATCTATTTTCTCTGATATGGGTTCATTCTTTCATTATGGTAGTAATCATCGATATAACAAAAACGATAATGACATTACTCATAATATCATGGAATTTGAAAGGTCCATACCTGCTAATTATAAAAACTTGGAATTAAAGAAATTCTGCTTGTATCATCAAAAGGATTATGAATCTCATTTCGTTACTACACGTCAAAAAGCTCAACTACTTGATTGCCATGGCCGTTCCATATTGATTATTGATAGTACTAATAATCACAATAATAATGCCAGTAATAATTAAGTTGGTATACTGTTGTTAGTTGTTAATAGACATGTTATTTCTATATCGTAATAGATTCTGACATAGCTAGATCCAACAATCAAAAACCGCTGCTCAGTACATTTGTCAGATCTATACTCTATGATCTACTTCTGATAACTCTTTTTTTGTGGTTTTATTTACATTTTGTCTTTCGATAAATCTAGAGATCTAATCGGATAGAATTCCAGACTTGGCAAACACTGCAATTCACAATTCAAATATGTATAAGACGAAATAATTGTAATTATGACTGTAGGAATCAATAATAATAATACTTTATCTATTTCCTTAGTTTCTCCCACTATTACTTTATAAGAATAACACTACCATAAATGGTCATACTCGTCTGTTCTTTTGGTGCTGCAACAACCGACATATGATAGACTCAGGTTAATATCGTAATCATAAACAGCTTCGGATGGTGGGATCCCTATTGTATTATGAATTTACTGAACGCACTAGTACTTCAATTTGTATTTAGGAAAGTGACTTATTTGTAGTCATGGAAAATAACACAACCTTAATGGAATTGTTCTATATGATGCTGTTATATAGTATATGACTCATATATGCAGATATTATGAGTAATGTGGAAGCGTCAGAGGAAAATACGAAATCTCCCTCAACCTACGGAGACAAGGCATATGAGGATTACAGGAAATCAAAGAAAAAAGATCAAAAGAAAGTTCTTGATTAGTAACATTAATTGTAGCAAGTAGTTTTCCTAAAGTCGCGTGGTTGTTCTAACGCGAATTAGCACATTATTTCTATTTGGATGAATTATGTGGCTATGTGTTCAATTTTGTCATTCCCTGTGATGAATATCTCAAGTTCAAACGTTAATGAGAAATCTTGAGGTTGTATTGTTAAAATATCGATTATCATAAATCTCTATTTTTTAATCCGATAATCTCCATTCTAATAATGGATTAACCAATCAAAAATATGTTGATCTTCAATAGATACTACTGCTATTTGGCACTAATACTCTGCTTCTTATTCACTTCTAACTAAATGTATTTCATCTGAACATATTTAACAAGTCTAATACATCTGTCATGATGAATCTATGATAAGGATATTTGAAATACTCATAATCGGCTTTACCCATAGGATTATTTAATTGATTCATATTCTATTAATTATGATCAAGAGGTTGTATTATTCGGACCTACAACTTTAGCTAGTTACTGTCATGAATGTAGCTGCTATAGTTAAGACAAGCATCTAGTTTTTGAATGTCACTAGATTATGTTATTACTTGGCGCGTTTTTTGAACCTCCGATTACAATTGTATTTAGCTATCATGTTCACAGTCTTGTCATAAAATAATAATTGTAATTTACAACATAAAATCAACTTTGAAAATCTATGTCCTTTTAATGATTTTGTCTGCAAATATTTCTAATGCATTGGCTTCTCTAGATGGTTCAAAGTTTACAATGACATATTGGATACCTGCTTCTTGAAGCAGTGATATCTGTTTGAAAATCTCCTCAGATGATCCATATATTGCGTGTGCCTTTTCACTTTTTCCTCGTGTCTTAGTAGAGATTCTGAAGTTTTATACACTGCCTGTATGCGTTTAACCTCTTCAACTGTGGAATTAGGATCTAGTATGCTCTTAGGTTCACGGTTTGTAATATCCCTATCCTCACCATCAATGAATACTACGTGATTTAGACTTGTCTTTAAAATTGAATCATAATCTCTACCTACGGATTTACAATGTTCTTTCAGAATATTCATCTTTCTTTTTATAGTTTCAGGTGATCCAGAAACGTTGCATGCATCAGCATATTTTGCAACAATTCTTAGAGTGAGTTGTTCCCCACCTCCACCAATCATGATCGGAGGACTTGGCTTTTGAATAGGTTTGAGGACACAATATGCATTCTGTATGTGAAAAATAATTGCCGGTGAAAGTAGATGAGTCTTCATCCGACCACATCTTTTTTATAATTTGAACGGTTTTTTCTAAACGTAGCAGCCGTTCTTTTAGTGGTGGGAATGTAATACCATATGCCAAACTTTCCTGTTTATTCAAAGCCGCTCCTAATCCCATAAATAGTCTTCAGTTACTCAGAACATCTACTGTAGAAGCAATTTTTGCCAAAAGAGAGGGCCGACGATATATAATACTAGTCATAAGTGTTCCCAATCGTATTTTTGAAGTTATTCCTGCCAATAGAGATATAATAGACCAACTTTCGAGCATAGGCCCGCTAGGTTTATCTACAAGAGGAATTTGATGTAAATGATCCATTATCCAGAATGAATCAAAACCTAATTTTTCTGCCGAGGTAGCAAGCTTCTTCAGGTTATATGTAATTTGAGACGTATTTTGATTCATGTAGTCAAAATCATAGTTTGGATGATGTAATCCAAATTTCATCATATAAGGTAGGTGTTGTACATATTAGTTAAAGATTCTATCGTTACGAACGATAGGACTAATTTTGATATTGCATGAATGATTATTGTTGTATGTTTTGCTGGGATTTTGATATTAGAGTCACAAGACTAGAGATAGACCATGACATAGTTTAGATATATTCTTAAAAATAGTACTCAGTCAATGGTTAATCAACAATAACTCGTCCTATAAGCAAATACTTTATTGTTATTATCTAAGAGGTGGTCTTCTTCCGAATATGATTGTCATTCCTGGTCTGCCGACTCGATAGTCTATCTGAGAAACTTCTTCTATAGTCATTGGTACTTCGGATAACCGATGACCACAAACAGGACATTTTTCGATCCTGCCTCTTAAATTAAAGCATGAGCAAGACCATCTACAATGATCACACAGTTCCAGTATACTATCTGGGAAGCTTTCTCCTGTAAGTCTTTTTTGCTTCTCGTTGATGTCTTCGTATGGGATTATCGAGCTCTCTGGAGATTCTCCATCAGTTACGTCATACCAGGCATCCTTATTACTCATCGTTCTCATTCCACTCAATATATGTAATTGCAACCACGCATATAATTATTACAATATTTCAATTTGTCACGCAATACGAATGTCTCATCTTTGCTATTTTATCACAAAAAGTTATATACTTTTGAGGACGTTAATGAAATGATCTATAGTTGACATCATGCTGTATTTACGAATAACGGCAATTCGAAGATTGATTATCCCAAAAAGGAAACTAAATAGAATGAATAGCTGGATCTAAATTTATCTTAGGAGATATGTATACCAATATGCCTTACCCCAATTCCATTATTATGAATTGCTATTTCTTTCCAAGACTGAATTTAAACGAAACTACATTTAATAGATTAATAAACATCAAATTTCTTGACTTTTCTCAAATATTGAATCATACAGGATGATTAATATTGCATCAGTGTAACGAATATGCACCTGGATGAGACGATGAATACTAGTAATAATGAGTCAACCAACGGATCAATAATTGCCAATTCTGCATTAAATCATTCGAAACAAATCGAATTGAGCCAAAAAGCAAATTTAAAGACGAAAGAAACGATATTCATCTTATGTGACTCATGTACTTGGTGTGCTACTTTTATTGGAAAGCATATGCTTCCTGCAGAAAGTAGATGTCCACATTGTTTACAGACTGAACTTTCGAGCTTTCCGATACTGCCTAATGAATCCTTTATCTTTAGCTATACTGAAACACGAGGAGTAGAACTAAAATTCAATCCAAGAAAGAAACGGCCTGATTAATTACTCAGACTATTGTTATGCTCTGTTACTTACTGACTGATATACCGTTTCTCCTATAGGAAGAATTATTGTGCGCTGATATCAACAGAATCATATGCAAAACACAAAAAATTAGAAAAAATTCACTTTGTAGTATTACTAGCACTTGTTCCAGTAGTCGCATTTCCTGAGGTTGAATTCAAATTCTTCGCTACTGAAGATTGATTTCCGGGGTACAGTGCCATAACAGAGGATGTCAAAGAGGTCGCAGCTACAGTAGACAAAACAAATACTATTAGTAATGCTATGAACACGATCCTAGCTGCAGAAGGTTTTGATGTGGAAGACATTGATCTATTGAAAGTAACAATAATCTATTATAAAATTTTTGACAAGCTCTTTGGGATTTTGTTTTGAAATATTGTCTACTATGGGTATATCGTATTTATATCATATTTAGTACAATTGAAATTTACTATTGTCCGACGATGAACCTGTAGATAGTATTGCTGGTATGTATCTAAAAGAGAAAGTTAAGAGAAAATTACGAAAAAACAAATAGATACTAAAGATAGATACGTTTCATTGCATTTGTGACTCCCATTTGATGGATTTAGTCATAATACCAATCTGCTATTATTTTTTGTGCCAATGTTAACAATTGCGTTCACTATCTATGTAGATCTGACAGGACCCCGCGGTAACGCCTACATTTGTAGATTTAAAGTTAATTATGCGTAGATCAATTACGAACTTGAAATTGAACACAATTAGTAAGAGCTTCGCATCTATGCTGAGTATGCATCAGTGGGAGTCAATGTTGCTGAACCAGTAATATATTCAATTTGAGGATCATCAACTAATAGCTTGTCAAGTTCCTCTATATACGTGCGTATTGCCTTGAATCGAAGCGTTCTTTCTTCCTCCACTGAAGGTACACGCTGAAATTTCTTCTAGATCAGTTCCTTTTTTCCTTCTAGATCAGTTCCTGCGGGGTACTACCTTGAGCATTACGCTTCCTTCCCAATCTTTATTCATGTCTTCAAATCGCAAAATATCTAATAGTAATTTCTGATCTATTTTCGGAAATAATGTCTGAGTCTCACGTAAAAGATTCTGATAGGAAGTTTTTAACTTTGAAGAAGATGGCGATATATTTCTGGATTCACTAACACGGTCAGTTGTTGTCATATATTTAAAAATGGATAATATCTGATTTAACGATTAGTAACCTATTCAAACTTATAATTATCATCTATATAATCAGAGGTATCAGCCAAATGTACAACGCCTTTCTCAAATGATTTAATAGATGATTGCGGTATGAGATACTTGTCAGGAGTTATGGGTCCAGAAGTAACTACAAGTTTTTCGGACTGAACGGAGTAAATAATTCCAATTTTTCTACCATCACTGGCATATACCAGCTTATTAACGAAACTTTGCAACTCATTAATCCATTCCTTTGAGCTCATATAATACAAATCTAAAATATTCCTTATATCAATTCTATTTTACTATATTTGGGATTAGAAATGAATACTCTACGAAAGCCTGTGGCCTCCGAAAACTAAAGTGTCATCGTGAACTTATACTTGATACCAATTCCAGTATACCATTGTAGTCTGAACGCTTATAACTAAACAAAAAGAAGAAACAATGATAAGCAATTTTTGACCAATTCGGTTTTTAAACATGATTAAAAATTTATAGAATTGGCATAAAAAAATGGAAGTAACCAAGAATCTAGTATTTATGATAGTACGAAAATCATTTCAGTTATTTCTCATATATGTTATTTCTTCTCTCAATTTACAGAGCAATCTTGTAGAAAAAATGATATTAATTGATAGTGTACTCATTCTAAACATAACTTGTTTTAGATTCAATATCCTTGTCAAGAGAAATAGTCTGCTCTTCTTTTTCTGTTTTTAATACAGTCATTAATTCTGATTCGAGAATGTGTGGGATTTTGCAAACCTTATTTTCTACTATATCTCTCATGTGGGTTAAATTTTTGGCACGAATCTTTAACAAAAGATCAAATTTACCATGCATTTCATGCATTTCTAAGACTTCTTCAATTTTTAACAGATCTGATATAATTTGATCAGCTGATCCTGGAGAAATGTTTATACCCAAAAACGCCATGTGATCGTAGCCCAGAAGATTATTATCCACGGATATTGTAAATTTGTTGATAATACCTGTTGCTATCATTCTTTTAACTCTCATATGCACAGTTGCATCTGAAACACCAATTTGCTTTGCTACATCAACAAATGGTGTTGAAGAATCTTTCTTCAAAATATTAATAATTTTAAGATTGATTTCATCAATTTGAGAAACTTCGTCGTCTATATTAGGTTGATTTAGCATAATCCTATTACAATGTTAACTTGGATCATATTAGCCATAAAAATATTTTGTAACTATGATAGAAGATAAAAATGGGCATAATTCTCATTGGGATGGAGGACACGGAAATCAAATAGGTTGAAATTTATGTTACAAATAGTGCTTTGTTGCATGAATCTGATATTAGTCAACCAAATTTGAAACCATTGGTCAAAAGAGAGGGATTCATTATGGTCTATTCTTGAGAATTGCTAAAGTCGCCACCTTATAACGATTTTTCTGAATCA
>JBEDUN010000025.1:0-8396 GCA_040414675.1 Nitrososphaeraceae archaeon | reverse complement strand
GATGCGGTTGATTTACCACCACCATCTCTAGCATCAATTAATCGTCTAGTCAGAACAAGGGCAGTAGATAGCGAGGATAATGACAAGAATAAGAAAATTGGCGGAATGCTCTCGCGCGAGTCTGGTATCACTACTACTGGATTTAGAAAAGCGGTAGATTCTGCTGCGAGAAGGATTTATACATTAATAGCAAAAAGTGGAAGACAAGGATTAGATGTAGATATAATTCAAGAGACCTTCGCATTTGAGGATTCTGTTTTACTAGACGCATTGAAAAAGCTTGAAAAACTGAATACTATACAATGGCTTGATGATACCCGAGTAATCCTCTCTGAAAATTTGGAAAAGATTGCGGGCAGCACAATTGATGTATATATTGAAAAAATCGTACAAGGTGGAGCGCTAGTTACTGTTAACGAAAAATGGCATGCTAGATTAAATCACTACGATTATGAAGGTCCACGAGAATTACTCAAAAAAGGATCTGAATTCAAAGTCATAGGCGAACTGTATCATGATGAGGGTGTGTTTAGTCTTCGAGTAAAACAGATAGTATGAAACTATAAAAAAGACAACAAATGACCAGCCTCGGGCAAAATAACCTTGACTAAATAAATCTGATTTAAGTACAATATTTTAGGTGTCTACATACCCAAGATATTAATTGAGAAAAAAGTGTTGAAGATTATCATGATGCAGTCATTCCTATGGTCAGTATATCAATTAATTGATACTATAGCCAGCTTCCAACATTAAATTGTTGCCACATCACTGCAATTTTGCCATTAACCATGATTCTGAAAAGATCAAATCCAGTTATGGTTACAGGTTTCCCGCTAGGAGGTATGCTTAACATCTCTTTTTTGAGTATACCAGTAAACGTCCATCGAATCAATACTTTATCTCCTCTTGATATTGTATCATGATATACGATTTCTTACTTCGGCGAACTATCTGCTACTAATGATGCAAGTTTCTTTACACCATTTGAGCCATAGGTAAACTCAGCAGGGAGGACGGGATTTCTTAAAACAAAATCTGGAGCCAGTATTTCATCTGCTACATCTAATTTTCTTTGTCTAAATATCTCCGTATGGAAGCGGCGAGCCACGACTTCATTTTCTTGTTGAGCTGATGACGCATACAAGATGCTTCATAGTCTCTTACCACATAGTACTTTAAGGAAATTAGTAAGCATTATTTCACATAAGTAAGAGAAGATAAAGTAATCAGTAACAATAGTAATAGGTATACACCACTTTCTGAAGGATCCTTTTTGTGTATGTTGTAACCATAAAAGTACTTCCAGTGAGACTTGAGATTATCGTATTATCGTATTATCGTATTATCATCTTTGACGTATCCCAGGATAACCCACCAGATGAAGGTGCCTGTTGTCGGAAAACATCCAACTATGGGTGAAAGTTATTATCTCTTCTTCAAACCACTCCCGATCGGACATCATAATATAGAGCTGAAAGTAATACCAGACCCATTGGAAGCAAATGCACTAGTCGAACATGAAGTTGCCAAGTGGGAAATTCAGGTGGTTCATTGATCTAGTGCTGATGAAAGTAGAAAAAACGGTACTCACAAATATCCCATATAATTCAATGAACTAAAAAGTTGTATTTTGATGGCAATAAATTTCAACAGCATATACATGCTTGCACCTGGCATTGTGGCACGCATAATCTGGAAATGAACAAGTATATTCAGAATTGGTTGCAGTGACGGTATAGGTGTTGTTACCGGACATCGATCTATTGATTATCGAAATGGAGCCGCTTGTTTTGGCTATGAGTTTGCCTTGCTCTTCACGATTCACAGGGTTTCTAGGCATCTTTAGCAATTGGTGCGCGCATCTTGATGACCGTAGGCAGTTTTTCCTCTATTGCCTCATCAAATCTTTTATTAGGATATTCTTGATGCTCTTTTCTGATTTTAGTTTCGCCATTCAGATCTTTAGTGTATAGCGCATCAAAGCGTTTTGCCCATCTTCCCATGCGACTTCAAAGTTCTCACCAGTATATTCACTAGAAGAATCATAACCGAAATGCCACATGGTAACAATCCAGGATTCATGATCAGGAATGGATGACAGTGACAGCGGCCGAGGCACGCATTCTATGTATCTTAGCAGTCTCTCTTCTACACGAGTTAGTGCATTAGAAAGACGAACAAGTCCATTAATGTCAGCAGCTACGGGATTTAAAGAGCATCCAACTATGACACTAACTGTGTCTGTATGATGTATAGTAGTCCTAATAGTAAGGTCACGGGTTTCTAATGGTTCAAGAGAGATATCCTTACTCTTTGCATTAGGTTCTAATTCTGGGTGATTAGTTGTTATGGTGTTCCAGATGTCATCCACTTTGAATCTAAATCGTATATCATGTAAGGCATGTTTGTATGTTGGTAAGTTATCGATAAATGACACAGATGACACAGATGACAGGTTGGGAACCACCGTATGGTCGTCTGTCATTTCTCGTTTAGGTTTGGTAAAGCTAACTCCTTTGAGACTATAAAATGCTGGACCAGAAATGTATTCTAGTTGTGCGTAACTGTTTCTTACATTTTGCGAAATCTTTTTTCTAAATGTCCCATGAGTCATACTATATTTCTTACCATCTACTTCAAAGTCTAAAAATCAAGATAGCAAAACGGTCTCTTCTCGATTAGCACTAGTCTTTGCATATATATTTTCATCGGATAATCTAACTTTACCTTACCCATTCATTTTCACCCAGAATTCTCAGCGCCAGCAGGTGTCATTGTCATTATCAATTTAGTGCATCATAAGTTCCATCTTCATTCCGTATTCGAATATCAGTTAGACTCTTAGTAGTAAGATCAACTGTAGCAATGAGAAAAATACTTTTTATATAGTTATTTTTACTAAAAAGTATCTTCATACTCTCACGTAGAGCCTCGAATGAAAGTTCGGTCTCGACGTCAAAGAATCTATCCTCTTGATCAAGATTTATAGCGTGCAAATTTGATATTGATCTTAGCTCTTCTACTTGCGATTGTAGTTGATTATTCTCATTTGACTTGCATTCTGACTCACTTTCAATTTCTTTCATCTTGGTTTCCGGCTTCTCTACTTTATCCTGTTCTGATAGTGATTGCTGCAGATCTACATCTTCTAAGACATTGTCTGTACTATATTCTCTTGTAGAATTAGTTCTTTCCTTAGCAGATCCTTCACTATCTATAGCATCACTATTATTCTGGTCAGAAACTGGTATTGCTGATGATTCAACTACTGAATTTCCATCAGTACTGACCAATAGTTGTGGGATGGCTTCTTGCTCCTGTTGAGAAAACGACATTTTGTCGTTCTTGGGCTTTTTGGGCTTAGTCTTTTTCTTCCATTCGTCTGGACAATATCGCTCTATGTCTCGTTCAGAAATATGTCCATCTCTTATTTCGTCACGCAATGCATTTTTAATTTCCTCGCATATGCTTTCATTATCTGAAACGATATTCCTGAATGCCTCTCCTAATTTCAAAATCAGATCCTTGCGCTTAAAGAAGATAGTTTTGAGTTCTTCTTTAACTTCTCTGATGACTGCATCTAAATCTGAGTTATAATTATGAGTAGATTCACTCAAGCTTTTGCCCCCTTTCAGTTTCTCTGGATACGGGATAGGTCGGCTTCGACTCTAAATAGGTCATTTTCACGTACCAGATATAAACTAGAAGATTCATCAATTGCTTTTGTCATATTGTGTCCCAGTTCGTGAATTTTCCTTTGTTCCTCAAATTTGAGACGATTTGATGGGCATTCTTTATATAAATTATCATTATCTTTACTTATCATATTAGTACCCTCATCCTGAAACTTAGTAACACAATTGCTACACAACAGCAACGGAATTGTTCCCACATTACCAACTTTTACTATGATTCTCTCTGTAGCCATTGAATAGCATCCTGCGGCTTCACATGTAGCGCTAACTTCTAAGTCGTTCTGATTCCTTTCCGTTGAAATAAGTTCTTCAGTTAACATGAGTACAATCCGCACACTAAAAATAGGTAAATGTTTTTTCATTTTTTATGGCGGAAGATGTGAAAAACCCTTCTCAATTGACAGAACAAGAATTGTTTTATGTAGAACTTTATTTCACAAATTGGGTTGCATTATACTATATTTTGAATACAAAATATGCTGGCCCAAAAGACTACGCAGAAAAGGTAGCCATAAAGATTGCAAAGTCCAAAACTAAGACAGCCGAGAGTTTCTTATTCATGCACGGATATAGACATCCAAATGGCATTTATTCTCCTGCCGAGTTAAATAAAATACTTAAGAAAAATCTTAGCGTACTTCAGTCTGATTCCTCTCTTACCGAGACATATTTACGCCCGAGTGTTATAACACAGGTTCTGCAGAATTTGGAACGATTAGAGCTATATCATAATGTAAAAGGCAAAAGGGAATTACGTAAACATAAAAGAATAGGATCAGAAAAATCATCTTCGGGTTTCAAGCGACTAGGGGGAAGACCATCAGCTTATGTGATTTCGGTCCTCTATGCAAAATCAGATGAACTTATGAGGAAACCAGAAATAAGAAGCCTAATTCATAAAAAGCTTATTGAATCTAATATTGGCCCATTTGTATTGAAATACCTAATTATGACATTTTTATATTTATTTAAAATAGATAAAGAAGCAGCCATCAAATTTCTTACCGCAGCTGGTCCTCTACCTGCTGGTGCAAATCCCTCTGATCTCAAATCCCAAATTGACGAAATTGCTTCTCTCGACGAGAACAAATTTGAAGAAGTAGCAGAGCAACACGCCATAATTATGTTAGATAGTGGTATGTACTTTTCGGCTTCAGGATTACTGGGATTGCTACTGCATAGAAGATTTTGATTATAGTAATATTATAGCCTGTATTAAACTAGTACCATGTCCTATGTTAGTGGACTAAATCTATTAATAAAATTTAAAACTATTCAATCGAACTGGTTCAGGCAATTATTCAACCTTTCTAAATAAATTAGGTAGGATTTTTCTTCAGTATATCTCTGGTTTGACTTGTGTCAATTTTTGGGATTGTTTTTGTATTATTGAGATTATCTGATTGAATCTGTTTCTTCACGTATAGTCTTTAAAGCCTGTTCATATTTTTCTTTTAATGGGGCGCATTTCTTTATCCTGTTCAAATAGTTTAGCTTCAATGCTTTTTACCTCTAGCTTCCACTGCGGTACAATCTAAGAATGTAAGGTAATTCATGCAGTTTATAAGATTTAATCTCTCTTCTTCTGTCCCTTTTTAAATTAATAGACGCTAAATTTATGATCCAAAAACAGCAACTTTTAGGACTGTAATCTCTCTTCCCATACGTTTATGCCGATCTTAGGCTTAATGTATCCATAATAACTAGCTGAGGTTTTTCTTTATTAATGATTCAGGTTTAACATATGCTAATCTAGGATTGTGTCGTATCATCTCCGTCATCTGAGCCATCTGATTTTGAACTTTCTCTAAATCTATTTTGTGCTGCCGTTCAAGCTCCATAATCTGATCATTTTTCGACTGCAACTCATTAACTTTCTTGGTTAGTCTATGCTCTTCATTTATAGTTAGATCGTTAATTGCTGCTATATATCCTAGTGTTTTGTCGTTACCCTCTAGTAACTCCATGTATGTAGGCTTGAAATAGGATTTGGTTAGTCCGCTACGATGCCCCATTAGGTATTCACTATATAGAGGATTCATACCAGCGTTTATGGAAGTAGTTTTGAAGAATTTACGAAAGCCGTGGGTCTGCATTAGCTCCGTGTGGATACTAGCTGCTGGTGGTGGTTGCCGTACTCTGCTATCTTTTAACAGTCTAGATATCATTAATGATATTGAGTAGTCGCTTATAGGTAATGGTTTGTTAATCTGCAAAACACCGTCGAATATCTGTCTGAAAAGTGGAGTGTTTGGTACAAGTCTTTCTCCTAGCGAGCTACGATACTGCAGGTATTCGTCTATTATTTTTGTACATTCTGGGGTACAGTATGTGATGTAGGATTCTGATTCGTTTTTATAGACTGTGAATTTGTATAGGTGGTATTTGTCTATGCGGTCGATATCCCTCAACCTTAGCCTAGGTAGAGCACCTCTGCGCATTCCTGAGGAAGCTAACAAACAGATAATGGCTTTATCACGTAGGGGAGCTAGCTCTATCAGTTTCTTTATTTCCTCTCTCTGATAGGGTCTATCCTCTACTATGCTGCGATGTTTGCACATGTACTTTTTTATCTTCTTCCAGTTGATTTGAACATCATTCATATGTAAAAAGTGGGATATGTCAGCAATCCTGCTAGACATTGTAGCATGTGCAGGTCTTTTGCCTTCACGCATGTAAACGATATAATCCCTTATCAGACCCTCTAGCTTTCTAGGTTCTATTCTTAGTAAATCATCGTAATTTGTACATTTTAAAAATTTCATGAAATACACCAGCCAGATTCTATAGAAATGTTTTGTAACTGGACTGTCTATCGAGCTAATGAAATTAAGGTAGGCTTCACTGTCCGTATTATATTCAATTTGCACCTGCTGTTGCCGCGGCATTAGTTTATCCTAATATACCTTTAATATTTATATTAACAGGGTGGTTTATAAAATATGTTTTCTATATATTATAGAATATGAATAATAGTCGAACCAGTCAAATCACAGGACCTGTAGCTGAACTTCTATTGGATAAAAATTTTGCATTCATATCAACGTTAATGTCTGATGGATCTCCCCAAGTAACTCCGACTTGGATAGATATTGAAGACAGTGTTATTCTTATAAATACTGCTGAAGGCAGAATCAAACATAAGAACATATCAAGAGATCCAAGAGTCGCAGTCTCAGTTATCGATCGTAACAATCCATACAATATGGTATCTATTAGAGGAATAGCTACAGAACAAACTAATGAAGGCGCCGATGAACATATTGACAAGCTTGCTAAAAAATACCTAGGGATAGATAAATATCCAATGAGATCACCAAATGAAAAAAGAATCATAATAAAAATAAAACCAGAAAAAATATTTTATATCCCATCTTCATAAGATCAAAATTTTGATAGATAATAAATCAAATAACGCTACCAAAATAATAGTAGTGAAAATCAATAAAGTTAGTAGATCGTTACAGAATATTTGTTCAAGACGGATTAGACACAAAGTTACCTAGCTCAGTTACAGCGTGATACGATGTAATAAAATACAAAGCAAACACGCAGGATTATAAACTCTGATATTATTTTTAGTGCATATGAGTCTCAATGAGATCAATCTTATAAAAGAAAAGTAAAGATAATATAGAAATGTCCACCTTATATTCAGAATATTGATTGATTAACCAATTAAATAATAATTAAATAATAATTAAATAATATCGAGTATAGTTGTGAGTGCTAATAACACATTAGGAATTAATACAATATTTAATAGAATATTCCGTATTAATATGCCTCATCAACGGATCGACCGACCATTCGAACAAATTGCAAGACTTGGTCTAGACCTACCCAAAATCACGATTAAAATTAAATTCAGAGATAACACGATTATGGGCATAACCCTTATTACCGATATTATCGAAGATTTCAGCTACCCAAATGTCAATTTCAACATATTGCAATAATTCAATAAGAACTCGGTATAGTTTAGATGTCATTGTAAAGATTCTGAAGACTGAAGATGTTTATAAGACTCGTATCATAGATAACAACAACCACGATATAGATAACAACAATAGTAACAATAACACAATCAATGAGGGAGTAAATTTCCTAATATGTAATGCATGTTCCTGGTGTGCATCAATTTATTCGTCTGCCTATTCAATTACAAATAATATTTCTATCGCCAGATGTCCTCTTTGTTACGATAGTGGTTTAGAATTGATACCAATTTCTAAAGATGAATCGTTTAGAATCAATTACACTCCGAAAGCAGGAATTGTATTAGAGTTCTTGGGATAAGAAAGATTGTGATAAATCAAGAATTGGCTTGTACTAAACATCAGTCATAAAATCATCATTAAAAGGAACAAATGTCAAAAGAAGCAAATTCATGTTGTATTTTTCTCAAGTAGCCTAAGTAGGCATTTTGCAATAATGTGTAAGTAAATATATTCTATCTAAACAATGATGATTTGCATACCGTTTAGAATCAAATGGTTCATCAGAATGCTCGATACACAATTAGATATAGGCGTCCAAATGATCAAATGACTATTGAAATTCTGATTTTATGCTCTGTTGCATGATTCTTACCTTATAGGTGATACTTATTTGACCACTTCCCATTTAGCTTGCTGATCGTGATCCTCTGGTATGGTTGATTGGCCTTCCTATAATCAATCACTTGTAAGACGTGGT
>JBEDUN010000024.1:0-6266 GCA_040414675.1 Nitrososphaeraceae archaeon | reverse complement strand
GGATAATAATAGGAATAAGGACAAGGATAGTAAGAAGAATAAGAATACAGGAGAACAAGGATAAAATAAAATAAATAGTGCCAATCAATGTTAGTTCAATAGGAGATCATACTACCAAGTTCCTGATATCCTATTTGTATATTTTCTGGAGCTGTTCTTGAGCATTATTGCGAATTTGACGTGGTGTGAATGTAGCATATTCAAGCGTTGCATACTTAAATTTTAACAGTAGTAAATGCTAAAAGTAAATCCGATACTCAACATCATAATATACGCGTACGCATGTATAATCTACTACATATTACGCAAGTCTTAATTTGAATAAAGTTCTAAATTACAAGTTGGGAAAACTAAGCGAATAGTAATAGTGTACATCATGGTCATGTTTATGTTTAAAAAGAGTACTCGATTAAATTATTTTTGAATCTCGAAAATCAGTATAGCGTCATTATGTATTCGAATATCAAATGGTATTTCGAATAGCTCTTTAAAAATTGTTTCAAGCATGGTCTTGTTATACAACGCCCAATTTTCACCCAATTCATGCTTCATAATATATGTATGTTTATTTTTTTCCACAATATGATTGATATCTACAGAACAGTTTTTCATACGTACTTCAAGCCATTTTAGAAAAGAATCCAAGTCCATACTACCTTTCATAAATATGACCATGTCTTCTATCGCATTCTTTCCAATTTTAGTTGCTAAATTTTGTATTTCATCTTTAGTCAATTTCTGGAACATCTGGACTACTATAGGTTTGGCAACTGGAATACTTCCTGCATCGGGCATGAACATATCCCATTCTGTGAATTCTTTCAAGATTTGATTGAGAAACGAATTTAGACTCACATTGTGACGAGTTGCTTCTCTACGAATCTTATCTAGAACAGATTTATCAATTCTAAAAGTTACAGTAGCAGTTTCATTACTTTTGTTGTAATTTGTTCCAGAATCTGAGAGTGAGTTTGTTGCTAGCATTATTGAATGTACATAATATTCGATACATGACATAGTATTTAATGAATACATTAGTCAGAGAGAGAAAGATGGGATTATTGCTTAGTATATATAATAACTAATTGTGTCAAGTATTCTGTAATTTGCAAACTGCAGCATGAGAAAATCGTATTACTTGGACCAGTGTAGCTTTCTCTCTTTAAAAGCTACATACGCTATAATGAATGGGATAAACGCAAGAAATACAGACAAATAATCGATATATCCCGCGGAAGGGATACCAAGTTTAATTCCTAACTTCAAGCCTATTAAAAGACCTAAGTACAGAGTCATTCCTGCAGGCACAAGCCCGAATACAACAAAATTATGACTTCTTCTTTTGAACTTTTCAAGATTTGAATAAGGATATTGAATGTTATGATATACAACAGGCATAACAAATAGACAAATTGAACAAGTTGATGTAAACAAAGCAATAGTCAAAATAATGCTGTCTATCGGCGTAAAAGATCTTGGGGTATTTATTGTTGTATTAAATAAAAAACCAAAGATGAATCCAGATACAGTCGTAAGCAAAGTACTCTCTCTGAGTATTGCATTATAGTCTTTTATCAGCTCATCTCCACTATTCTTGTCATCATCATTTCTATCCACAACTTCTTCACCATAATTAAAATGTAAAGTATGATATATGTGGTTTGTGAAATCATTTTGTTTGGAAATGCCAATCGTCAATCGATAGATTTTGATATTCAACATCCTAATAGCAATGATTCTGCTATGCCAGTTACTAATGAATAAGCAGAATATATATCTAGAAGACAAAGTCTCTGAATTAAAATTCTACTGCGGCTCTCGCAACTACTTCTGGTAGAGCGGGATGAACGTGAATGGTCTCCATTATTCTATCAATAGTACCATTACCATTATCAGACATCATTGCAACTAAGACTTCATGAATCAAAATAGATGCACAGCTTCCAATTATATGACAGCCAAGGATCTTTTTACTTTCCTTATCTATGAGAAATTTTACGAATCCATCTTGATCCTCAATTGCCTTTCCCATCGCCGTATTAATAAAAGGATAGATGGATTTTACATAAGATATTTGATTTTGGTTTCTAAGTTCTTGTTCTGTGAATCCTACTCCAGCTATTTGAGGCGAAGTGAAAATTGCATGCGGCATTGCAGTGTAATCCACAGGAATTTTATCATGATGAATAATATTGTTATAGGCAAACTTTGCTTCATGATTTGCACTATGTTTGAATAAATACCGACCTACCACATCACCCAGGGCAAATATACCATCGATATTAGTTTCGAGATACATATTAGTTTTAATGTTACCCTTCTCATCAACTTCTACACCTGTCTTATCTAGATTGAGGGTGTCAGAATTTGGTATCCTCCCTGCGGCAACTAACAGTTGATCTGAAGTTAGTTCCAAAGATTCGGAATTTTTCTGGGCTTGTATGTAGAATTTTTTGTGCGTGTTATCATCATCAAACTCTGATACCTTTTCTGTTTTATAACCTAAATAAACATTATACTTTTTCGAGAAGACTTTAGTAAAATTTTGTGATATGTCTTCATCCTCATTAGGAAGCAAAACGTCATTTAATTGCACGATATTTATCTTTGTTCCTAATGTTCCAAAAAAATGAGCCATTTCGCAGGCAATGTAGCCGCCTCCTACAATAGTAAGGGTGGAAGGCTGTTGTTCAAGACGTAACGCTTGATCGCTAGTCAGATAATCTGTCTTTTCTAATCCTATAATAGGTGGAATTCTTGGTCTAGAACCTACTGCTATTAATATTTTATCCCCGGTCATGATATCTGCTTCGTTGTCGCTATCGCCATGATTGTCATTACTTTTGTCAAACAATCTAATCATTTTTGGTCCTATGAATTTGCATTCTTTAGAGAAAAGTTTGGGATTATTGATATCGGCAAGTGCGTTTCGAATTTCATCCGATTCATGGTCTGTAAAGCTTTTTACCCTTTGAACAATTTTTCTGAATTCTATCCTATATTCTGGTATAACTATTCCAAATTTTGCAGCTTGCTTAATTGTTTCTAATACATCTGCACTATGAATCAATAGTTTAGAGGGTATACATCCTTTGTTTAGGCAAGTACCACCCAGTCTGTCTCTTTCAATAATAGCTACTTTCAGACCACGTTGGGCGGCAGATGTAGCAACATCCAGTCCTGAGCCACCACCTATAACTATTAGATCATATTTTTGCATTTTGAAGGTAAATCATTGAGACAATGCACCCAATGGAATATGAATCATTTTTTTATTTTTAGTTGTCACTTTCCGATTTTCAAGTGACCGGTTTTTAGTCCAGATTGTAAGACAGTTTGGGATGGTTTTATTTTTATGATACGATCAAGTCTGCTTGAATAGTCTAAGATGTTTATGATCTCCTAATAGATCATTAATGTTAATTTGAGGAGAACAACTGCTTATCTAATTCAAATGTCTAGATAATTATTGATGTAGGATATGTCATTCTTGGCGATTATAACGTATAATAACAATACAGACACATTGCCTGTAAGCTTGAGCAAACAAACAGTCGTGTCTAATAGTTAATACCAACATACATCTTAATTTTATTTTTCTAGGATACGCTCTATAATTTGATGTCCAGTGGATTTTTTATGATTTCGTGCCATCGCCTTTTCTATAAATTCTTTATCGCAAGGCATGCAATGATATGATTCCTTCATGATTATAGATGACATGTACACAATAAAGATTAAAAGAGTTTGCTGTTGTTGTTACAGATTATCATTATGGATTTTGTCTATTTTTGATTTGAGGATTTCACCAAATCGTTCTTTTAGCACTTATTAACTTATTATTCAATTGAGGATATAAATTCAATCATTTTCAACAAGGCGGCATTATGAGATCCCCGATAAATACATTAATTATGTATTTAATAAGAGAGCAATCTATATACATTGACTAGGTAGTATGTAATTGGATTATTCATTTGAATCTGGAAGAAGATGCCATAAACCTCCATCGAATGTTAAAGGGGAAGATTGAAATTCATAATAGAGTAGCCATAGATAGTTCTTCTGAGGGCAAGTATGGTACACTAGATCTAATTTATACTCCCGGTGTTGCAACCGTTGCCAAGAAAATAAGTAAGGATAAACTATTGGCATATGACTTTACATCAAAATGGAATAATGTTGCAATTGTTTGTGACGGTACACGAGTACTAGGATTAGGCAATATTGGTCCAGAAGGAGCGATCCCAGTCATGGAAGGAAAATCCGTTTTGTTTAAAGCCCTGGGCGGTATTAATGCGTTTCCAATATGTATTGACACTAGGGACAAGGAAGAGATTATTAAATTGGTAAAGGCGATCCAACCGGTTTTTGGTGCTGTAAATATCGAGGATATTGAATCGCCTAAAGTTCTAGAGATCGTGGAAAGACTCCACAAGGATCTATCAATTCCAGTTTTTCATGATGATCAGCATGGTACTGCAATTATTGCTTTAGCTGGATTATTCAATGCACTTAGGTTACTACAAAAAAGAATAGAAGATGTTCGCGTAATCATAGCAGGAGCAGGATCTGCCGGGTATGGGATATTCAGAATATTAAATGAAGCTGGATGTAAGAATATCGTTGTAACCGATAGTTCTGGGGCGATATACGAAGGCAGAGTTAGAACCACAGACAACCCTTACAAAAAGGAGATAGCTAATAAAACTAACCCTGATAAATTAAGGGGAAGTCTTACAGACGTGCTAAACGGAAGTGATGTCTTTATCGGCGTATCTGGTAGGGGACGGCTTATAGAAAAGGATACTATACAATCTATGAATCGTGATGCAATCGTATTTGCATTAAGTAATCCTGACCCGGAGATCCTTCCTTCTGACGCTTTACAAGCTGGTGCAAAGATTGTGGCTACTGGCAGATCAGACTTCGCGAACCAACTTAACAATGCTGTCGTATTTCCTTCTATACTACGTGCATTGTTAGATCTTAGAGTGAAAACTATAACTGAGGACATGCTCGTATCTGTTGCAAAGGCGATTGCAGACATAGTTGACAGAGATCATTTAAAGTACGACTACATTATACCTAAAGTGGATGATCCTCGCATAATTCGCATCGTTACAGAAACACTAAAGAAGGCAATTCAAATACATATAACTAAGAAAGCTTAACAATAATATCTATAACCATCGCTGTAATCATGTACCTCACAATTATAACTTTTTTTAAATGAGAACCCAATAGTTTTTTGGCAAACCCTATAAAGCAGATATGGACTTGCCAACATATCAAGATCTGTTATGTTCGTATTGAACTGCTAATGCACAGGTAGGGCCTTACAGTATACAATTTGAACCCACATTCTTAGTTGGATGCACTTCATGTACCTGCATGATATATATTTTCTATCTATTCCAGTATTTTCTGCAACTCCATCAACGCCCCGAGATAAATCTTCTAAATCCTAACAGGTAATTCAAACTTCTGGGTCTTAAATCAGCTAACTAAAAATACTAAATACGCATCTAATAAGAGGCAGTCATATGGTAGAATGCTGGCGCAGTAAAAATAGCTCTGAACAGTTGATATACCATAGGTCTTTAATGTTACAAACTAGTTTAACACATGGTAACATGAAGCGATAGAAATCATAACTTAAAGGATCTTCAGCATAACATGCCGGAGCTGCTCAGTCACATAGAGGTTATGCAGATAGTTTGATAGTCTGTACTTGACAGAAGATACACGGACCAAGCAGCCAACATATTCTACCTACACGCCCGACATGTACATATGGATTGTAGGCTAAGGCTTAGGCGGTTATCACAGATGATGTAGGTGTCGATCCATGATTCTACACGTTATGCAGTACAGCTATTTACCGATTGTACTCATCCTAAGTTTGGCTACAAGTCAAAATAGTTTACTTTACTGATACACCACATCTATCGTTAACATTTCTATCATCATTTGCTTTTTACATCATAAATCTGTATAATTATGTGCTTAAGATCATCATTATGTACAATTATGAATCAATTGAAATCAGGAATATCAAGAGTTGAGTACATGTCAGTTTGGCAATTGTCCAATCAAGAGTATTTTTGAGTGACAATACCTGATCAAGTATTATCTCTTAGTGCTCTGTTGCATGATTCTTATGTTATAAGTGATACTTATTTGACCACTTCCAATTTAGCTTGCCGGTCGTGATTATCTGGTATGGTTGATTGGCGTTCCTATAATCAATCACTTGTAAGACG
>JBEDUN010000023.1:0-3998 GCA_040414675.1 Nitrososphaeraceae archaeon | reverse complement strand
AGTGAAAGAATTCAAACCACATTTTTATGATCTTCTTCTAGCTGATGTTTATATGCCAAACATGAGTGGCTTTGAGTTATGTGAAAAGTTAATAGATTTAGATCCTAACATTAGAGTATGTTTTATGACTGCATTCATAGTAAATATTCCAGCCTTAAGAGAAGTATACCCTACAGTAAGCTTTGGATGTTTTATCGAAAAGCCTGTGTCAATAAAATATTTGATTGATAGATTATCAGCAGAGTTAGAATAAGCCGGGCACACTTGTATGTTTTCTATCAGCTATGATGTTTTCTCATCTAGCATCTAATTAATGTCAGATAACACTAGATTTTTGAAAATCATATCAGAAATAGCGTCTTCTAGTTAGATTATGAAATTTGTCTCATTAAAAGCCTTTTCTGGATCAAGAGATCGAATGTATAGACTGCCGTCTGGCTAAGGTGATAAAATACTCATTTCTATCATGAGACGCGCGCTACTAGATCGAACTATACAATCCCACTCCCTACTAACGGCACGTGATTAATGCGCATAAATAATAAAATAATAGTATTTTTTGTCACGGCAGTTGATATTTATAATGAGGCTTTAGAGCAATTATTTCCCAATTTAAATAAAGATTGTTTTATTACGAAACCAATTACTATGATTGAGTTAATTCAAAGAGTAACTGCTGGATTTGAATCCTTGCGATAATTAATGCGAGTAATACGAATTAATGCAATACATAAACTGATTTTAACAAAAATAATTATACTTGTCTTGATCTCCTGTAACCTATCTGAAGGACACAAGTTGATCTGATAATTGAGCTATAGCATCATTATTATTTACTCTATTGCGCGGTCTTAATTACTGATTTAATTCCTCCAATACCTCTACCTTGGTTTATATGTCCGCGCTTTGTCTTTGTAACTCTAAGTTTATCTCGTTTATGCAAAACTTGAGATTGGCACCGATATAGACTAATATCACAACTATGCCAGTTGCTGATAAATGGGATTATTTTTATTAAATGATGTCATATGATGATTGTTTATTATTCTATTGATTCAATATCAATAGTATTGGTTGATCGACAGGAAATTCAATTTAGGATTAATCTAAATATATACTAAATCTGTATCTATTTTGATGTAAATATCTAGCCCAAAGCGGTAAATTTATTCCGGTCCCTCCTTACCAACCACTTTTACTACTTCAAGTCTGGGGCTAAGATTTGTCAGGACAGTATAGGAACTCTGGTATATGAAGAAAATGCTCGGGTTTGGTAGAGCGCGACGAACCGGGTCTTTTTCCATCATTTCTAACGCACGAGCGTGCTATTTGGTGCGCCTATGTGTTGGTGCTGGCTTAGTCGAGTAAACTTCTATCCTTTAAATATATGATAAATGGGACTTTAAATAAGGAATATGAACGGTAGGTGCAATACTAAATTGCAGTCACAGTACTATACATCTTTAGTCTTTGTTTCATTCATTATTATTTCTATCTTGTTATTATTACTATTATTTTCCTCTTCTCTTTCTCACAAGGCTTTGGCTATATCGCCAGCGTTCGACGAAGTTTTGATTTCTGATCTGAAACGCAAAAATCTGAAAAGTCAGTGGGTCCAAACTTATGGTAATGACAGCACTCATTTAAAGTCTGGTTATGCAAACATATCGGCAGTAGATTATCATAGTGATGGAAAAACGCTAGATGCAACGTTTTTGTTGGCATCAAATTCGGAAAATGCTTCTACATACAATCAACCATTTAAAAAGATCAGGTATGGTATGCTTATTGCAATTGCTAGTCTTTATCCAAATTCAGGATATAATGGGGCCAATTATGACTATTATATCGAAGCAGTCAATGGAAAATGGAGTGAATATCTTTATCAGTTATTTTCGACAGGTTCCCGTGTGCTCTTAAATTCCAGGATAAACTACACACAACCCTTTGGGGGTCCTACGATAGGGCAAGGATATGTTAATCTACGATTAGATCTAGGTGTTATAAATTATCCAAGCAAATATGGTATGTCATTTTACACATCAGAATCCTACAAATCAAATGAAGTTAGAGATTTTACGCCCTGGGTCGCTGTTCCTCCACCCACCATCCATATATCAACATCTCCAAACAATATCGCAGTAAGACAAGGAGAAGAGCGTCTAGTTCCTGCTGAGATAGATACAGAATTTTCTAATAATGTTACTAGTATAACTTTCGATAGTCGCACATCTTTCATTTCTAGCGGCTTAAATGTATCTGTCCAACGTATTCAACCTCCATTATTTAAGATAGATGTTTCTCGTCAAACATCAGTTGGTGTATATCGTTTGCCCCTTATTGCTTCACTAATGATACAAACAACAACATCGACATCACCTGTGTTTAATGACACGGCAACTGGATATGTTGATCCAGAGTTTCAAGTATCCAAGAAGTATCCAACGATTGGTTATATTTCTAGTCCGGCAAACCTAACAATATCTGTAGTACCGGCAGCTACTACTCATGAGACATTTACTACATTTTGGTCTACATACGGAACTCCATTAGCGATTCTTTCAGGCGGAGTAGTAGGTGCATTTTCGACGGTTTTAGTTGATTATTTCAAAAGCAGAAGTGTGCGCAAGCAAAATAAATAGATAGCAGTCTACTTTTTTATAATACTAACATCACGCTACTCAATTCCCATTTATAAAATTATGAATTTTAGCGCCTTTCTTTAGGCATGTATGTTATTATCTAGCCAGACTCCAGTATATACATTGATCTCTCAATTCAGAAAACCTTTTTAATGTTGTTTGTTTCATACCTTAAAATATGATACGCTATTTACGATATGATTATGTGATTTCCAAGATCCAGTGTTGTCTTACATTAATTAGATATTAACTTGATACTTATCTCTCTATAGATGAAAGCTGATTGTAAAGTGGCGCGCTATAAAGAATTATTATCATTATAATATTTGTTTGATGCGAGCGTCTCATGATAGATGTGCTTACAATTTCTGGTCATTATACCTAGGCGTCTGTCTATACATTTGATCTTCTAATTAAAAAAATGTTTTTAATGTGATGTGTTTCATTTTTTAGTTTTCTATACAAATCAAATCCATCCATCATCAGCATCTTGACATCAATAAGCACGACATCATAAATACCAGAATTGAAATTAGATAAGGGTGTATGAGGATCATTAAATGAGTCAACTTCGAATCCCTCTCCTTTCAAAACCAGTTCGAAAGCAGATTTGCAGAGATCATATTTACGATTTCATGTATTGTGATCATTGACTATTGTCGAGTAGTCATAATAAATATTGGTTATTCTTTCAATCTATTTTTCAGCGTGTTGTAAACTTAGTTACTGAACATGATAGGAAGACATTCAAGCTTTTCCTAGCGCTACAAATTTGGTGCGCGCGCCCCTGTGATGTATGGCATGCATATTTTATCACCATGGTTGCAACCAAGAGGGATTATACAAATAGTTTGCTGTCTATTATTATAATATGGTAGATAAAGATGAACACATTATTAAGTGTAGTATTTGTGGACGAGGATTAATAGTTAAAGATATTGTTAATGATGGCATGGCTTTTCTGAGCCATTTAAAATTAGACCACGGAATCATATATACATTTCAAAGGATGACTACAGAAGCGGTGAGAGTACCGAGTACTAGTAACACTTGTTTAGATAGAAAATAAAAATCATCAAAACTTAACTTAAAAAGTACATGTTAGTTTCCTTTGATGCAGTTTGCGACAAGTACTGAATAACAACCAGTTGTGGCATATGAGGTGTTATTCTAAGCAGTTATCTCAAATCTCAAAAACATCCTTTAATATTGGAAATAAAAGAAGTATATGTGATGTATTAATGAGCTACGGTTCAGGAAGGAGATATGGGAGCAGCAATTATGGTAATAGAAGCTTTGGATCAAAACCAGTTGAGGTAGGTAAAGAATACAATGTACAAATCACAGAAATTAGTA
>JBEDUN010000022.1:0-7204 GCA_040414675.1 Nitrososphaeraceae archaeon | reverse complement strand
CTTCAACTACTATAAGTGTACCTGGAACTTCAAATTTATTTTGCACTAGAGAATGCTTTTTCATATTTTTATATACACTCTACATCTATCTATTGTTGTTGTCGTTATTGTTATAGTTGTTGTTGTTGTAGTTGTTTCTCACTTTCATCAATGGAATGTTATTATTAATATTGAAAATATTATCTGAATTAGATGCCACACTTTCAAATGAAATTGAATAATCAATTGAAATGTCAAATGCATTCTCAGTTTTCTTGATTGCATCATCTAATAGTATATATGGGAATTGATGTTTACTTGTCCTGATATCAATATCAACTACAATCTCTTTTTTACTCGAGTTTTTAACATTAACCTTACATCTATTCCGTTGTAGTATACTAATGAGTATTATACAAGCAGCAATTTTTTCAATAGATTGTTTATTTTGGGGCTGCAATATGGATTTATATATTTCAAATAACCAATTGGCAGTTTTTACTTTTCTAGTATAAACTATCGACAGAGCAAGAACTAGTTGCTCGCCATGAGTGAGATATTTATTATCATCATCAATAATCATGTAGAATAGATTATGTATGTTTGTGGCATATGGCAATTCAGGTATTTGTTTTAATGCAATAACAAGTATCTCATATTCCCTTTCCTTAATTAAACCTGTTGAAAGTAAGGACAACACGAGCTTTCTTCCAGATCTTGGCAGTTTTTCCAACTGGCAATTAGATTTGATTGAGTTTTGAATCTGATCTAAATTCTTCGAAAATTTCACAGAGTTTAGAAATGACAAAAGAACTCCTTCTCTCAATCCTTGTGAACTTACAACAACCTTGTCAAATCGCAATTCCTCCATTAAAAGATGTATGATAGACGAACCGGTAGTGATAGTTTCAGCCCTGTCCTTACCAATTGCCTTAATATTAGCAAGTTCACGTATTGTCATTTTAGAGAATTGATTAGTAATTAATCCAATTGATTTATTGTCAATACGGTAATTATGTATTTTATGAAGCACATACTTGCTAACTTCTTGATCATATCTAGCTATCGCACGTAATGTGCCTCCGACTCCAAGGAGCGAAGTATCAGGGCTTAAATTAAGATTCTTTCTACTTGGCAGATTTTTGATTACATAATCCTTCATCTTTTCATAATCCTTTTTGTCAAACATATTATATTGGGAATTGGATATCCCAAATTTTTGTGATAGTTTTAATACTCCAAGTGGTAATGATACAAGTTTCTTGACATTAAAATTTTCTGTGTACACTATTTCTAAACTGCCTCCACCCAAATCAAAGAACAGGGATGTTGGAATACAAGTGGAATTTAATGCTCCCATATAAGAGTACAATGCTTCTTCTTCTTCAGACAATACTTGGAACTGAAATCCAGTTTCTTCTTTTAGCTCTTTAAGAAATTTTTCTCTATTTCCAGCCTCCCTAACTGCACTTGTAGCTACAGGGAGTACATGTTCGATTGATTCAAACTTAATGATATCTCGAAACATTTTTAAAGCATTGACTGTTCGACGAAAAGATTTTCTTGCAATATTACCAGTAGTAATAAGATCATCCCCGGCTTTAACTTTGATTCCCTCTTGAAGATATGCTTTGTATAAGAAACCTCTTTTTACTTGATAATTCGCTAATTTTATTGAATTATATCCAAGATCGATTATAGATATTTTCAAATCGCAAATCATCCCACATTATAATTATAACAATAAAAAGATGGGAAGATCTTTTTCATTTATGGACAAAAACATTCTATCAGCATAGTATTTTAGTTAGTAGTATATAGATCATATAGATTCTATAGCATTAAAAGCCCGAACAATTTCATCAATTTTTTGTTGAAAGGTACATATAGAACAAAACATGAAAATGCCATTGTCAAACTGTTTTAAAGTGACTTCCGTCACTGTCTAATAAAGTCAAAACATCATTCAATAAGTACAAAATTACTAATCCTAGATACAAAAACTGCTTGTGGTGTACAATATTCAGAATACTGGATGATTATCAGAAAAGAAAGATGATTTAAAGATGCCATATCGTAATCGGCCACAGTCTCAACATTTCTTGCGGATCAGATCAGATTGTTCTTTTTAAGCCTACTTGAAATAGAAATGCCTAATATCTATGTACTAGAGATTGTACATCTGATAGTTGGGGTGGGTCTACTTCATAAAGCCAGTTTATTGGTTAAAGGCTACTGCCTACTCCTAGCTTTTAGATAAAGCAGCAATCAGATATATTACTTTTTAATACACATAACAAATCAATTTGTTACTCGATGTGATCTTAAAAAGCAGAACAAACTATTTGTTGATGTCATTATCAATATTATGATTCATTTATCCATCATAACAAATAAGACCCAGATCATTGCCTAAGGCTATGCTCGGCTGTAAGTAGAAAAGATCATGATTTGTCGCGAATAATACCATATTATCCCTCCCTCCCTATCGTGTTCTTTACAATTTAAATATCTACAATGGAAGAACAACAGAACAGATTAGGGACGTTTCATACTCACCATAGTAATGATTATCTAGAATGTCAAGATATAGTTGGAGATAAAATACATGAATACCGATATACTTGATGTCAGAAAGACTTATAATTATTTGCGAAAAACTCACCCATCTTGTACAGCCATCGGAGATAGCTACGTCCTGCGTATATCAAAATTTGTTCAAGCTTGATTATCCATATGGTGCAATTCGAAGCGATAAAGACTACTTGATTGTCAACACAGTTCATGATATAATGAGCTTGTGCATGGGCGGCCCAATCATTGAAAATTGGCAATACAATTCAAATGACTATGAAAATCTTACTGAGAAAATAGTTCAGGACTCGTACAATATAATGAATGAAGTTATTAATTATACACTAGATATTAAGAATAAAGAGAACAGATCCGTCCAGCATGATTTCAAAGATCGGATCGATGAGATCTATCGCGGTCTAGTGACAGGAATCTGTAAACGTCTGATGAAGAAATACGATAAGCCTGATAGAATTATAACCGAAATTACAATAACCAATATTAAAGATCATCATGAGGGAAGAATTGATGCCTTATTAGAATATCATTATGGCTATGGAATACTTGACTGGAAAACATATGATTTAAATAAAACTATTAGTGACTGTGAGAAGTGGCAGTTAATTGTAAATAGTCTACTCGCAAATTATAGATATTGTCAGGATGAGGATGATTGGAATAAACATAATTTTTCTTGCATTGTTCACAATAGCGGAGCTTATTTTCCTAAACTCGAGACCATCAAGAAAGAAGTGAATAAAATTAAAAATAATAGAAAATTTGCCTTTGAGGTTCTTTGTGGTAGACACGTACATACAGAGAGGCCATCATTTTGTCCTGTATGTGACAAAGGTATGGAAGGGAGCAAAGAATGTCTTTTCTATCAGATAGATTCCAAGCTAGCTCATGAAGGTAAACTACCTGCACAATATGACAAAATGACAAGATAATTTTTGCCAAACGTTACGCCATACTAAAGGAAAGGGCTGAAACCCACTTGCATAATCATGTAGCTTTCACTTTGATAGATCAACATGGTGAAGAAGAGGCTTTATGAAGACTAGAAAGAACCGGTGTAATTTCTGTTACTGTCCGTAATCTTACTCCTTTTTTCTTAAGTTGAAGAAATCCGTTCCATATTGCATCATATGTTACGTTCATTGCTACCTCACTGTGATCAACGCATCCGTCAAGCGCCTTGTTTACCCGTGAAAAACCCTCTAGCACTGTTCTTTGTATGTTTTCATTATCATACAAAACCTCAGTTGTCTCATGGTGAGAAGAGTTAGTCTCACTCAAGGAAAATTATCATCATCGGGATGTGAGATGCTAATTATTAAACAGTATGGAAACTAATGGAAGGTCTTGTTGTTTCAACACCGTATAAGACATTTGTTGATTTAGTAGTGGTCAACAAAAGCACATCGGTAAGATATCATCAAAAATGTGCACAAGCTGTCGAATATCGAGTATAAAAGCTTCACAATCTTTATCCAAAACTTTGTTTAATAAGTCATCATAATTGCAATACCATATTGGCTGCTCTGGATGGAGTTATTCAGCTTGGCAGGGACCATTTTATCCTCCTAATATAGAGAATTCCAGATGGTTAAGTTACTATTCTAGTGTGTTTGATTTTGATTTTGTTGAAATTGATTCTTATTTTTACGGATTCCTAATGCATCATGATCTAGCTGTCAAAGAAGCAGGTCTTACGTTTGAAGTTTATCCAATGCCTGGTTCCATAATGCAAAAATGAATATGCGATTGAATCTCTATGTAAGTTCCTAAATTTCCTTAATGACGGGGCTTTCTATTTGTGAGCATGAATAGTTCGAGTGGTATTATTTGTAATCCTGATATTCATCGTAAATGTCTTTGTTATTATATCTACCTTGTCTGCTAAACATATAAACAACAATTTTCTTAGCAATATGTTGAAGTATATTGAAATCGTTACAAAAATAAGAGATGGGAGTGCTTAATATGTTCAGGTTGGATTGTTATTGTTGTTGTCATCAACTATGCTGGTTTAGGAAGTACCAATATCTCGCCAACCATGCTTGGAGGATGTACGTGACACCAGTACGTTATTGTTCCAGGTTTGTCCGCGGTAAACGTTACTGTGTGGATGTGTCCCCTATCAAGTGGAAAGGTTCCAACGCCATCGACAGTTATCACATGATGTGGGCCTTGTACACCTAAGAAATGAAGAGTGACTGTGTCGCCTTGATTAACGACTATTTGGTCTGGAGCAAATGTAAATGCTCTCATATCCCAAGCTCCTACTTTGTTGGGTGGTCTTAATACAAGCCCTGCTCCCGCAGGAAGCTTAGTATTTGGAAACTTCTCGGCTGGATGCGGTGGAGTATTCTGGCTACAATTACCACACGGTACGCCGGCTTGTATGCTCGTTGTTCCATCTAAGTGTACTGTACTTATCCAGAAAGTTTTGTTAGTTGATTGACTTGGGGTGACTGTTACAACGGTATTAGTTGCTGGGGTTGTTGTATTACCTTTGGGACTTTGTGCTAATGTGGTATTCCACGTTTGGCTTTGTATTCCAAAAATCATAGCAGCAGATATAATAACTACTACAATAATTGCCGCTGAAATTGTAAATGAAGGCTTACTTGATGTTTTGTCTTCGTTCAATTTTTTTTGCCTGATGTATTCTTGTTTCTCGTTGTTATAAGCATTTTCAAAACTAGTTGTTACAAGTTGTGGTTCTGCTCAAATTCCTCTCCTATTGTTTACACAATTTAGACAATTCTGGATACAATCCTATTGCCCTTCTACGTTGTATCGCCCTTAGTATTATACCGGATCCCATTATTACATATCCTATTATACATACTGTCAAAATTGCTGATATCCATCCGCCTTTACTCATAACTGATACTCCTAATGCTGTTGTTCCGATAAGTGCACCACCCATTATGAGGAGAGCTGTTGTTACATTTGATTTATTTTTTTCTCGTATATTAATACCAAATGCTAGGAAAAACAGGATTATTGATGAGATACCAAAGTTAGAGATCCCAAACGGCTTCTTGTCTATACTTACTGGTAAAAATCCGTGCTTGATAACACGTTCCATAGATCCATCTGCTACATGGATCAGCAATAAGGTCATTGCGGCTATGGCAAGCATTTCAGATGTTTTGTTATTGTGAGTCCTTGTTTGAATTTGTGTCATTTCAATTAAGTCAACTCTAATTGTTAGAATATATAAACGAGGTGCTCAATTTCAATTTTGGAATCCAGATTAGAAATTCAATGTTGGAATTTGTCCCTTTGTTTATAATCATAAGAACATAAAGTAATTTTATTGAAAGAATTGAATAACAAAAAAATAATGATAGAAACATCAAG
The DNA here is from genome assembly GCA_040414675.1 of Nitrososphaeraceae archaeon. Lineage (GTDB taxonomy): Archaea > Thermoproteota > Nitrososphaeria > Nitrososphaerales > Nitrososphaeraceae > JARBAU01. The sequence continues at coordinate 1,276 of JBEDUN010000022.1, read as the reverse complement.
AAAGAAGACGCATTCTACAATAATGACAGCAGCAACTACTATATCTCCAGTGTTTGCATCTGCTACTAAGATTCTCAGAATACAAAAGCAAAGGTCGCAACAGAAGATTGAAAGAAAAGGAAGCATGAATAAAAAGGTCTATTTTTACTATCTAGCCGGAATTATGATCGCAATAGCCGGAATATTGCATTTAGTAGTTGCATTCAATGTATTAGGAGGACTGAACGGAATAATAGGTTCATTAGTAGGACCTGGTCTATTGACTGCTACCTTTAGTATAGCTAAATTAGGATTCTTCTTTTTAGTAGCTGGTATGGCACAGCTTTTTTGGTCGATACCAATGACAAAAAGATGGGGAAGAAAATGGTATTATATAGGAATATGTGGAACAATAACATTAATCGTACTATATGCTGCAACCAAAGGTCCTAACCCAATTACTACAGGTGGAATTAATATACCTATATATGATATACCAACAGAGATATTCCAAATTGCCTATGTTGCAATCGCGACCCTCATAATAATAGCAAAAACGAATCAAAGATCCGAAATAAAGCTAAGGGGGGTTTAGTAGTCATATGCATAGTAATATTGGTGTGGTGATGGAGTATTGATTGTGACTGTAATGTTTTGAGCATTTAACCTTTTCATATCTTATTTTTTCTGACTATGGGGGCAAATTTTTTTCTGTGAATGGGTGAAAGAAATTACGTACACCCAATGATTCTTGTATATTTAATAATGCATTATTAGTTCTTTGAGAATACGAACTCATATGAAGGTCCCGACTAGCGTAGAATAACAAAAATCATACGATTATCAATTAATGGCTTCATCTCCTTTCAAAACCCACTAACTGTAATCTATTTTGTAATTTCCAGATCCCTATTATCAAGTATAAAAGCTTCACAATCTTTATTCAAAACTTTGTTTAATAAGTCATCATAATTGCAATACCATATTGGCTGCTCTGGATGGAGTTATTCAGCTTGGCAGTGACCATTTTATCCTCCTAATATAGAGAATTCCAGATGGTTAAGTTACTATTCTCGTGTGTTTGATTTTGTTGAAATTGATTCTTCTTTCTATAGGACACCTAATGCATTTATGGCAAAGAACTGGTCCAAAAGGATTCCTACCCATTTTAGATTTACTGCCAAGTTTCCAAAAGTTATAACTCATGATAAAAGATTGAAGGATGTAGAAAAGGAGCTAGAACTATTCTTTTCTTCCGTGGTCTATATTGAAGACAAGGTCTTGGCATTACTGATAC
>JBEDUN010000021.1:0-128560 GCA_040414675.1 Nitrososphaeraceae archaeon | reverse complement strand
TGCTCTGTTGCATGATTCTTACCTTATAGGTGATACTTATTTGACCACTTCCCATTTAGCTTGCTGATCGTGATCCTCTGGTATGGTTGATTGGCCTTCCTATAATCAATCACTTGTAAGACGTGGTCAAGTACTCTTGGATTTTGATGTACTTGATGATTGGGATAACGAATTGTCTCAAATGAATCATGGTAAAGTTGGTGAACCGTACAACTATCCTGATTCATTTATTCAACTTTTAGGTTACATGAGAGCATATTTCCATCTACCATACAGACAGACACAGGGTGTAATCATAGCTCACGCAAGTACTAAAGTACCATGCATACCAGATTACAGTACCATCAGTAGACGTATAAACAGATTAGAGATCAAAGTCAATAAAAAATTAGGAAATGATATTGTCATTGCATTAGACAGCACTGGCATTAAGGTGGCTAATCGTGGAGAATGGATGCGGCATAAATGGCATGTTAGGAAAGGTTATTTGAAAATACATGTGGCAATTGATATCAAGAAGAAAAGAATTCTATCTCTGGAGGTGACAAGTGAAGAGGTACATGATGGCAAGATGCTAATGAAATTAGTAGATGATGCTTCTTCTAGAGGTAATCATGTAAAAGGTAGATTAGCTGATGGTATGTATGATAGTAATAACAACTTTAGATATCTATCAAAGAACCACATTAAACCTGGTATAAAGACAAAAAGCAATTCCAAAGTCAAGCAAACTAATTGTCATGCTAGGAATATGTCAGTACTAAAACAATGAGCAAACCTCAAAAGATGGAAATGTAGCGTGAGCTATGGGTACAGGTGGATAGCAGAAACAGCATTCTCGTCTATTAAAAGAATGTTTGGTGAACATGTAACAGCTAGAAAATTCCCCAATATGGTGAAGGAGATCTTCCTAAAGGCAACTCTGTATAACATGTTCAATCGAGTAACATGACCATGATCCGATAATGCAAAATCCTATTAAATCATGCAACAGAGCAGGAAAACCTATTTAACAGATAGTATGTCGATTTAGATGTCTTGGTACAGAATGCGCTTGATAATAAATCTTCGAATAACTCCATATTTGCAGCATCACCTGGTATAATCATCATCGCCATTGTAGCAGCACTACTATCTTCTTCAATATTCGTAAGCAACGGCTATGCAATACCAGTAGCAAAATTGCAGTCTTCGTCTTCCAGTCATGCTGGAAAAGTATTCGTTATGTATGCTGGCTCCCTTGTCAAGATATTTGAACAAGATCTAGGTCCTGTATTTCAGAATAAAACAGGTTATACGTACACCGGAGAAGGACGAGGTTCACTGCAAATTGCAAATATGATATTGGATGGACAGAGGAGGCCAGATGTATTTGTTAGCGCTGGCACACTTCCTATTAACAAGCTGATAAACTCAACTGGTAGTGTTGCTAGTAAATCTCCAATTGCTCATGGTTTATCCAAATTTGCATCTGCTGAAATGGTAATTGCATATTCACCTATCAGCAAGTTTCATACAGATTTAGAAAAGGCAAAGAAGGGACTTGTGCCATGGTATCAGGTCTTGTCAGAACCAGGCTTCAAATTCGGAAGAACTGATCCTGATCTTGACCCTAAGGGATACTATACAATTGTTATGTCCAAACTTGCTAATTCATATTATAAGGATCCTAATATTAAGCAAAAAATTCTTGACGACGATAAGAACTCCAAACAACTTTTTCCAGAGGAAACTCTTATTACAACTCTAGAGACCGGGCATTTAGATGCGATAGCAGCATACAAGCACGAAGCAATAGCAAGAGGACTCCAATACATAACGCTACCTCCTCAGATTAACCTCGGCAACCCATCATACTCTGATTTCTATAAAACTGCCACATATACTCTGTCTAGTGGGCAGACAATTCAAGGTGAACCAGTATACTTTTCGGTGACGATACCAGATACCTACAAAAATCTAGCTGGAGCCCAGGCTTTTGTCAAGTTCTTACTATCTTCAGATGGTTCAACTATTTTGCAGCGGGATGGTTTAGATCGTATCAAGCCTGATATCCAAGGACACATCTGTGTGACATGTTAACTTGACGAAATACTAGTGGGTTGCCTAGATGTGTCTAGATTACTGGTCCCAACTTTACAATATCTATTGATACGTACTCTGCTAAATTGTCGTGCACATTCAGGGAACCCTTAGCCCTTCTATATGAGATTCCAAGTCCTAATTACAGATTAACTCGCATGCTAGATCAAAGCCCCCTGTAATTGCATTTCATTAACTTCTATTGCAGGGTTATAGCACGCTTTGCAGCCAACCATAAAGGAGCCATTACACAAAAGTTACATAATAAAAGTAAGACCATACGATTTAGATAGGGGTCTATTCTACGTCTGTCTAATTAATTTTTTATACTTGTCTTCATTTTTCTTGGCATCTTCGTCAAATTGTTCAGCAGTCATTCCATGAGTTTCCATAGCATGCTTTTTCGCGTTTTCAAATAATTCTTGTTCTGTGTTACCTGTTATTGTGTGAGAACAGTTTGGATCGCCGGCCTCCTTACAATTTATTGATAACATAGGTTTCATACTAATAGCGTTTGTGTTATATATAAACTCAATCTCCAATACCGGTTCCTTACAGATTAAATGTCTACATGTATCCAGAAAGAGGTCAATGTCAGGTTGACAAAGGTAATGGTATAAGGCAGGAATGTTATCTCTTAGACGATATGCGTAATCTATTGATTGTCTATTTCCTAGAACCTCAGCCAAGTCCATTCCTAGATTTTATAATAATAGTATGAAAACAGCCTACAATTCGATTTGGTTATTTCATTATTTGGTTTGCTTTTAGCATTAGGTGAAAATAACTTGTTGCGAGAGCAACGATACTAACTAGACTCCGATCTGTAAGTTTGTATTCTTTAGGTCATATTTATTAAGGAGTGACATGAAATGAGGATATTCAAATTCCATTACATATCATTTATTGTATTGTACTATAGTTGCATGATCGATGAAACTTTCATATGTTCTCCAGTCTTGATATCTTCAAATTCTATGATGGATGAAGGGATATGTTTGACCTAGAGAGGTAATTATTCAATTAGACACTGGCAGACTAAAGCTAAATGTGGCGCCTTTTCCATCAGCATTATTTTCAGCCCATATTTTGCCACCATGAGCTTCTACAATGCCCTTTGAAATAAACAGACCCAGTCCTGAACCAGTTTCTGATTTGGTAACAAATATTGTAAATAATTTGTTCTGTATTTCAGGATCAATACCCTTGCCTCTATCTTTAATACTTATGACAATTTCACTTTTCTTTGCATCGATGATATTATCTTTATTGTTATTATCCCCGTTAACTGGTCTAATAGCTGTAAAGACAGATATTGTGTTACGGCTTTGCTCATAAGGACTAGAGCCACTCTTCAAGCTATTTTTTGAAGACTCTACGGCATTAGTCAACAGATTTGATATAACTTCATCAATTCTAATTCTATCTGCTTCTACAATCACAGGATCGACATTTGGATTAGCAAAGATTAGTTCTACCCCACTTTCCTTTGATTTTATATCACTTATGATATCTCTTAAATTTTCATTAATGTTAAATTTCTCCTTATTAAGTCTTAAAATCCGATTATCAATTTTTGAAATATCCAATATCTTGTCTGAAAGGCCTTGCAGTCTTTTTGCATTTCTAACTATAATTTCGAGAAATTCTGCATCTTGTTTCTGCATACTTGATGCCGTCCCACGAGAACGAATAACTTCAGTTAAACCAAGTATTGGTTGTATTGGCGTTCTCAATTCATGAGCAGCTATATTTATAAATTGATCTTTTAACTGATCTTTGTATTTGAGTTGTTCATTTAATTCCTTTAATTCCGAAGTTAATTGATTTTGTTTTTTAATATGATTTTTTATAGACTGTACCATAGAATTAAATGATTCGCTTAGAAGGGAAAGCTCATCATTTCCTTTGTGTTGAACTGAGACTTCTAGGTTTCCTTTCTTTACTTCAGATGTTGCACTAGTAAGCTCATCTATTGGCTTAAGTATTTTTTTTACAAAATAAAGTATTAGCAGAACCACACCAATATTTACTATTGCAAGGAAAATCTCTAACAGTATTAAATTTCTTGAATCTATTGCTGCATCGTTTGCTAGTTGTGTAACTAATCTATCAGATGAATTAATTAGGTTCGAAGCCAATGATCCCACCTCGGGCTTTGTAGATTGGTATAGCTTTGTTGTTGACGTAGCATTTGCAGTAGTAGTCGGAATACTGGTAATATTCTTAGATGTATTAGCCAAATTACCAGGCGCTCTTAATTGTAATTGTGCTCTTTGTTGCAGAGATGGTTTGACAATCTCAAGAGTAATATAGTTTCTAAATTTATTCCAATCATTGTTAATGATCTGCAATGAATTCAAAAACTTTGATGATAATGGTTTTAATTCTATGTTTGAAGTTTGTCCGCCATCTCTTAAAACCACTAGATTTGTATTTAGATTATTTATGGCATCATTTAATTTCGCGGTGCTAAACATAGATGAGAACGAAGATGGAGCGTGAACAGAAGGCGAAGATAATGCAGAGAAAATTCCATTTAAGTATTCTGAAGTCTGAAATAAGACGCTTATCGTTAGAAATCTATTTTTACCTGCAATGTTGATTGAATTTCCTAGCAATGTTTGTTGTGATTGAAAATAAACAAGTATTATAAAACTACAAATAATAACCGCAATAAGAATTGCGACTAAGGATCCTATCTTGTAAATAACTTTGGAAGTCAGTGAATTAAAAAGCAATTCAAAGTCGCCTTGTTAGAATTAGAGCACAAGTTTCTTTTGTAATGGCAGAGGAACATCATTCGACTAAAATAGCAACAGTTTCTAACTGCTGTATATACCATACCTATATTTACTTAGAAGTAATATTTTTGCTTTGTAGCACAAGCGAGTTGCGATCTGTTTATAATCAGGTCACTATCCGCTATTGCCTTTCAACAATCCAGCCAATCCTTGACGGCTTTTTTTTGAGAGTATACTATGAATTACCCAATAACAATCCCCCTGAAAGCCATCTTGTTACGGTCTATCAAACATACGCCAATTCTTCCTGAAATTATTATAGATACAGCTAGGCTTGTCAAAATAATATTAAAATTGATTTTTTATTGTTTATAGGGAGAAATTGATAGTTGTCATATGAAGCATTCTTATTTTATGATATTATAAATACTCACAAACTTGTCAAAGGATTGAAAGAGCTAATTACTGAATAGTTATCTCATGGACTATATTAGACGTTATGGTTTACAATGCATTACTTTTTTAATAACTTTTAATAGATCTTCATTTGTCACAGGCTTTTGAATTATACAGTTGTCTGGTAGTGAACAAAGAATATCTGAATATTCTCCATATTTAATTTCTGCAGCTGTAAGAATGCACACTTTCATCTTTTCATCAAGTTTTTTAATCTCTCTATAAAAGGTAAAACCATTCATCTCTGGCATCTTTATGTCAAGAATTAATAGATCGTAATAATGAGGTTTAAAATTCTCTAATGCGTTATGAGGATTATCAAATGAATCAACAGAAAAGCCGTTTGATTCTAATATCTCACGTAATACAATATTGATGTCAGTCTCATCATCGACTATAAGGATTCTATTTGACATTTTGCATTATCCTTGCTTACTTTCGTTCCTTTTTCTGATTGTTTGATCATTCATTTTGAAATCAAGGAATCAGTTGACAATATGTCCAAGCTTTTATCGTCTTTGTCGGATATTTCACATAATATAAAATGCGAAGCTGTATAAAGCCTAAGTCGAGTTATGACAAACTCTAATTCCAATTCGATTGAATAGGTACACATAATGATGAATTGTTAACGGTGCATATTTCTATTCTGGTAGACAGCTATGTTGATTAATAACACCAATTGTTTATTTATTGGAATTAGCCGGACATCACTCAAATTCCTAAAGCTAGCAGACAATGTATATTTTATAATGATTTGTTCTATAGCAATTTTATACAGCAAATAATTTACATCCTATGTAATTCCTTAAGGTCCCTTTAATAAACTAAAATATTTGCAGAAAGTTAGCCTATTAGCTAATCTAACTCTGCCGCTAATCTTTCAATTAAATATTTTATTGATACTGGTTTTTCAATAAAAAATCCAAAGCTTACCTTCGGGTATAATTCCCTTAAGGCTTGAATATTTACTCGTGAAGCAGACATAAAACATACTCTAATGTTAAGATCCAATTCTAATATCTTTTCACATAACTGAAAGCCATTCATGCCTGGCATATAAATATCGGTCAGAATGAGATCATAAAAATGTGGTTTAAAGTCTTTGACTACTAATAATGGATCGTTATATGTGTATACTTCAAATCTTTTCTTCTTGTCACCATCGCCATAATAAACACCATCCAAGCCTGCTTTGAAAGTTAATGTAATATCTGGGTCATCATCTACAACAAGTATTCTTTTGATAAACGGTGGCCTTGGGGATACTCTTGCTTCAGTTTCTATGATACTAACTAAATTTGATCCCTGATTTTGTGGGTAATTAGATTCAGTTAAAGAGTTAGAAGACTCAGAATAATAGTGCTGATCCCGAAAACGATCACCACTATTACTAAAAAAATTATAAAACGAGCTAATCCAGTTATCTAAAGTTGGATATAAAATCTGGCTTTTAGCTCGCGTAGGTACCATTATCTATTATCTTACAATTTTTCGACCCCCCTGTTTATATAACTTTCTATATTTCTATTATTACAAGTGGGTTTTGCTCAAGGCAAATTAATTTCTACTAACTGGAATGTATTTGATGTATCCTTTAACTAAAGGATTACCTTCGTTTTCCACTTGACAATATCATGTTCAACAGGTTGATTTTCTTGAAGATGCTGTCGTATAACTTCCACATTTATTGTATGATCTCTGACAGGTAATGGCTTGAAGAATAGATAATATCTTTCAGGCATTGACGTGTTGTTCCCCCCGGCAATAGGCGTCGAAAAACTGAAAGCGTTATCCATGAGGTGTCTTGTCACTGATTTGGGTCTGATATCAGAGACAGAGTAAGTAAAAGGAATTCATATTGGTATTTGGACGATCACTACCTAATAACTGTGACACGCTTTTCAAACTACATAAAGTTATTTGATTGTAATTACATACAGCAAACAGACGAAACCAAGAAAAGATAATTCCAGCCATTGTTTTCTTTTATAACAATAAAAAATCTCGATAAGAAATAGGATTTATGGCTTCGTCGGATTCAAGTTTGGTGCTAGAATGTCTCAAGAAGACAGTGCTGTCGCAGGCGAGTAATAAAGAAATAAGATAAATAAAAAGGCAATTGACGTTTTGACTTCTCACCATAAGAATGCATAGCCTGCGTTGACTGAAATATCAGAACGAATAACCAATGAGTAACTTAAAGACTATGCATTAGAAAAGATAAAGCAAATTAATGAAGATAAAGCTTAGTCATTTATTCTTACATAACAACATCAAGTTCGCTGGGATAACCAATGGACTTTGACTTGATTGAACAGCAGAAAGGTTACCACAGTGAACTTAACTGTGTATTTTGGTATAAAATACCTGGACTTTGTACTTTAAAAAAGAATCAATCCACGACCTAGCAGTCCAGAATGAATGAACTGGATATTTACTGGACTTGCAGGGTCGTGTGATCTTTTGGTTGAAGATTGGAGTAGTGCATATTCATTCACCACTAATTATTTCTTTGATAACAAAGTTAAGTCTCGATAAAATATACTCCTATTCCACCCCTTTTTGCAAGGCACAGTTATTTGTCACTGGCAATCAGTCCACTGCAATTGGCAGATCAATATGGCTTCAAACGTGCTAATTGTAGTGGCCAGTGGCTTTATTGTCTTCTGTCAGCGACAGTGGCGTAATCCAAAAGGATATAGTTCCAGCTCCTTAGTTCTGTAGCCGCGCAGCTACAACTTGACAAAAATGTCAATATGCCTTATCACTAACTACAACTGAGAAATACCTTGAGACAGTTTATTATACCCAAAGACTTGATTTAATTATCGGCATATGTAAAACTGCTTCCATGTCCGAGTCGGCAGCGGTCTTTTATCGTATGTTTAAGGTCGCTGCATGAATATGCTTCTACTACTTCTAAATAGAGTGTTGGTCCTTCACTATAGAAGAACTAGCTTACCATGAACCCTGAATATTGTAACTGCAACATGTTTCAAAAAGCCATTAACTCTCAGAATTTCCGGTATTATAGACCTGAGGACGATAGTTATAATGGAGTGAAAGAGCCGGGTTGGTACATCTATGCTTGGGGTTATAGAGGTGCTATTGCCAGCTTGGAGCCATTTCGATATTGTCCGTGGTGCAGTAAGAAATTAGCAAAGCCAAATCTATAGACAATCTACTGAATTGCACTAACACGCACTATCGACGAAAAGGATTAGTAATACTTAGTTGTAGATAGTAAGTGGAATTGACATTAACAAGGGAAGAATTGGAAAAGTCAATATGCAATAGTATCTTTTAATAAGTAGCGCCAAGCAACAAGGCGATAATGGTTTGGAGACCGAATACAACGAACAGTTGAAACTCCTAGAATTAAGTTATGCTGGTATGGACGTCTATAGAAGAATGCCTAGTTACGACGGCTGAGAATAACAGTCTGTAAAGTACCTGCACGAATCTGGACGATATACCTTTCCATACTTTTACCAGTATACACCTACATAGTATTCATTCTGTTTATATGATTACTTGTAAGTTTAAAGTTCGGTGTGCATGGTGGTGCATTCTCTGATGAGGATAAGGAAGTGTTGTTGTGACTACATCCTATCTACACTACTGTTGTTGTTGCAACTCTAGTCCTGCTTATTTACTATTCAATCATACCTCACTGATAGTAGACGACTACTAATTCACAAGCATTATTGGTGTAGGATAAGACATATCTCCAACATTTGAATCACCTTATCCTACAACCGTTTTTTCAGAGTAGATTATTATACTGCCTACAGAACAAAAGTCAGGTCCTTTAAATAAAGTTCTTCCAAGATGTCTGATGGCAACTGGCGGACAATTGTACATAGGTAGAATTCACACTAATGGGGAGTCAACCACTCCATTAGATTGATTTCTGGTGATTAATAACAGATTGTTTATAGAACAATAATCAATCTCTTTAAATAAAATTGTTCAGGAATAAGATTTACAAAGATTATACAAGGTATGCCTTCAGACGCTAATGGGGTAATGCTCAAGCCCCCATTAGATTGATTTTTTGAATCGAATCCGCGACCCAGCAAAATATTGTGTTACTACAAAGGGTAACGAAAGAGATGTATTTTGTGTCGTTCATCTTCTGTTTCTGTGATAGTACAGGTGACGCTTTGTCCGGCACTATTCCTACCATCCGTTTCTACGGTCACGTCCCCAAAACAACTTCCTGAAAATGAAGGAGTAGTTAAACCTGAAACAGGTACTTGACTTCATTGAAATTACCTGGATTTATTGCGATAGTCTGATTTTGTTGAAATCCTCTGACGCCAAAAGGTACCTTGTATAATTGGTTTGTACCGTCCATGACGTCTATAGTAACGTTGATAGAACGGTCGGTGCAAAACTACAAACAACCTCTATTGTTAACTTTTAGGTAGTTGGAGTAGGAACGCCGAGACCAGGTGTAGTTGGCCGTTGCGCTTCGATATTGGGAATTGCATTTTAGACAATTGTCGGACTTAAGGCCTGTCCTGATTTTTCTTGCCGTGAGATAGTACTGCCACAATTATCGTTACTTATCATGTTATCGTTAGTATTAAAATTAGATGTATGGTTTAAACAGGAATTCGTAATAGAAGCAGCTTGACTGGTCACCACCAGTATGCATTTGATATCTTGCAAATGCGTCTTCTGTTATCATGACGGGCGTAGTGACTATGGTAGCTAGTAGGATCAATGCGACTATTATTGTTAAACTAGTTCGATTGAAACCGCAATACGGCTTCAACAATGGATTATATGGAATAGGTGGAACTGTAATCTTAGTTAAGTGGGATTTATCTTCAAAAAATATCTAGGAGTGTTGTAACACAAGTTTTGCCATCGTATGCTCTTATGGTATAAGTCCTGCCTATAAGAAATTTACTTACTTCGTTACTCTATATTACGAACTCGCTGCTTTAAAACTGCTGGGTACAACAGCGGCGTTTGGCTTGCTACTACTAAATAGCCAAACCACGCGAAAGCAATCCCTAACAAGAACTAATTATGTATTTATACTATTGCATGCATAACGATTCGTTTTTCTCCCTGAACGGGGCTGATTCAGTTATGGTTTAGTAACGCGTCCAGGATTGGCCTTAACTTCATGTTGTGATTTATCTGGTCCTTTTCCACTACATTGGTCGCTACTGGATTATGGTTCTTAGCCGGTTGCTCTACTAGCTCGGAAAAATTACAATCGTTTTTGACTATAATATTATTAGAATTTCGCAAATGATTGTTTACTGTCTATATTTTTATAGATGCAAGTTCATCAATTATCTTTTACTGTAAAGTCATGTACACTATCTACCGATTGTATATAGTTTTATTTGTGTTGTTATACCAAATTTGGTCTCTATGTAAACCACTTTCGCACTGGTTAAATACGCAGGTTGAGTAATTGTATTAGATAATGCGCTACGATTGCTCGTAACAGACAAACAACCAGTTTTGCATAGGGTGGTGGGTCTGCTGAGTCGCGTGGTGGTGACAATAGCAATTCACCATCTTGATATATTTGACTTTAGTTTTGGTCTTGATTCTGCGCTGACCTTAACATTATACATAGTAAATGTGTCATAAATTAAGTATGTTAAAAGACAACCGTACTGTAAGTGCAGGCGTATCTAGTGGTGCTGACGTGGTTTCGTTTTGCGTACAAATGGGATATATTGTATGAGGGTGGTATCTGGTAGGTTATTACTTTGGTGGTTGCTTATCAGACTACCACATTGATATATTGACCGACCAAACTTTGGATAACTTTTAAGATTGGTAATTATGGTAGTAGTAGTATTTGCTGGTACGGGTTAACGCGCATTGACATTTCGAGTAAAGATCGTGTCCGTTGTCTAAGTACTGGCTTGTGTTAGATCTAGTCGAGTATAGATTTATTGACTTGCTGTTGAAAAACGTCTTACTTAGCCTTTAGTAATATGATAACGAGAAAGAGAATAAATTAGCCAGGACTCATGGGGTGGTGACTCAACCTTATCTGACCTGCTGATCTGCTGGTTTACTTGGTAGTGGTGGCAGTGGCAGCAGGAACGCCACCTTTCAATATAATTTGAAAGATGCCGAGTCTTATCTTTTATGCTTGAATGACCAGATTCTAACGATAGAAAAGCCTTTATGCATAGTTCAGAGACTCAAGATATATACATAAAATGACTACCATTGAGCAAGATCCAATATTACGTGAAAAAAGGGAATCAATAGTAAAGAAACATGTTGAGGCTGAAAATAGACATGATGTTGATGCATCTATAGCTACTTTTCATGCACCTCGCTATGAAGTAATGCCAATGGGTATAGTGCATGATGGCGGGCAAGAAGTAGGTGAATTACTATCGGGCATTTTTACAGGGTTTCCAGACTTTACTGTTGAGATTATCAAGACACACCATTCTCAAGATGCTGTAATTCTTGAAATAAAAATGAAAGGAACTCATCTTGGTGAGTGGGCCGGTCTTAAACCTACAGGACGTAAGATGGACGTGCCAGTTGCATGCATATTTGATTTTGACAAAGAGCAATTGATATGTGAGAAGGTTTACTTTGATATGGCTACGTTAGTCAACCAGCTAAACAAACCAAACTAAATCAATACTCTCCAAATTTCTAATAGATATTCTGGAGTCTTTTCAAATACTTTGAATCTCTCCTAAGTGGCTTCTAAACTAAAGTATCATTAACTGTGACATTGTCAATCAAGTCACATATTGCTGAGCTACCTGGGCCTTAACGCTTAGATACACACATTCAAAAAGTTTATAAAATGACAAACTATTGTTTCGCAATACCTATCTTCTGTGAGGAACAAAACATGCAAGAAAATCTGCACAGGAATATTGTGGTCATATCAAATCACTCATCCTACAGCATACACGCGACTAGAGCAAGAGGAGACAACGCGACGAGGAACGAGGGGAATAGTGCCATATATAATGTATTTTGCAATGTTTGTCAACTGGTGGCTTCTCATGTACTCAAATAGGCATCCACGCTTAAAGATAGATTCTTATATATACAAGCACTATGCCACATAAGTACTCGACACGTAACTATGTTACTTCCCTTTGTTACGTCTCATAGATAATCAATGGTTATAATGATAAATTGATCATCAACTATTGTAATGTCAAAAACAGGAGGAACAAAGCTACCAAGCAAAAGACTGCTAATGTACGGAGCAGTTGTTGTTGCTGCGGTATCTCTCTTAACAGCAACAGTCAGCTCTGGAGTATTAGCACAAGGTGTTAACTCGACACCTAGAAATGCCACCACAACAAGTCCAAACCAAGCAAATAACAATTTACCTAATATAACTGGGTCTATACCTCTTAGAAGTACTATAAGTGGAGCTCTATCTTCAAAGATCAAGACTACGCTATCCGATGCCATTGGAGTAGCTCAAAAAGCAGTAGGTCCAAACAGCTCAGCTTCATTAGGGATTCTACGACCACTAAACGGATACCTTGTCTATGATATACATGTAAAGAATAATGCAGACAATACTACCCATGCAGTTATAGTAGACGCTGGAAACGGAAAGGTTCTATATAACCAGTTATTGACATCATTATTCAGAGGTGGTATTGGCCATTTTGGAATGTTCGGTCAAGGTAGAATAGGACCAGGATTTGGAGGCCATGGATATGGCTGCGGTCACAGAGGATTTTGGTATCATGGTGGCGATTCTAGTGGGGGCATGACTATGGGACAGTCATCACAAATGGTACCAATGGATTCGCTACCTACTAGAGTTTGATAGATACATTGATCCATCAATGTAGTGGAAAACTTACATCCAAAGTGCTGTTCAAGCTAAGCTATTACATTACTATTTTTTGGAATCACTATATGTGTATTCTAAAGTCTCCATAAATGGTACCATATTAAGAAATGCAATACAGTAACTAAATAGAGAATACCATTATCATGTCATTACAATTAACAAAAGTTAAAGGAATACCAATTCGCTTACATTTTACCTTAATAATAGTTTTTTTTCTAATCGCATGGACACTTTCGGCAATCTTGATGCCTGAAATTTATCCTGGTCTAACTAGGGTTCAATACTGGATCATAGGTATTATTGGTGCTATTACTTCATTTACTTCAATATTATTGCATGAACTATCTCATTCAGTAGTAGCATCTAGGTTTGGACTTAGAGTGCGCCAGATTATACTTTTTGTTTTTGGAGGCATATCAGATATAGAAGAAGGAGACTCTTCAAGAGATTTTCATAAAGAGTTTGAAATAGCTATAGTGGGTCCTATCACCAGCTTTGTTATTGCAGCCATGTTAGGAATATCGTGGTGGGTATTGATATCAGCAGCTCCGGGAATAACATCATCTTCTCCTACTGCTATTACTACTATGATAAATCCTAACAATAACGCAACAATAGTCATTGCCGAAGCCATACTTCAGTATGGTGCAATCATAAACATTATGCTAGGCGGGTTTAACCTTATACCTGCATTTCCATTAGATGGCGGCAGAATATTGCGTTCTGCTTTGTTGAGATGGAAAAAAGATTATGACCAATCTACAAAAATAGCAGTGAGGATTGGAATAGCAGTCTCATATATCATTTTGGCAGTTGGATTCATTTTCATGTTTACGGGCTCATTTATTAGTGGAATATGGTTAATATTTATAGGATGGTTTCTAAAAAGGGGCGCGCAATCTTACTTCGAGCTGCACCAGATATCCACTACTCTATCAGGAGTACACTTAAGGGATATTATGAATACAAGATTTATTTCAGTAGGTCAGGATATTTCAGTAAATGAGTTACTAAATAATTATCTTAACGTCAATAGAAAAAATGAATTTCCAGTTGTAGTTGAAGAAAAAGATTATAATGATGGTTATTATTACAAGCTGCTTGGTGTAGTTACTGCTAAACAAGCATTAAAGGTACCCGAATGTAATAGAGATCGGATAAAAGTACAAGAAATAATGGTTCCTAAAGAGAAGATTATTGTTATGAAATCCAATAGACCAGGAGATGATGCCTTAAAACGAATGTTTAGAGAAAATAAAAGCAGGGTGTTTGTTTGTGAGGAAGAAGATAACGGAGAGGAAGAACAAGGACTAACTCAAAGAGGGCAAAAATTAGTCGGCATAATTAGTAAAACAGACATACTTAATGTCGCAAAAGAAAGAGTGAAATTTAATAAAGCAGTTAAGAAACTAGCTGTTAGTAATAGTAGTGGTACCAGTAGTGGTAGTAACGATGATATCGCAAACGTTGGCAGTAACTCTGGAAAAAGAAGTGATTATTTTTTTGCACCAGTTTCTTCTTCTTACCCTCCTTCTAAAAATGATGATAGAAGCAAGTTTAACTTTACGCTCAAATGGCGACTGATATTCTTCATGTTTGGGATGATTGGGTTCGTGAGTGCTTATTCTATTGGAACCACACTTGTACACATAGATAATAGTCAAGCAGAATTTATGAAAGCACATTTTCAGGAAGAAATCAAAGGGATTAATCAATATGGCATATTCGCAAATAACGCTCGGATAGCGTTTAGTATGTTTATTCCTGGATTGGGTATTGTTTTAGGAATGCTTTCTGCATTCTCAACAGGGCTAGTATTTAATGCGTTATCTACAGTTTTACCTGCTCTATCTAATATTTCTCCTCTAGTAGTTTTTCTAACACCTTTTGGAATTTTAGAGATTATTGCATACGGTATTGCAATATCTAGAAGTGGTATACTATCTTACCAACTGATTAAAGATACAAACAGGAGAAGTTCATGGGGTAAATATGTTATTCCTACTATTATTGAAATAGGAATAGTCACAGTCATACTATTCATTGCAGCTATAGTAGAATGGCAGATGATACACACCCTAGGTATTTAGAAGGGTTATTTTATGCGCTAAGTGCATTAAACTGTCGCCCTTCGACGATATAATTCAACTGCATGTGAATGCTTAGATTTGAAATCACAATGAACGAATCCGGACATTAACAAGTCCACCCAGATTCTCTTACAATGACGTTGTAAATATTGTGGTTAGTTATTGGCCTGACGCTGTAGTTTGATTAGGTAATCATCGAAATAACGCCACATGTTTAGAGTATCCGTTTTCCTTTCTCTTCTCGGATGACAAGTTTTTACTCTTGCCATAGTAAATTTTGAATGCATGATGGCTAATGTCTTTAAAGACTAAAACTATTAACCTTTGTGTTAGGCATTATAAAAATAAAGAGTACTGGCCACATAATTGCAAAAAGGATCTACCCTTACGAGATGTAGAGCGTACTTAAGTTAACATTTGGTTTAAGATAGAACAGAAACCGGTTAGACTCGGAGAATATTGACGACTCTTTTTCTAGCTTTTTGTAAGCGCTAAACTGTTATCATTTTCTTTCGACTAAACGAGGGACACTCAAGGCAATCTATTAATGAACAGCTGAAGAGTGTTTCTGTTATCTACACTCCATTCTCTACCTGATTACTTGTTTCATATACAATATGAGAGAAAATAAGGTTAGCACGAGGACAATACTCAAATATTTGGAAATAATGGCGATAATATTCTTACAGGGGGCCCCAGGTAAAGATCACTTTAATTGTGGCGCAGGAATAGACACAATTACTAACTTTCGGCCCAGGTCGTTGATACAAAGACTGCAAATTGTGAAAATAGTTAGTGCATTTCAATTGCTGCAAAGTATCGTATCTCTGATGTATATGGTTAATATTTGCCATTGTCTTCAAACAAAAAAATTTTATTGTATAGGGACAAAAAATTGATGACTAGCAGCATTAGAACAGAAATGAATAAATCATTTAGAAGGAAGGAGGGACCTATGGAATTCCTGACTGATATGGTCACAACTGTTCCCGAAGGAACTAGCCCAGCCAAAGTCGATGAATTGCGCGCTGCTGAGGCAACGCGAGCTGCTGAACTTGCCAAAGCAGGTCATTTGATCCGGCTATGGCGCCCACCACTAGGTCCAGGCGAATGGCGCAGCATTGGGCTATTTCGGGCCGCTGATGAAGCAGAGCTTCATCATATCCTAGACTCGTTACCCCTTCATATCTGGATGAAGGTCAACGTTACGCCGCTGAATCCGCATCCTAATGATCCGGAACTTCGCTCCCGTCAAGCCACAGATTACACTCAGACTTAGCGGCGCTACTGAAACTAAACAGTTACTGCTAATCCATAACAGTCGCCATGATCTGGCCTTTTTGGCTGCGGATTAGGGATAGTAGTAGTTGCAACAGGAGCACAAACGGTACTCGCAGGAGTAGCGCTGAATCAGTCTGATGATTGTGATTTCGTCAGTTACGGTTATGAAATGAATGCCTAACTAGCCAATTATCTGCTTAACTATCTTCTTGTTGATTCTTCAATAACTCAATTAACACGTCACCATGGCACAGTTCTGGTGCACACCAACAAGCTAGCACTCTATCTCTAAGACTTGGTATCTTTGCTAATATATCCTGTTTTTTCAATAAATATTCTCTATATAACCCAACAACCACGGCACGCCCTAACTTGTTTAGTTGTTTATGATACGGATTGCACCATATCGATGACTCCCAGGGTTGAAATCTAACCTTGCAACCGATATATTCAAATCTTGATCCATATTTCTGCTTATAATAGAAATAACCACTTTTGCCATCATGGTCCTTCATACGTAGATTAATTAACTCTTTAGGCATGTTTGTTGTTGTTATTATTTTCACTTCATATAACATGATATATTTTTTTTCAATAATCTTAGTAGCTCTACCTTGTGAACCTGAGTCAGAAGACTAGCAGTGATGTTCTAGACTTTGTTTTAAGTGTATATTTTCAAAATAAGAGTGTGGAATTATGGGACTCGATTAGTATTTTAGCAGTGTGGACTTAGATATTGGCCGCCTATCAGATGACAGAGTCATTACTACGTCTGGATATTGTTCCGCAAAGCTGTCGAGCACCGTCGCCTGTATACTCTGACCCTCCGCTGGGTCCGAGATTTAGTAGCTCATGAGCATGAGTACTAGTACTACGATCCAACATAATCTCAGAAAAGTCCTAAACTGCCGTATTCGGTATATTTCTTTGGGGTCGCATTGCTCGTCGAAGAACCTATACCTATCATGCTATACACTACTACTATATTTGAGAGCCGACAAAATGCACAAATTCCGCTTTTGGCTCTACTCTTCAACGTGTTGCAAATATAAATTCACAAAACATTTCTGATAAAATAGGTAAAGACCGTTCAAACAAGCTAATCAATCTTTATCGAGTAAATATCTGAGATATCGCAAAATCATCTACTAGTTTGTACCCGCAGGTATCGGTTATCTAGATTTAATTGCAATTGCTAATCTAAGAAAAGCTAGCAGCATAAAATACGAATAATAGTTTTGATTTGATTGTCGAATCAAAAACTATAAGCATCTATAAGTACCTATAATGAGTACTTTTAAATATATTTATTTCAGAGTCATGTTGTTGTTATATGGCTAAAAATGAGTTCGTTGAAGTGGCCAAAGTACATGAAATTGCAGATGGGAAGATGAAAAATGTAGAAGTAGACGGAAAAGAAGTATTAATAGCAAATGTAAATGGCAAATTTTATGCTATTAGTAATAGATGTGGTCATATGAATGCCCTCCTTTCAATGGGTAATCTAAAGGAAAACATAGTAACGTGTCCATTCCATGGTGCAAGATTTGATGTTACAACTGGAAAGAAGATGTCAGATCCTACCTTAGCTCCACCTGAGAATATGGAGCCGTTACCACAAACATGGCAAAAGTTTTTCGAAAATGTAGGTCGCTTGATGGCACCTATAAAGACGCTCGATCAGATTGTGTATGAAACCAGAGTCGATGTAGACAGCATTAAAATTAGGATTTAGAGATACGTTAATTTTGAGTCTCCTTAACATACTACTTAGATCGTTTATTCTTACTAATAAACTGACATGATATTAGTTATATTTTTTTCAACTTAGAATGTGTCTAGTTATTCCATAATCGATCATATATTTAACTTCAACATATGATAGTCCATCGTGATTTCGCTATCCAATATAAAGATAATTTTTGTATGTCTCTCCAGAATCTGATTACCTAATCCGACTAACTGATTCACCTTAGAATCTCAATTTTGTAAAGTATTCCAAGTAGAAGCGAAGGTTCCTGATTTGGTGTTTGACTGATAACATCTTAGAGTCAATTTTGATAAATCATACAACAGCTTTACTAAAGGTAATTAATGAAAATAAGAGTAATATATATAATGATAATGATTGAAGATCTGCTATATGTAGGTGCGGGATTTGTAACTACATACCTTTCTCTGGAATTGGCGTGGCACTTTACGGCCTGCAGAATCAAGAACAAGAAAATAAAACCTTGCCTGTTTAAAGAAATTAAAACAGTCCTGACTGTGTCACAAACAGGTCAATATAATGGGAAAGATGGTGTCTAGTCAGAAATGATATTGACTACCGAATTGCAAGAAATACGAAATGTTTTCCGAGGATTGGAAACGCTATATGAGACCTATTTACCAAAAATCGATCCTGCTCTCATTCATAATCTTTTAATCCACGAACAAGTTAAGGCTGAACGCGCTCCTTTTTATATGGTTGAAGTATTTACCAAGCAGGGTACTAGTACACAATGGTGTAAGGATCATATATGGAGTACGTGTCGGTCAGTTCCTGGAATCTATGATAATGGTACACACTATGCAACCAATATGAGATTGACGTGTGATATACTCAAAAAGCTGAATGACTTTGATTTCGTGATCGACGTTTCAGGTGATTATACAGGATCACCATGTGGTACTGGTGCATCACATGAACGTAGAGTTCAAACAGGTAGTAGGAATCTATGAAAAGTGAGCTGGTCTTGGATCCCTATCTTTGAATTAAATCAAGCCCCTGCGATTAGATAAAAAGTACAATACTTTCAAAATATCTTAAAATTTTGATTTGAAGAACTATTCAAAATAGTAGAGCTAGCAGCTAATTCATTGTCTTTACGAGGTTATCTGGCCAATTATTCGTTAGATGAAATCAGCAGCGAACCTGACTAATCATCAATTGGTATGATAAAAATAATTAAAGTAATTAAGCAATATCTAACTTATGATTGAAACTCTAGTATTGTATCCAACAATTGGATTTGTGACTACTTTTATGGCACTTGAAATTGCATGGCACTTTACGGCTTGTAGGATTAAAAACAAATCTGTAAAACCTTCCCTGTTTAGACAAGCTGGATTGGTGAAGTAATAAGACACAGAATATTCTTGACAGACAACTCTCCTTCATTCTAGTATGTGGTCGTCACATCTCAGCACTAAATTTGAGATTGACCCGTTAGAGTTACCAATACTATCTATTGAAAAAGAACTCTGAATAAAAAATACATATTATACTTTATTGCACCTATAAAAATTGGAGATATATCAAGGATTGGAAAAAATCATGGAACACGTATTCTAACTATGATAGACAAATTAGCATAAGAAAGGTTAAAATCGACCACATTTTTGAAATAAATTGATGTGGTTTTAAGATTGGAAGCAGAACACAAAAAACATTCAAGTAAAGAATATGACCTATTAATTATCTCCTATTCTATTATAATCACTGTGTTGGGTCACTAAATTGCTCATCAGTCTCATTTAAAAGAACAATCCCTGATAACTCAAAAGTCAGATTCAATTTAATCTTGTAGTTATAAGTCCCCAAGACATGCGCAGTTACGAACTACATATACTGCACCGTATGGATTAATGCTGGCATTTAAGTTTCCACTAAAATGTGGATTCTTCAGATAAACCCGTATGATAAATAATTTATATATCAGGGTAGATTTAAGGTCGTAGCTCTACTGATATGATGGCTTGATATTAATATACTGCATACGGGATAGGGAATGAGTTCGTTCAATACTATATAACTCCAAATTCTGATCTTTTTTGTATGTTCTTTTGTGCTATCTTGGCTAATTCTAATTGCCAGGGATGCTTTGCAAAAATTATCTTTATGATTAAGAGTAATATGTACTGCTTATGCATAAGCAGCAGTAGTGATTAGGATAGTAATACTCCATTTTTGATTATAAAACTAATGAAAAAGATGTTAAGATCAATTAAAACAAACATCTGCGTCATCGGAATGATTGCGGGACTAGTCTTTGTCATCAGTCTATTCTTGTTACCGTTGCACGAGCGATGGTGATGATATTAGCTGAGTGATACCCTTATCAATCTATCTTGACTTTAGTCCCGGCTTATCACTTTTTCTAGCAGAATATTTAGAAGTAACTTTGAGCAAATATGATTTTAAAACTCCTAAATTACTACATGTCATGTTTCACGACGAAAAACAAGATAATCTTACTCATAGCTGTGACAGCAATATTTACTATAATGATAACCGCTGCACTAGCGGATGAAAATTATTTCCTAAATGCAAAAAGTCCAGATCTGGGAATGGCTCACATACCAGACATACAAATTCTCAAGCAGACGTTTGTAGAGATAGTAGCAGAGCTCTATAATTAATTGTCAAAATCTTCAAAACCAAGTTCAGTATGATGGTAACGCAGTTAACATCATAAGGGTTTAATTAATCGATATCTAACCATGAAACGAAAATTTTAGACAATCTAACTTACAATTCTGTGTTTATAAATCTGAATATTCCATCTATTATCGATGTTGTTATATAACCCATAGACTAATAGCAGCATTGATTCAGATTCGGATTGGATATTCAAAATATGTGTTTTATCACAAGGAGTATTAATTAATGCCTGTGGAGTTATTCGCTGAACAATATGCTTTGATTTCTTTGGTTTATGGCAAATATTGCTTTCGTAAATCTGAGCCCTTTTTAATTGCTCAATGATCAAACACAAACGAACAGAATTGCTCTTCTGCTTTGATCGGAAGTCTATTATGAAAGATAGTAATTGACAAAATAGTAAGGTTCGAATGTATGACAGACAAAGTAGTTAGTAAGGAGATTCATCTCACGCATAGACCAACAGGATTTGTTACCGAGCAAAATTTCAAGATTGTCCAAGTCGAGCTGCCAGAATTGAGAGAAGGGGAATTTCTGGTGCGTAATAAATGGATGTCTGTTGACCCTCATATGAGGATATTCCTGGCGCAAGGAACACGATCGACATCTGCATATAAACTAAATAGACCTCTAAGTGGTGGATGCGTAGGTCAAATCATAGTGTCAAAAAGTGACAAATTTAAAGAGGGTGATTACGTCTTGGCAGACAATGGTTGGCGGGAGTATTGGATTTCAAATGACAATGCCAATAATATCAAGGATGTTACAGTAATTGATCCGAAAATAGGTTCTATACAACACTTCTTAGGGCTACTGGGGATAACTGGCTTTACCGCTTATGTCGGGCTTTTCAAAATTGGAGGACTTAGGGAAGGAATGGATACAGTATTTGTTTCAGCTGCTGCAGGAGGTGTAGGTTCTGTAGCGTGTCAAATAGCTAAAATCAAAGCATGTCATGTTGTAGGTAGCGCTGGCACAGAAGATAAAGTAAAATGGCTTCTAGATGATGTCAAGATAGACTATGCATTTAACTATAAAAAATTAGGTGAATCAATAAATGCACAGCCAAGCACTAACGAAAACAATGTTATGTCGTCAGAATTAAAAAGAGCATGTCCTAATGGTATCGATCTTTACTTTGATAACGTTGGTGGTAAACATTTAGAATCCGCGATAGATAACATGAGTCTTTTTGGAAGGATTGTATTATGTGGTGCAACATCGGTGTACGATTCCATTGCAACAACAAGCCCGAACTCTCGCTTACCTTCAGGGCCATCCAACCTTTCACTTGCTATATCAAATAGACTCAGGTTACAGGGATTTGTTTATAGCGATCACAATAATATGTTAACTGACTTCTATCAATCTATGTCAAGCTGGATAAGCGATGACAAAATAAGATTGAAAGAAACGATATATTATGGATTAGAGTCTGCTCCAAAAGCATTCGTAGGATTGTTCAAAGGAGAGAATATCGGCAGAACGTTGGTAAGGGTTGGTTCTGAAATTTAGCATCTATGGTGTCTAGTCATCAGACAATATTTCTTTTCCAAAAATATATCTTGTAAACTGAATTTGACTTAGATTTTACAAGTCTACCTTCAAAATACTGCACAGGTTTTAGATGTGCACAGAATTTTTCATACCTATTGCATTCATGAATGAGATATCATCTAATCATCTCTGTTATATTACATTTCAACGTGAGGCATTTGTGTTATCGTTGACTATAATGGATCATGTTTACACACAAGTAGTGCAAAAATGCCAACGGATATTCCTATACTCTATTGAGGCTAATTCTATCCTTCTAGATCACAATTTGTACTATAGCATTAATATTAAGACGAAGACAGAATATGAGTTTGAAGATGAATTTAATCACTGAGAATAATAACTAGACCGTTCTCCCATACGAGATTCCAGAAATATGAATTTGATAGACATAGGTTGAAATGTTTATAGAACTTTAGCATCAAATCTAAGGCTAACTTTGAAGTTTGATGAATTTAAAGTAGGTCAATTATTTAAATCGAAAATTCAAATCAGCGAGGACGAGTTCCGACAATACCTCGAATTTTCAAGGGTAAGAAACATTTTACATCAAAACCCAAAATTAGCCGAAAAAAAGAAGGGATCAAGGGGACTCTTTTGCCTGGTAGGACCATTCTGGCTCGTGCAGAAGGCGAAATGACTCGGCTTGATGAATTCGCTGATACTATTATGTTACTCTATGGAATGGATGGAGACACAGGTTGGGATAATAGGAACACGCGATTTCTAGGCGAAGTCTTGGTAGGAGATGATCTTGAAGTCGAATTTCGTGTCTCGGACAAGAAGGAAGGAAACGGGCTGGTATTTACGGCATTTTATCAATTGACGTTAATATTAAGCGGGTACGCGACGACAAGTTAGTAATAGTCTCGCATAAAAATCTGTATAGAATGAGGAAATAATTTGGGCTTAATTTCAAAATGAAGGGGCAGAATTGTAGCATTAACAATGAGCGCCGTAAGCTACGAGAAGAATTCTGTCCATAATTGTGAACTATGAATATGCTTTATCCACTAAATTATGTTCTATGGATTGGTTAGCTAGTGATTGCATCAACACGATTTAATTTCAAAGTACATTTTTATAGTACAACGTTACAGATTTCGATATCTTCACCTTTAAGGGTATGTCTTATAGAATATAGTTATGAGTCTATTTGGATTTATTTTATTGATTGTAGTAGTTTTAGCAATTGTTGGATTGGGTTGGAGGATGTTTTCCTCAGGAGTTCTCAGTGGGTTTGAAAAGGTGATAAATGTGGGTCAACCGTTAGTCAAAAATTTGACCGACCAGGCAAAACAATATGTCAATAACCCAAATTCAAGAATCACGACTAATTAATAACAGGTCGCAGATCTTTATTATGCATATCACCAATTATAATATTTTTGAATAACTAACCCAATTGTATAATTGAATATATTTTAGAAATTAACGGTATCCACTATCAATATTTTTAGAAAAGACCCTCTTTCTTTTAGCACTTGTTTCGATCTCTCTAGTATTGGCTGAAATAATTTCTATTAGCGTAGCTTTAATATTTGAATCAGCTTTTGGTCTGAGTAGTCTTCCAAGTCTCTGAATGAATTCTCTACTGCTGCCTGTACCGCTGACGATAATTCCGACCTCGGCATCCGGAACATCTACTCCTTCATCCAGGACTTTGGATGTTACAATAGCCTTATATCTCCCGTCCTTAAATCCTGACAGTGCATCTTGTCTCTCATCTTTGCCTGACTTGTAGGTAATAAATGGTATCAGGAACCTATCCGATATGTCATACACTAACTTGTTGTGTTGAGTAAAAATTATGGTCTTACGACCTTTGTTTTGTTCCAATATTTTTCTCAATTCTTCTAGTTTTGATTTGCTATTCAGAGCAATTTCGATGGCTTTGCTTCTAGCTAGCAGGGCCTCTCTGGCAACCTTGTTTCTGCCAGACATAATTATTAGCTTTTGAAATGCACCAGCATATGCCATTCGCAATCCTACTTTTTTGAGTCCAGTATGGTAAATACCAATCCATTTCTTGTATTCTTCAACCTCCTCAGGCAACATATCTACTTCTCTTCTTTCAATTTCATACATGGCCAGATGTCTATTTTTTGCGAGATCTCTTGGATGCACCTGATATACCACTCCACCAACAAGTCTTGGTAATTCTTTGTGTAAATCGTCTTCTCTTTCAATTGTAGCTGTGAGTCCCAAACGAAACGGAGAAGCAAGCTGTTCAGCTATTAATCTGTAACCTTGTGCGGCAAGATGATGGACTTCATCAAATATTACCAATGCAAACCTATTACCAAAACTGGCTGCCCTTAGGTATGCTGAATCATATGTTGAAACCGTTATCATTTCGATATTGTCCAATCCTCCTCCTAGATTTCCAATCTTAATCGCATCAGAATAAGCAAAAAATTTTGAAAGTACTGATGTCCATTGATCCATTAAATCGATTGTGGGTACTACTACAAGCGATGAAGCATTCACTTTTTCCAGTGCCTTTATTCCCACTAAGGTCTTACCTGACCCTGTTGGCAGTACTATGCAGCCTCTTTTCTTTGCTCTAAGCCAACTTTCAAGTGCATGTGTTTGATAGTCTCTAAGTGATATGCCATTTTGGTGTGCCAATTTAGGATCAACTAAGATTTGAGGCGACGGGATTAAATCTAGCACTCTGTCTTCATAAGACAATTCACTCTGTTTCAAATAATCCACAATATTTTGATAGTACAAGGCTTGAGCCCTGAAAACTCCAGACCTAGAATCGTACGTGGAATATGGGATATGGCCTATCCCTGAGATTATTATCGTCCCGCTATCATATTTCAGCGTGATCTTGAGCACAACAGATCTAGATATATAGAATTATTAGACTTTCTCGTCCATTTCGCGGCTTTCATGTCTTATAAGTTGACTATCTGATGTTACCTATCGGTCAATTGTTTGTTTAATTGTGCATAAACGGATTGCGTTGAAACAAGAGTTACGTTTTATTTAATTGACAATGGACTTAGCGTGTGAACTCCAATTCTCATCATCATCCTTTACATGGCGGGAACCTTATTGGGTACTTCCTCTATTGCTGGCACTGCCGACGTAGACGAATTCTTCTCGATAATTTCATCAATAGTCTGATTCATAGCAGCTTCAGCAATATCACTTGAATGCTCAGCAGTTCGTCTTATATCCTCTAAAATAAGCCTAATATTGATATTGGTAAGTGGATCGTGAATAGTCTTCTTCTCCTCCTCTTTCTCTAACAATACAATTATGTCATTTTCCAATACACGCAAGCTTTTTGCTCTGTCCACTGTCTTATCTGCAAGTGTATAATCTCTTCGCAAAAAGGCCTCAACTGCATCATTTAGAGCAGTTAATGAAATCTCACTCATTTTCTCTATTTTATGAAATATTTCTGGAGATATTTTTTCTTTGATCTTTAGACAGCTATCCGCAATTCCATATGCATGATCTGCTATTCTCTCAATACTCTTGACGGTGACTCTGTAGCTTAGACAATCTGAAGGCTTCCTGAGTCCAATCTCGCGAAGTATCCTCTCATTCTGGGTTGCTATCACTAGATTTCGTAGAATATAAAGACTGAATCTATCAACCTCGTCGTCTGACTTGATGACCCCTTGTGCTATTTCGTAATTCAATTCAGCTAATGATGAAAGAGCGTCCCTGTGCATAGAAGAAGCTATGAGAAACATCCTTCTAACCGCTGTATTGACAGATAGCTCTGGGATACTTATTAAAATTTGAATCGTGATAATGTCCGAGGCATCTGCAATTATTTCAGTTCCTACCAGATTCCTACGTATCACTTCCCTTATAGCATCCCTCTGAATTGGATTGATTCTTCCTATTTTTGATTTTAAATGAATGACACTATAACCAGCTAAATAAATAGACACAACTTTGCGCTTCAAAGTTGCAGAATCTTCATTTTGAAGTACTAATGCAGTAACTTCATCTGAAGAACCACCAGATGCAGACGTCCTTCCTCTCCTGGGTTCAGGTAAGATAGAAAGCGAATTGTTTGCCTCGCGTATGATTACTACTGGATCTCCAGCTTTGAGATGCATTTCAGTCAGCCATTTTTTTGGTAGCGATAAGATGTAGGTGGATCTACCAGTAAACTGTATTTTACGTACTTCATTGTTCTTAGACCCAGGATCGTAAGAGCTCAATAAAGTAGGTAAGGTAAGCACAAATAAACATGTTATGCCAATTTTTCATATAGTTCTACATACTGTAGATGAAGGTATATAGATCGTTTAGATGAAATAGTTGAGATCAAATTACAAATTAGATGTAATACTCAAAAATGATCAAATCTCGGAGCTGATGGAGTGTGGAATTTTAAAGTTAACAACGCTGCTTTTAACAAATTTTAATCTGCCTCTATCACCTATTCTGGCCAATTTACTCAGCTTAGATGTTCCCATCCTATTTGGCATTAAGGCAACACCTGATAAAATAATACACGAGAGTAGATATTAAAGTTGTCATGAAAGTGCATTGCAATTAGATCTGTAGGTGCGAAGTGCGGGATTTGAACCCGCGATCCCGAGCTTGGGAAGCTCGTACCTTAACCAGGCTGGGCTAACTTCGCGATATTTCTTATAAAAGTAAAAGCCAAAAATAATAATCTTTGCGAAAACAATTATTATGTAAAATATTTAATTTATATTATCTTACGCTATTATTCCTATATCTTAATAAGACTGCATTAATCATTAACCATTTATTCTTAACAATGTATAATTTTTATCTATTTTGCAATAACAAGTCAAACGTTGGTACGATCCTTGCTTATGATTATCTCTTTTCTATAAAGTATCGAAATTTGAAGTGATCTTGAGCTTGTATTAATAATATATTCTAATACAAAACTTCTAAAATGACATTAATGCTAGCTACAGTAATTATTTATGGTCCATTTATCTGATAAATAATGATTTGTCGATTTCAAATAAGGACATCAAAAACTCCAATGAACCACTAGCAAAGCTTGTTGAGTACGACATTAATATCAGAGGCGCATTTTTTGTTAATCTTGTTTCAATCTATGGAATAATTAAAGAAATAATATCACACCATTTCTGTTCTGATGGTGGTAGCGAAGAGAAACGAAAGCAATTCATATCACTAGTCTTGAATGAAAGAACTTCGATTTCAGTTGAAACTATTCATATACTTGAAGAAATCCTCAAGAATAATTATCCAGATCTAAACAAGGAATACTCAAAACTTGGTAATGAACTGAATGAGATCGTAGAGTTTGGAAAATGGCTTTCCCATTCGAATCTTGATATATCGAAAGGATATCTTGCAAAATTGGACTTTACAAATGAAGATAGAATTCAGCTAATATCTTATGATGGCACAGGACACACAAATTATAGAGAGATAGCAAAAGCCGAAATGGACGAGAAACTTGTGGATTGTTTGGATGTCTACCTTGCTCTGGAGGATATCCTCTCTGAAGTCAGGGATCGAGTCTTAACAGGCCGCAGTAACTAGGCATAACCTGCAAAGCCAGGTTCTGCTAGCAAAGTCTATCTTCATCGTATGGATACTCATTACACTCTTATTAATTCTGACACTCAAATTCTGATGTAAGTTCTAGGTCTTTTTATCCTTAGAAGGAAGATCGAAGGAGATGGTTGGCAAATTAACCAAGTCTTGAAATAATTCCGTTTGCACTGGAATCTTTTGAAAGCAACTGGGCAATCGAGATGAGGCAAAGGTTAGTAAATTTTTTAACGTAAAATTAGATGGAATAACGATTAAATTCTCTAATATATCAAGTATTATAAGAAACTTAAACATATGTTTGATTCGAAATCTAACACATGCCCATTGATTATCGAAGTCACGATGAATTCTTTTATAATACTTATATAACTGAATTATCCATAGTATAATTACTTATTCTCAAATATGATGAAAAATTCAACGATATGTAAGGTGTGTAATAAAGAAGGTAAAACCATAACCGATCCCGAGTCTGGAGAAATCATTTGTAGCAGCTGTGGGATGGTTATTTTAGAGAATGCTCAGGAAAGTCGTGCCGAATGGCGCGCATTTAATGTTGATGAGGCAAAGACAAGAAGCAGGGCAGGTATGCCCATCTCTCTGGCAAGGCATGATATGGGACTTGCCACCATAATTGGACGAGCAGATAAGGACGCAAGCGGTCGCGGTTTAGAATCTTCTGTTCGTTCAACCATGGATAGATTGCGGGCTTGGGATTTTAGAACTCAAGCTTATTCTCCCTCGGATCGAAATTTGCGTCACGCATTTAGTGTGCTTGAAAGGGTCAAAGACAAACTTGCATTGTCAAACGCAATAGTTGAAAAGACTGCTTATATTTATAGAAAGGCTCAAGAACGAGGACTGGTCCGTGGAAGGACTATACCTTCAGTACTTGCCGCTTCAGTTTATATCGCATGCAGAGAATTGGGGACATCGCGTACGCTAAATGACATTGCGGTGCTGAACAACATCAAACGCAAAGAATTAGCAAGAACTACTAGATTGTTAATCTTGGAGTTGGATCTTAGAGTACCAATGATAGATCCGATGAAATGTATTGCAAAAGTAGCTAATAGGACAAGACTAAGTGAGAAAACAAAGAGACACGCTATGAATATTATGAGTCATGTCACGAAAAGCGGAATATCTGCTGGCAAAGATCCGATGGGATTGGCGGGTTCCATCCTATATCTGTCTTCGAAGAATTTTGGTGAGAATATTACGCAAATAGACATTGCTGAAGCAGCAGGCGTAACTGAAGTAACGATACGAAATAGATTCAAGGATCTCAAAAGTAGACTGGACTTAAATTAGGCCACCCGATTACAGCATTCTATAAAATCCATTATCTGTAATCGTATAATATTGGCATACACAAATTCTGGATATCAAATACAATTATGTACTAATCTATTACGTAATATCCAATTCCAATTATTGTCGGCGTCCACATTTGCTACAGAACTTGGCATTTATTGCGATCTGGGAGTCACACATACCACAGATTTTATTATTTGTTAGGCGTATATTCGCTGTTCTATTAGTTTCTTTAGTACGAATGCTGCGCTGTTGTGGTTGAGGCAGTGAGTACTGTTCTTCCTCTTTTTCATCTTCCTGTCTTGAATTAGTTTGTCCGGCACTACCACCAGTATCTATAAAGCCTCCAATTCCAAATCCTGAACTTGAAGTAGCCCCAGAGGTAGAACCAGGCATCATTTCTCCGCCAGTGGAATCTTTAATTGACGTACCTTTCTGAATAGATGTCTTCAATTCTAGGAGAACTCTAATCATAAGAAAATTTGTGGCCGAAAATGAAATGAGATAAGTAAGAAAATTAGATATGACCTCTTTTTCATTCATTTTTTCATTCTTCTTATATCTTTCAAATAATTCTGAAAAATTTTTGAATAAATTCGTGGTATCTGTATTTTGGCTCTTCAGTTTCTCAGACAATGCTCCGAGAACATCTACGCCGAAGGACAACCCAACTACTATCAATATACGAACATATTAATCCACTGAAAATCTGTAAATTGAATTTGAATTAAATCGAACATGTAGGATGAGGTGAAATTACAATAAATACATAGTTCTACATAGGTCTATGTGAACTCTATCCAGAACCATGATAACTAACTATATCATATCAAAAAATAATGTCAAAATTCGTCAAGAATTCTCTTGTAATTGTAGTGATGACTTCATTGCTTCTTACTGGAGTCATGACAATGAGTATGTCTCAACGGTCGTTTGCACAGCTTCTTCCAAAGCAGATGCAGACACCAGGTCAAACAAGTATTAATGGTGCAGGTGCAACCTTTCCGTTCCCATTAATTGATACATGGCGAGTCGAATACCAGAAAGTAAAGCCAGATGTGAATATCAATTATCAATCAATAGGTAGCGGCGGAGGTGTCAAACAGTTTACTGCTAAAACGGTAGATTTTGGTGCTTCAGATGCTCCACTAACGGCTGCAGAAAGAGCAAAGGCTACTGACGCAGTACACATACCAGAAACAATTGGTTCAGTAGTAGCCGCCTATAATATTCCAGGTATTCCTGACAAAGGACTCAAGCTCACTGGTCCAGTACTTGCAGATATCTTTTCAGGAAAAATAAAGAAGTGGAATGATCCACAAATTCAATCCTTAAATCCAGATAAGAAACTTCCGGATGCTAATATTGTTACGGTGCATAGATCCGATGGATCAGGTACAACATTTGTCTGGACAAACTTTCTATCCAAGGCAAGTCCTCAATGGAATCAAACTATTGGAGCCTCCAAATCGGTTCAATGGCCTTCGGGTGTAGGTGCTCCAGGAAATGAAGGCGTGGCAAATGCGATAAAGGGCTCACCTAACACGATCGGATACATTGAACTCAACTATGCTCTAAATACTAAAACACCTTATGCATTTATTAAAAATAGCGCAGGAAAGTTTGTTGAACCAAACCTCGATTCTGTAAAGCTCGCTGCTACTGATGTTGCATCAAAAGGATTGCCAAAAGGAGATGCATCATGGGAAAAAGTAACACTATTAAATGATAAGAATAGCGGTGCTTATCCTATTGCAAGCTTTACTTATTTGCTTCTTCCAAAAGACCTGGGCAAGAGTCCTAACATGAATGAAGCAAAAGCAAAGGCATTAGTTGACTTCATAAACTGGGCAATCACTGATGGTCAGAAGTTTTCATCAAAACTAGGATATGTCCCACTCCCAGACCAAGTTGTCAAAGCTGATCAGGAATCACTCAAATCTTTAACCTTCAATGGAAAACCAATCTGAACACGCTAAATTCATGGTGCAACCATGATGCCCTCACTCTTTTGTTTTACTATATAGACTATTATGATCTATATTTTGACTATATGTAAATCTAATATAATGATCATTTCTTCAAAAACAATAGTTAGTTATTCATGCCAAGTGGTTCTGTTCATATAAATACAGATCTCAAGGAAAAAATCTCATCTTTTCTTGTAGGTGGTAGAAAAAGCAAAAGACTAAGTGACAAGATATTTCATGGTTTAGTTTTCGGGACAGCTGCGTATACGTTATTCATTATAATTATTGTAGTGTTCTCCGTTGGCGCAGGATCGATAAAGATCTTTTCACAAGAAGGATTTATCGGTTTTGTAACAGGTACTGCATGGAATGCAGTCGAAGGCCGAGAGTCCTATGGTGCGCTTCCATATATTATCGGGACTTTGTTGAGTTCAGGAATTGCCTTACTAATCGGCGTACCAATGAGTATGGGTATAGCATATTTCCTTACTGAGATGGCACCTTCCAGAGTGAGTGGGCCGCTATCATTTGTAATAGAATTGTTGGCAGCTGTTCCAAGTATAATATATGGTTTGTGGGCCCTCTTTGTATTCAGATTCTTGATAAAAGATTGGATAGAAACTCCATTGTACAATACTTTGGGTTCCTATATACCATTTTTTAATCAAGCACCGTTTGGTCTTGATGTGTTTACCGCCGGCATAGTTCTTGCAATAATGATAATTCCTATCGTTTCATCCATAAGTAGAGATGTCATGAAGGCTGTTCCAGACTCTCAACGTGAGGCAGCATATAGCCTTGGTGCGACTAGGTGGGAGACATCTAGGATGGCAGTCTTTCCATATGGGAAGTCGGGTTTGTTGGGCGCTTCTATTTTAGGTTTTGGCAGAGCAGTAGGAGAAACTATGCTTGTCACACTTATAATTGGCAACGCAATAGGACCTTCAGCGATTCCGACTACATTATTCTCCCAGAGCCAAACTCTGTCAAGTTTGATCGCTAATGAATTTAATGAAGCATCATCCGATTTACAGTTATCCGCATTAATTGGTCTTGGAGCAGTCTTACTCATTATAACTATGATCATCAATGTTGGTGCCAGAATCATGGTTTCAAGAATGGTGAAGGTAAGTCCAGGAGCAAGAGAGTGAGACTATGAGTAGCAGAAATAATCCTACATCTAGAAAGGATAAGTCGTCAGGAGAAATACCACGTAATGCTACTAGCAATTTCAGACAGAAATTTCAAGAGATATCATTAAAACATGCTTCTCGACGGAAAATTACTAACAAGATTGTAACCATTATTGCTATAGTTTTTGTAATAGGAGCCATAATTCCATTGGCAAGTATTCTGTTCGAAGTAATCAAAAACGGCGTAGCTGTGATAAGTGTCCAGTTTATCACACAACCACCGGGTGCTATAGGTTCTGATACGGGAGGAATTGGCCCGGCAATTCAGGGGACGTTAATTACTGTCGGATTGGCTTCCTTAATTGGTGCTCCAATAGGAGTACTTTCTGGAGTCTATCTATCAGAATTTGCTCAGGCCAGTAGCACCAAGCGCGGTGCAAGACAAAGAGCAATCAACCTCTTTGCTAGTACAATTAGGCTATTTAATGATGTACTTACGGGTCTGCCGTCTATCGTTATCGGTATTGTAGGATATGTGGCAATAGTTCTAGCGCTGAACTCTTTCTCTGTATGGGCAGGTGCTTTTGCACTCTCCATAATAATGATACCCATTGTATCCAGAGTAACAGAAGAAACGTTGAAGCTAGTACCTAATTCATTACGTGAGGCTGGATATTCTCTAGGAATTTCGAAAACAAAAATTACTCTCTTCATAGTCCTAAAAAATGCTAAAGATGGAATTCTTACGGGGGTTATCTTGGCTATATCGAGAATTGCTGGCGAAACAGCGCCTCTTATAATGACAATACTTGGAACGAGCCTCTTCTTTACGAGTCTAACTGGTCCAGTTGATGCAATACCCTTGAGAATATGGAGATTGGCTTCACAACCATATGAATCTGCGCATGCTTTTGGCTGGGGCGCAGCATTAGTTCTTATTCTCATAATTCTGGCTCTAAGCGCAAGCATAAGGTTGATTGCACGAGGTAAAGGCATTAGAGTAAGAACTGAGACTATATAGTGTACTTAGAGGACATTTGCGTATAGAGTCTATATTGTTCTATATGAAATATGTTGGGAATGCATAACTACGCCTTGAGATTATAACAAGTTTGCGATTGAGTAGTAGTAGCAACAAGGAAGTTACACGTTATGCCCCTCAAAGCAGTGACATTGGTGAGGGAGAGATTGTTGCGCCTGCAACCACGCAGGATAAAATCAAGCTTTCAATTCAGGATGTTAACGCATGGTTTGGAAAAAAACATGCAGTAAAAGGCGTTAGTCTGGATGTCAAGGAAAATAGCGTGACAGCTTTCATCGGTCCTTCTGGCTGTGGTAAAACTACCCTTCTTCGGTGCATAAATCGTATGCACGAAATGACTCCGAATGCAAAAGCAGAAGGTAAAGTAATTCTTGACGGTGTTGACGTTTATGATAAATCCTCTGATCCTGCTATGGTAAAGCGACGCATAGGCATGGTTTTCCAGAAACCAAATCCATTTCCAACCATGAGTATTCATGACAATGTGGCTGCGGGATTGAAACTTAACGGCCTTAGAGACAAGAAGTTGATTAATGAAGTTGTAGAGCAAAGCCTCAAGGGAGCAGCACTTTGGGATGAAGTAAAAAGCGACCTTCATATGCCGGGAATGGGTTTGTCAGGCGGACAACAGCAGCGACTTTGCCTTGCTAGAGCACTTGCTATGCAGCCAGAAATACTGCTAATGGATGAACCAACTTCTGCGCTAGATCCTATTGCATCATCGAAGATTGAAGAACTTGTACAACAATTGAAAGAGCACTTGACAATTATCATTGTGACTCACAATATGCAACAAGCAGCCAGAGTATCTGAGCATACTGCATTTATGTATCTGGGCGACTTGATTGAATACAGTTCAACCAAAGATATATTTAAAAATCCAAAGAAAGAACTAACTGAAAAGTACATTACTGGAAGCTTTGGTTAATAAATTCATGATTTTAATAGCGATATTCATTTAATTGTAATTTTGTGGAAATCTAATTATGGATCAGTTATATTATGCCTAGATTATTAGATCTTGGTCTAGATCGTATACGTAATCTTGTTACGGATATGGCTAAATTGTCAGAAGGTTCCGTATTCTCTGCATTAGAAGCATATGAAAGCAACAGTATTGCTAAAAAACATATTTTTGAACAATCAGAAAAACTTAGAACTTTGCAAGACGAAGTGACTGATCTTGCAGTAGAATTGATAGCACGATATCAACCAGTTGCTACCGATCTAAGGTTTATCAAATCTTGTATGGAAATAGCATATGGGTATTCTAGATTTGGGCGTTACTCATATGATATTGTGGATGTATTTGAAACTTTGACACCGTTAACAGACTGCGATAAGACTGCTGTATCTGAAATGGCAACGACTGTAAGAAAAATGATTCTCTTGAGTGTGAACGCATTGGAAACAAGAGATAAAATGGCTGCACAGGATCTTTATCAGATGGATGATACAGTTGATACTCTTTACAGAAAATATCTAAGGGAACTAGTTTCGAACTTGTCAAAAGAGTCTTCCGACAAACCACGGTGCTATATTTCAAATCTACTTATACTAAGATATTTAGAAAGAATTGCAGATCATGCTTGTTATGTTGGGGATTCTGTTTATTATATTATAACTGGTTCATCCAGTCCAAGGAGATAGTTGTTTGCAACTCCTATTACTGATGACTTGGCTTTTAAACCAGACCAAAAATCTACAAGTCTAAATACATAGAATTTTTACTACAAACATTATGTCTGTATGCGTAGTATCATCTTCTAATAGTTCTCTAGATAATCATAACGAATGGATTTATCCCTATCTTTTGCAAGGTCAAAAAAAGAACTGATGACTCAAGACTTTTCCCAAAGCATATTTTTTAGCTATGCGAAGCTCAATTGTATCGAACAAATGACCCTCACTAATATTGTATCAGAGAGATATGGCTCCTGAATATGATCCCTGATCAGAAAGATTGGCACTGGCATTTGTCGAAGGATTTATTATCTTTTATTGACAATTTGATTAAATTTTGGCCCCCAAAATTATATAATATAGTCATGTAAACTTGAAACACATTGCTTAACATGAGGGCAGTTATTCAGACAATTGTTGGTTCTGGGGTGGTGTATGTAAAATATGAACATCCTAATAGCTGAGGATGAGCGTGATATTGCGCTGCTCTACAAAGAAGCTCTAGAGGCAAGGAAACACAAAGTTACGATCACCCACAATGGCGAAGAGTGTCTAAAAAAATATCATGATGTATCTCACAATGTCAAGTTTGGGCACACATCTTCTCACTCTCGTAGCCGCTCCGATAGTGATTCCCCCTTTGAAGTATTGCTTTTAGATTATAGGATGCCACAAATTGACGGATTCGAAGTCGCAAAGGAAATACTAGCGGTAAATTCACATCAGCGAATAATTTTTGCATCTGCTCATGTTAAAGAGACACTCGAGGACAGTATAAAACAACTTAAACATGTCGTAGAATTGATGCAAAAGCCATTCACTATAAAGGAATTGATTGATACTATAGAAGACAAAGAAGTATATATTGAATTACAGAAACTCAATGTGGATTTAGACATTGTCAAGGCATTTAAGCCAACACATGAACAAATAATGGATTTACTCGAGAGATTAAGAAAAATTGAGAAGATGCGGACATTTTAGGATTTAAGAATTAGGAAATTAGCTACTGTTTGATATCCATGTCTATGAAAGACAGTATATCTATGGATATGTTATAGTTATCTCGATATTTTGCAAAATGGGGCACATGTGATTCATATTTGAGTTTAGGGTGGTGCAGCCGTGAGATTAAAATGAGCCTCGCCTGTTGCACCCACTATTGACTCTCCACAATTCTTATAACTATCTTTACTATAATTGGTAATACAAGCGGTTACCCTCTCACCAGTATGGAAAATGCCCGGTATGGCATCTCGTTGAATATTATTTGAAAGAAATAGGATCAGTTGCCATGCATTTGTATGCCCTTTCTCTCCTGTTACCCCAATCATTACATTATTGAATGCATGTTTGTTTTTCAAATGGAAGAAGAATTTCACCATAGAAGGCTTATAATTGGTATTATTTGCAGCTTGTGCATAATCATAATGTAATAGTAATAATACAGATAGTAATAATCCCACTATCATGGTAGTTGAAAATGGAATCCTAACACTAAAGTTCATGCGATGGATCATATATGTATCTAATACCTACTTATCAGGAAAACTGAGATAAAAATGTGCATATCTAAAAATGCGTTGATATGTTAGATCCAGAGTGCAACCTTTACCTAGCTCTGATCTCGTCCCTGTTCTAGAATCCTTATATACTAATTTGGAGAATTCATTTGTTTGATCAGACATCAAAAGCATACTATATTGGTTAAACAATATCATTCTAATCCATCAATAAATTTCTCAACTCAAACGAAGGGATAATAATAGTACAAATGCTGATCGATCTTTCGATTTGGTTTCATAATATTTCAGATTAATGTGTTTTACACAGTAGCCTGTTACCTGTTTCTGTGGCAAAGTAATGGATTCTTAGATAAGGAATTCCGATAGTGACCTCTTTTCCGATATTTAGATCAAAGTTCGAATCAATATTTGTTACTCTTATTGTATCAGTACCAATATTGACTTCGACTAAGGAATCGTCTCCCAAAAGTTCAGTAAATAGTATCTTACCTTTTATCTTGATACCAATAAAGTCATTGTTGTCACCGTCTAAGAGTATTACGTCTCTGGGCCTTATCCCAAGTGTGACGTTTTCTGAAGAATGTTTCATGTCCCAACTTATTTGAGGGATTTTTAGACTAATGTTGTTTGATTCAAGTGTTATACCAGAATTCTCTTCGGTTATCTTGCATTTTATAAAATTCATAGAGGGACTCCCCACAAAATCTGCTACAAACGTGTTCGCAGGTTTTTGATAAACTTCTCCAGGAGTACCGATTTGCTGAATCAATCCACTCTTCATTATTGCAACTTGGTCTGCCATACTCATTGCCTCGATCTGATCATGGGTAATGTATAGAGTAGTTATTCCTACTTTCTTTTGTAACTTTTTAATCTCTGCTCGCATATATGTGCGAAGCTTCGCATCAAGATTGCTTAGCGGCTCGTCCATGAGGAAAATCTTTGGCTCTCTCACTAATGCCCTTCCTAATGCTACTCTCTGCATCTGACCTCCACTTAATTCTTTGGGTTTCCTGTCGAGAAGACTGTCTATTTCTAACAGATTCGCAATATTTCTGACCTTGTCATCTATCTTCTCCTTTGGTACCTTTCTCATCTTTAATGGAAATGCAATATTATTATATACAGCCATATGTGGATAGAGTGCATAATTTTGAAATACCATTGCAACATCGCGATCTTTTGGAGCCAAATTGTTCACTAGTTGATCCCCAATGTAAATCTGGCCGCTTGTTGGATTGACTAGACCTGCAATGCATCTTACCGCAGTAGTTTTACCACAACCAGATGGGCCCAAGAGCACCATAAACTGACCAGAATCAACTTTCAAAGAAAATTCATCTAGCGCGTTAGTGTTCCCATATCTCTTAGTCAGACCCTCAATCCGCAGACTAGTCATAACAAATCTGTTGCATGAGACGATCTTTCTTAGTAAGATATTAATCTTCTCATATTGTGATCTTTTTTATACCAATCTTGTCTAAATAATAGACTGGATATTTATCCTGCCTAAGTCACGTACATTTTTGACCGTACAGAATAAAGATCTAAGCCAAGATAGGTAATAACACTTAAAAGCTATATTGTCTTGAAGTGTCTCAATGAATATGAATAAAAGAGTTACGCTTACTGCTCTTTTTCTAATTATATCTCTAGTTTTTACGATGACTTCGAGTTTTGTTATTCCAGTTTCCGCGCAAAAAAAACAAGTCACACTCACTGCTATAGTGGCAGAACCGAAAGACAGATGGGATGTCTTGTTTAATGCCGCGCTTCAAAAATTAAAGGTGAAACACCCTGAACTTGATATTAAATTAGATTATAGGGTTTTACCATACGACGCCACTAGGACCCAAATTTTAACAGCAATGGCTGGCAAAACTCCGATAGATCTTATTTCTGCTGATCAAATCTGGCTTGGTGAATTTGCTCAGGGTGGGTTCTTGACTGATCTTTCAGATCGAGCAAAGACTTGGGGAAGGCAAAGTGATTGGTATCCAACAAATTGGGAGGGAGGTAAATATAACGGCAAAGTCTACGGCATCTGGGCTTGGACTGACATCAGGTCTATGTGGTATTGGAAAGACCTATTGAACAAAGCAGGCGTCAACCCAGAGACTTTACAGACATGGGATGGTTATCTTGCTGGTTCAAAAGCACTCAGTAATTCATTGAAAAGTCAAGGGATTCAATCAATGCATCTTGTAGGCGCTAGCCATTCTCCAGATATGTGGTATCCTTATCTATGGATGTTGGGTGGAGATATACTTAAGCAGAAAAGTGGACATCCAACTAAGGGTACATACTGGTATCCTGCATTTAATAG
This sequence comes from Nitrososphaeraceae archaeon, assembly GCA_040414675.1. Classification (GTDB taxonomy): domain Archaea; phylum Thermoproteota; class Nitrososphaeria; order Nitrososphaerales; family Nitrososphaeraceae; genus JARBAU01. The sequence goes on along the minus strand of JBEDUN010000021.1, from coordinate 89,540 downwards.
TACACAAGGCATAAAGGCGCTAGGATTTCTAAAGCAACAAGTGGATGCAGGGATAAAGCCACAAGTGAACCATTTTTGGGGCCAGGAATTTGCAGATAGAAAGTTCGCAGTGATGTTAGAAGGTTCCTGGTTGCTTGGGACATTTCCTCGTGATCAGTGGCCGACATTAACCCAGAAGGTTGGAATGTTGCCAGAATTTCCAGTCCCAAACAAGGGCACTAAAAGTACATCAATGATGGGCGGCTGGATTTTGAGTGTCCCTCAAACCTCACAAAATAAAGATCTTGCTTGGGAATTATTAACTACTATGGTTGATCCAGGTGTACTTACCCCTATGCTTCAGAAAGAAGGGTATCTTCCAACTCAGAAACCAATTGGAGAAGGTCCCTATGCAGCCAAGATGAATGCATCTATTCCGTATTATAAGGAAATGATATCAATGATCCCTACTGCGCATAGTAGACCTAATATACCAGAATATCCACAGATAGCTGATAATATCAAGCAAGCAATCGATGAAGTATATTATGGTATGAAGGATCCAAAGCAAGCTCTTAATGATGCCGCTGCGAAGTCAGCTAAAGTCTTAGGTTGGTAACGAAACTGTAGAGCCTCAATAACTTTTTCTGAACATGTCAAATATTCTTGCAAAGGCTGAGCCATACCTTTTCCTTACGCCTGCGTTTGCGATACTACTGGTATTTTTGATATTCCCGCTTTTTTGGAATATTTACATTTCATTTCATGATGTTTCTTTTATTACGATTCTAAAGAATTGGGAATATACCGGATGGAAGAACTTTATTGATTTATTTAGTGACCCAAATTTTTATACATCTCTAAAAATTACCGTTCTCTTCGTTGCAGGGTCAGTCGCTACGCAGTTTGCCTTAGGAATGCTCATGGCAGTAATTCTAAGTCAGAAAGTGCGAGCCGCAGGGGTATTCCGGGCGATCTTTGTTATACCATGGACTATATCTGCTGTCATAGCAGCATTTTCGTTCAAATTCATTTTAGACTATAATTTTGGAATTCTAAATTATATACTTCAACAAATAGGTCTACAGCCAGTTGGATGGCTCACCGATCCCAATATTGTGATTTGGTCATTGGTATTGGCCAATATGTGGTATGGGACCCCCTTTACAATGCTCTTTATCACAGCTGGGCTCTTTTCAATAAATCCTTCTATATATGAGGCAGCAGTGATAGACGGAGCAACAAAATTAAGATCCTTTCGGCACATTACACTTCCCCTACTTCGACCTTTTATCGTGATAAATCTCATTCTGATTACGATGTGGTCGGTAAACTTCTTTGACTTGCAACTAGTCATGACTGGAGGTGGGCCACTATTTGCCAGTACTACTGCATCTCTTTACATGTATAGGCAGGCATTTGAATTCGGACTTCTTTCCAAGGGAGCAGCCGCTGGATTAATCCTAATCGTAATTAATATAGCAGTTGCTTTTGTTTACCTGAAACTTTTTAGAAGATGATTGAGGCTATGCAAAAAGTAACAGTTAGAAATAATCGTGTTTGGTTCTTCGCAGAAAGGACATTAATATATGCATTAATTGCAATCTTTTTGTTCCTTACCATTGCTCCGCTTGTTTGGGTGTTTTCTACATCATTTAAAAGAAACGAGGAGTCAATTAGTTTTCCCCCAAAATTTCTACCAGAAAATGCAACACTTGACAATTACAAGTTTGTGTTGACAGATCCGGGTTTAGTACATAGTCTTATGAATAGTTTCATCGTGAGTATAGGCAGTACAGTCTTAAGTGTTGCAGTAAGTGCGTTAGGAGGATATGCATTTGCAAGATTTGAATTCAAAGCAAAGAATTTGATTATGAGCGTGATATTGGGCCTATTCATGATACCTGTGGTCATAAACATAATTCCATTGTACACTATGCTATCATCAGCAGGACTGCTAAATTCTTCGTTGGCTTTGATTCTAACCTTCCAGATCCTTATCATACCGCTGAACATACTGCTATTGAAAAATTATTTTGAAACTATACCAAAAGATTTAGAAGAATCCGCATTGATTGACGGTTGTTCAAGATTAGGAGTATTGAGACGAATTACTATGCCCTTATCCATGCCTGGGTTTGCCATCGCGGCTGTATTGGCCTTTCGATTTTCATGGAACGAATTCATACTTCCTATCGTATTGGCTAATAGGCCTGACTCAATGGTGTTTCAGGTTGCTCTTTATCAATTCATATCATTATATCGAATAGAATGGGGATATTTAACTGCTGGAATCACCCTTGCTATTATTCCTGTTTTGGTACTTATGCTTGTATTTCAGAAACAAATGATCAGAGGATTAACACTAGGTGCAATTAGGGAATAATTGCCAGATAAAAAATGTGTAAGAACCAATGCCAATGATTTGAATAACTGCCAATGCAAAACTAACAATCAAAAAATCAAATAAACAATTATTATAATTATATAATTCATTAAATAATCTGCAATTTCACACCATATAATAATGTGTTATTTGATAAAACATTGTATGAAATTATGGTACACTTTACTAAAATCCCGACTTTATAGGATCAAGCGGCTTCATTATTTCTCTAAGTAGTATTGTAGCATATGAGCCTGCTGACAGTTTAAACGATAAAACTAATGAATTGAAATAGTGGAAATCTCTGCAAAGTAGAGGCGCTTGTCTGAATCCTCCTTGTGCACTTAGCTCATCCATTTCTCTAATATAAAAATCCCTTGGTTGAATACCTTCCTCTTTTAGAATATTATTTGTAATCATTTCGAATCTTCCTTTGCCCGGTTGGAACGTATAACCTGCCATTCTTATTGCTGGAACAAGTTTTGACATGTGATCAACAGATTGATTAAATTTTCGTACCTTCCCGAAAATATTATCTTCCTCTAACTCAAAGCATAAGTCTCCGTGTTTAGGAACAGAAATCTCTTCCCCATTCATAATTGCAATGCTTAAACATTTATTGAAAAGATAAGCTTGATATGCTTGAACGAAGAGTCTACGGATTGATATGGGAATAGATCTGAGCACAGATATTGATTCTTTTCCTTTTACCAATGCGGATAACATCATAAATTCTATGTCCATCCATTTTGGCAGTTGTTTGTAAATGTAAGGAAAGTTTGCTGGATCCCGCAGCTTTTTTCTAATCTCCTTGCTAACTTCAGAGTCGTATTCAGTTGTATATGCCAGCAATAGTTCTATTGCTTTTCTGAAATTTCGCTTGACAATTTCCTTTCCAACTAGATGAGTCACCAATCTCTCTCTTCCAAATCTTTGCAATCCATAAAAATTAGCAACTTTCGTGATTTCTTGCATAAACGATGAGACGTCGGAAGATCTTGGTTTTTCGATCGTTATAACAAAATGATTTCCACCAAGTATAGATTTTTTCAGTGGCCTTCTACTGAAACCTAAAAGAGTTATCATGGTATTTTGTGTCTTCGCTATCCTTGGGAGCTTTTTTGTTTGCTCAGAACTTACATATTGCATAGTGTGTGCTTTGGCATCTTTAATTCCCATGATTTTTAGCCGAATTCCTAACTTCCTTTCAATTTCAATTAAGGCGTGGTTTGAATCTATGTTATTTTTCTCTAACGTGTAAATTGGATATCTGAATATCACGTCTTGATTAGATGATAAGTTTTCTAGAAATCGTTTATCTACTACTTCAGACACCTTGAAATTCTCATTGCTATTTTTTATTGAACCACCAATCCCCTTAAATTTAGTACAGTAATATTGGATTCCGGCTTGTTTATCAATATTTGGAGATTCTAACACCAAACAATTCGTTAGTTAATCACATAAAAAGTACTTGACACTACAGATGACAAATAATAGTTATATCACTAACTTTTATACATGTTAATTAATATTGAATTTAATATCCTGGATGCTTTGATTTGATTTGTTGTCTGTGATAACGACGGACGCGCTTTACTCGAAGATTTCGTCCTTAGAAGTTTTCTTGCTATTCTTCTTTACATCTTCTATGTCATCGGTGCCTTTTTCGGTTACAGTAAATCTTACGTCTGAGTAAGGATGGTATGGTGAATCTATCATCTTTGCTACTCTGTTCTCGCCTGATTTTCGAAGATATATTCTATATGTTGAAGCATGCCCTAAAACATTTCCACCAGCTGCTTTTGTAGGATCTCCAAAAAAGGTATCTGGTGATGATTGGACCTGGTTAGTTATAACTATGGCAATATTGTATATCTCTGAAAGTCTGATTAGCTTATGCAAAATTGAATTGAGTCTCTGTTGTCTGTCCGCCAACGTTCCCCTCCCAGAAAACTCTGCTCTATGAAGTGAAATTATGCTGTCTATTATAACCAACTTTGCCTTAAAATCATTGATATATTTACCCAAATCTTTTATTATCAATTCCAAGTGTGAACTATTGTATACTTTACATACTGCAACACTTTTTAGTACATGCGTTGGATCAAAATTTCTCGCTCTAGCTATCTGATTTAGTCTTTCTGGCCTAAATGTTCCCTCTGTATCTATATAGATTACATTACTATCTAATCCAGACGCTTCTGTGGGTTGTCTAGCTATTGCACACAAGGTGTGACATATTTGCGATTTACCTGAGCCAAATTCTCCGTAGAATTCTGTGACTGCTTGTGTCTCAATTCCTCCTAATAGCAGCTCATCTAGAACTTTGGAACCTGTAGAGCAACGTAACATAGATCTTCTTTTCTCAAGAGCAGCATCCGCAGTTATGAATTCCTTTTCTAAGACATTAGAGTCTCTCAATAGCTTTTGAGCAGCCATAATGAACGCTGCCGCGCTATCTTTAGAAGCATTGATTTCTACAGCTAATTCATCTGCACTTGCCACGGCTAAATCCATCACTGAGATAATGCCTGCATCCTTCAATTTTTTTGCCGTAGTTGGGCCAATTCCTTCAATATCTTGAATCTCTAAATCAATTGGAGTTTCTGTGCTTGGGTTCATTCTTATAATATCCTCATTAACATCGTTATTATTATTATCAAGTTCGTTTTCAATATGTGATTTCTTCTCTACCATTTTTTTCTATTTTGATTTATCCATGTACTGGTATTAATAATATGGACACTGGCTTGGGGAGGGAGGGGGAGGTAAGTATCTATCGGCTATTATGTGGTTATTTATGATGATTTGAAGAACTCACTATCGCTAGACATCAGACCTTCGATTGATCCTCAGTAAAGATTTTGTATAAGATGATTGGTAGTTAAAGAAACAGACTGATCTAATATACCCACGATATCGCACACAATGTCATTTATCATCGCAGGTAAGAGGGTATGAGGTGACCATAAACTGTAGTTTCCTATACATAACTCCAAACTATTCCAGATCACATGTTTGGTATTCCCAATTATTCACGATCACGATCTATACTCGTCTCCACAATCGCCGATTCTCTCAAACAAGTTGTTTGATTTTTTACAGACACGATCTATGGCATCGAGATCCGATTTGTCCAAACCAAGATCAAATACTTGCTTATTATCACTTATATGATCGACTATCCCAAGCCTTGACCCTATAATAACCCCCGCTACTCCCTGCTTATCAAGAATGTAGCGAGTTGCTACATTTGATATGCTCACATTATGCTTTTGTGCGATCCTATTGAGATTTGATAGTAACTCTTGAAATAATCTCCATCCACCCCAAGCGTCTATCATACGTTTATATTTACGCAAGCTCATTGTGTTTAACTCTGCGCCTAGCGGCTCTGCCCTTCCTAAATATCGTTCGGAGATCAGCCCACCACAAATAGTTCCGTATGCAAGGATACTGATTCTGTGTGCAATACAAAATGGTATCATTTTTACCTCTGGTCTCCTATCAATGATTGAATACTGAATCTGATTAGAGACAATAGTTAGATTTGAATCTGTTATGATTTGTAGCCTTTCAGTATCAAAATTTGTAAGTCCAATATTCCTTATCAATTGTTCATCCTTGAGATCGAATAGATATCTGAGTGCATCCATATAATACGGATTGTTATAGTCCCACCAATGGAACTGAAGCAAGTCCAAGGAGCTCACATTCATTCTACGAATCGATCTTTGTATATTTTCTTTAGTTATGGAACGAGTAATATGCATCGGCTGAGGCACCCATTTTGTTAAAGCCTGGATCGTATCCATCTCTTTAATGCCTCTCGATGTAGATAGTCTTCCTCTAAATATACCTATGAAGTCTTCTGCTGGACCGTAAATGTCTGCGAGATCCCAGCTTTTTAAACCTGCATCATGATATTTTATCATGTCTGCTAGGGCCAACTCTTGATCTATATATCCGTGTCCACCCGCAACCTGCCACATACCATTAAGTATTTTGCATATTGCAAATTCAGGCGTAATATATTGATATTTCTTGTCAGTTTCATTCAATTTATATTCCCAGTTTCTACACAGCACAATCAAACACAAAAGTTTGACGCTACTATTATAATCATCTTATTGTGAAGTAAGATCTCAATGTTAGGGATAGATTTACTATTTAAGTTCCGTCCTTTTCCTTTTAGCTTTCTAGTCGACTTTTTAATGCTATTTTAATAGGATAGTACATTAAATTTGATCATAAAATTATCGTTGAATATCCACGCTATATTCACTAGCTAAAGTCAAAGAATAATAATATAATATCTCAAATAATATAATCTGTCTTTGCTGTTACAACAAAATTAATCCTTGAAGATTGCTTTTGGATAGAGTATGTCAAATTATTGGCGTCTGTGTTGGATACATTAGAAAAGTCGTCTAAAAATATGTATTTCGCATAGATGCCAGTCAAAGTACACAAATGCGTAACAAAGAAATGATCATGATTTCAAGAATATGCTATGAGAGATAATAATCTATTTGAAATATAGAACAAATATAAGATTTAACATGACATAAAATATCTCCTAATGCAGATAAACCATACAATATAATATTTAATGCCATACACATGAAAGGTAAAGGATTCGTGCTAAGGACTATTATCATGGTTATTATATTAGGGTTATTAATAATAACCGTTGGGATTGGACATCAGTTAAACGTATTGGCTAAAGAATACAAGAAAACACAGACAGTAACACAGACAGTAACTCAGGTAAATAATTGTGGCAATTATATATTACCATCCAGTGTTACCTGTTCAAATTCAAATTCTGAGGTAAAGGGAAATCAGAATAGCTTAAATAGCATTGCTTTTTCATTGCTTCCCTTTCCTTAGAATGAGATTAGATTAAAATATATAATGCATATGTTGAATGAGCAATACTAGATGGTGACATGTGGTTGCCGTTGTATAAAATGCAAGAATCAAAATCTAGAGAGCTTTGAGTTTGTAGCGGATGACGGTTTTGATGATATGCATCATACGTGCATGTCATGCAATACACATTTCAGTCACGTTGACGGTGAGGTGTTTGTAACATGCATTACATGTAACTATTCAATAGAATAAGGTTAAGTAAAGGACATTGTGTAGAATGAATTTACAATTTAACAATGTATCATGACAAAATGGAAATTTAGTAGCCCCGGCTCGTCTACTCTTGTTTTGTTTTTCTAAGCGATTTGAACTATCTCGTATCATGTACGGGTTATGAATTTCTCTAATATTTGACATAATCCATGATCCTCAAGAATTAAATATTATCAAATATTATAATTTCCACAGCTATCCTTGTTTGGTTATCAATAAAATAGAATACTATTCTAAATTTAGTCAACTGATCGTAACAACAAATATTAGATAAGTCAAAGCTTCGAATTCAAATTAATCACGAATCATATCTTGCTATTTAGCAAATAAAGATATTTGCTAAAAAGTTTTCAGTGTTACCTCCATTAGGATATCTGTCCTCTGATTTCTCCTTTTGGATTCTGTTCAGTATGAACATTTGCGTAAGCGTCACCGGATTTAATCATGTTTACAAGGTCTGAAATTTGTTTACCTTTTAATATACCTTCCAACTGGCTAGCTGTGATACTACCTTGCGCCAATGCTCCATTCTTTATTCCAGTTGGTGTTGTTCCCTTATATAAGACCACTACGACTGGACCATTCACTCCTTGCTTGCCTTGATGTATATGTGCCATAGTTACTTTATCCATATTCTGAACATCTATAGTATATTTAATACTCTTTTGATCGCTGCTTACGTTAAATTCGGCAGTTCCAGTACCTTTTGTATTTTTGGGTGGAACTTCATTACTACCAGACAATTTCGCAGAAAATTTTTCATTTACTTGAGCATAAACCAACTTGGGGGAAAGACTGGACATAGTACTCCCTGCAATCATGGCAGCTATCAACGCAATTACTACTAATACTGCTGTCGAATTGGTTGCTTTTCTTAAATTCATTATCAGTATTACATAAAATGTATCAATATAAATAATATTTAACAAAGTTAAGTCCTGAGTTTAATTGTAACATGTGAACAATGCTTTATGCCAAAGCAGTCACCTAATCTTGAATAAGCAAAAAAGTGAATCTTGCAAGAACTTTAATAGGAACGAATTAGTTAAATAAACCTGATTCAATCAATTTTATACCAGGAAAAAATCAACTCAGACATTATCTGAAATAGCGTGGTATATATTGGAGATAAAACTCGCCTATACATTTTATGATATATTTGATGAAAAATTTGAGATGTTATTGTCAGAAGGAATCTTGTCCTGCTTCGATATTCATAAAATTAATGTCGACAATGAAGTTGTCCATGCAATTAATATAATACCAGGGGGTAACAAAATTACCAACGCAAGTCTAACAGCAATTATTGTCATTGATATAAATAATAAAGAAATAGCAAATGAGGGAACACATATTCATTTCATAAAATCTACCTTCATGATAATGAATTACTTGCTAAAATGACACCATCGATTATAATAAGTAAATCCAATTATAAGTGCATGAGTAATATATTCAGAGCATTCTAGGTGAAGAGATTAGGATAACAAATTAACTAATTTATATACCATTTTTGTTTAAGTCTATAAAATTAAAAAACATCAAAGAGTGTTAACATTGTTTATTAATGCCAATGAATCGGAAAGGATTCGATTCACTGGAAAATGATCTTTTTCGAGTAGAAAATTATAACCCATTAGTAATCGATTAATTACTATGATATACTCAATATGAACATGAATTTCTGTTAGGTTTAGTTTAATCAATATCTATTATGGGAAAATGGAATTCTAATTATTCTAAAGTTTCTTGTCCTGATTTTTAAAGGTTACCTATTGCTGCCAAATTGTAGTTAATGCCACCATTATATGCTAGAGTCAGAAAAAAAGTAAGAACATCCAGTTCGTAAGAAATGTATTTAATGAGGCTACTTGATGCTTAAATGTGGCGGCCATCGGTAATGATACGGGGCAATAAACTAGTAGTTCTAATACTCATGGGAGTGCTTTTATCATCGGCAGTTGCTGGTGCTATTTCATTTTATAATAGGGCACCTAGTAACAATAATAATAGTAATAACATACCATTAATAAACTCACGACTTAATGGTGTGGTCAACTTTTGTTTGAAATCATTGCCAAAAGGATATGCTGCTTGTGATGGTCAATTAGGACCCGTAGTTGATAAGATATGTGCGGACCACGCTGGCCAGCCTATAGATGCGTGCAGCGATGGGAAAGTCGCTCAATATTACAAGATTAGAAGTACTGAAATCGCAAGGAATTCTACAATCTCAAATGGAATCAGAAACAAAACCAATAGTACATGATTCCAATGTTGAATTTCAAATTTGATCCAATACAACTTGGCTGATTTGATTCGTGATTTTAGATTTGCGATAGGCCATGAAGCAATCTCATCTAATTATAAGAAATTTTATAATTTTCTTTGCTAGATAAATTCCAATCTGGAGTTCTCTTGATTTCATAACGAATATGCTCTGTCCAACAAGACTCGGGTTATTTTTAGATCCTATGTTGATTATTTAATCTACAGTTTTCCTTGGTCTAAAACAAGCCATCTTTGTAGAATCCAATTTCATAAATTAGTAATCTATATTCAACTAAATAATATTATCAATTATATTCGAGATTACAATAGCTAAGATGGTGAGGACAACATGTCAGGAATAAACGAAAAGCATCTTTTTTCCAAAATTTTAGTTGCGATTGACGGATCTGTGATTGCCTTAAGAGCTGCAGATTCGGCAATATCTATTGCCAAACAACAGAATCTTTCCAATATTATCGCAATTCATGTATTGCCACAAGACATCAGATACGATGATTTAACGGACAGAGTTGATCCGGAGATCCCAAGTCCGGTCAAAGGTGCGGTTGAGTTAGCCAGTTTGGAAGCTCAAGAATGGTTTAACAAGATTAAGGAACGGCAGACAGGTGATGTCAAGAAAATTGGTATACAATCCGAAGTACTTGTTGGTACCAAATCAGTTGCTAACGAAATCCTAACCTATGCGGAGAACAATAACGTTGATTTAATAGTGATTGGCACGAAGGGTAGGTCTACCTTTAAGAAAGTATTGCTTGGAAGTGTTGCCTCCTCTGTGTTAACTCACGCTTCTTGCCCTGTCATGATAGTAAAGTAGGTTTTATGTTAGCAAGTATCGGTCCTAAAAATAAGGTCTAGTGCTATCAAATGATACTATGAGCGATTCAAGATATAAGACCAACAGCAGCTGCATCTAGATAAATCAATGAGGTCTTGACAAAATAAAGGTTTATGGTTGTAATTCATTCCTAAAATTGCAATGCCAATTGATTCTCATGTCGTGATTAGATGGTTACATGTAAGCCCTTTTATCAACTTCTATTCATATCCTACATTTTATAGTCTTGATGTCATCATCTCCTTAGCTTTGAATTTTAGGACGTTCTCATTAATCTTGACAGCTAACATCTGTTTGATGCTGATAGGTTCTCAATTATTAATTGGCTTATCGTATGCACAAAGTAGCAATATTGAGAAAGGGTCTAAAGCAACCATGTTGGTAAAGTCTAAACCACAGGGAGTAAAAATCACGTCTCCCGCTCAGGGACAAAGGGTTACTGGTGATAAAAATCTCACTTTAATTGGTACGTCTACATATGATAATCGAGATTGCCAAGTTTCAATAATTGTAAATAATATAAAGCCATATCAACGTGTTATTGGAACAGGTCAAAAAGGTACAAATGACTATTCAACATGGAAATTCCCTCTTGGCGATAAATATGCGACGCTTAAGGCTGGATCCAGCAACAAGGCTACCGCAAAATTAACTTGCATTGATAGACCAATGAATTTGACAAAATATTATAGCGTAAATTTCACTAGCTCATCGACTTCTTCAACTTCGCATGTCCAGCAGTCTGAATTGAAGAATAGCTCAAATTCAACTAGTAGCAATACGAATAAGACGCAGTTGTCATCTCCCACACAACACGAATCTACAATATCAAATCCATCTTATGCTTTAACGAAAGAGTCTAGTAAACCATTAAGGATTGAACAAAAGAGTCATCATGATGCTACCCTCTCTGGTACTGGTGCCGAGAATCATAGGCTAAATCATGAATCAATGCCAGGACCTAACAACTCGATGGGTAGTGAAGTTAAAACTCCTTTTGTCCTTTCCACACCTACAACTGATAATAATTCATCGGTCTCATCAGGTCCAACTCAATTACAATCAGATAGTCATTCAAAAAACAACGATGAGAATTCTCATCATAACAAGAATTAATCAAATATCATTTAATTTTCGGATCTATAATCTTATCAATTTATACGATCTTCAGATTTGACAAGTCATAGGTCTATTCTGAATAACTGTCCTCGAATTACTTAACCCCTTATTGTGAAGCTAGAATAACTTTTTTATTTAAGCATGACACAGATCGACATGTCAAGTACCAATAGCCTTATCAGTCCAAAAGTTCGGAGCCTAGAAATACTTTCGTAATAATCCCCAAATTTAGCCAATCGTACTTGTAACAACCCATTTTTTGCAGAGACAATTAGTTGTTGTTGTATTATTCTATATTATTTAATATTCTATTATTAACCGAAGTTGTTCCATCTACTATTCTGGCTAAAAGATCGTTGCGAAATGCCTTTACGTCGAAGTCACGGCCACGAGATTATTTCTAATGCTGGCGTCAAGGATGAAAAATCATGAGGGTTACAAATTTGTCTTGGTTTTTTGACCAATTTGAAGTTTATTTTTTACATCTTGTTTCATGTAACTAAGTTTTATAGTATATACTTGGTATGATGAATTTACTTCGATTTCTATTCGGAGGGGAATCACTCTTTGGCAGTTCCAATAAGGGCATATTCAGGAATCTAGAAGTGAGCAAAGAAGAGATTATTCCTAATATAAAAATCGAATATCCAGAGAGGATTCACCGAGAGACAATCCCTGGTGATGTTACAGATGAAACGAGAAGCTACGGTAGCACAGACTTGAGATTTGGTTATCACGGAAAACTTGAGACCACAAATGCCAAAAAAGTCGAACATATGGCAGGAGATTCCAAAACGGACAACCATAACAACAAAACGCGCATCCAAAAGCAATTAAACACACTTGACTAAGACCTATCATTAAAAAAATAATTGTGCATTTAACTGCACCTAATCTAGATGGTAGAACAAGAGTTTCAGCAGATTAGTTAAATGTTAGTAACCGCGCGGGTAACATAGACTTAGCCTTTTCTTCTATAGAAGATAAAAAAATTAGTCAAGGCTGTAAACATAAGCTAAAATGAATAGATGATTCGAATATGATTCATAATTGTTATTATTATCATTTTTAGAATCAATTGAATAATTGGAGATTGAAGAGGCTCTATTGTTGACAAAATCCCTCAAAAATCTAAATAATATGAATGGAAATTCGAAGGTCTGGTTTTAAATGGCTGCTCATATTCAAAGATCTAGCTAACATAAAATTTTTCTATCTCTATTACACTAACTACTGATATGGTTGGGGACGAACCGACGCTACCATTTGAAGTGGCTTACTCCGAAAAGCCTGGCAATAAATCAAAAAATATGAAGAGACTTGCTGTCATCGTAAAGCCCGAACATGTCGCGGAAATTATCGCTTCACTTAAAGAAATGGGGCTAGAAGCAACAATTTACGATGTAAAGGGGGCTACGAAGGAGAAGGAACGAATTGCATCCGGCAGGGGAAGTGGCACGTTTGAACTTGCTTATACAACCAGGAAAGTTGTGGCCACTGTGGTTTATTCTGATAGTGTTGATCAAGTCGTTGAGAGAATGAAAAGGGCTATGGCAGGCGAGAAAGCAGTTGTCATGATTTCACCTGTAGATGATCTTGTCATGATTTAAGGCAAATGACAAGTTGCAAACTTTATGAATTACCACCAATTGGTCACTGAAGATATTATAGTTTTGCCGTAACATAGTGTAAACTATCAAAATACTACTAAGCAAAGAAGGAAAAGTCTAGGGATGTCTTGACTGATTAGTCTGTCAAGAAGATGAGATTTAGATCAATATTCTAATATAGGCTGAACCATTTCTATCTCTGGTACATTCTCTACTTGTAAATTTAGGATGCGATGCGATACGATGTTGCAGGAAAAAGATGAATGAAATTATGTGGAGACAGATTCTATGTTAATACTGTAGATCCGCTGAATAACACAAGACAATTTGTTTACTTCGAGTGCATTTCCGGACGTCAAAAGAAGAATTAGTGACGAACTAGAACGTGTCTGTTTTGGTATTGAGGTTAAACGATATACGGCTATTTTTAAACTTGGTTTAAATAGTCCAAGTGTATTTCAATCATTTTACTTGTTTTATCGTTCACAGTGAACTTGGATATTGGGATACCAAAGACCAATGTTGATTTTGAATATGCATTCTTAAGTATAGTCACATACTAGTTTGTAGAAGGAAAGATATATGATTTGGTTCTGACAATCAGCCATCTCAAGCCATATGCTACAGACAGAATTAAGAATAGACAACACCAAGCAACCGATGATTGTGAAACTGAGAATCTCCAAATTCTTTTCTATCCCCGGACATTATTACTGGATTTATGTATGATTGTCTAAAAAAATCCCTTTTCGATTAAAGCATACGTTGTCCTGCTGCATTCTTATATTATGTGTTAAGGAACATAGTTAAGTCGAGGTAAAATACTTGTTTTGTCCTAATTGCAATGCAATTCTCGTCGCTGGCTTGCGCAATTACTGCAATTGGCTCACCATACCTAGCTCAAGTCATGTTGATTGCAGTGCCAGCGACCTATGTCTTATTCAAAAGAGGTGTTGGCTAATATCTTAATACGTGACAGGAACACATATACTTGAGTGTCATTGACTTTGGATACACTACTATCTCTAACAAGAGTATCACTATTTCAAGTGGTAACAATGCCTCTGGCATGAGTCTAGTAGTATATCTCTGAATTGGTACCTGTATCAATCTGCTGTACACTAAATGGGAAATTATCTCTTGATTGATGCCATTACTCACAGTTAGAAATATATAAGAAACTGAACAAAATTTCACTAGTACAAATAGTTATGAATCTAGTCACTGCAGAACCAGAGTTAGTACCATTCAATACCGAACGAGAATCTATTTTGTTTGGTATTTATGAAGTGGCATAAATCAGAGAAGCACTATAGGCACATGCTTTAGTTCTATCTCATAACTTGCATTGGCATCTTTGTTGTACACAATCATTCATAAAATATGCTTAATCAATTAAATAATTCTTTTAGATGATATATGTTCCTTATTAGACCGTGTACCATCTCAAGAAAACTAATCTGGAATCAATCGAGTGTGTGTAGATTCGAGCAGGTCCGACAGGTAGGTTGTTTGTGATGTTGTTCAACTAGATCACAGTATTGTAAAGGTTTCTACTTCCATTTTTTTTGCAAACCTTGTCTTTTACCATTCTTGCGGATTATATTGCTCGATTTCGACATAGCATCATGGCAAAATTTCGATGGTTAATGGCCTGTTCCACTTTATTGTTTGTTTGTAATTTTGGATATACGCGCAATTGACAAACGTGCCATTTGATTTCGTATTCATAGAATTGGTTTGAAATCTAGCATAGATGTTTGCAATTTTATCTAAGACTAATTTCCAAGTTAGGCATTTCATCAAAAATTATGTATTTATTTTAAAAATTTAAATGGGGCTCAAGCTGACTAATTATCAATCATAATCTTCGTATAGAATCTTCGAAGCAACTACAAACTCTTATATTCGGATTTCTAATGCGCATCTTTTGATTCTGGATTGTAGCTAACTTTGAAATATCGATGTCTAGAATACTTTGTCATGCAATGTTATTACCCCTTCATCTCACTACTGAATAATTTTCTTAGATCGAATTGTGAATATGATGTATGTAGCGATGATTTGGTTGTCGGCACAAATGGATGATAAGCTAGTTTAATACTAAATCACAATCGAATTATACTAAAGTTAGTATATTAGTTTGACGACAAGAAGTCAAATTCATGTCTAATAATTTGACATCTGTTTCGAAAAATTTAACTGCACTATGTCTAGGATTGGAAGTAAATTGGCTATATTCTAATCCCTATATCGAACCTAACATTCATAATATCAATCCTCAACAGGAGTGCTTGAATGTGGTTTCTATTAATGGAATAATCTTTCTGTATGATGATCGGAGAACATCATATAATGAGAAATAGCAAAATTATGATTCTTGACGATACAAAGAATATAGATGAAAGTGATATCTATTTAACACTAATGACTGTACTCCGAAATAACGGATTCGAAGTAGATTCCCTAAAGGATCCAACTGCCGCATTAAACCGAGTTGCATCTGGAATATATGACTTAGTGTTGCTAGATTTGGCAATGTCATATATGAACAATTTTGATCTTTATCAGAGAATTAAAAAAATAAATCATAGTGTTAAAATATATCTACTTAGTTCAGGCGTGATCCATCATGATTTGATTAGCAGCGACTTGTCTCTCGATTCTGATAAAACCTCTTGTTATATTTTGAGGAAACCGTTCGAAAGTGAACATTTGATGGGATTATTGAGTACTATACTGAATTAACTTGTCTGTCTTTAAGAATCCTATATGAGATTTATATCCAAGACTTAGAATATATCTATAGATCTTTTGTTTAAACCAAATTTAGATAGTCGATTTATTATCGAAATACACTTCAGGCTGACAGCATATCTATAACATTGATTTCTCTTAATCCTAATGTGTAAATTTAATTGTCAGATATTTCCTAATTTTTATCAGATCTTTATCTTAAGTTTCATTTATTGGGGAGATTGGATTAATATTGATCAACAATCAAATCTACCTGATTCGCATTCAGCATCTGATTATCGAGTCAGAAAAACTCTATTTCTTTGGCGTGTCAAATCAATATAAATTGCTGAGATCTACATGTTCCAAAAGCAGCTCCAAGTTGCATTCTATGACCTCATATTATAGCTCTATGGTAATATAGATAAGCAATAGCAACATAATCTACCCTACTTTGAATATTTTCTTTATAACAACGTTAACACTCTCTATAATGATAAGTGGCTTGCTCCTGTACTCGCAACAAGAAGCAAATTCCGATTCGTTTATAGAAAACCTTGCAAACTCCTTCTTTAGCCGAAATAATAGTACTAATGCTCCTGACAATGGCACAAATCACATTGATTCAAATAAAGCTGTCTTCAATAATGTAACCAACTCTATTAATAATTCATCACCGGCTACTAATTCCCAACAATTATTATCTATGAAACAGATTTGTTTAAACTCCTCAATCGCTGCAGATCAGTTTGCTAAGCAACAGTGTGACGCAACAATGTCCAGTAAATTTCTAAGAGTAAGATGAATGTGTGATATCTTAATCATCTGCCTAGCAGTTTAACATTACCTACAATTTCTTCACATCTAACATTCGTTTTAGTCAAACACAATGGTATTTCTAATTTAAAGCATTGAAAAGCTAAAAGAAATATTTGTCTAAACCTCGACTATGTTTAGGAATTTCGTCATCACTTTCCTGTCTTCTTGTCTTCTTGTCTTCTTCTATATCTATTTCGGTCGCTTGCTTTACCATTTTTAAAGTGCTAGAATCATGAGTTTGCGAAAGGTATATAGTATATATCAATGCAGTATCCTTCTGTTCTGTCTTTCTGATTACCCTGCCTATTCTTTGTACAACTTGGTTCATATTTGATGTTGTTGCTAATATTAATGCTATTCTTACCTCTGGTACATTATACCCTACTTCTAGCGTGTGTACTGAGAGTAACGGATAAAATTCCTTACCCCACACTGATAATATCTTTTCCCTTTCATTAGTATTGAGTGTACTATCTATCGTCATGGAATTTATCCCCTTCTTTTTTAACAGCATTTCTCTTAACTTCTGAATTGAATCTATTGTCTCGCTGAATACCATTATCCTTTCATAAGGATGTTTTGATATAATATCACACGCCATGGAAAGCTTATTTTCGGCACAATTGATCAAGTTTTTTCTCTTTCTGACCTCGTCGAACCAGCTTCTTGCCAGTCTAGATCTGACTCCTCCGCTTCCAAGTATTGATGCAATAACACTAGGGTTGGAGGCTCTAAGGTAACGCGAAACTTTTCTGATATCGAATGTGCACCTATCATAAATTTTTCTCTCTTCTGAAGTTAGGTCAACCTTAATTGGGATGACTACTGGTCTTGCCAATCTTTTATCCACCACCGCTTCGTTTATCATGTATTTTTTTACAACGGGCATAAGCGATAAGATGGTATTATATTTAGGATCTGTTTCATCGATGGTTGCCGTTAAGCCCAATAAAGCCCATGGTTTAGGATTGGTCCTCAGATTTAATGCAGCTTTTACTATATCAAATATTCCTCTTAATACAGTAGCAGTATCGCTTACTAAGTGTACCTCGTCAAATATTACCATATCAAAACCATAAATTAGATCAAGGTTATTTACTATGCTGTGATATGTCCCGATAGTAATCTGACGAATTTGTTTCCGTTCTCCAAAATAGGTTCCAATGTATTCTTTGGCTAAGCCATAACTAATAAACCTCTTGATATTCTGCTCGATCAATACTATACGAGGTACCAAAAAAAGGATATTGAACCGATTGGCAGCAGTTAAATGATGATTGCGAGTCCAGTTTTCATTGGTTTGATCTAATTTTATCGACCTTTTATCAGCAAGTTGAGCAGCTCTCTTTGCACATTCAAGGGCTATTTCCGTCTTGCCAGTACCAGTACTATATACTATGGCTCCTTTGAAATCGGATGATACCCATGCATTTACTGCTTCAATTTGATCTCGAGCAAGTGCAAATGGAAAATTAAATGAGATCATTTGGAATGATTTTTCTGATGAGTGTGAAGTATTTGGAGACATCTTATTTGCAGTAGTTCTAGACTGATCCATTTACTATAGCCGTAGTTACATGGCATCACGTATTGAAAAGTGTTATTATCTGTCGTAAGATATTAAGAATAGAAAATGGCGAAATAATATTGATGTGTAATCCATTGATCGAATATTGTGACTAGTCAAATAAAGAAATCTTGACTCTGCAGTAACGAGGAATTTAATAAACAATACTACATACTAAATTCTTCTACGATGACATAGTTATTCCTCTAATTCTAATTTGTTGTTGTCGGGATAATAGAAATCCCTAGAAATTTACTTATAGTTTAATATTTTAGAAGGTGTTTTAATATCGGATATTGGTGATTCTGATATGAAAATATCATCCATCGACTTGTTGAATTGCTTATATTACGTATGATGCACAAATGTACGCTACTATTATTTATATGCTTGAAAAATTCTTATAGTGATAGATTTTAACTGACCAGAAAACTAAAAACACAAGATCAGTATCACCGACAAGCCTTCAAACGGCTGATAGTGTCAATCACTATTGTTATAGCGATTGCGAATTCCATAATAATACTGTCGGATCCATTTCATAATCCATCAACTGCACTTTGGATACTGAATATATCTGCTGCAGTAGCATCAAGCTTAGGCACTGTTGCGATATTTAGATTTGGAATTCATAATCTACATGGCAAATCTATCTTGTGTTTAACGATAGGACTAATCTTCTGGTTCGCTGCAGATCTTACGTTATTGTACTCGCATTATTCTCATGGGGAGGAAGTAAGAATTGTGTCACCAGCAGACTGGCTATGGCTTACGGGTTACATATTCCTAGCTCTACATTTGTTTTTTGTACTTCGATCACTGAAAAATGAAGGAAGATCTTTCAAATATTCTAGTGGGACTCAAACAAGAATCGTTATTATCCTTATGATAGTAATTGTTATTACATTTTCCTTATTTAATATCGTTGCTTTTTTATTGTCAGGAACCTCTAGTGATAATAAAGAACTAGCCACGTTTCAGGCGATAATAATAACTATCGCATATCCAATTTTGGACTTGGTATTGATCCTTCCTTCATTTTTAATACTCATAACAGTTAGAAAACATATACGTCATTACGTCCCTTGGCTGCTTGCTTCGATATCCTTATTGCTAAGCGCAATTGCCGATGATGGTTACGTGATAGATTTTGTGAACGGGCATTTCAGACATTTGATATTCTGGGATTTGTTTTACGTAACTGACTTTATAATTATGGCTGGAGCCTTGTTTTGGTACAATAGATATTATTTAATTTCTGACAAACTATCCGTTAGAACTATGGAAGCTGAACCGTGACCCTAGTTACAACATTTGAAAGTGAAATAACTGTCATACTTATGAGTACCTTATATAATTAGAATATTCTTGTTTTTGCAAAAGGTATGCGATCTCACATTAGACCTCTGTGAGACCTGTTCTGTAGTTCGAAGAGACTGCTTAACACCAGCCTACCTACTTTCTTTAAAGTACAACATTTCTAAAGATTATTTACGATTAGGTCGTTTTGGAAAAGGTGATATTTGTAAAATATGTTGTTAGAAAATACCATGTAAGGAATTTACATAAAAACATAATAAAACTTTTTGAGTATAAGCACTTGCACTTGCCGCCCAGGCTAATGTCAATAATCTAGAACAGCTAAACATATCACTTTCGCGAATTAATTATAAAAATCGCATCTCGGAGGATGATTGTCTTCTTGCCTTCACATTGTATAGTTGTTTATAAAAAAGGAAGTTTTACTTCAAGGTTATAGGTGTTAACTCTTCCATATTATTGAAGATCTGTAATAGTCTTATTCCTTTTGAAGTTGTCCTATACGTATTCTGTCCATCCTCGTACTCCAAGAGATCATTTTCCATTAGGACCATTAGATATTCCTTCAGTTGTCCAAATGACAAGAATGCTTTGTACATTATCTTTGATTTTGTAGCTGCTCCTCCATTAGCAGCTTCTAAAATCAAATGAACTATGTCAGTTCTACTTCTGTATTTCATATTATGATGATTAGTAAAAGTTTAAAGTATTTATGATGATCCAATATTAGTACTAAAATTTATTTTACGTCATGTTAGTTGATATTATTTTGCTATTTTCTCATCTATAATTTTTTACTTGAACAAGTATCCATTCTACTATAATCGATAGCATAGAACAAGTATTCATTCAATGCAAATCGAATACCTGACATGATACGATAATGTAACTCTATCAAATTCATCATATCAAAACAGCTGATTTATTTGATATCACATGTGTTTAAGTCGGGATAGCTAGCTGGGTCTCTAAAGTATGCTCCGTATACTTTCATAATCTTACGTTAATCAAAGGTAAATTATTGCAATTTAGCTTATTGTTTTTATGAAATATGAATCCTATATGTCTATTTTTTGACGAGGTTGAAATATTGAAACCCCCCTATTAAATTGAAGCCTATGATTAATATTCTCAAATCAAGTAACATAATCATATAGTCGATTTTATCTTATGAATAATAGCCAAAAAATATAATTATGGAATCTGTAGAACCCAAATATCAGACATATATGACGGCGATCGGGAACTTGGCAGCTAAATCTAATATACCTACCATTTATGATATTATGAAAGCCAGAGACCTATTTGATAGCACTATAAGGAAAACACCATTACAGAGATCAGCTACGTTTTCTAAGCTCATAGGGACAAATGTATTTTTGAAACTAGAATCATTACAAATGACAGGTTCATTTAAAGCTAGAGGCGCATACGTGAAATTAAATATGTTATCTGATGAAAGCCGAAGAAAGGGTGTTATAGCAGCTTCTGCGGGCAATCATGCACAAGGAGTAGCCTATGCGGCGTTGAGTAAGGGTGTATCGTGTACTATTGTAATGCCCAAAAACGCATCGCCTGCCAAAATCGCAGCAACCCGATCATATGGCGCAAATGTGATTCTACGCGGTTCGAATTATGACGAATCATGGGCTGCAGCACAAGATATTGCCGGCAAAGAGCGCACAATTATCCATGCATTTGATGATGGACAGGTAATAGCTGGTCAGGGAACGGTAGGTTTGGAGATAATGGAGGACCTGAATGATATCGACGAAGTCTATTTACCAATAGGAGGCGGAGGCTTAGCAGCGGGAGTTGCAATTGCAATAAAATCGAAAAAACCAGATATAAGGATCATAGGCGTAGAATCAAAAGCATTTCCTGCTATGAAAGAATCGCTAGCAAGTGGGTCTTTACAGAAAATAGACTCTGGATTCACCATCGCAGATGGTATATCTGTGAAGTGCCCTGGCGAGCTCACTTATTCCATAGTCTCAAGATATCTTGACGATGTAGTACTGGTTGAAGACTCAGCAATAGTTAGAACAATGTTTTTGCTTATGGAAAGAACAAAATTAGTGATCGAACCTGCAGGTGCTGCGAGTCTTGCGTACTTGCTATCGAATGGCCATCCTCATACTAATAAAAATATTGTGTCAATCTTGTCTGGTGGAAATGTAGATATGTACCTGCTTGGACAGGTTGTAGCTAAAGGCCTAATCCAGATGGGCAGAATGGTAAAGATATTTGTTCAATTGCCGGATAAACCAGGAGCCCTAAAGAGCGTAGTTGATGGTATTGCCGAACTCAGCCTTAATATCGTTGAAGTAGAACATGATA
Organism: Nitrososphaeraceae archaeon; assembly: GCA_040414675.1. GTDB lineage: Archaea > Thermoproteota > Nitrososphaeria > Nitrososphaerales > Nitrososphaeraceae > JARBAU01. The sequence goes on along the minus strand of JBEDUN010000021.1, from coordinate 67,386 downwards.
GATTAAGCTCTAATGTTTCTGCTGGTAGCGCAGGAGTTTATTTGAGTCTTGAGATGGAAAATGAAAGTCACGCAAAACGACTGATCGAATTTCTGAAACAAGAAGGAATTCAATTTCGGATAGTTAGTTAGTTAGTTAGTTAGTTAGGTAGCTTATATACAATCTTCACGACTAAATTAATTGCACATTTAACAATAATAAGATACAGATAATATGTTGAATTGATTTGAATTGATTAGATATCTTTCTGCATGTCCATCTAACGTTAATGAATGAATTCTTTACTGTGGTACTTCTTGGATTTGTACTTGTGTATCACTCTTAAAGTATGGTAGAGTTTGATTAATTATCAAAAATGAATTTCAATAAGAATCATATATTGATCTAGGTTTACATATCTCAAGAACTGATGGATCAAAATAATCTATCTCCATTTTTATAGTGATGCTCGTATCATGAAGCTAAGCAACGAGCCCTGAAGAAAGTGAATACTTCCCTCCCCCCGTCCCTGTTGGTTCCTCTATACATTATCTATGAAAGAGGAGATTGAAGACCGATCTGTTCAAATGCATGAATATTTCACAGAGTATCCTCCCAACTTGTATAGAATGTGTGCAGACTGCAACAAGCGAACACCACATATTTGTTTGAAGTGCAATTTTTGCTTTTCATGTCATTACAAAGTTGAAAGTATTGAGAAAAATGAAAAAATGAGACAAGCTATAGTCACTCGAAAACAAGATAAAGTGCATGCTCCTCAATCCATCATCCCGAAACATGAAGTCAAATTTGTTACATACAAGCTCAAAAGAAAGTAGCAGATGCTAATCCTTTCACCTCAAAAAGGAAAAAGAATAACCATATTATAATAGCAATCCAAAGGATAATCTAAAACTTTGTAATTATGGTGTTCAATACAACAATAAATCCTATGTTTATATATAGACTATAGAAGATTTAAATCAAAATTCGGATATGGCCACTATTGAGGCCATATGCATTTTAATCTACCTTCACTTCAGTACCGTTTTGTTTAGAAGCTGTTGTTGTTGGCTGTTTTGTCTTCACTTTTAGTTCTAATATTCCGTTAATATAGGAAGCTTTTGCAGATGTCTCGTCCAATTCTACGTCTACCGGTATTTCGTTGTGATATCTTTTTTCTCCTCTCTCAGCGTGTATTGATACATTATTCGGAGTTATGTTAATTTTAATGCCTTCCTTGCTGACTCCTGGCATTTCTGCTGTGACGATTATTTGGCTATTCTTCTTATCTAGCGAATAGTCCACCAGTGCCTCTCTATTTTCCTTATGCTTTGGCAGACCTTTGATTGATGGTCTAACATTACCAAATTCTTTGACATGAGGTTTGCCATCAGGTCCTACGGTGATTTGATATCCATAATAATACGAGGATGGACTACCCTTATTCGAGACATTTTCCAGCATACCACTAAACATTCTATTCATAGTCTCTTCAGCCTTGGCAAATTCTCGGTCCATTTCCTCAAAAATTGAACCGAAACCGCCAAATCTCCACGGTGATAAGTTACTTGTCATTACACATTGTAATACATATTACATATATAAATGTATATAACTAGTAGATAGACTTAATACTTTGGAATTCCAAATATTATTTAGTCCAAATCATGTCCTTCCTAAACCCATCAATGACTATAACTCAGGCAATAAGACACGTGCTTTCTGCCAATGAAATTTATTTTCATGCACTACAATTCGGCATTGCCAATTACACAGCGCTAGCTGAAAAAATTAAACCAGAAGTAGAGAGACTAGTAGGTTCTCACGTTAACATTGGGACAGTAATTGTAGTGATCAAGAGACTTGCTGATTCGTTAGAAGACGAAAAATCGGATGATCAGAATGGAAGTATGCAAAAAATTGATGGTAAGCAAGCAGACGAAGCCAAAACAGATAGTACTCAGCAAACTGTCAGTAAACTCAGTAATTCTTCATTTAATGGCGCAAGAATGTCCCTTACAGATAGTATTATAGATATAGGCTTATTTGGTATCGACGATGAAGACAAGCCTTTTAGTGACCAGATATCTGAAATGCTCGAGGATATTCTTGACAAGGAATCAAGATATAGTCTGTTCCAAACGAATAAACATTTAAGATTATTTGCCGAGGACATCACGGAAGTAAGGAAATTAATATCCGTTGTATCTACAAAGATCAATCATAGAATTAATCAGGGACTTTCCCGCATAACTATCACTCTGCCAAGTAGCTATAAGCATAGCGAAAATAACAGAGATTCTTCTTACCTACTCGATTCTACGAACGATATCAATGATGCCATGACACAAAATCCATATAGTATAATGTCCAGGATATTGAATATACTGTATAATAATAACATTCCTTTGCATGATGCCTTCCTTACTCCAAACGAAATAGTATTGATACTAAGAAATACAGACGCCGCTAGGGCATATGAAATAATTAGATATAACATAAATCGCTAGTCTACACTTATGGCTACAGATAATTTCTTACGAATTCTCTATGTCTTGTGACTAATCACAATTGCTCTATTAGTTGTGATCCCAGATAAGACACAAGTTCTTTACGTAAAAGTAAATTAGTTCAAATAAGGTGATGGTATATATGCACAGATCTTTGGGGATTATGAAATTATAAAATGAGTTATCAAATTCTTAATGGTAATTGCTATGATTTGTTGAAAAATCTATTAAATGACCCAAAAGAAATAGGCAAGTACAGGCTCATCGTAACATCCCCTCCGTATTATGGACATAGACACTACGGAACAAATCCTAATGAAATAGGACAAGAACCAACCGATGAGATTTTTGTTGATAAGCTGACTCATATTTTTGCGATGTGTAGAGAACTATTGAGTGAAGATGGCAGTTTGTGGATAGTTATAGGTGACACCCGGCAGAAGTTTAGAAAATTGCTAATACCTCATAGACTCGCACTCAACTTATCTCAGAAGGAATATACTATGAGAGAAGATATAATATGGTTCAAGAAAAACAACGTATCCTCTAGTTCGACAGCTAATTTTTCACAAGCCTATGAATTTGTATTGTTCTTGTCAAAAAATGAAAAGAGCTTCACTAATATGAATAGTATCCGGACACGGGGAAACGAGGCTAGAGATGGACGAAACAAAACACCTCCCTCACATATGATTCAATATGAACCATATACTCAAGACGAGGACAAGATCAGACTTATTAAGCATATTATTCATAACTCGCGATCAGATACTCCATTTGAAAAACTTCCTACGACCGCTGAGATATCTCAAGCACACGGTTATGATCCAGAGAAATTTTGCCCTACGTGTTATCGTAAATTTAAACGTCATGCAACCCGGAAGCGGATTGGAGATCACAAACACTACCCTATATTTGCAGTATGTAATCCGACTGGTAAAAATCCAGGAAACGTGTGGGAGATCTCTACTAAAGCACATCATGGGAACGAGCACTTTGCTATATTTCCAGAGGATTTGATTGCGAATATAATAAAATTTTCTACCCAAAGAGGAGATTGGGTATTAGATCCATTCGTAGGACGGGGAACTACCGGCATGGTTTCAGCTCTTCTTGGAAGAAATTTTTTAGGAATAGATCTTTATGAGGAGAACGCTTTGAAATCTAAAAAGAATATTTCGGACACATTAGCTGGCAAGAATGGACTTAATTCGGACTGGCGATTAATTGAAACTTCATAAAATTCTTTTTTTATTAGGCAAGTCTCAAACCTGAGATAAATTGAACATCCATCTGTTAGATAGTAACTTCCGATTGATGCTTTAGACCAGCTAACGCTAGACTAAATCTAGATATTATATAAAAATGATTTCTAAATGAAATAAATTATCTAGATGTCAGAATAACATATAATTGTTATATTATAATAAATAATCAAATAAATTGTTTCATCCTGAATTTTGGAACTTAACCTCCTGGTCTATTGTTTGAAGCAGCAAAGACAAAATGATAGCTTATTACATGTACTTTATAACCGATCAAACATAATATGATTTGCCTAAAATTATTTTATTGGATATGATCCAAATTGATAATGTACAGTGTATGGGGTTTACAAATTCGCTTGGCTCGATCATAGTTGGAATAATTGCAATTATAATAATAATAGCGATCATTATATTTCTCATAAAGATAATCGCGCCCATTATTCTTGGAATCGTAATTGTCGCGATAGTTGTTGTTGGCGGCCTTTGGATCTACGGCAAGACAAAGTCTGGATAGATGATGCTGAAAAACCCAAAGTCTAGCTGTCACATATTATAAATCTCAAATCTCAAATTCATTATGTGGAATCCATAATAGATTTTCGAGCAGAAAAGCTAGTTCAAAAGACAAGTTAAAATGAACATAAATGGTAATGAGAGTATTGACTCGACTAACGTACAGGCTATTGATAATGATTATCGGGCTAATCAGTCTATTGAACTATCTCGATATATCGGCATCGGCCCAAGTAGGTATTAAATCAGACACGACAGCTGCCAAGAACAGGGTCACATTAGGAGACAATTTGGTTCCTTTTTCTACGCTGTCTAACTTATCGCCCAACAGTCCGAGCCCGATAAAATCGGAATGTTTCAATTATGGTTATGTTTCAGATAGCCGGCCTTTAGGCAATCTACTCATTATCAAATACAAAAATGATGAAAGCTGTAATCCTACAATAGAGCTATTTTCGAATATTGGAACGGTCATTGGAATTATACCAGCACAAGGAGACTCACTCCGTCTGGGGTATAACGCACTTGTTTTTGTAAAATATATAGAACATCCAAAATAAAAGTAACGAGTTAGTTTTGAATAGCTCCATCAAGACTGAACTGATTGAAATAACTAATTTGGTAACTATTTACTATTATATAAACAAACCAAATTCATCAAAATATGACATATATCAGATTCAATATGAAAAACCTTAAGATCTTGATATGATTATTTCAAAGACTTAGTGATAAAAGAGAATGTGTCGTGACAAGAAAAAATACATGTATGTCAATAATTATATATTAGATGATTTAATTCGAATGAGATTTCGGAATGAACTAACACTAAATAATTACTTGAATTACAACGAAGAACGGATCTTTCATAAAAACTACGATAGAGCTGTAAAAGATGTCGAATCTAAATTCGAAAAAAGGTACTCTATGGTAATTAATGGCAAGCATATACATTCCTCAAGAACTTTTAATGACACATCACCTATAGACAGAAGAATAAGATTAGGATATTTCCCAATAGCGACCAAGAAACATGTTGTAACAGCTATCAAAGTAGCCAAAACTGCATTTGAGAAATGGGGGAATACCAGTTACGAATCTCGTGTTAATATATGCTATACTGCTGCAGATATAATTTCCAAGCGCAAATTCGAATTAGCAGCATGGATTTCATATGAAAATGGTAAAAATAGATTTGAGGCAGTTGCTGATGTTGATGAAGCCATAGATTTCATCAGATATTATTCCAAAGAGATGGAAAACAAAACTGGTTTCGTAGTTGAAACTACCAGGGCCAGCACAAATGAAGTAAGCAAAAGTCTAATGAAGCCTTACGGCGTTTGGGGGGTGATTAGCCCATTCAATTTTCCTTTTGCTATCCTGTCAGGAATGAGTATAGCAGTTCTAGTTACGGGCAACACGGTAATTCTAAAACCTGCAAGCGATACCCCTATTATGGGAAGTCTATTTGTAGAAATTTTGAAAAAAGCCGGTCTGCCGGACGGCGTAATAAACCTAGTAACCGGGCCTGGACGAATGATCGGAAAAGTACTAATTGATAGTCTTGACGTTGCAGGTATTGTTTTTACAGGTTCCAAAATAGTGGGACACAGAATCATACAAGATTCTAGTACTGTTATGCCAAGACCAGTAATAGCAGAACTAGGAGGTAAGAATCCAGTTATAGTTACCGAAAGTGCAGATATTGACAAGGCGACGGAAGGGATCGTAAAAGCAGCATTTGGTTACTCTGGTCAGAAATGCAGCGCATGCTCTAGAGTCTATGTACAGAAAAAAGTGAAGAAATTACTTGTGCAAAAATTAGTGGAGAAGTCAAAAAAAATCACTATTGGGAATCCTCTAGATCAGGATGTTTTTATGGGCCCCTTAATTAATCTGAACGCATACACAAATTATCAGAACTTCACAAAAATTGCCTCAAAAGATGGTCGAATATTATTTGGTGGGAGAGCAAAGCGACAAGATATTTTGAAGTATGGCTACTACGTAGAACCGACAATAGTTGATAAGTTATCCAAGCATAATTTACTATTTAAAGAAGAGCTATTTGTACCCATCCTATGTATAGCCGAATACAAAGATTTTCAAGAAGCACTAAGACTATGTAATGAGTCGGAATATGGATTAACGTCAGGCATATATAGCACGAAAAAGGAAGAGATTAATAGATTTCTTGAGAACTCGACATCCGGAGTAGTTTACGTCAATAGATCCGTTAGTGCTACGACTGGCGCAATGGTAGGTTCTCAGCCCTTTGGTGGATGGAAAAAATCCGGCACTACCGGCAAAGGAGCCGGCGGACCTTATTATCTAACTCAGTTTCTACGAGAGCAGAGCCAGACTATAGTTAGTTAACACGATGTGTTATTTACTTAGAGATCAGTGTTGAAATAATTATTTCAGCCTACATATAAGTCATGACTGTTTTATCAATACTCTTAATAGTAAACTCTATCTGCGATTCATGATTAAAAGATAGATCTTGCCAATAATAATATGTTTCTCTTTCGCTCTCTAATTCTGCGTATAGAATATGGAAGCCATTGACTGCCATATGGTATGTATTCACATGTCTTAAATTTCCTTTTTACAAGTGTATCCTTCAGTTCGTTGTGAATGCCCATGAGTAGTTGAAATTCTAATTGCATTTTATCAGTGCCAAATTCTTCTGATAATGCGATTGCATAGTCGATAAGATTAGGATCATGAGTAGCTATGGCGAAGATATGTTTTCTATTTTCGTCCTCGAACAGCATTCTAGTCAATCTTGAAAAGCTTGAGTTGATCTCAGTCATTGATTGGTAAGCATTTTCTTCAGGTTGTTTGTACGCGCCTTTTACTAGTCTAACGTTTGCTCCATTTTCTATCAAATGTAGCAAGTCACTTGCGCTCCTCCTAAGATAGGATTGCAGAGCTACTCCTGTCGATGAATTTTCCTTAAATAAATCAAGGTAAATCGAAAGTGTGCTTTCAACATATTGAAACGATTCAATGTCTATCCACATAAATTTACCTAGACTAGCAGCCTTCTTAGAAATCACTCTTAAATTTCGTAAACATTCATCATACCCAATCTTTAATCCAACTTGAGTCGGTTTCACCGATATGCTTCCATCGATTTCCTCACTATTGATGAGTTCTAATATCAAGATGTATTCATTTACTGTCCGTTCAACACTTTTATTATTAGTACTATCTTCACCAAGGAAATTTAAAATTGCAGAAATCTCTCTTTTATTAGAGTTCCTGGCCACACATAGAGCATCGTTTATAGTGGTACCTGATACCCACTTTCTGGCTGCCCGAAATAGCAGCCGTTCAAGTAATGTACTATCGTGCAGTGCAAGTGAGGACGTAGAGTGCTGTAATCTTGATATTCCGGTATACCAATTCTCCGTTACAATAATATACATACGCTTATTACCCTATTAAATTTTCATCATCGAGTAATCTGTTTTCGTACGTATAAAACTGTCTAATCCACAATCAGATAGATTAATTTCGATTTTTGATATCCTTGTATTTTAAATGGTCCAAATTTCAACTCAGTTTGAACTCACGACAGGTCATGCATGAAAACCAAATGTCCCACTATGAAGATCACTAATCGCCCATTCATGATCTAGACTCGAAGGTACAGATGTGTTTGCTATAACTAATCAATGCACACAAATGCCGATCATTCGTAACAACTGAAAGTGATTTTACGTAGTCATAGAATAACTCTATCTGATAGATCTCTACATCTTTGATTTCACGATTGGTATCGAAGAAAGCTCTACACTAACACAATGCTTAAATGTTATTATTACAAATATTGTAACGTCACTAAACTAGATGTGTAATTCCTAGTAAATTCATACCAAATGAAAACTTGCAGGTTTAAGGAGCGCCTGAAAAAGAACTATATGCTAATTGGTAAAGAATTCCCCAAGGATCTGTTATCTTTTTAATATGTGCCTAGTTTCACATACCGCTAAGCATAATCTAATTCGTCTCACCTAAATGCAAAAAAATCAATGAAAACCTTTTATTGAGTATTAAGGCTATATGCTCATGGAAAAAGTATGCGATGAATGCAATCAGAGATTAGAGGACGATTCACATCTTGCAGTTCATTTGAATACTTACCACAGAAAATCATTTTGTGCAGTATGTAAGCAAGAATTCGACAACGCACAAATTTTAAAAGCGCATGTAAAGAATATTCATGGCTTAAATCACCATATCTGAGCTTCCTATTGTCTAAAATTATAATTAGAACCCTTGTAGTTGATATGATGGCATATGAAAATGGACCAACTATTTGAAAGTGCAAGAAATGTCTTGAAAGGTAATTGGAATGGAAATTTCACAATACCCTCTCCTACACTTTATCCTCATCAGTGGAGTTGGGATTCTGCCTTTATATCTATTGGTAACTCCTATTCAAATACTGAAAGAGCAACTAAAGAATTGGAATTTTTATTTGATGCACAATGGACTAACGGTATGGTCCCTCATATTGTCTTTAATGATAAGGAAAAAACATATTTTCCAGCAGCTGACTTTTATGAGATAACTAGATCACCATTTGCTCCTACTCATATAGGAACATCTGGTATGACACAGCCTCCAATGCATACTATAGCTTGTTACTATATTTACTTAAATGATACTGATCCCCAGAAAACAAAATCTTTACAATTTTTGAGGAGAATTTATCCCAAACTAAAGCTTTTTCATAAGTATCTTATGACTGACAGAGATCCAGAGGGGTCAGGTTTGGTTACAATTCTTCATCCATGGGAATCTGGTCTCGATGATTCTCCAGTCTGGGATCATGCATTATCACAAATAAAGATAGAACATGTTCTAAAATTTCAAAGATTGGACGTGATTGCGGTAGGTGGTGCAAAGAACACAATTCCTACTGATAGTATGTATAACAAATTCATTTACATGATAGAATTAATGAAACAGTATAATTATGACGAAAAAAAAATGTATGAAAATTTTCCATTTAAAATCAAGGCTATTATTTTCAGTAGTATCCTATACGTAGCAAACAAATTTCTAATAAAAATCGCCGAGTTAATAGAAGAGAACGACACAAAAGAGATTAAAGAATGGATTTCTCGGTGCGAACAGAATTTCTACAAATATTTTTATCCAACCGAACTAAATTCAGATAAAAGCGATGGGGGATTATTTTATAATTATGATATCATAAGCAAAGATTGGATTAGAAAGAAGACGATAGCATCTCTAGTTCCAATATATACGGGGTTAATACCTAATGATCAACTTCCTTCCCTGTTAAAGTGGATACAAAGATGGAGTGGAGCATCAGGCAGATGTCGAACTGAAGCACTAGCTAGCGTGGATGTTGATGAACCATACTTTAAGGAATTCACTTATTGGCGAGGGCCAGTTTGGGTGAATACGAACTGGATGGTATATTTAGGCCTTTTAAAGTATGGCCAAACAGATGCAGCAGAGCGATTAAAACTGGGAATTTTTGAATTGGTAACAAGTCAAGGATTTAGAGAATATTATGACGCTTATACTGGACAGGGATTAGGTGGAAAATCATTCTCATGGACTGCTGCACTGGTTATGGATCTGATAAAGGATACTCGAATTGGAATTCCCCTTTAGTGATACACTACAATCGTCAGCACAGGTCGTTCTCAGATACTTATACAAATCTAAAGAACCATTAGTGCATTCGCAATGTCTTACCAAGTCGATGATCGTTCGCCCAATAAAAAAAAGTTAATCTAGACTCTGCATGAGTCAGATTTTTATATTATAATTATCAATTTTCTAACCAATTAAGGCCTAAGCACATGATAATAATGGTGTGCAAATGTATGGTGCAAAATTCTGGCCCTTGATTTCTCTGTAGTTCACAATCTCATAATAATTCAAGATATCTTTGTACTTCTTTCTTTGGATGACCAGAATGTGCCGCCTGATTCTCTCCATTTCATGTAGTCCATTAGAATACTTTTATGATCGAATGCAAACTTTTCTTCAGGTATTGCTTCTATATCAATCCATCGTAGCTCCAAAGCATCATCTGCGGCAGCTGCTTTAGATATCCCATTGTTTATGTTAGATATCTTTCCTATGAATACCGTAGACATGTTGTGTCCTCTCGGATCTCTATTAGGATCCGAATATACTCCAAGTATATCAATAAGTTCAACATCCAGCGACGTTTCTTCTCTTACTTCACGTTTTGCTGCATTTTCTACTGTTTCTCCCTCATTTACAAAACCTCCCGGTATAGCTATACATTCTCTAAATGGCTCTTTCTTCCTTTTAACTAATAAAATGCGAGAACTGGCTTGTATGATAATATCTACAGTAGGAATTGGATTCTTGTATCCGTCCTTATTCATAGTTATTAGATTAGATAATACTAGTTAAATAAGATAACTACATTCACTAACTACACTCACCAATTAATTAACTAACTGGCCAGATGATTACATCCTACTTTCTTTCACAACCCTGATCTTTGCGCAAGAATCTTGGGATATATTAATTGAAGGATCTAATTAGTAACGTTAGTTGATTCTGGGATTTTCAATTGACTTAAATGATTACGATATAACTCGGAAAATTACAATCAGCAAATCCTTTATATGTTATTAAATAGTCATTAGATGTTGAGACTGTGCCTCTAAACTGTTTGGTCGACGAATTTTCTCAGTTACCTACTATAGTAAAGATCCAAGTCATTAAATCTCTATTTTATGTCCAGCGATGTAATGCGTCAATAGTTTTAGAAAGTAGGTATACAAAAACAGCTTCACAACTAATAATAGTTTCAAGAGCTCCAGTAATTAAATCCTAAAAATTATGTGATCTGCAGGATAGTTTATTATCACTATTGCTTGATTAATATGGCCATCCTGTTCCATCTATAATATATCTAACGATGATTTCATAATAGTCACTAGACTGGACAAATTGAATAGACATTTTGACTCTTGCGACAGTTTAACGGCTTAATTCTAATGCAATGTATTCTGCGCTTACTACAGATCCGTACCCAACACTCCTGCATTTCCCCAGTTTTCCTTTGAAACTTCATAAATCAGAATTCTAATTTTATCCTCCTGGGTTCTTGTGATCCTTGCAGTTTCTTCTGTTAACACTTTAATGAGTTCACGCTTTTGTTCAACTGATCGGCCTTGACTCATCGTTATTTGAATTACTGGCATATTGTTATTGACCTTCAATAATATTTATTGTATAGCAATGGATTTCCTTCATCAAATCTAACTGAACGTGTCCATCATGTACTTCAGGAAACTTATTCTGATTTAAGAATACCAATGATCTTCATTAACTATACTGATGCATATGCTAAATATAAAAATGACGTAGAATAGTGATCTTATTTAAACGATATTTAATAAATCATCAGTAATTACAATCAAGAGCCAACAGTCTACAGCCTTGTTGTAAGTTGTCGAAAGATCAATCAAGATGCCTAATCCAAATATAAATTAGGGTCTGATTTTAATATATTGGCGATCTTTAATACGTGTATATCATATCTTCAGAATTTATGCATTCAACTTTTTAAAACTAATACCCAAATCTGCTAATATGATTTGAGCAGCATTTCTGCCAGGAGCCATTGAAACACCTGGTCCAGGATGATTGCCTGATCCACAAAGGTAAACATTCTGAAGGCTAGGAATTTTATAATTGCTTAAAGCGGAGGTTGGACGCATCCATCCAGACTGGTATGGCAAAACTGCCCCGCATGATAGCGTACCTCTAACGCATGTAGAGGGCTTTGTTTCATAATCTACCGGAGAGTATGATACTTTCTTTGCGATTGAGTCCTTTAAATTCGGAATGTATTCGTTTGTAATCGATTCAATAATTTGATCACTATAGTGATCTTTGATAGAGGACCAATCTAAAATCCTGTTGGTCTCATTATTATTTGTGTTATAAACTTTTATGTCATAGGGCATAGAAAGTATAAGAAACTTTACAAGATGTCTATTGCTATTAGATGTAGAGGGTACTCTACTTGGATCCATTATCGAGTCATTGCTCATTATTGAAAGAGGACTATCCGGTATAATTCCACTCCTGCATTCATAGAAAATTTTTGAAAAATACTCCAACGTGGGAGGAGAAATATGAATTTGAGATGATTCGCCGACCAATGGATTTGAATTATATTTCAACCTTTCCTTTAAAGCTAAATATATACCAAATATAGAATCGCCCCATTCGTATTTTTTCATGCTATCTATAACACACGAATCAACATGTTCCTCTCCTATAAGTTTAAGAATCAATGTAGAAGGATCAGTGCTTGAAACAACTACCTTTCTTACCAGTATATTCTTTCCATTATCCAAACTAACTCCTATTGCTCTGTTATTCTCAATTAAAATCTTGGTAACACGTGAATTTGTCAATATGGATCCCCCATGCGATTCGATGTATTTTGCAAGAGCATTGGGAAGACTAACAATTCCCCCTTTCACTACATTGTTACCCTTATCCTGTATAATACTTGCAAATAGATGGCAGAGCTCACCCCCACCTGCATCATCGGGAGAGAGGCCTACAAAGGCAGCAAAGGTTCCAAACACTACTTTAGCTTCGTCAGACTCAAAATTCTCTTCGCACCATGAGCGCATAGATTGAAACTGTCTACGAAACTCTTTTGTCGGATCTTTTCCTAGTGCCTGTGGCCCAAATTTTTCTAGTTGCTTTGTTAGAGCTATTGGAGGTGAGTTTATTGAACAAGTTATCTTATCCCTCTCGGATAAATATTCCGTAAACAATCTTTGCCATGTCAGAGCATCCCTTGTTGAAAAGTTCTGAATACTTTTCATCGTCTTGTCTAAGGATCGGTACATAGAAATAGATCGGCCATGAGGAAAAATATGCGAGAATGAAACATCAGGATATATTAACTCAAATCCATACTTGGCAAGGTTTAATTCATCTGGAACGGGAGATAGGTTTGCAAGTTGGTAACCAAATGCATGCACATCAGATTTGAATCCAGGTAGGGTTATTTCTTCAGTTATAGTCATGCCTCCAATCAAATGGTATTCTTCAAGAACCAATACCTTAAGACCAGATTTTGCAAGATAGCAACCACATGTCAGGCCATTATGTCCAGCACCTATGACGATGACATCATATCCTAAGATGGATGGAGAACTGTGACTTTTAGACAATTTAATATCAGAAGTAAACATGATTGATAAACCTCGCCTAATTTTATTCCGAATGATATTAGTTTAACTTAAAGTGGCGATCTCATACATCTAAACTCTCTACCACAGAATTACCATAGCTCTAAAAGCATTAAATTAGGAAATCCTTTCATATGGCCATCCTTGTGAGAAAATATTGAAACCCTAGGTAAATCTTATGCTGAATTCTTGTAATACCTACTAGATTGTCTGCAAATTGGTTTTTTCGCAAGCATAATAACGATCTTATGGATTGTGTTATTGAGAGATACCATGATATAGTTAGAATTGGGCATATGATGGTACGTAAAATTGTTCGGGTAATGGCTATAATTAGGGCGCAATTTGGAAAAATGCTTTTAAATTGCAATCAATAAGCTAGTTGTATGAATCTTCGTTACATTGCCTCCCAGTTATGCACGTGCACTTGGATTGAAATAATGACTGGAATTGGTATTTGCATTTATCTTCTATATCTTCATAGCTATTCTCTTACCCTTATTACTGTGGCAATATTCACACCATTAGTAGTATTCCATTTTGTAATGACAAAACTGTCGAAATCAGATGACTTCTATTGCAACGATAAGTGTAGTAGAAATTATAAACACATAAAATGGTCAACTTAGCTTGGCGCCAGATGATAGGATTAATATCGGTAATGGCTGCGTTCCTATAGGCAATGATAGAAGCATTTGTTTTTGACGAACACTATTAATAATCTTCACTAAATTAATAGTCAGACAAATTGCACTTTTCCTTATTAAGAATCCAACCAAAAATCCAGATGAAAGCTTTCAATCTGAGAAAATTAAAATCTTTAATATGTGACTAAACATGATTATATAAATCATCTACTCTGTTTGATATATTTCCTTACTCATAATTTCTAGATATTAAATAAATAACATAATTGCCTCAATCAATATGGCATATTGATCTTCTAATATTATTCATATCATAAAGGTTACTTGTTGCAACATTAATCATTGATAGTTTTACATTAAGGTAATTCTCAAGAGTACTGACAATCCAGCTAATTCTGCTATATGTATACCTAGAAAATATGGAAGCAAACCTATAGCATACAATGGGCTCATCGCAAAATACGCGTATACTGTAATAATATTTTGTAAGATCAATAACCCGACAAAAAACATAAGTCCTATAGTAAATTGAGCCTTGGTATTCTTGTAGATTTTAGCGTAGACTGAAAGCAAGGCCAGTAGAATTCCTAAATTTGCAAATCCTACAATTGCATTTACAGTCATCAATGTTTCCATTTATTATGATTGATATCGGTTAGAATTGTCTTATTTACTTTTTTCCAAATTCAATATTGGACATGAGGTAATTTGGAATCCTATTTTTTCTTTATTTTTGAAATAATGTCATTGAAAGCTTCTGCGTTGGATTCAAGGTAGTTAGAAATAAAGTATAGTACCCCGTATTTTTCTCCCTGTCTTGTAATAAGATTATTCTTTTCGAGAACTGTGATATGATGTCGTATTGCTTTATAATCTAGACCCATGGTCTCGGCAAGTTGGTTAATGTTATATGGACGTTCCATCAATAATTCGATTATCTTAATCCTATTGCTCCCCCCCTTCGACCCAGCAAAAATGTACCACAACAAACGCTTGGCAGTGGGATCGGGCATAGTAATTATCACGTTCTGATTATTTTGGATACAATTTAAACTTGAAGAGCATTTATTGGACAATTCTTGGATTCAAACTATAGATTATATTTTGCTAGACCATTCTAATGAATTGGAATTTTATGTAAGAGAATTTTCAATTAGGTCAACTTCTAACTTATGATGGGAATCATAGTCCATATCATTCATCACTTTACTCATTTGACACTGTCACATTTCTCACTGATTGTGCGACGACTTCTGTATTGATGATTAAATGAAACCAGCTAATGCTCAACAATCATATCTGCCGCTAAAGTTTCCTTTAATTTAGTAACAGTTCAATTATGTTTTAAGATAGTTGCTCGGTCTGAAATAATTCAAGCAATATATTAGTGCATGTTCAAATTCGACAAAATATACGTCTATTCACTGATTAATAGACATATTAACAGCTCAAGAGTGAAATTCCTTAACCATTTTTCGATTAAGTTATGCAACTTAATTTCCTGTTGTCATAGAAAAACAGACATAATTTGATTCGCCAATTTCATAAATTGACGATAATTGTTGATTGATTTTAAGCTTAGTTGACTACTAAATATGAAAGAATTTGAAATCAATTAGGTCAATCAGTTCTTATAAATCGTATTAGAAGTTCATATGGATTAAAATTTTAATATACCTATACGAAGTGAGAATAATAAACGTTAGTTAGACCTTCATATTCACCATTGATCTTGTTGCAATCACAAATACTGCAACAGCAAGAACACCTAAGATTAAAACCTGAACATTAGTAAATGTTGTTATCTGGGAGAATATGCCAGCTCTGCTAATATCTACAATATATGTCAATGGATTTAGATAAAATGCAATAGCTAAAGGAGTTGGCAATCCTTGTGCAGGATAAAATGCAGAACTTACAAAAGTAAAAAACAGAAAAAGACCATTGCTTATTACACTATGTGCTTCACTACTCTTAATTTTAGTTGACAATATAATGGTAAAGGAACCAAAAAATACTGAACCCATAGCCAAGGCATATGTGATGTATGGTACACTCCAGAGTGTTATGTTTACATTCCTGTACATTGTTGGAAAACCTATTATCATAATAAGGGCAGCGCTGATTAAGCCGACGAGAATTATGGTTATAAGGTTACCAACAATATATTGTACTTTGCTGAATTGCATGACCAGAAGTTGCTGTAGCATCCCGTTTCTCTTATCATTCCAAACAATGCCGCCAGCAACCGCTGAGCTACCATTCATCGCATTAAACCCGATTACACCTGAGGTCAAAAATGAAGTATATGTAACAGTTATGGAGCCCACACTAATGCCCCGATCTCCGATTAACGTGGAATAAGCATAGCCCACTATAAAGATATACACTACGGGAAAAGCTACCATCCAAATTAAGAACGTCCTATCGACTGCAGCTACGAAATTTCTATACACTAACAATAGCGTATTATTTATCAACGACATCAACTATAGATTCACTTTGTTATCCTTAGAATTATCATTCTTATTGATTACTGCCAAGAAAACCTCTTCCAGAGATGGTGGATTTATGGAGATATTTTCTAATTGCAGGCCATTCTTGTAAACAAGTTGCAAAACTTCAGAAATGATCTGTTCTACATTATTAGCTGTAATCGTAACTGTATGTACCCCAATGAATCCAACAAGTGAAGTAACTTCATTTGCATCTTTGTCACTACGTCTCATATTGACGATTTTCCGAAGATGATTAATAAAGAGTTCATCTGGTACGTCATTAAATGTAAGTTCTATTGTTTTGTTTCCCTTTCCATACTTCTGCTTTAGTCCAGAAGGAGTATCAAAAGCAATTATCTTTCCTTTGTCTATAATGGCGATCTGATCGCATAGGTATTCTGCTTCTTCCATAATATGAGTTGTAAAGAACACCGTTAAACCGGATTTAACCTGAGATTTGATATGATCTAAAAGTAATCTTCTTGCCGATGGGTCTAGACCGACAGTTGGTTCATCAAGGAAAAGCAAATCTAATTCATGGACGAACTCACGTGCAACCTGGACTCTCCTTCTTTGGCCTATCGAGAGTTCATCGTTTTTGACAGATTTAATAGATTCTAGATCAAATGTATTTAGAATTTCATTTATTTTATTTTTCCTAATCTGCTTATCTTTAATTCCCCATAATACACCATATAAGTCGAGTGCTTTTTCTACTGTGAGGTTAGTTTCAAAACTAGGATTTTGAGAGACTACTCCTATTCTTTTTTTAATTTCTGATTGACTTTTTAAAAGTTGTCTTCCGAAAATGTGTACACTTCCAGACGTTGGATTGAGTAGAGTGGTAAGTATTTTTACTGTTGTGGTCTTTCCAGCGCCGTTTGGACCAAGAAATCCAAAAACCGTTCCGTACTTTACGTTAAAAGTGATATCATCCACTGCATAAGGACTATTCTTTCCGTACTTCTTTGTAAGATTAGATACTGAAATGCAATAATCATCTTCGCCATCAATATTAGACATATCAGTCATACTGCGTATTTATCATATTTCAATTCAGATCGATAAATAATAGAAGTAATCATCGCCGACCAGAAATGTGTAATCGTCAAAGTCACAACTGAACTTAATCATATGATTCCGAAGACCAAGAACTAAGGGTATGTCGTTTCGCTTAGATATAGAAAATGGTTCCTTCGAAAACCATGCGTCTTTATATGCTGCACTCTATTGTCAACATCCCACATTCTTCTTTCAAATGCAGTCTATCCGAGTTTTGTATGAACGAATTCAAGGCAGTTGGAATTGAACTCTTATTTTTAAGTGTCATTATAAGAAGGCAAGTCGATTAGAAGTCAAGTAATCCTTAATAAAATCCCTAGCACTAGATTATTAGACAAATAGGAGAAATACGATATAGTAAAAACTCTAATCGAATGATGATATTGACATCTTGTTATTTAGACAAACGGGAAGTCACTTTATCCATTTCTAATTTCTTAATCCTGTAATGACTATTAATAGTTGCATCTAGTGCTCTAATAGAAAATGGCTTTATCAAGAATTCATCTATTTTAAGAGATTCGATCGATGATTTCAAATCATCAATTTCAAATGCAGTCATAAGAAATATCTTAATATCTGATCTTATCGCTTTGATATTTTCAAGAAACTCTATTCCATTCATCGAAGGCATCCTTAAGTCTGAGATAACTATCTCGTATTTACTAGAATTTATTTTAAAATGCTCTAACGCTAAATGTGGATCTGTAAATGCAAATACACTATAATTCTTTTTTTGTAGGCCAGTTTTAATCAGATTTACTAAATCGAAATCATCGTCAAGAACCATAAGAAATTTGTCATCATTTTCTATTAGCGTTATTGCAACAATCTCCTATAATTCGAATTCATCATATTTGAGTTATCATCAAAATAAGAAGAATTTCTCATCATAGTTCGAGTACAGCTGGCGTGAAATATAAGGACCAGGTATTGTCTATTGATTATTAGATTAGTTAAAGGGAGTGTGATTAAAACAATTAAGCCAACTAAATAAGTTGAATAACTTGAATAACTTGAATAAGTTAGATGATTACATTGCACACAACCTTTAAAAATAAGGTGACAATATATAATAAAAATGGCTCAAAAAACGAGTGGAGTGACATTCAGATTAGATGATAATCTTCTCTCCAGGTTACGAAGGGAGTCTACGCAAAAGCAAGTGAGCTTGAACACTCTTGCCAGTCAAGTATTCCAATCTCATGCGGACTATGAAATTTATGCCTCTAGAGCTGGAATGGTGTCTTTTCCCAAAGCTCTACTGATTAGGATTATGGATAAATTGAGTGATGATGAAGTAGCAAAGCTTTCAGAATACATTGCAGAAAATGAAATAAAGGATTTTGTACTTATAATGAATCAAGAATATACTATAAGAGCCTTCTTGAGGACCATTGAATCATGGCTTAGGGCAACAGGTTTTGTTTACAGACGTGAGTCACTTTTAGAGGATCCCAATATACATGTATTTGTTATCAATCACTCAATGGGCAGGAGATGGTCATTATATTTCGAAAAATTACTAAAATATTGTCTTAATGACTTGGGATATAAATCAACAGCATTTGATGTGACAGATAGTTCGATAGCCTTTAAGGTCAATATCTCAGACTAGACAAAATAACAAATCTGGTAATATTTCGTTATCATCATTCAAATATCTAAATAGAAAGGAATTTTCGATATGCATACTGCATTAGTTTAACTAAATCAGTAAGTTTTGTTATTGGTCTTGTTACTGCATATGCAGTACAATTTATGATTGATTCAGCAAGGAAAATGTTTGGTAAACAAAATCAAATGATAATGCACAAGAATCTCAAGTTGTCTCGCGCAGTACTCCACCTACACCAAGTACTTCACTTCCATAATGTAATGTAAGGAAACTGCTGTATTACGAATCAGTTATATTAGATCTTATTCAGAACAATTTTATCTTTCGATTATTTATGTTCCCTCATTCAATCGGTAACGACATATTAATATGGTCCCCTAAGAAAACCCGATCAGAGAAGTAGTCTATCTGCAATTCAAATTGTAGATATCTATAGACAGTATCAAATTCGTTCGTAAATAGACAAATTTTCACCTGATAGCTAACCCTTAGTTAAATCATTTTGGCGCATTCTATGCTTTCTTATTATTCTTATAATTATATATTTTAGTAATTTTTATTACTATTTTCCTTCTGGGTGGGGATTGTTGATTATAAAGTTCAATACCGTGTGATATAGTCAAATATCGATGTAAGTTTGGATTCCCACATAACTAACATATATATAAGTTAGTTCTACGAAGAGGCAATAATGAATCATAGGATATTATCAATCTGTATGATATCAGTATTACTTATCTCGGCGCCGTCTATGTATATGTCATTCCATGGTGTTTATGCACAAAATAACCCAAATAATACCAAAAGTGATCTCACAGGCAAAACAATGATTCCGAAATTGTTACAATCTTTAAGAAAGGATATTATGGGCCATTATAATAACCCGTCATTTGGAATAGAGAGCGTGGACTTTCCCAGCGGATGGCATGGTCGTGCTATCGAGACAGAATTCGGACTACTTGTAAACATGCATCCTGGGAACGAAAGTCAATATTTACGTAATTTGCTAAATAGAGAGAACCCGGTTATTAATCCCGTTATCTTGGTTCAATCGCTTAATAATTCTGCAATCCATAAGCTAAGCCTTCCAACCTTTTCTATTTCCAAAAACTGCCAACAATTGGCTGTCAATTCCACTTCCGTGTTAAATGGGAAGACATTTCACGTGTATACCATAGAATGTCCTTTCTCCAAACTATTGTCAGGGGCATTTAGAAATAACCAGAGCGGAGCAAGTAATAATATAGGCAATAACAATACTGCCCCTGCTCTGCCTAAAAATTTTAATACCAATGGAGTTGGGCAGACCAAAGTATATGAATACAAAACGCCAGATCGAACTTACAGACTTCTATTAGTAGTTAGCAGTCCTCTATTCTCATCTAATAAATCAACTGCTATGCAAAAACCTGATATAAGCAAGTACGTTCCAGTGATTGATGCCACTGCAAAGACGTTGAAGCTCAAATAGATGGGAGGATATAACATTCTCCTACCCATAGGACATATTCAGCTCATTAAAACTAAAATACCAAAACAATCGAAATACTCCTATCTGTGACGTAACATAGGATTATTGCTAGCCCTGCATATTTAAGTTACAATTATTATGCCGCAATTGTTATAATAATATCAAATGATGAGTCTAATTTTGCCTTTTC
Organism: Nitrososphaeraceae archaeon; assembly: GCA_040414675.1. Classification (GTDB taxonomy): domain Archaea; phylum Thermoproteota; class Nitrososphaeria; order Nitrososphaerales; family Nitrososphaeraceae; genus JARBAU01. The sequence continues at coordinate 46,373 of JBEDUN010000021.1, read as the reverse complement.
TCATGCCACATTTTTATTGACAATTCGTACGACTTATTGTTTTGGTTCAGAATCTTATTATCTGCGAATTTCTATGAAGGTAGATATTGGCATAAAAGAAAGACATGAGCCAGTTACACGAATCATTTTTTCAGATGCTACTAGTCGTATAAAACATATTCCTCTCCGATTGGCTAATTAAAAAATTTAAAAATTCCTTATTTCTAAGAACTACATGATGCCTACTTAGATTATCAATTTAATAAAATCGAAGGCATGTTAAGCATTAATGAGAATCTAATACCCAATTAATTTAATTTCCGAGTTTATATCAGGATAGTGGCCTAAAATGCATTAGTCTTTGATTCCATTGTGGTGATAGATAATGTAAGCAAGCATATCGTAACCTACCGAACTTATATCTTATTGGCATCATTAAAAAATAGAATTATTTTTTTTCTTATATTAGCAGCTATGTGTTACATCTAATCCAGAGACTTTTATCTAAAATTACTATTGTCCAAAAAGGAATAGTTGTGATAACTGGATCAGTATAAAATGTTGTTTATCTGCTCTAGATCATCGACAATGTAATCTTGGCCCAAGATTATACACGTTACTCTATGGGAGTAGCTTCAATTTTTTAAATGTCACCAATTATGAAATGAATTGTTGCATATAAATTAACAATAAATTAACAACACGTGTTTTGAGTGGTTATTGCTGACTGCGAAGGGTATTTCTACGATTACGAAATATTCCACTCCATCTTTTTGATGCTGGTTTTGCCATCGAAGATGAATGAGGAACAATTGAGATTCTATCCATTGTTGGAATTTTTGAACGCATCTCAGTCTCTATATCGATAGATAGTAATTCGACTTCATTAAGTGATTTGCTTCCGTCAATTTCTATATGCACTTCAGCCTGGGTTACTAATCCAGTTGGACGAAGCAATACTGATCTCACTTTAATAAGTTCAAAGTTGAATTTCTCTTCGATAGTTTTCTTCACTATCTCTGTAACCTTGGGATCTTGCCACGAATCCACGAGAATAAGAGACGAACGCTTGAGGGAAATATATGATACTGAGAAGATATATCCCGCGATTATCATACCTCCGATAGCATCTGCCTGTAAGAATCCAAGTTGCGAAGCAATTAGTACACTAAAGAAACCAATGACTGACGCAGATCCGTCTTTAATTGAGTTTTTGGCATCCGTTTTTAATGAGAGTATATCATATTTGTTAGCAATTGTTCTCATTTGAAACGCTCGATATAAAGAGATTCCTCCTGCAACTGCTAGAACTATCATAGTCAATATTGGCTGTTTGATTTCTCTTGGTTGAATTAAAGCTTCATAAGAATGATATAAGATGAAACCACCAATGATGATCATTCCTATCGCTGCCATCAGTGCAGCAAAGCTTTCAACCTTGTGGTATCCAAAATGAAATCTCTTGTCAGCTGGCCTATGTGCGATTCTCAGACCTAACAATACTATGAAAGATATCACTGCATCAGAGATAGAATCAGTCCCATCGGCTGTTGCAACTGCACTTCCACTAAAATATCCAGTGGCAAGTTCTACTATACCAATACTAATTAGTGTGATAACAGAAATCTTGGCGATCTTCTGACCAGCTAAGATTCCTTCATTTATCAAGGAAGATGTAGAAGTTGTAGATCCTGGGTTGGTCAGTGGTTTAGAATCATCACTTGGTTGTTCTCTGGTTATTTTGATATCATGATCATCCAATACTATGATATACAGTCATCATTTGTGTTTGTCATATTTAAGATTTGAATCTGACACTCATTTATTGTAAATCGATTAAAAACGAGTTTAAATCAATCTGAGACAGAGACTATAGTTCCTTCAAATTCTTGCAATGATTTTAACTATTTTTAATAAATGATTAAATTGCTGGCAAAGTATTGAATAAGCTATAATAATATCAATAAGTAATTAAAAAAGTTTGTTGTAATATATGAATACTTTCTACCTCATAGTTTAGCAAATACGTTAATATAGTTATTCTCAATAATATAAATGGGTTCGAAAGGCTAACCTTATGGAAGAAGAACGTACCAGCGACCAGTCGAGTGGAGTGGCTAATGGATTAAAAAGTCGCGTTGAGAACAAGTCTAACATTAGATTAAACAAGTGTGAAACATTAGACGAAGGCACTTCTGCTTTTATGCATTGGTTAAATTCAGATGATAAGAAGTCATTAGCACCTACTAGTAATCCAATAGTCTTATTGAAATTTGTGAATGATGTGCATACAATTCTCTATGACACCTATTTGCATGCAGAAATAGACGTCGAGATAAACAAAGGCATTCCGTATTGTAAATATTGCAATGAGGGGGATTGTGCTCATGTGGGATTTGCAATATGTATAGAGCAATTATACGGTCATCGCAGAAGTGGAACTGGGGAAACTGTAGAAGATATTATACAGATATAATTATTCAAATACTGGTATTTTTTTCTGATGTCAAGATCTAAAGCTAAACCTAAATTTCTTCTTTTCATTCGATGTATCATCTGAATTTATAGATTGTGAAATTTTCAAGATATTTCCAAACTTAATCACGTATGGGGTCATGAAGGCAGTCACTATCGTTACAATACCTAATAGAGGGAAGACTGCGGAAGTGATTGCCCCAACATCTTGACCAGCTTTGGCTACGATTAACGAAATCTCTCCTCTCGCTGAAGCCATCCCTAACCCGGTCCTTAAAGCGGTGATTTCATCATAACCTTTCAATCTAGTTAATATTGCAGTAATTATCAAGAATTTTGATGCAAATGAAGTGAGAATTAGTAACATTGCTGGAACAATGAGCAAAGGTAAGTGAGCTAAGTCAATCAGGGCTCCTATGGAGATAAAAAATATTGCTGCAAACATATCTCTTAATGGTGTTGTAATTACCCTCGCAACATTGGCACTTTTTGATTCAGCAACTAACACTCCTGCTAAAAAAGCACCAGTAGCGACCGACAGACCTAATTGTTTGGCTGCAAATGACAATCCAAATGCCAATCCCAGAATGACGATCAGAATCAGCGCATAGTCCTGGGTACTCCCTATCCTGTCAATAATCCCTGGAATATATCTTGATCCCAAGAAAAGAGTACATCCAATAAATGCAATAACTATTCCTAATGAAATAGAGACTTGTAGAATTGATACATTACCATCATTCGCAGCTACTGACTGAAATATACCCAGAGTCGTAATTGCTATGATATCTTCTACTATCGATATCCCAAGTATTAGAACTGTTGATTTATCCTTTATCAGGCCAATTTCCTCGAGAACTCTGATTGTTATTACAGTACTAGTTACAGACATTGCTAATGCTAAAAACAATGAGTCAAAGAATGAAAAACCAAGTGTTTGGGCAACGAAGAATACGAATACTAATGTCACTATAGTTTCTGGCAATGCTACGATAATGGATGTTCGACCTATAGCTTTGAGCTTCGCGATTGGAAATTCTGTTCCGATAACAAATAATAGCATTATTATCCCTAGCTCCGCAAAAGTGTTTAATGAATTGACGTTCTGTATCAATCGAAATGGCGGCGTATACGGGCCGATTATCATCCCAGCGAGTAAATAACCAATTACCATAGGCTGCTTTAATCTGTGAGTTATCACAAGCATTATCGCAGCTACTATCATTATTGCTGCAAAGTCTTGAATTAGAGTATCTGATGAGGATGGAGCAGTGACATGAAAGAACAGTTGATCAAAAGGTGTTAGCGGCGATGACAATTGTTGAAAAGTAGACAATAAATAGTGATACATACAATTAGCATTTGAGTATTGTACTAATTAAGAATATTCGCAGTAGCGCTTACGTCATATTTAGTTATTTTTGATCATATTAAAAAATTTATACTTGTGATGATCTACATTCTGTTTCTTCTCAAGCTTAAGTATTCGAATTGTAGATCGCACTTTTGAATACTAAAACGCGAACAAGATCGATTACGTACAACTGCTCTTGTTGATATAATATGGTATGAATTTTCGAGTGATATTGATATTGCCTCTTTTCGATATATACTAGCGCAGTATTCGTGTGACGATGTATTCTACTCTATTATTTAGAAAATCCATTCTTAGTTGATATATTACTGATAATCTGCCACTCTTTTACGAGTTAAAAGTAAGAAAAATTGGACGGTTATAGAGATTAGGGACTTGATACTTGACGCTCAGGACAGAACATCTGAAATGATAATTATCCAATCAATATTTTGACAATTCTTTTTGCATGATAATAAATAACTCTATCTCATAACAGAATTTTGTAGACTAAAATATATGTTTTCTTATTGACTGTCAACTGTGTAACATTTTTTCTAAGATTATATACCTTTACTCTATCCGCTTAGAAAAGAGCCCTTGGGGAGAATCAAAGCGCAGTAGATATCTTATCTCGAGAATTTTGCTTATCTTCTGATATCTGTTTTCAAGGTACCACAATTAGTAACCCAATTCATTAATTCTGTATAAATAATAGTTTAGACGATTCCAAATATTGCCTCAATCGATGTGGGTTATTTATCTTAATATATGTAGTATCTGCAAGTCATATTTCATTGTTGACTTGTCCAATATTTTATGACCTTCTATAATAGTTAGAGTCTGCAGCTATACAATCTGAAGCCCAATTGACATTTCCCAAACATAGAGACACGGACATTGCTATTCATCTTATTTTCTTAGCCGCACTTGTATTGTGTTATTTTGATATAATGCTGGCAAATTAAATCATGAGACTTTGTAGGTTCAGTCACGATAGTAGAATGTGCAGTGAAACTAGTAGCTCAATTTTACTAAATCGGAAAAACTGTGTGTAGAAAAGTAGGCATATCCAAGAGCATTTTGTGTTCAATGATATAATCCTATCCTATTGGATTTCCTGCCAAGTACCAACCCTCTTTTGGCCTTTCATCATAAGTAATGATAATGTGCTCAGGTTTTGTTTTTAGTATTTGTACAGCAGCATCAGTAATGGCCTTGGCAAATTCGTCCTTTTGCTCCCTAGTCCTACCAGGGTATAATGAAATCGCAATGATCGGCATGTTATGAATATGGCAGATGATCTATTTATATCAAGGCCCAGAATCTCTTTTAGCCGCTACCAGTATGGGTTCTAACCCGAATAGTAAAATGTCCGAAACCTATACTTTTGAAATACTGGACCAAAAAAGATTTTTATATCTAAAGAGGTGGTGATCTTGAAATGATTATTGGAAGATTCCCCATATTCAATCCTCACAATATTGTATTGCACGTATCTGTAACAATAACTACAATGTCTCTTCTAGTCAGCAGTTCATTTCTTCCTTTTACCTTTCATGAGCATAATGCAGCTGCATACGTCAAAGCTACTCCGACTTCAGGGGGACCAACTTTTATTGATCCTAACCTGAAGGCCCAAACTGTTTTCAGCGGACTTCATGTTCCAACTAGCATGGCCTTTTTGGGCCCGAATGATTTTTTGGTTGTAGAAAAGAAAACTGGAGATGTTATTAGAATCATAAATGGGAAAATGCAAGAAACACCTTTACTTCATGTTAACGTTGCTGCTCAAGTTGAACGTGGACTATTAGGAATCGCTGTGCAGAAGAGTACAAGCAACCAAGTACCTACATACGTATTCTTATATTACACTGAGGCTGGTAACGATGGAGCAGTGATTGGTAATCGGGTTTACAGATATGAATTGTCTAACAATAATCAACAACTTGTGAATCCCAAATTACTTTTGAACTTGCCAAGTACTCCCGGTCCCGGTGGTGAGGAAAATCATAATGGCGGAAAACTGGTGATCGGTCCAGATCACAATGTATATGCGATTATAGGTGATGTTGGTGATCATAGAGGTCAAGCTCAAAATGTTATTGATGGACCTACTTTTGACGGCACAGGAGGCATACTAAGAATAACACAAGATGGCCATGTACCTGCAAATCCACCATTGGGGACAACTGCACCATTAAATATTTATTATGCTTATGGGATCCGCAATAGCTTCGGAATAGATTTCGATCCTGTTACAGGAACGCTCTGGGATACTGAGAACGGTCCCTCTTTTGGTGATGAAATCAACCAAGTCAAGCCAGGATTTAATAGTGGATGGATTAAAATTCAAGGCTATGCAAAAGATCAACTTGCTGGAAAGGCAGATCCTAATAAAGATTTAGTTAGCCTTGATGGAAAAGGTGTTTATAGCGATCCTAAATTTGTTTGGAATCCCCCAGTTGCGCCAACTGCTCTAAAATTTCTAAATTCTAGCAAACTAGGCAAGCAATACCAAAACACCTTGTTTGTGGGCGACGTTTTAACCGGGAATTTGTATAACTTTAAGTTAAACGGACAGAGGAATGGATTCATATTAAGTGGTACCAATGAGGATGGGACTGCAAACGGCCAAGTACAATCTCGTCAAGGTGATATTGTGTTGGGCAAGGGATTTGGCCTTGTTACAGATATTCAGGTTAGTCCTGACGGCTATTTGTATATACTTGGTTACGATGGAACAGTTTACAAAATATCCTCTTCATCGAGTAATCCTTAAATGTTTTTTTAATATTGATGAGGCACCTGTGTGGAATCTCAAAGATCTTAATTCGGTTAGCCATTGAAAGAGTGAGCGTAGGTGTAGATGGATCTTGAGAAATCACATCTGGAATTACATCTAAACTCCCAGTGAAGATCGTGGTTCATTGAGACGTGACAAATTTTTTCAAATCCCTATTTTTAAACAGCGTATCTGTAAATGTCAAGTAGAATGAATTTTTCTGATTTTTGATTTAATTTCCAATTAGGAAACAGTTTACATTCAGATTTCAATACAATAGGACTTAGAGTATAATATTTCGACCTAAATGTACGATTAATTTGAATAGCACAATTACAATTTTGCCGTATTATTTACGCCATGCATGGTCTCAAAATGACACGACCCTTTATCATACTATCGAGAACATTAGATAAATGACTCCTGTAATCAGTTTTCCGGCAGGGACTAATAAGAAGAACCTTGAAATCGAATGTCCGAGAGGTAGGAATCTTATCAAATCAAGTAGGGCTTCGGGTCCACTCGATATGTTGCCAATAGATCTCAGCAAATAAAATGATTCGAATCTTACTGACTTTGGGATTTCGTCAAGAAGGCCATTTTCGTCTGTTTTTGTAAGTGATATAAAGTCTCTATTTTGATATACATCTAGAATATTAATTATGCATTTGAACCTACGACAAGGATTACAATTTGCATCGTAAGCTACCACGTAGTTAGATAACTAAAATCACCAGCAATATTTCCGTTGTGTTTCTATAAAAGTATAGTCATAATTATCTATTGTAATATATTTCTCGGGCTAAACTGGCTTTGCAATTGTGATTAATATCTTAAGCTCATTTTATCATATCAAACTCTAAAAAAGACATTTTTTGCTTTATGTACTTCGAATTTAATCTTATCATAATATTATCGTAAAACTGGCTTATTAATAAATTACGTCGTATGTCTTCTTTAGTTAAACGACTAAGGATTGAGGGGTCTTTCCAATATTATTTTTATTTATTCTTTCTAACATATCATCAATTTCTCTCAAGAATCATTAAGAAATATTATCCAACTACTGTTTATCTCATTATTTAACTCTTCAGATCAGTAAAGAGAACCCACTTGCCAAAAAGACTTTAGTCTCTAATACGTGTGTGCGACCAGGATTCCAACCATTCATGGTTGCATATCTGACACTTTGCTTGTTGGATACACGTATTGTTATCAAGCGGGATTCGTCTCAGTGATATCTGACTCTGTGAACCACACAACGAGCATGAAAAGCTAATTGATCCAAGATATATTTTCCTTGCTTGAATCGATGTAAAACTCAATTATTTCAATCCTCGGAATATAAATAATTTGTCAGAATGACCAAAAATGAGGTTCTTTATGACAATACTTCCTAATGAATATTCCGTATTTGGCTTACTACAAAATAACAATTTCGAATTGTTCTCCGAAATGATGTGTTAAGTATGTTGGCATATTCGAACACTTAACTACGATATTACTCCAGGGATATTTAAGAATTCTAATAAAATTTACAATATATTCTATACTTGAGCTGTAAGTATTGTAACGATCCCTTATAAAAGGAAGTACTTTACTTCGAGCATACTGTTATATTAGAATGTACCACTAATATATGTGTAAAAATAATAATATGATTTCCAAGTTGGAAAATCAACTAAATTTTGATAGATGTCATGTATTTAAGCCAATGTCTCTTCTTAAGTGAAATGGCTACATTTGAGATAAAATTTTGAAATAGACCTTTTATTTATATCTGTATTTATATCTGGCTCACCGCATAATTGATACTACAATTAGGATTCAAAATTGGACCTAGTCATATTAATCTGAGTTAATACTTATTTGGTACTATTCATAGAAAGTCCACCCAGATCCTCATTAAATGTTATCTTCTTAAATTGTCCATTAAAAATTCAAAATTTTAATTATGAATTGAATTATTTAATCGACAATAACCTGACCTACAATCCCCTATTGGTCGACCAGCACTTCCTCACAATTGGAGCCAGATAGGGAGGCAATTCTTTACAGTTATAATTTTGAGCCACAATCCTCGCAATAGAACGCATTTGGATTATTCTCGTATCCGCAGGATTGACACTTTGCAGAGCCTAAACCTGAGTCTACGTTAGCATGAGTCGATTGTGATTCAGTATTCACTAGAATAATGTCACCTATTTTCGAAATATCTTCCCAAGATACATTGGTGACGTTAGCATTAATACTCTGGGAAAGTTCATTACTAACCTCAGAGATCTTTACGTTTATTTTTATGTTTCCATTTTTTGATCTTTGAAGCCCAACTTCCTGAACTTTACCTATCAACATAGCACTACTATCATAGGCAGGCATTCCTATCAGTAAATTGATAGGAAAGAATTCACCTTGTCTTAACAACGATCTATTAGGAATAGTCGATGGTTTAATATCATCGTGATTTTCACTTACATTAGATGATTCTATCTTAGGTGTTGCAAATGTATGGTCAGCCGATTGATTGGAGGCTCCGATTTGCATTTGACTCTGGGACGTTGAATCGTTTCCGAATTTTCGATATTGTGCAATTGTACTACTACATTCACCACATTTGTATTCACCTTTCTCAATCAATGTTACGCCCTCCCCGAGTTGCTCGTTCGGATTTTCATAGCTAATTTTTGGTGATCCATCATATTCTTTTTCACATTTATTGCAATAATATTTAGAAAAGCGCTCTTCCTGTAATCTTCCAACTCCTGCCAGAAATAATTCTGGTCCACCTAAATTTCCACTTCTCTGCTCTTCATCTGTAACATTCGCTATCGTATATCCGCCAGAACCTCTCAACTTCTTCTCCTGAAGTTTGTCTTCTCTAATCATAATCAGGTTAATAAATAATAAAATAATCATTGCTATTAGTGTTTTGGACAACAACTTGTCTAAGTATAGCAAGCTGGACTGAACACTGAAAACGGATATATTTTTGTCAAAGCCTCAAAATTTCAAAAGATCCAAATTAGTTGATTTCATAACTTTTAGAATTAGTCTGAAAGATCACTATGTTAGGATACAATTTTCCGAGTATGCTCCTACTACTACTGAAGTTAATATAGATCGCATGGCCTTTCATGATCCCGCTAATCAATATAATGAAATATCAGTTTCTATTGTGATTGAGCTGAGATTTATTGGTTTAGATGTAATTATGTTTGACATTTCCAAAATATCGCTCAAAATAATAAAAAATATACAATCTACATTACATATCGCATACCTTATATCTATGTATATGATACTACATATAAGCAAGAGGTTGACGGCAGATTTAAATTAAGATCTAAATTCTTCCGTGACTTTTGTAACATTGAAAGTGAATAAAAAAGTTGACACCAACATTTAAAGAATTAGGAATAAGTGCTGGAATTCTAAAGGCACTTGAAGAAAATGGTTTTAAAATGCCTTTTCCGATACAAGAAGCAGCTATACCATATATTTTAAAGGGTGTAGATGTTATTGGACAGGCGCATACAGGCACAGGTAAGACAGCTGCTTTTTCGTTACCACTTTTGACAAAGTTAAAACCTAATGGACCAATTCAGGTTTTGATATTGGTCCCAACTAGGGAATTAGCTATGCAGGTAACAAGTGAGATTAACAAATTTGCTAAATATATTCATGTTAGAACAGTATCAGTTTATGGCGGTCAGAGTATTGGCATACAACATGACCAATTGAGAAAAGGGGCCCAAATAGTAGTAGCAACTCCGGGAAGACTAATAGATCATGTCAAGAGGGGGTCAATTCATTTAGACCATGTTAAATTTGTGATCTTGGACGAAGCGGATAGAATGCTAGATATGGGCTTTATAGATGATATCAAGTTTATACTCTTCTACGTGAACGAGGATAGGCAAACATGTTTATTCTCAGCTACTATGCCGCCAGAAATTTTGCGTCTAGCCCAAGATTATATGAAGGATGTTCGAGAAATACGGCTTAACGAAGAGGAGTTGAGCTTAGAAACAATAGATCAGTCATATCTAATTGTGGACGAGAAGGAAAAATTCAAACATTTATGTGATTTCATTAGAAATAGGGATAAAAAGCAGACGATAGTTTTTGCGGCTACTAAACAGAGAACACATAGACTAGCCGGAGAACTGAAGCACAATGGATTTAATGCAGTAACAATACATGGGGATCTTTCTCAGAAACAAAGGGACAACGCAATGTATCGCTTCAAAAATGGTACAGATGATATTCTTGTTGCTACTGATATTGCATCAAGGGGAATCGATGTTCCTGCAGTAGGTCATGTGATTAACTACGATGTTCCAGGAGATCCCTTGATATACTTCCATAGAATAGGAAGAACTGCTAGGGCTGGAGGAACCGGCAGAGCAATATCTCTTGTCTCTCATGATAGAGTTGATGACTTCTCTAGAATATTGAATCAAACTGAACATCCTATTCGCAAGCTCAATGATGAATTGGGCATCAAAATTCCGATTTCTCAAACCTCTTACCATAGACCTCAATACAGACGAGGCTATGGTAATAGCCCAAACAGATCTTATGGTAATCGAAGTTATGGTAATAGTAGTGGTGGTCGATATGGTAGACCTCAATACAGACGAGGCTATGGTAATAGCTCAAACAGATCTTATGGTAATCGAAGTTATGGTAATAGTAGTGGTGGTAGATATGGTAGACACCAGTATAGGCGGAGTGAAACTAATAACCATAATTTCAGGTGATTGCAGTTTTGCCTGTTTGCTGCAATTGAACTAGTATATTAATTCTAAAAAATAATTCCATTTACTAATCCTTAATTTTTAATTTTTAATCGTTCTGTCTGGAATGCACTAAATGCAATAATTGCAAAGAATTACCAGAAAATTAAAAATCATTGAATTGAAATTATTTTAGATAACCTCTATTGGACAATCATTTAGTCCAGCACGTAACTGGCTCGGAACATGTCACACTGTGGAAGACATCACAAGTCGTAAATCTGGTAAATTGTGTTGCTTTCGGTAAATATATATCTGAAAAAAAGTATCATGTACTAGATGCGTCGTATAGAGCAGGATGATTCCTTTGTCAAAATTGCTAACTTAATTGGTGGAGAAGAGTATTTAAAAGTTGCACGTTCACTTTTGAGTACCGAAGATGCTACTGATGAAGAAATTGCAGGAGCTACTGGTCTTAGAATTAATGTAATAAGAAAAGTCCTGTATGACATGTTCGGCAAGGCACTAATTACAGGCATACGCGTTAAGGACGAAAAGAAAGGTTGGTTTGTGTATAGATGGCGTGCAAAGGGAGATCAAGTCGATAATTTTATCGACAATCAAAAGAAAAAGATCCTGGATAGATTACAAAAACGTCTCGAATACGAAGAATCTTCAGAGTTTTATCACTGTGGTAACAAGGATTGTCCTTACGTTAAATTTGACTCTGCTATTGAAGTCTTCTTCAAGTGTAGTATTTGTAATGAATCATTGAACATGATTGACAATAGCAAAATCAAAGAAGCTTTGCAATATAAAATTCAACAAATATCAAATGACGTATTATCAAGAAAATAAATAACGTGATCGTATCTCATATTTGTCGGTCCAAATACAACTATGATCTAATACAAAATAGTTACAGATCAGTCTTTAATAATGCGTAATCATCACAATCAATATTACTTTACTATAGTATTATAGGCTGTAGTATAGGACTATTTCCCCCGCATCTTGTCTGACTATTCTTTCTAGCTTCATCTTTATTCCTTCAGATATTTTCGAGTATCCATGTCCTTCAACTATAGTCGTAGCTGATCTCCCACCTACGATTCTAGGTGCAATCGTTACAATTAATTCATTGACGATCCCTAATCTAAGAATAGACCAATTTATTTCGCCTCCTCCCTCCACAAGAATCCTTTTAAATCCTATTTTATTTAATTGCGCAAAAACTATTCTCAAATCGACATCCTTAGTACCGGCGACCATAATCATCGCACCAGTAGTCTGTATTTTCTTGATTCTAGTAGTTTTAGCTCTTCTGGTTACAGCAACTATTGTTTTAATCCTATGTGCAGATTTCAAAATCTTTGATTGAAGAGGAATTCGTGCAGTACTGTCTATTATTATCCGTGCAGGTCCTACATTGTTTACATGTTCCTTGTCTAATCTAGCTGTTAACCTTGGATTATCTATGAGAACAGTCGAAATGCCAACCATGATCCCGTCCACCGATGATCTTATTGAATGAACCCTTCGCAAGTCTTCCATCGATGAGATTGTAGAATTTCCTTCTTTCGTTGCGATTTTGCCGTCTAATGTCATGGCAGAATTTAGAATCACATACATTTTTTATAGATATGAACCATCAATGAATTTGCCTGATATCATGACACCTTTAATTGAAGTCTGGTTCGCTCTGTGGACTATTGCTGCATATGGATTGTGAATTGGATACAAGTCAAAGCTAGTTTTGTCGAGAAATATGAAATCAGCGGATCTACCTACCTTGATGCATCCTGAGTTAAGCCCTAGTATTTCAGCTGCATTGATGGTGGCCATCTTTAGCACACTCTTGGCGTCTAAATTGATTCCACTTGACCTTGAGACCTTCCATATGTAATCCATCTCTCGAAATATGTCAGGACTATTTGTCATTATATTGTCAGTACCAATTGCGATCTTACATCCACTTTTCATCATCCGAGAAATTCGTGGTATTCCACAGCCTAAAACCCCATTGGAGCGAGGACAAATTATGATTCCTATATTCTTTTTGGCTATTAATGAAATATCTTTATCTGTTGCTTGTGTCATATGAACCACGAAATTAGGTCTTAAATTTTTTACTATTCTTTCGACTTCGCTATAACCAGTTCGAAGTAGAGAGAAATCTACCGTGTTTTTGGATTCAGCTGCATGAATTCCTAATAACAAATTCTTTGTGTTACCTTTAGAGCAATTTAATTTCGAAATTCTGCTGACTAATTTATTGTATTGCATTAATGATGAATCGGTGTTTTCATTTGCACCACTGATTCCAAGCCCATGACAAATTTCAAGTAGACTTGCAGCTAGCTTCATGATCTTATCTGGAAGTTTTTTTTCTTTTATTCGTCGCTGATTTCCATCCTGTCGTTCAATTTGCTGTAAATCAAGATAGTGCTCTACTCTTCCAAGTATTAAACAATTGATCGGGAGATCTTTTATTGCATTTCTTAAGAGTGTTACACCATCAGTACCTCCTTCTCTGAAATCTGCGAATGTTGTTATACCATTCTTCATCATAGTAAGCGCTGCAGACCTCATCATAGCACACAGGTGTTGAGGATTGCTCTTTTCAAGTATTTTCCTCTTTACACCTGTCACAGGATGAACTGCATCTAGACCGCGGTTAGCTGCCATGTCTTTTCCAATTGAATCTCCAATGTGTGTATGTGCATTGATAAATCCAGGTAATATCAGGTAACCCTCAGCATCTATAAAATTCGATACTTTGTGATTTTCCATTCTCCCAAATTTTGCAGGATGTGCCTTTTTAATTGTCCCATCCTTACTTATCTCAAGTAAAGATTTTTCCACATAGTCGAGGTTTTTTCCAAGTAACGCACTCGCGTTTTTTATGATTAGAGACATCGTATCTCATAAATTGGTTGAACCTTGCCACTTTTTCGCATTAATCGAATCGTATCCAATGCTCTTGTAGACGCTTCAGCAGCTGCTTTACCTGTCCTACCTGTACCTATACCACATTTTAGTTTAGTTCCAAGATCACTACTCACATCACTAATAATTCTATGAATTTCACTGTTATCTGCTTTATTCGATACTATCATGAAATTATCTCCACCAAGAAAGAACGTCAAGGATTCAATTTTGAGGAATTCGTTAGATAGTCGCGAATATATTCTCAAAACAAATGATGTGAGTTCATACGGTGACAGTTGATTGCTGATGTGTGATGATCCTTCTATATCTATGTGCATTATTTTTACATAGTCATTTTCCGAATTTGCATTTGATGCATTAAACATTTTCCTTCCAAATATCTTGCGGCCGTCGATCAACAAATATCTTCTTTTTCTAGATTCATAGGCGTCCATGTTCGACTTGTACGGCGTCTCGTCATTCCCGATTGTCATAGACATACTTAAGTTCGGATATAAATTTGCGAGTTCTAGGTCAATAGATAAATGATCTTCAACCGAAAGACAGTTTGTAACAGCAAAAAATTCGTCAAATCTATTGCTAAATACAATACAGTCCTTTTTTGAGAATAGTCTTTGGATATCATAATATATCTTAGCTTGAAGCATCTGTAACTGAGATTCTCTATCTGTGCCCAATGTTGTTGTCCATTGGCCATATTCCTCAATACGAATGATTGTTAATTGAATTGTCATTTGATTATATTCGCCAAATTCCGAGTACCTACTTTTCCTTTTGTTTTTCTGATTTCTTTCATTCTATATACCATTTTTATTGCAGCATCAACTGCGCGAGTTGGAACTAATTCTACTCTTTCCATAGCTTGATTGACCGTCATATTGGGGCCTGTAATACCCAGAGAAACCGGCTTACCATATCGCAAGGATAAATCTGCAATTAGTCTAGCCACGTTACTGGCAACGATCTCATCATGGTCTGTCTCTCCTTTGATTACTGCGCCCAAGGTCACTACTGCATCAATATCCTTCTTTTTTAACAATTCTCCAATCATAAGCGGCATGTCAAACGAGCCAGGTACATAACATATGTATCGTATAATTGCATCTGCTCTCTTAATATGATGCTTTGCTCTTTCCAGCATTTTGTAAGTGATTTCGTTATTAAATTCCGAAACAACCACACCTAAATTAGCTTTCAATTTTTGAAACCTCATTATATTGTTTTAATTGGGCTGCATCGAGAAGACACAGATTGTTATCTCTAGCATATTTCTCTGCTTTAGTAACGGATAATGATCTATACGTTTCAGAATCTAACATCTCGCAAATCGTCACAGCATGAACTAGACCTGCCAGTTGTGCTAGATAAATGCACAATTCTGTATGTCCCTTCCTTTCACGTAACAACCCATTTGAAGCAATCAATATTGGTACATGACCTGGTGAGCGAAAACATTTAGCAAAATCTTCTACACCTGTAGTGTCAATCTTGTCACAAATCATAGCCATTTTCGAAATTGTTAGTGCTCTGTCGGTATCTGTGATACCAGTAAATGTGTCTCGATGATTGACGGCTATAGAAAACGCAGGTTTATCTCCATATGGTGATATACCAAATGCCAATTTAGAGTACAATGGATTAATTTTTGCCATCTCGTCCATTATTTTATACATATATACCAAGCCTAATTTTACTGCGTACTTATTTGAAATAGCCAGACATATTAAACCGCCTGCAGTGAGTCTCATCCTTGAGATGTGTTCTGGTTTGACATACTCCGCTGCGATTACCATATCGACTTCGTTTTCCCGTCCTTTATCGTCATGAATAAGTATGAATTGGCCATGCTTTAACGCTAAGATTGCTTCTTCTATTGAGTGCAAACGTTTCAATGAGATGTTTTACAATTTTATATAGTTTACTAAAAAAGAAGTTACCACCACTATTTTGGTTGCAGAATATTTACATATCTACTTACAATGTCAATTTCGATATTGACTACATCGCCCTTGTATCGCTGCCCCAGTGTAGTAATTGTGGTAGTGTGGGGAATTATTGACACTGAGAACCTATCACGTTTTACATCAACGACAGTTAAGCTTACTCCGTCTACAGCTATCGATCCTTTGGATGCTATATAACGCATTAGCTTTAAATTGTTTAGTACTATCCAGATTTTTTTCCCATTTGATAAATTTTCAACTTTCTCAATTCGACCAGTCCCGTCAATATGACCCAAGACTAGATGGCCCTCTATCCTGTCACCCCATCGTAAACACCTCTCTATATTGACCTTATCATTTGTTGCCAATCCCCCCAGGGTTGTTCTGTGGATAGTTTCGTCCACGACTTCAAACTCAGCATGATGCTTTCCGTTAATTCGTGTCACGGTCAAGCATGCGCCGTTAATGCTTACGCTATCGCCGATCTTTATCCCACTTCCCAGCCTGCCTAAATCAACTATTAATTTCATTCGTGCCGCTCGTCTCACATTCTCGAGATTTGTAATTGATTTGACCCTAGCAGTGCCTTCAATTATGCCAGTGAACATATTTTTATTGTCTCCTCCTGAAATATGTACATAATAAATAGGGACATTCAATATTTAATGTAATATTTTCATGTTTCATAATTGAATTTGAGAAGGTAGAGATCCAGTATTGTCTAGGGCAGCGATTGATGATCTTCAACACTTTTTAGAATCGCCTTCGCATGTTTGTAATGTACTGCGTCTATCATTTTACCGTCGATACTTACCGCTCCAATTTTACTCTTCATTTCCATAGCCGGCCCTAAGGACTCTATTACTTTCTTTGCCCATTCGATATCGAATTTGTTAGGAGCAAACACCTTGTGAACTGGTTCAATTTGATTAGGATGAATGACGCATTTACCTACGTAACCTAACCTTTTGGCATGAATCGTATCATTAACTAATCCGTCTATATCCGCTACTCTCTGCCATATTGCATCGATAGCAGCTACTCCAGCTGCCCTTGCATCCACGGGAATTTTGGCTCGTGCGTATGAGTATTCAGCTCCTACCACTTCTTCTGCATACTCTATATGCATATCATTGAGATAATCAAAGACACCGAAAACAAGCAAATTTACCTTGCTGTCGGACTTCGCTATTGAATAAGCATTTACAACCCCTCTTGCAGTCTCTATTGAAGGTACGATTTGTATACTATTTGTGATCTTTCTCTCCACTTCAAGACTAGAAATAAAGGATGAGATTTCACAGATCTCTGTACTATTGCTAACTTTGGGTATGACAACACCGGTAATCCCTTCATGTATTACTGCCTCCAGGTCTGTGAACAAATTTCCAGATTCATATGAATCCGTCCTTACATACAAACTAAATGCATTTTTAAAACTATGTATTTGACAAAGGGCTCCTCTTATCAATTCTCTTGCAGAAGGCTTCTCATGATATGGTACTGAATCCTCTAAGTCAAGACATACGATATCCGCATTTAGTCTTTTAGCGCTGTTAATAAATCGCGCACTGTTACCAGGAACAAAGATTAGCGTTCGATACATTGACAAAAAATCTAGGATTATAGTTTTTGTGGAGTGGTAACTATCTTCCCAATCTGTTCTGCATTAGCCATCATTACATGTCCCTTGACCATATCTCCAAACGGCAAAGTTATGCCTATCACTGGATTTATTTTCCCCTCACTCGTCCAATGTATGACTTGCTCTAGCTCTGCCTTTGTTCCTTGGGTAGATCCTAATAAATTCGTGCCTTTGAAGAATAGGTACCGTAAATCAATTGTTGAATCATATCCAGTGGTTGCACCGGTTGCTACAAGAGTGCCGCCCATTTTAAGAAGTCCAACTTCGTAAGGGAATGTCGTTTTTCCAATGTGTTCGAAGACTACATCTACCCCCTGCTTTTTTGTGATTTCCCTAACCTTCTTGTACCAATCCTGTTCCCGATGATTTACAACGTGATCTGCCCCAATTTCTAGACATTTATCCATCTTTTCTTTGTTACCAGCAGTGGCTATCACTTTGCAATTAAATAGTTTCGCAATTTGAATCCCTGCCATACCTACGCCGCTTGTGCCTCCCATTATCAAAACCATCTGACCTGGCTTTATTTTTGCTCTACCGACTAACATGTGCCACGCTGTCATACCTACCATCGAAATCGCCGCAGCAGCATCAAAGGATACATTGTCTGGAATTTTTGCTACGTTCACTTCTGGTAAGTGCGTATATTGAGCAAAACCTCCCCATAATGGTCCAGTTTGAAAGCCCCAGATTGTTCTATCAGCACAATCAAATTCTCTGCCAGATGTGCACATGTCACATACCCTGCAACTCATATTGGAATGAGATACAATCCTGTCTCCTACCTTTACATGCAAAACATCCTCACCAACCTCAACAGCTGTGCCTGCTACATCGCTTCCAGAAATGTGTGGGAGAGGTGTCTTGACGGGATCGCCCCAAATTGCCCATAAATCGTTGTAATTATATGCCGCCTTCTCTACCTTAATCATAATTTCATTCGGCTTAAGTTTTGGCATATCTACATCTTCTATCTTGACAACTTTTGTTGGATCTTTGTTATATTCTCTGAATACGGCTGCCTTCATGCACATTGAAGCGCGGCTTATACTTAATATAGTTAACTCGGCTAAAGTATGATAATCACTTTCACTAATCTTGTAACTGAAGTCAGTAATATGATCAGCGTCTATCTATTTTAAAATCCTTTTTTGGCTGCTGCAGACTTAGCAAAATTTGCTTCAATTCGCTGTCGTTTAATGGTCTATTTAGTCTTCCAGATGAAGCTGCATTGATTAGATAATTCTCAACTGCCATAGCAAGTTCGGGCTTAACCATTCTTATATTTGCCAAACGTTGTCTGGCGTTAGGATCCAAAAGTACCAATAATACACGTTGTCGCATGGCTGTTGCTTCAGCTTCGCGCCTCTTTGAGTCTTCATCGCTTGGTTGCTGAGAATTAGGTAGTGACGTAGATTGACGCCCTCCTATAAATTTGGATCAAGCATATCTCTGCAACCCTGGCCTACTCCCTGCGATATCCTTGTAAATCTCGGTTGCCAGTCTATCAACTTTTTTCATGCCCTCATTGGAGATGATTCTACCATTGCTTTTTTTTACGATATATCCTGATGATTCTAGTTGTTGTAATGCCCTACGAATAATCGCTCCTCCTGCATCCTTATGATGATCCAAATAATATCCGATGCGTTTGCGTCCACCGTAAGCGCTTTTTAGGTCCGAAACTCCCACAGGACCACGCATATAGACCTTCCTTACCAATGATGCACATCTGACATACCACCAATCTTTATTCTGAGGGATCTTCTCAACATGAGATCCTGTCTTTACAAATGCAGCCCAGCTAGGCTGCTCAATTTTCTTATCTTTTTTTAACTGCTCTGCTAGCCTAACGATCAAATGGTTTGCTGGAATATCATAAGCTTTAGCCATAATAATACTGATTAATCAATCTATATTTCCCTTATAACTCTTTTTTTGTCAAGTACGGCTGTTTGAAGGCTTGTTGCAAAATGATTTTCCTATATACATGACCGCATCTAAGACACGTAATTCTTATCCCTTTCACCCTAGATCTGCCAACTCTGACCCTGCAGCTTCTGCCAGGTATGATGAAATATTTACATTTTTTACAATAAAGCTGACGTATTTCATAATTGAGCCTTAATCGAACTCGCATTGCAATTTTTTTTGCCAACTGAGCTTGAGCATTAGCAAGTTCCATATTGGATTTAGAATAGGCCAAAGCATTGGCTATCACAATATCTACCCTCTCTCTTCCAATTTGTCTTGTAATCTTTCGATTCACGTGAATAAAGTTAGTGGTAGAAAAAGGAATAAATCCTTTGCCGCCACCTGGCCTATTTCTAGATGTACACGATTATCTTAAGTTTGTATCACGGTACAAAATTCATTATAAAAGCAAATAATTTGCTATTAGACCAGTCCTTGAGAACTTGTTATTCGATTTCATTGGAAGCATGCATTCTTCGTAGAAGTTGATACATACTATTGTGACATTGGCATGTGCAAATTTTTGTTATCTTGGAGCCGTCTACTAGGTCGATGATTTCTCCACCACATACTCCGTGTTCATTTTGGACACACCATTTAGATTTCTCCACTGCAATGTATTCTAACTTCGTGAATTTAATGATTTTCTCTTGATCTATGCCCTAAACATGTAAATCAAATAATAAATATTCATAACATATTCAACAAGATGTGCTCGTTTTATTTTGAATTGAAAAATCACATTCGCACTCTTAAGATCACGCAACCAATAATTTACATTATTCGACTTGTGAGTTGAATAAACCAGTGATATCTACTTTGAAGTTAGGCCATCTTACAAGTGTATCTTCTAGAACTAGAAAAATCCACTCTCAAAACTATAAAGTGATTAGGATGAAAAATATAACAATGTAATCCCATCATCACTTAGTATCTTGTTTGTCAAGTATTAGATCTGATGACGCAAATACCAGATTTTGGCATCACAATATTATAGACATTGAAAAATTAACGGTGTATATATATTAGTTGGGATAAGTTAGTTACCACTTGATGGAAAAAATCGCTGAGCTTGAATCCATCTCGAAAAGATATAGTGACTTAAAACACAATGCTACTATGAAATCAGAATTGGAAAAAATGTCAACTTCAATCGTTGAGACTATCTGTTCACCATCATTTACATTTCCATTGGAGAGAGAGGGAATAGTTAGCAAGGGAACAACTTCTTTCTTTTATACTAATAATATTGCTTTTCCAAATCTTTTCGAATTCTTATCTGGACTGTTACATGTCGAAATACCAATCAATATCAATAAGACTAAATTTGGACCCGGTGAAATACTCATTGATATAGGAAATGAGAACGATGCGCGTCAAGAAATGATCTCTTCTACCGAGGAGTTGAAGAAGCTAGTACACGCAAAGAAACGTGCTGAGTGACTGTCTTTGTCTAAATTCAATTGCAATTTGGTATATGATCTTATTAGTCCAGTGGAAAGAATTTTGAGCACTTAGTGTTTATTAGAGTAGGTGGCTATAATGATATCACTAGTGATTTCTGAAGCGGCGCTCGAACTAATTCCAACTAATATTCTGCATCATCCATCAGTTACAAACCACGCTAGTAAGCTCGGAAAGAAACCATCTGAGACACTACTTGATAGAAGTTTTCATCACGCTGCCATGCAGAGCTCCAAACTCGAATTTGCCTGGAAACGTGGCAGACCGGACTTAGTACATTTCGCTTTAATTGAAGCACTGTCTACTCCGCTGTTCTTAAATCACCTGTTACAAGTTTATGTTTCAACACCATGTAATCAAGTAATTTGTATTGGTAAAAACTTACGTATACCAAAAACTTATTCACGTTTCGAAGGTTTAATTATTGATTTATTTAAAAACAATCATATAAAGGAAGAAAAGAGTGAAATTACTCTTCTGAAGCTACAAAGAAACGTTTCCCTCGATTCACTAATAAATGATATAATAAAACCATCGAAGGTAATCGGACTAACTAGAGTTGGCATACCGAGTTCTCCTAAAGAGATTGTCTCTACGCACATAAACAAGGATTCTTATCAATGTGCATTTGTAGTGGGTGGTTTTCCAAGAGGTCATTTCGCCGAAAATACAACAAGATTGTGTGATCGTATTTATTCAATTGGAAATTATAGTTTAGAATCTCATGTGGTTATAGCTAGGATACTTTACGAATGTGAAAAAGCACTTGATATCAATTAATCGTACACGCTAAGGTAGTATTAACAATGATACATTAGTTCACCTGATTAATGAAAATATGCGTCAACGATAAATGCGATGAATAGTGCCATCAAATATGGGCTCGAAAATTTGAATACAAGCCATGAAGCTTCTTCGCTAGGTCTTGCTAATAGACGTACTGAGAGGAAAATCATGATTGCCCCAAATACGGAGGCAGTGATTAAATATATTTGGCCAAATTGATTAAAGAAAAATGGAAAAATGCTGAACAAAACCATAAGAAGGGTTGTTCCTGCAATTATTCTGACTGAACTCCTTTCGGTAGCGACTACCGGTAGCATAGGTACTTTTGCTTTTAAGTAATCTTTCTTGACATGTAAGGCCAGACTCCATATGTGTGTAGGGATCCACAAAAAGACTAGACCTGCCATGACCAGACCAATTTCAATATTTTGAGTAGTTACGGCAACGTACCCAATCATTGCCGGTGCACCGCCAGAAAATCCTCCCAATATAATATTAGTTTGACTAGTACGTTTCAGCCATTTGCTATATACGATGATATTGTCAAATAGTCCAAATATCATCAAAGCAAAAACCCAGACATTGATTAACCATGAACAGATCAATGATATTGCGGTCAGGATCAATCCAAAGGCAAGCGCATTTCTTGGCGATATTCTACCTGACGGAATTGGCCTCTGTTTTGTCCTTTCCATGATTGCATCTATATCTCGATCGTTATAGCCGGTTAAGGTATCAGCTGCAGCCGAACCTGCGGCTACGCCTACAATGAGTAGCAGCCAGGTTGAAGCTTGGATTGGAATATTAAATAAGAATGAAGCAGTAAGGGCTGAACCAAATGCGGTGAAAACTAAAAGATACCAAATTTTGGGTTTAGTTAGCTCATAATAATTTTTTAACAAATTCCGCACAGCTAGCTGAGGGATTAAAGTACCCATGTAGGATCTTCTTTAGTCTGTTATAAAAGGCATTGTCCCAATAAATTACATATACCTTCTCAAAATAAACTACAATCTATTTAGATATCGGTGCAGCATAAAGAATTTCGCGAACAGTTTTTCTCATTTCTATAAAGGTTTCTGTTTTCTGGACTCCTTCTATTCGACCTACCCTTTCTGAGATCAATTGATGCATCTCATCTAGAGACCTAGCATTCATGGTTACAAGAATGTCGAATCTACCCGTAACTTCTGCTACTTCCCTTACCTCAGATATCTTAAATAGCTCATTTAGAACGTTATCTCTCATTTTTGAATCCATGTTGACACCTGTAAGGGCCTTTACATTGAAACCTAAAGCCTCATCATTTATCATAATAGTAAATTTTTTGATAAGTCCTCTTCTTGCTAGTCTTTTAATTCTGCTATATACGACTGAAGCATTTACATTAATTCTTTTAGAAAGCTTTGGTACTGATATACTAGCATCCCTAGCAAGCTCGCTTAAAATTTTCAGATCTAAATCGTCTATCCTTCCCATTTATTATACCATTATAACTCTAATTGAGTGATTAATAAACCTATTAATTTCAAATTTAATCCAATTTTTTATAATAAAAGAGCTAAATCATGTTCTTGCTTTTTAGTAGTTCTGCAAGTAGGACAGCTCCTTTTGCCGAGCCCATTTTTTCATTATGTGAAAGAAGAACATACTTGATTCCATTTTCAAAAACGGTATCTTTCCTTAGTCTTCCTACTACGGTAGACATCCCATCATTAATCTCTCTATCAACTCTAGGCTGCGGCCTAGTGGGGTCATCATGTACTAGAATATAGTCTTCTGGGGCAGTAGGCAATTCTCTGATTGACACATTTTTAGAAAAATTTAACATTTCCCTTTTTATTAGATCTGGATCAACAGGGTCTTTTGTCTCTACGAATACAGACTCCGTGTGACCATCTGATACGGGAACTCTCATGCATGTACAACTGACCTTTATGTTGTTTGGTAGAATTGATCTTTGGTTCAATTTCCCGAGAATTTTTTTCGTCTCAATCTGCACTTTTTCTTCTTCTTTTGGAATATATGGTATAACATTATCCATGATATCTAGAGCAATGACGCCAGGTGATCGACCAGCACCTGACAAAGCCTGCAATGACGTCATAAATACACTTTTTACCCCATATTTATCAATGATAGGCTTTAAAGTAATGGCAAGGCCAGTTGTAGTACAATTTGGCAGTGGCGCTATAAATCCAGCCCAATTCTTATTCTTTTTCTGAATATCCAGTAATTCTGTATGTTCATCATTAATACCCGGAATCAAAATTGGGACATCATTTTCATATCTGAATGCGGCAGCAGTACTAATCACGGGAACTGACCTTGCAAAACCAGGTTCTATCGTCTGAGCATCATCAGAATTGAGTGCTGTAAATATAAGATCGAATTTATCTGGATTTACATCCTCTATTTTACTAATCACCATGTCTTGAATGTATTCTGGTACTGATTCCGGATTATGCCATCTTAATATCCCGGAAACAGGATCGCGTAGTGCATCTACGTATTTCTTACCAGCAGATCTAGCAGATGATGCAATCTCTGTTAACTCAAACCATGGATGCTTATTAAGAGACATCACAAATTCTTGCCCTACCGCACCAGTAGCTCCTAATACAGCTATTTTTTGCATAACGTGGTCTTAACCTATTCACATTTATTAATCGTTTTCAAATTCTGTTTTTGATGCATTTCAGTAATGTTTAAGATGGAAATGCCTGCTACTTGCTCTTGTCCAAGTAAAATTAATGACAAACATAAGGTATCTGGTATTGTATACCGAAAATGTCAAATAGATGTGTTCATGGTGGGATTTATTCTGTAGATCCTGACCTAGTTAAATTAGATTTCAGCTCCAGCGTAAACCCATTAGGCATTTCGAAGTTCGTCCTAAATACGATACACGAAAATATCGATTCGCTGTCTTCTATCTATCCTGATCCAAAATGCAGCGAACTAAAAAAAGGAATACTAGAGTATTTGAATCTGGATCGGGACTCTGATTGGATAAACGTCGGAAATGGCGCGACAGAGATAATTCACAATTTTGCTCGTGCGTTCGTACGTAAAAGGGTGGTTATTCCAATTCCCACATTTTGTGAATATGAGTATGCGTCCCGATTAATGAATGCGAAAATCACATTTGTGCACATGAAGAATTTGACTATGGATACTGAATCTATTTTAGGGAAGGCAAAGAACGCCGATGTTATATACTTGTGCAATCCGAATAATCCCACGGGGATATTATCGTCTAATAATATTAGAAAAATATTGGAATCAGTATCAAAGCCTACTATCGTCCTATTGGATGAATCATTCATAGAATTGGTGACCAATAGGGGCAAATCGGACTCGATGCTAGATAGGATTGAGGAATTTGATAACGTTGTGATCATAAGATCATTGACAAAATCTTTTGGACTTGCTGGTCTTAGAATAGGCTATTGCATTTGTAACCCGAAGCTTGGGAGGAAATTGTCATCTTATCAAATAACTTGGAATGTAAATGGAATTGCACAGAAGGCAGCTGCTTGCGCTCTTAAAGATCGTCATCATTTGGCCATGGCCAAAGCTCTAATAAAACGGGAGAGAGAATATATGCAGAGCTATATTAGACGAAAAGCTAAAACTTTTGTTCCAATTGGCTCTAATGTGAACTTTTTTTTAATACGACTCAAAACAATAAAATCAACCAAGTTACGTGATCTTCTGTTAAAGCGTAATGGAATACTTGTAAGGGATTGTGCTTCTTTTAATGGATTGGAATCTGGACAATACATTCGAGTTTCTGTTAAGAAGCATGATGAAAATGCACGACTTCTTCAAGCTTTGGAATCGATAGACACATGAAGGCAAAATTGTTAATGATCCAAGGAACAACCTCCGGCGCAGGAAAAAGTATCATAACTACAGCCATCTGCAGAATTTTATCGGATGAAGGATTTGTTGTAGCTCCATTCAAAGCACAGAACATGTCATCCAAACTTCACACTCTTTCCGGAACTGTTGATGTCATAGCACAGGCACAAGCAGTGCAAGCTGTTGCATCAAGAAAACTCCCTGATACGAGAATTAATCCCATTTTACTAAAACCGGTCGGAGATTACAAGAGCGAACTTATTTTGTCTGGTCGGTTCAACTCGACTTTAACCTCGAGAGAATATTATGAAAATTTTGTATTACCATGCGGGTTCCCGCTAGTTCTAGATTCCCTGGAAAGTTTAATGAATGAAAATGATGTTGTGGTTATAGAAGGTGCGGGATCCCCTGCTGAAATCAATATTTCAAAATACGATATAGCAAACATGTTGCTTGCGGAAAGGGTGTCAGCTCCAGTGATTATTGTTGCAGATATAGAAAGAGGGGGTTGCTTCTCGAGTATCGTAGGAACAATGAACCTCTTACCTCCTCGTCATAGAAACCTCGTTAAGGGATTTATCATAAACAAGTTCAGGGGAGACACTACACTTTTGCTTCCAGCTCTTGAAACAATTGGAAAAAAGGTTCATACGAAAATATTGGGCGTTATTCCTAAGGTGGATTTGGAGATCCCCGATGAAGATTCTTTGGATGGTAGCAGGTGTAATATAGATACCATTTCAATACAATCATTGGATAATACCATTGACTCTATAGCGGATGTTGTTCGACGGTCTATCGACATTCCCACAATGATAAGAGGAATTGTAAATCTTAATTTGCCATGATAGGTGAACAACTCATTGTAGCATTATTAGTAGCTATAGTCATAGATATGACCGGAGGGGATCCAAAGAACAAATACCATCCTGTTAGATGGCTAGGAAATTTAATAAATTACTTTGTTCCACACCTCAAAAGTAAACCAAGTGATGATCTTCCTGAAGAATCACGCTATGCTTTAATTGAAAAGATAAAGGGAACTATTTTCGTGTTCTGTCTGCTAGGAGTATTCGGTGTTAGTTTACAACTATGTCTGTTTATTGGTTCAAATTTAATGGGTCCTGTTCTTATGATTATTGTCTATGCAATAATCTTAAAGATTACCATTGCAATTAAGGGAATGGAAGTGCATAGTGTTAGAATAATGAATGCGTTAGAACAGAAAGACCTGGATAATGCAAGATTCTGTCTTTCCATGATTGTACGCCGAGAAACCAAAAATTTGGATGAGCAACTAATACTCTCAGGAACAATTGAGTGTATAAGCGAAAGTACTGTCGATGGAGTGGTTTCGCCGATATTCTTTTATTCTTTATTTGGTCCAATCGGGTCTTTTCTTTTTAGAATTGTTAATACACTAGACTCCATGATTGGCTACAAAGATAAATATAATGAAAATATCGGGTGGATGTCTGCTAAACTGGACACGATTGCTAACTATGTCCCTTCTAGAATAGCGGGAGTTTTAATAGTGATCTCTTCATTAATAATTTCAACAGATTGGAGGAATTCAATACGCACCATGAAGAGGGATCATAATAAAACATCGAGCCTAAATGCAGGCTATCCAATTTCTTCAATGGCTGGCTCATTACGTGTAAAACTTGAAAAGGTAGACCACTATTCAGTGGGTGAATCATATGATTCTCTTTCGATCGAGAAGTGTAAACGTGCAATTGTCATAATGAAACTAACTGCGATCCTATCTTGCTTTCTTATTTTCATTCCGCTGATAAGCATACTTTCTGCAGTGGGCTGGTGGGGTATGTTATTTGGTTCTTGAACCATTACGCGCTGTAGTCTCATTTCTAACTATACTCCCGTCTTATCACAAGTC
The DNA here is from genome assembly GCA_040414675.1 of Nitrososphaeraceae archaeon. Taxonomy (GTDB): domain Archaea; phylum Thermoproteota; class Nitrososphaeria; order Nitrososphaerales; family Nitrososphaeraceae; genus JARBAU01. The sequence continues at coordinate 18,510 of JBEDUN010000021.1, read as the reverse complement.
TATCCCTACAAGAATGTTAGACTTGGACTATACTGCAAATAATATGTATCTTTTTCCACTAGTAGGTGCAGGTATTGGGATAACAATAGGGTTATTGGCATACGGAATTTCTTTTCATCTTCAGGCGCAGCTGGTGGGTCTCATAATAAGCACGTGTATAATTATTATAACTGGAGCTAGCCATAGTGATGCCCTAGCAGATTTTGCTGATGGATTAGCAACTAAAGGTCGAACTGAAGTCAAGAAAAAGGCAATGCGCGATCCTGCAATTGGTTCTGCGGGTGCGCTTGCACTAATTTTGTATATTCTGGGAATGGTAATTGCACTTTCTAGTCTTTATCAATCTATACGACTGTTCACTAGCATAGTCGTTGCAGAGGTGATTGCTAAGTATGTGATGGTCTTGCAGGCTTACTGTGGAAGATCCGCATGGGAAGGTTTCAGTACCCCTTTCACTACCGCAATGAAAAACAAAAGAAAATTTCTACTCGCCACATCTATGACTATTGCATTGGTATTTTTATTTGGAGGATACTGGGGCTTAGCAGCTCTAGGATTATGTATAGCTATTTCTGCAATTATAAGATATCAATCAAATAAGAGCTTCGGAGGAATATCTGGAGACGTTATTGGAGCTTCAAACGAGCTCACTAGACTATCGTCTTTAATACTATTATCAAGTGTCGTACCACTATAGACCGAGAACGATATGATTGCAGTGGTTATGTGTGGAGGAAAAGGAACACGTATGGATGATTCAACTATGACTGAGAAACCACTGCAAAGGATACGAGGAAAGACTTTGATAGAGTATGTTGTAAGCGCTTTAGTGGCGTGTCGAATTTTTGAGAAAGTAGTAATAGTTCCAAGTCCTAACACTCCCTTTACGAGCAAATACGTGCAAAATATTTATAATAGTCTTGATAACGTGGAGATTCTTGACTCGACAGGTCTGGATTATTCACATGATTTGAGGAGTCTTGTCAAATATTTGATGCCGTCCAAATTAATGGTACTAAGCGCGGACCTCCCACTCATCAACACAAAAATAATAAGGAAAATAATTCAAATCTGTGACTGGGATTTTCCATGCATTTCGGTGATCTTGGACAGAAAATTTGTAGAAGATCTAGGTGTAAAGCCCAGCATTATAATTCGTAAGGATAATCTGGACTATTGCCATTCTGGAATAACATTAATTGATTCCGCAGGAGTAAAAGATAAGAGCGGAATGTTTCTGGAAACCTATGTTCTGATGAACGAAAAAGAAATTGCAATTAACGTAAACACAACGAAAGATCTTGAACTCGCAAAGACGCTGTGCTCTAACTAATCTAGCACTGACAATACCTTTCCAACAACATTAGCTTTACCGCCAGTTCTTTTTGCGACAAGTTCACCACAGGCCTTGCATTCAATATCTGTAGTAGTATAAGTAAAGATGATGACATTTTCTCCGCATTTTGAACACTGAACTGAGAGAAAGTTACTTTGTGGCGTTGGAACCATAATGTTATTCTTTCGCATTATATACTACACCTATGATACGATTTCCAACTTTCGTATTCTCATACCATTTTTCATTGTTTTCCTTTGGCAGCTTTTGCAAGTATAACGCAATGTAATTTTCTTTGACGTCTTCGCAGTACGCTTGAGCTCTGGAAATTTTTGTCCACCATAACCTTTTTTATCTTCAGCATGTCTTCTTGCGCCTTCCGCAGTTTTTCTATCTTTGCCTTTTTTATAAATTGCAACAGCTTGAACTGTAAATTTCTTACATTTTGGACAAAATTTATTTAGTTCCTTTTTCATTTTCATATGTATGTTTCCATTTAGCCGTAATTTAAGGACAACGCCCGTAATAATTGATTTAGATTTGTTATTGACATTAATCCTGTACATTAAAGTATCCTAAAGGAGAAAATCAAATTAGCTTCATTCTTGTAGTCCTATACACCTTATGGCGTTAGTAAATCTAATATACTAATTGCTCTATTCCTTGAATAATGGTATTCGAAAGTTTGTTGCAGCAAATAGTGCCTTTCAGTGTTGATAGCTTTGGTGTGTGGATTCCATTGACATTCGGGTTGGCTGTAGGTTTGGCTTATGTTATTGCATCCGCTGCACGGCGGGCCAGATAAGTGAATCCCCAATAATTTTTTCTTTTTCATTTTGATCATAAGCTAAGTCAAATCCAATTATCCAGTGGTGATGTTACCCTAGCGTTGAGGATAATCCAATTTATTTATTGAGATTTCACTGAATTTCAAATTAATTTGAAGTTGACGTCTCTGAATTCAAAATGTGTGCTGAATCATCGTTTTTAGACAAGGAAACATAAATAGAATTGATTTCAAGTCAGAAAGTCTAAAGACTCATGTAGTTATAAATAAAAAGATGATTCAAGAAGTCAAGATTGGATCCACATTAGAAAGAAAGATTACATCCAATTCAACCCAAACAACAACATTTCTCTGGGACGGCGAGAATGTCTTCTCTACTCCGTCTATGATTGCAGAAATGGAGGAAACCTGTAGACTTCTTCTAAAGGAGCAGTTCCTAAATGATGAAGAGTGGGACTCGGTCGGAACTCTTGTGAATGTCACACACACAGCTGCAACTCCAATAGGATTTAAGATTCTGATCAAGTCTAAGGTAATATCAGTTGATAACAGAAGGATTATGTTTGAAGTAGAGGCATCAGATGAATTAGAGAAGATTGGATCAGGAAAACATGAAAGATTCATAATTAATATCCCAAAATTTAGATCTAAATTTGAATCAAAAAAATCTACATTGATACTACGATCTTTTGGTAAAACTATAAAAGAGGCTTGATGACACGTGTATTATTCTATTAGGTGAAAAATGAGAGTGTCAGCAGTTCAAACTACAGCTGGTGGAATGCCAGTAATAATATTGAAAGAGGGTACTAAAGAGAACAAGGGAAGGGAAGCACAAAAGAATAATATCACTGCGGCCAAAATAGTCGGTGAGATTGTAAAGACTAGTTTAGGACCAAGGGGCATGGATAAGATGCTTGTTGATACATTGGGGGATGTAACTATAACGAATGATGGTGCAACTATCTTAAAGGAAATCGATGTCCAGCATCCAGCAGGGAAAATGATGGTGGAAGTCGCAAAGTCCGTCGATAATGAAGTTGGAGATGGAACCACATCATCTGTCGTATTTGCAGCTGCTCTGTTGGAAAAAGCGGAGGAATTAATAGCCCAAGACGTTCATCCTTCAGTGATCGTAGACGGGTATAATTCGGCTGCTGATCAGGCCTTGAAATTACTACAAAAAATTGCTGTCAAGGTTGATACAAATGACAAAGAATTGTTAATAAAAATTGCAAGAACAAGTATGGACTCTAAATTAGTTTCCGAAGATAGCCCAGTTCTGAGTGAAATAGTGGTTAACGCTACTAAACAAATTGCCGAAAAGATTGAAGATAAGGACGGATTTCAGGTAGACTTGGATAATATTAAAGTCGAAAAAAAGGCTGGAGGATCAATGCATGATACACAGCTGATTAAAGGTATTGTACTTGACAAGGAAGTAGTTCATACAAGCATGCCAAAGAGAGTTGAAAAAGCAAAGATTGCCCTACTCAATTCTCCACTTGAGATCGAGAAAACAGAGATGAGTGCCGAGATTCGAATTAGTGATCCGCAGCAGATGCAGATGTTTTTAGAGGAAGAGAACAAAATGCTAAAAGGCATGGTAGATAAAATATCAGGAGCAGGTGCAAGTGTAGTCCTGTGTCAGAAAGGAATCGATGATATTGCTCAACACTATCTAGCTAAGACTGGTGTTCTAGCTGTCAGACGAATAAAGGAAAGTGACATGTTCAAGTTAGCGAAGGCAACAGGTGCCAGAGTAGTTAACAATATTGATGATTTAGTAGAAAGAGATCTTGGATCTGCCGATCTGGTAGAAGAACGCAAGGTCGAAACCGATAAATGGGTATTTATAGAAGGCTGCAAAAACCCTAAGGCAGTTACAATACTTGTACGAGGTGGCTCACAAAGAGTAGTGGATGAAGCAGATCGATCAGTACACGACGCCCTCTACGTAATGAAAGATGTTCTTGAGAAGCCTGCAATCGTTGCCGGAGGTGGAGCTCCAGAGATATATCTTAGTAATGAGATAAGGCAATGGTCAAGCAATATGGAAGGCCGCGCTCAGCTAGCAGTGCAAAAATATGCAGATGCACTTGATGCTATACCGCTAGGTTTGGCAGAAAATGCTGGTATGGATCCTATCGATACTATGACTGAACTCAGGGCAAAGCAAAGCAAAGGTGCTAAGTGGACTGGTGTGAACGTAAGATCAACTACAGTTACTGATATGTATAAACAAAATGTTCTAGAACCAGTAGCTGTTAAGGAACAAATAGTAAAGTCAGCAACGGAAGCAGCTTGTATGATCCTCAGAATTGACGACGTAATCGCTGCGAGCAAGTCCAAGATGCCAGCTGGGCCTCCAGGTGGCGGTATGGGCGGTATGGGCGGTATGGGCGGTATGGATATGGATTAATTCTGGCAACTACTTTAATTCCTTTTTTTGTAGGAATTCCGTATTATAATATACTTTATTGTGTTTGTATTGATAGAGGGTTGTGATGTTCAGTTCATAACATATAATTTATAACGATAGTACTTGAATTAACAAAATGCAAAATTAACGCAGCGGACAATCGCACACTGGTATCTATTTTTTAAAGCCTAGTTTATAACACATAATGAAAAAATCCGAGCCCATGATTTTGAATACTTTTAGCAACAATTAAACCGTCAAGAATAATCGACCCGAGTTAGGCTTATTTTTATCTGCGTAGTTATATCTGAAGCTTGTTCATTACATTAATGAATCACTATTGAAGTATCTTGTATTTCATTATACGTTATCACTTTTGAGACTTATCCTGATATCTATAGCTCTTGCGCCCTTACCTTCCTCTAGCACGATTAATGGGTTAATATCAAGTTCCTCGATCTCCTGAAAGTCTGTGATTAGTTGGGACAGTCTTTGCAGTGATTCTTTTATGGCATTAAGATCATGTGGTTTTTCTCCTCTAACACCTTCAAGTAGCTTTATTGTTCTTACAGATTCGATCATTCTTGCAGCTTCACTTCCTTCTATGGGGGCAAGTCTAAATACAACGTCCTTTAGAACTTCTACATAAATTCCACCAAGGCCAAACATGATTAACTGACCCAATATTGGATCGAATTTTGCGCCCAAGATCGTCTCTTTTCCTTGTATTACCATTTCTTGTACGAGTACCCCGTTAATCTTTGCTTCTGGTTTGTACATTCGAGCATTCTCGATGATTGTCCTGAATGCTTGTCTTGCCTCATTTTCGTTTTTTAATCCAATTTTAACTCCACCGGCATCGGACTTGTGAACTATGTCTGGGGAAGATATTTTCATTACAACTGGATAGCCTATGTCTTGAATTGCTCTTATGCATTCTTCTTCACTGTTCGCCAGATGTTTTTTCAGTATGGAAAAGCCATACGCCTCAAGAACTTCATATCCTTCTTCCTCTAACAGATTTGTTCTAGACTGATCTTTAACACGACTGAATAGTTGTCTAACTTTAGATTGATCGACATTGAATTTCTTGGGTTCATCAGATGGTCTTTCGATCCATTCTCTGAATTCATACATGGCTTCAAGCGTACGAATAGCTGGCTCTGCGTACATAAAATGTGGGATGTTGCCATCAGATAGTATTTGTTTATTTTCGAGGCCTTCAGCCAACCCCATTAGAGCTGCAACCATTGTCTTACCTTCTCCCATTGCTTTAGATGTCTTGACGATGGTTCTAGCCAAGTCGTCGTAATTCAATGTTGCTGAGGGTGTGCACATTGTAACCACGGATCCAACATTGCTATTAGACAATACTTCGTGGAGTACTTTTTCAAATCGACCATAATCTGCATCTCCTACAATATCAACTGGATTTCTTGAAGAACCATGTGGCGGGATCAATTTGTTTATCAAATTTCTTGACTCTGTTAAATCAGCCATTCTCAGTCCATATTTAGAGCAAGCATCAGTTGAAATAATAGCGGGGCCTCCTGCATTAGACACTATTGCAATACCAGAATTAAGCTTGGGAATAGGTTGTTTTGAAAATGCAGTTGCAAGTTCGAATAATTCTTGCATAGTATCTACTCGAATGATCCCGCATTGCTCGAATAATGCATCGAACGTTTCATCACTTCCCATTAAGGCACCAGTATGGGACATTGCAGCTTTAGCTCCCTCTGGAGTTCTTCCTGCTTTTAGTACTATGATGGGCTTTTGCAAATCTTTAGTAACTTTCTTCGTAATTGCCATGAACCTTCTGCCATCATGAATATCTTCCAAGTACATCACTATTACTTTGGTTTCTTCATCGTATGCCAGGAGTTCAAGGATATCGTTTTCGTCCATGTCGACCTTATTTCCCATGCTAATTACCTTAGAAAAGCCGATATTCTGTGCTATTGCATCTTCTACTGTGGCTGCACATATCGCACCACTTTGAGACACTAGTGCAATGTTGCCATATCGTGGGGTTATTTTTAAGAAAGTAGCATTCATCATGCTTTTCTGCGATAAGCTCATTATACCGAGGCAGTTTGGCCCGATGATACGTATCCCATAATCTTTCCCGATGAGACCTACTTCTTTCTCTAGGTTAGCCCCATTCTCGTCGACTTCCTTAAAACCTGCTGAGACAACGATCGCTCCTTTAATCTTTTTCTTACCTATGTCTTCCATTATTCTTGGGACTATTTTGTTAGGAGTAGCAACTACAGCTAGGTCGATTTGGTCAGGTACTTCTAAGACATTTTTGTAGGCTTTGAGACCAGAAACAAATTCATTAGAAGGTGTAATGGGATAGATTTTTCCCTTATATCCATTGACAATATTTGAAAATATGGCCTTCCCAACGCCAGGTTTTTCAGATGCACCTATCACCGCGATGGATCGAGGTGAGAGAAAGATATTTTGAGAATCAGTTGATGACATACAATCAATCAAAGTCGAACATGGATAGTTAAATGCATTTCGATAATATAGAGAAGATAAATTTAACCCGCAAAATAAGTTCGGATACTAAAATCAAGCTTCTATCGAGCGATCCAAAGTTGAATTTAAGGGTTTAGAAATCATATTTTGTGACTTATGCGAAGTTAATAGACTTGCATTTGGGATCAATCTCAATTATGCACTGTATTGTCGTCTCTTAGATCCAGTATCTTGTATGTGGTGCATTATAGACTTGGCTAGTTAGTACTTTGATATCGTGTGACTAATTTGCATTAATGGTAGTCAATATCAGTTAGTGCGGATATATAGTAAGACAAAGGAAGCGAAAAGACATTGCACATGCTTGATAACGATTTATATCCGGATTTATCCATATTCACTACAATCAATATTTGGAGAGTGACTTATTCATAGATAACAAAGAGCCCGAATTAGTGGATAACAATCGTATAGATGAAATTGTCATGGAGGATTACCAACATGGCCATGAGAACACAAATTCTAATCAAGAACGGGCTTGTCAGTTATTAGTGAAGGATACTAACGCAATTTCCACTTCTGATCTCCGGCATAATGACAGTAGGATTCTTTCTCTATTTGGAAAGGATTCCGACTCTAATTATTCTTTTAGAGGTTTAATGAGAAGTCTTAATATTCATCAACAGAGCCTTGCTAGAGCTTTAGATAGACTAGTAGATTTGGGCTTGATAGAAAGATCTCACTCTGGAATTAGACTAACTAAGGATGGACGGTCGATAGCTTCTGTTAATGATTTTAAAGAAGAAATAAGCAGTTCGAATATTCAACGAAAGTATGCTCCCCTTTTACAAACATACGTTCCGATAATGATGAAAACTAGCGAAATGGTAAAAAACTTGGTCGGTAAATGGTTTGACAAACTTAGGTGGGCAGGTATGACAAATGAGGGATCATTGTACATTCTGCAATGGGTTAGTATAGAAAATGGAAATCATTCAAGTCCAAACGATACTACAACCAATATCACATCACCGTTCCAGGTAAATTTGAGAGTGATGTCCGACTATATTTTAATCGAGAGCAATGCCATAACTACAAGAGAAAAGGTGGATGCAATGATTGCATCATACAAGATCTTGCACCTACTTACAAAACTGTTTCAAAGTAGGCTCGATTCTAATCTCCGTTCTTATATCACCCCATTACGTGAAATTTACGGTCCAAACAATTAGATTATTTTGCTCTTTGTGTGTTATGCGCCAATTCTTTCTAACATATCAAATACTTCATCCAATCTTGGAGGTAGTGAGGACAAACTTCTCACGTATAGCGAAACACAGGAGTTTGAGAAGACTAATCTTTCCTTTGCATCTAAACCTGCTAGATACCCTATTACATCAGCAGCATCCCAAACATCACCAGCACCCGTTAACGTTTTTGCTTCAACCCGAATAGAATGAACAAATTCCGCCTCTTTACCATTAGACCACGCTGATCCCTTTCGTGTATGTAGATCTGTGCTAATCTTAACGTTATCAGCAACTACCTTTGCTGCATATTTTACTTGCTCAGGATTGTAGCTTTCTGGGATTAGGTTACCCAAACCTAAAGCATTCCCTAAAGAGTTGCACTCATTTTCATTTATACTTAGCACATCAGTAAAATCTGAAATCGATTCTAAACATTTTCGAAAGTCTTCTTTTCTAGATTCTACATCAGCGGGATCTATAAAGTGAAGTGCTTTTGATGAATTTTCAAATACGTACTCTGTTAATTGGGTACCCTTCATATTGCTACCCCAATTCGCCATTACAGTCGCATCAGCATCGTGTAATCTCTTGAGATGTTCTTCAGAATTAACTTTTTCAGGTCCAAAATCTGCATTGTCGCCAACATCACTCACCATCAGATTGAATGTGATATCTTTTTCACTCAAAAATTCCAAGGATGTTGTATGACCATGGTTCCCAGGTGCTATAAAGAGATCTACATTATTCTTGAACTCTAAAAAGGTTTGGTGAAGAACAGCAGACGCAATTTCATCTCCGATGGTAAATAATACGACATTGGCTCCTAATCTTGCAAGGCTATAGGCAATATTCACCGCATTCCCACCCTTGATATCTTTGGTAGGGATACCGCGTAAGCTACCACCTCCAAATCTTGCTTTCTCAGACAAGCCATTAAAAAATTCTTCTTTTGATCTTAATCGAATAATTCTGTCTAAAAAGAAATCGGGCATAACAACGATGCTGTTCATGCTTGAATAGTAATCCTCGATTTTTGTTGAAATTGGTATATTGCGTGACACTTCTAATTAACTGCCTATAATTTACAATGTATTTGTTTGTTTTCAAACCCTCCAATAACACGTATAATGTTGAATCTCCAAGGTTTGCTTCATCAACTGTGTCAAGAATCATGAAGATCGAAATCTCAGTTCAAGAATAGTGAAACAACAATGCAGAACCTGCGGTATTTCCGATTTTGGTTGTTTTGATAACAGCACAATCATAAATATATAATGTTTTCTAACTGCATTTAATCTATGAGAATTATGAATGCTAGCCCTGGACTAGGAGCAACACTAACTGAGGATGAAATTCTAAGTTTTCTGACCAATAGTAAGCTTAATATTCATATAGCCACTCTCGACGAAAAAGGAGAGCCAATTATACATCCGACATGGTATTATTTTGATTCTGCAAACAAAAAGTTTTACATAGAGACTTCCAGGATGTCCAAAAAGATACAAAACTTAAACTCTAGGGATCTTATTTATTACTGCGTAGACGATCCGAATCAGCCATATAAGGGAGTTAGAGGAAAGGGGAAGGTAAGAATACATGAAAATGTAAGTGAAAATATCCCATTGGCCGAAAAAATTATGGTCAGGTACCTAGGAAGTTTGGCGCATCCGATGGCAACATCCCTAATGACAAATGTAAAAAATGGAGAATCAGTTATTTTGGAAATTACTCCAGATTATTATTCTACATGGGATTATGGACATAAAAAGAAATAATCAAGTTAGTTGATATACAACACGTTCGGCGTTACACAAGCTATTTCTATTAAGTAGAGAATAGAAATATATTCAAATTTTGGATGTATATCCAAAACTGAGTTGAATCGATTGAAGGATCCGATCTATTTTCAAGTTTAAACTAATATTAAGATTAAAATATGATCTTCACCCTGACGATAGGTAATCAGTTTGCAATATCTGCAAAATGAGATCATAAAACTACAAATTGGTTGGATATGCTTTGCAAACTATAGATATGCCATTCTGATAATATCTAATAAATAAATCTGAATCAATACAGAAAAATATTCTGTACTATACTCATGACGTATTAATATTTAATCGTTACTATTACTATATACCACTGTCGCAATGTTTCTTCTAAATAGCAGATCACTTGAAAATATATCATCCTCGGATTTGACATATGTCAATTAGGTAACAGACAATCTTTGTGGGCCGGACATCTACACTGCTACGCTCTAGTGCGTTCTTCTCTTTTCAGAGTTCTAGTGTAATAAATGACTATTAAAAGGATTGTTCCGCCAATTATGATATAGTTAGTCGGTGGATTCAATACTGTACTTATTACGCCGAGTTTGGGTACTACGTAGATGACTTTGCCTATATAATTATGTTCTTCTATAGGATAATCGATGAGAGGGATCGAGCTTGGGTTCGCATCTCCTTTAGTTCTGACAATTCTATCACCATTCGGTCCGGAATCAATCTGCTTAATTCTGTGAACTATAGTTTCATGAAGTTCATGAGGGATCAATGAGCCCACAGATTTGAAAACAATAATGTCTCCAATTTTCAGTTCAGGAAATGGTGTGAGCTTGCTAACTATGACAAAATCATTTATGTTTAATGTCGGAACCATACTACCACTGGCGACAACATAGGTTTGATAATAGTTACTCAATAACACTCTAAGCCCAACAGCCACAATCGCAATCCCAATAACGGTAATTGAAATGTAAATAACGGCTCTTGATAGCATTCAATACTTTCCTGTCGTCCCCCCTTTTTAACTGCTTATGTAAAAATAAACCGGAAATTATTATACAAGTCATCTTATCCTCTACTAAAAATGTGAGTCCTCGATACTACAGGTTGATTATTACCCATATGTCATTTGTAATTCCCTATATACTACTTAACTTAGTACTGTAGTCAACTGCTGGTTATAAATTGCCCATATATGAAAAACTCATTAAATCTCCTACAGTATTATTTAGGTCTGGAGGCGAATTATTAAGGAAATAATAATAAGTTTATCTATGTGATCTGTTTTATAGCGTATTGCAAAATGAGTGATACAAAATGGCTTAAGAAAGATATAGATGTCGAATCGTTCTACAACTCAATACAGGAATTAATCGGTACTAGACCAACACTAGACAAAGAATTTATGAATATTTTCTTCTCAAAAATACAGGAAAAAGTTGAGGAATATGTTGGACAGCAAAAGCAGGATAAATGTGATCCGTACAATCCAACGATATACGTGAAGTCCCATTTTGAGCCTTTCTTCTGGATTCTTGGACTAATGTGTCTTTCGTGGCTCACAGTTGATCTTAAAAAGAAGATTATATTTGGTGATTGCCATAATCCGAATCACAATTTGGTAGCGGGACACCCTTATTGTAAATTGGGGAGCCAGTTCCACAAAGGATTCTATGATTCGGTATTCAATACAATAAAGAGGCTAGAGGATTTTGCATATGAAGAAACCCCAAACCCAATAGAAGGAAAGGCGACTACAAATTTGAAAAATTTGTCTTCGGATCCCACGAGTAAGGGACAATGGTCACACTTGGCTATTGATAGAGATGGATCTCCATCTTGATAATTGACTATTTCAGAAACATTCTATGCCTTTATTCATAACCTGATGTACAGTTGTAATAGAATATTGGATCAAACTGCTTAATCTTAGCCCTTTGGGAAGTGGAGTTATAATATTATCCTTCAGCAATAATCCCTATTATTCTTCTGTATAATTCACGTTCCATGTTAGGTTCCAGTATAATGTATTCAATTTTTGATACTAGACTTCTAAGATGCTTATAACGCTACCGAACATAAGTTATAATTAATAAGAGTTTATTGTTAATCTATAGTTCTGAAGTTGTCTACCACTTTTCGAGTCTATTGATAAGATTTTGTCAATTCTTATGTGCGGGATATGTCTAGCTCGAGGATTTCGATTCATATTCATTCAGTTTCAGCGAACTTAATCTTCCTTTGAATTCATAGAGGTACAAACTTGGAACCGTGGATATCACTTCAATATGAACTAATATCGTAATTCCTACATGCATTTACACGATTTAAAAAATAACATAGAAGATATAATAAATTTTAACTTGAATAGTGGCATATGAATATATGCAGCAATTTTATTTAATTAAATGTGTACCTTACTAGTCATAATCTTATTGTCGCTCAAATTAGGTGAATTAGTACAATAAATGAGTCTGGAAAAATTGTTGATCACGTCGATGCATCGCTTTTACTGATCCCTACCATTAGAATTATCAATGATGTGCTTGTGAGAAGATCCAACTACACTAGATGGACCGTTATCAAAAATAACTTCCCACAATGGCTCTCTTGCGGTCGATATTTGTAGAGTCTCCTTAATGTGGTAACCACATGCATCAAGGATTGTTTCAAAATCGAATACTTGGCTAGCAGTTTCTCCGTTTAGTATACTATCATATAGCCCTTTTCGGACACGGTCCACTACATCTTTTCTTGCATACACATACCATAAATTGTGAGCTGAGCGAACTGACCTAAGTTGAGACCTCGTGTCATGCGATAACGAAGGAGTATAATATTCATTCATTAGCTCTGTATTTACGTCTATCCAAGATGGTGTTCGCCAATAGGCCATTCGCTGAAATCCAAATTCCTCATATTCACAACCTCCACTAATTCCGCACTGACCACCTTCGTCGAAGGTTGTTATGATACATTTTGCTATACTGGCAACAGATCTGCGAAAATCTACGCCTGGTTCCATCCAGCCAACAAATGCAATATCTATGTCCTTGCTATCAAACCATTCTATCGAGTCTAAATATATATAATCTGGTTTTGGTTTTTTAAGGAGATAAAATAAGCTAGTATCTTTCTCAATTCCAATTGCATTAGAAATGTATTCTCTCACTTTTCTTAGGAAATCTCCATAGCCGCAACCAATGTCTATAAAAAAAGGTTGCTTTGAAATTGATTTGGCTATATTCGCTACTCGGTAAACATCAATTTTTCTATATGCGAAGTAAGTTCCTTCGAACAGCGGAAATATGTATCGCAGATGATGTGGATTGGGTCCAAGTGCAATAAAACGTTGATATGCAGAATGAGCTGCTAATAACTCTTTGAGATCAAATGGCATCTGCAGTGTTGTCATTACTGCTTGCATTTAGTCCTATTGTGCAACGGGCTTCAGACACTATGCCTTTGAGACCGTGGTATATTATTCCAGCTACACAAAGACTAAAAACCCAAAAGGCTTATTAACTTCGATCATAGTCTTGAGATATGGTTCGAAAATTCGACGAATGGTGGGCTACCGTTCCTGAAGATCTCAAAAGTAAAAGCCGAAAGGGCGATGAACAAAACAAGCCACTGCTGAATCAAGTTAACTATGTTCTTTTACATCTACACTTGGCGGGAAAACATGATGCAAAACCTAGTCATGAAGAACTGAAGGATTGGCTTCACAGCGGACAAGTAGATGTGCTAAGAATGACTAAAAAATAACTGTTCACATTTTTCTATTTTTAGCTAGGAATTTCAGTTTTCTTATACTTCAAATATTTAAAAGTTTTTACAAGTCAATTGCTTTTAACTTTTATTATAACACCGTTTTGTAAGTGGCATAGGGTTTAAATAGTTTCAATCATATGCAATTTTAGTGAATTAAAAGTGCCAATTGCTATAATTCCAGACGTTGATGAACAAAGATGTATAGGTTGTGCTCTCTGTGTAGAGATATGCACTGCTCTTGGTCCAGACGTTCTTAGAGTAAAGCCCGTTGAGGGATGGAAAAGAGGTAAGGCGTTCATCTTTTACCCAGAAAGATGTATATCTGATGGTGCATGTATAGGCGTTTGTCCAACACACGCAATATTTTGGATGAGACCTATGGAATATACCGCAGGACAGCCAGTGCCTCTACATAAGAACGGTGTGTTCGATAAGGGTTGGGAAGAAGGATAAGCGGATAGCAAGCTTTACAACATTAGAGCCACTCAACTTTCTTTTTTGTGATCATGAGGTTGATTATACGAAGGTAATGCGACGTGCTTTTCTTAGTTATGCATCTATATGATTTAACTTAATATTCACTCTCTGGACGCGCATAGGTATGCCTTCATCAATATGTTTATTCCTTTTATCATTCGGATTAACCATGGATTAGTAAAGGTCTCAATATTTCGCCGCTTTATACTGGTGAGTTTTAATCAACTTATAGTATCTCCTCAATTGGAAATATACGAGTAACCCAAAGTCTCAGCTAGTGTGATTCTGCAATTGTAAGGTAGAATTCAATCTCGTTGATATACTATTTTATTGGAAATTCAAAAGTTAGTTAAACTGTATAATATATTTTAGCTACTATTTGTAATTGGTAAAATTCGATAAAATAAAAAATAGTAGTGACACTCAACTCGCTATTGCAAAATTCGATTGAATTCACAGAATTAACCGAATTGTGATACTAGGAGTAACATATAGCAAATAACAAATAATTGAGGCAATTAAATAACTGAAGTCTGGACGGAGATTGGAAGCCTGTCAACAATATAGAGTGATTATCACTGGAACACCGGGAGTTGGTAAGCATTCAACTGCAACGTTTCTAAATAAAAAATTAGTGGGATCTACTATTATCGACATTAATAAGGTGGCGCTTGGACATGATGTTTTCTTAAATATCAATGGACAAAGAACAGATGAGGTCAATCTGAAAAAATTGTCTAAATTAATCGAAATGGAATTCCAATTAAATGACAGATGTATAATCATTGGCCATCTCGCACCATATGTAGTTAACCCTAAGAACGTAACTTTAGCTGCTGTATTACGACGATCTCCATATCATTTGTCAAGAACTCTAGAGCAAAGAGGCTATTCCATCAGCAAGGTCAATGACAATGTTGTGAGTGAGATTCTTGATGTATCCTTCTTCGATACTTTGAAAATCTTTGGAGCTGCAAAGACTACCGAAATAGATACTAGTGATAGGGCACTTGTCGAAGTAGCTGATATAATTGAATCTACACTCTTCAAAAAATGCGATCGAAAGATAGGAACAACTGATTGGATATCGCTAATTTGTAAGAATGGAGATTCGAACAAGTTTTTGAAATTATAAATAATGAATTTGGCAAAACGAGCATCTTTTGAGTAATTTCCACAATATCTTGTATGTGAATTTATGGCGCATTTAACAACAAACGAGTCCAGTTAAAGAAACATAGCTAATGAAATTCAAATATATTACAGAGGAGCCTTAGTTCCATGGATTCAAATGTCCGCAGTATTTTTACGTAAGTTTGGCGAAGAAACCGTTCAATTTTTGGGCAAGAAAGTATCAGTCGAAACTTCAGACCAGAAGATCTATGTTGGGACTTTAACTGGCATTGATGAAAAACTCGACTTGGTACTTGATAATATAGAAGGTCAGGGTATATTGAAAATGATAGTTAACGGCTCATACGTAAGAGAAATTAAACTAATGGAAAAGCCTTTTGACTACAAGGCTTTATCTGATAGATTGTCAAGAGTGTTTCCTGGGCTAGTGAAAATTAGAGAAGATGTGGGTGCAATAATTGTAATGGAGAAAATCAAAGTGACTGAGGATGGAATTCAAGAGGGCTCCGGATTAGCCGCAGATAGAGTAAAAGCAATATTTGATGAGTTTATCAGGGAGACTAAAAAATAGATTTGTCATTTGAGGTCAGACATTCTGACCTAGCCGGACGAATTGGAAAGCTGGCTACACCTCATGGCATTTTGGAAACTCCTGCATTTATTCCAGTAGTGCATCCAGTGAGGCAAAGCATTAGCCCGCGAATTCTGAAAATGCTAGGTTTCGATGCGGTTATTACAAATGCATATCTTGCATTGAAACATTATGGCGATGAGGCAAGAAAGCGAGGTATACACAAGATTATAGATGGTGACTGTATTGTAATGACCGATTCTGGTGGATATCAAGTTCTCGAATATGGTAAGATAAATGTAGAGCCCAAAACAATTGCATGTTTTGAAATGGAAATTGAAAGTGACATTGCTGTACCCTTAGATAAACCCACAGGTTTCGGGCTCGAACACGCAAAAGCCAAAGAGTATGTAGAAGACACTCTCAAGAATGCTAAAGAGACTCTTGAATTGGTAAATAGTAAAGTTTCAATAAGTAATACCATCAATCGTGAAAGCTATCATAAAATAGAACCAATTTGGGTAGGGCCTGTTCAAGGCGGAGAACATCTTGATTTAGTGAAGTATTCTGCGGAATCGCTAGATAAGATGGGATATGAGCTTATGGCAATTGGAAGTCCTGTCGAAGTAATGGAAAGGTATGAATTTTCGATATTGTCTGAAATGATTGTATCTGCGAAGACGTCTGTCCCCAACAAGCCATTTCATCTCTTTGGAGCTGGGCACCCTCTTACTATCCCGTTAGTTGTAGCATTGGGATGTGATACGTTTGATTCTGCGTCGTATATTCTGTATGCTAAGGAGGATCGTTATATGCATTCGAACGGGACGATTAAGTTACAAGATCTTTCCTATTTTCCTTGTTCATGTACTGTTTGTAGTAAATTCACATCTAAGGAGCTGTTGCAACTTGATAAGAACCAAAGAATAATTGAACTTGGATTGCATAACCTTAATGTTATCAAAGCGGAAGTTTCAGCAGTAAAACAGGCAATTATTGATGGTAGATTGTGGGAACACGTGTTAGAGAAGGGTAGAGCTCATCCTAAACTTATGACTGCACTACGTATTTTTAAGAATTTAGAAATCATGAAAGATGGTACTCCAAAATTTAAGAAAAGAGCCATCTTTCTGTTTGAACCTTTTGATCAATATAGACCAGAAGCCGAGCGATTTAGAGGAATTGTGTCTAATTTCAAACCAGCCAACACTAATAAATTAATACTCTATCCTGAAGTGGATATTCATCCTTTCTATGCTACCACGCAATACCGTCTAATTAAGGAAAGATTGCCAGACGCACAAGTATGTACATATAATCGATTTCTGGGAATCATACCTGCCGAAATTTCCGATATTTTTCCAGCTGCTCATAACTTGTCCCTCAAGAACTATGTATTGCCATCTCAAGTTGAGGACTATCCAATGTTCAAGGTTTCACTAGAAAAATTCTTATCCAGAAATAATTTTAAAGAAGTTATCGTCGTTGCAGATGAGTTTATAAAAGAAATAATCAAAGATCCAAATATAAAGGCTCTGTGTACGAAAATCCTTGATTTCAATTCGAAGGCGATATCTAATTTATGATTATTATGGGATTGCCAGAAGTAGGTATAACTTTAATATATTTAGAAAAGACTAATGCTAGCTAATTCGACTTTAGAGGTATTATCATTGATAGCGTCATTTGAGAATGAGTATCACAAGTTCAATATCGAAGAGGATGAATTACTTTTGTTGAAGATGGTTGTGAATGGGAAATATAAAGGATGAATGACTTTGTGGATTGAAGTACAATAATCAAGACACAATAGCTGAAAAGTAAAATAACGTGATTAGTAAACTAGCTTATGAACAATTTAGTAATGTTTGAATTCATGGACGTTACGTGTTTTTCGTAGAAGCACATTAAAAACGAACATTTTGAGTTGTCCATGTGATTAATACTTAGTCAAACTAATTGCATGGTTTTCGATGATATCTATCACGAATCGGTATTAAAAATAATGCGTACAAATGTAAAGGATTTGATCAGTCTTTAAATTAGATTGATATTTTGGAAACAGATACTAATGTACTCAACAATAACCTCGTGCTGATTATCGTTACGCCACGGCATATTATTTCTCAATGTAATTAGTTCTGAGCGTTCATCAATTAATGCAGATAATTAATCAGGCAATTTGCCCATTACCTTACTGAAGTAAAAGAGTACTATAGATCTTTTTCTCACTACATATAAAATAATAGGCTAAGTAGAGATTATTGTTAACTGACAAACCGAAGCAGTCTAAATCAACGATTAGTACAGGTAGGTATAGACATAGTACTGAGCGTTATAAGAATACTAGTCCTAGTTTGAAAGTTCTTGTAATAGGCTTGGGTCAACTAGGGTTACCTGTAGCAAAGTACGTCCAAGATCGAGGAGGATTTGATGTGTATGGTTATGATATTAGTACAAAGGCAATAGACCGTGCACAGAA